>NZ_JAXCLC010000016.1:0-120418 GCF_034043715.1 Kitasatospora purpeofusca | reverse complement strand
GCCCGGGTGTGGGCGGGGGCGCCCCCCCCCCCCCCCCGCAACTCGGCGAGAACGCCGCCACCGCGGTGGGCCTGCTCGCCCTGGTCGCCGGACAGGACGTCGAGCCCGCCGACGACTCCGACGGCCGCGACGGACGCCGGCGCGCCACCCGGGGCACCGCACCCGACCGGATCGTCTCCACCGTCGACCCCGACGCCCGACACGTCCACAAGACCCGCACCCACTATTAGGACGGCTACAAGGCCCACCTCGCCATCGAGCCCGGGACCACGCTCTACACCGAGGTCGAACTCACGCCGGGCACCGGGCCCCGGCACCACGAAGCGGCCGTCGCCGAAGACCTCCTCGCCAACGAGGATGAGCCGGTGGACGCGTATCAGGCATCGTTTGCCATGGCGACGACTTCGCGTAGGCACTCGTCGGCGGCGTGCTTGTTCCGCCAGATGATGTAGTGGCGGACCATGTTGCCCAATTCCATGTGAGCGCGGAAACGCCATCGCCTGCCAGGCCACGCTCGGCCAAGCCGCCGTCCGGCGGGCGGCCATTCTCTGCCGCCATGGCAGCCGACTGCACGACGCCGAGGGCGGTCCGGCGAAGGCGCAGGTCGGCGAGGCATCGTCACGCTGGCCGAAATGCACACAGCACTGGAGAGCAAGCTTCGATGAGTCTCCCCAACCTGGCTTGTGCATGGTCGACTTGAAGGACGGCCGTGTCATGAGGGGATGCTGAGCATGTCGGAAGTTCTGGCGACCACCACATCTGTTCCCCGCGAGAGCAAAGGTCGGCGGCGCCATTGGCCTGTTTGGGCGGTTCCCGTTGTTGCCGTGCTGCTCGCGGGTACGGTCTCGTGTGCCGGGGAGGGCAGCGGGGGGAACGGGCAGGCACCGGCCGACAAGGGCGGGCCGACGACATCCGGACAGGCGCCGTCGGCGACGACGGAGCAGAAGAGCCTGGACATGAGGGGCCTGGTCGCGCTGGTGTCCGGCAACCTCACCGAGCTTGTGGTCTTTGACGAGACGACCGGTAGGACCAAGGCGGGCGCCTTCCTGCCCCAATACGCCGTGCCGAGCGCGTGGAGGAGGCAAGCCTTCTCGCCGGACTGGCGGTCCGTCGTGTGGACGACGAAGGCCGGCGAACTGTTCTTCGGGGAGTACACGAGCGGCGCGGGCCCGAACGGGAACTACGGGGAGACCCCGGTGAGTATCGGCGCCAAGCCGACATACACGGGCGGCAAGCCCAGCTACACGCAACCGCGCTTCGGCCCGGACGGAAAGCGGGTGTACTTCCTGGCCAACAATGACAAGGTGTACTCCGCCGACCCGACGGGCCCGGACAACCTGAAGGAAGAGGCCACCCTCGAGACGGGTACGTTCTCGCAAGGCAACGGGTTGGCCTGGGACATCGCCGTGTCCGGCCAGGTCGAGAAGCGACAGGCGGTCTCCCCCGAACGGAAGAGCGAGGCAACCGCCCCGGACGGCAAGAGGACCGTCATCGAGAACCGGTCGGGCTGGTTCCTGAAGGAATCGGGCAGCACTGCCGAGCCGAAGTTCCTCTTCGAACACCTCCTCGACTACGACGAGAAGCCACTGACGGACAAGGGCATGACCGTTGACGTCCTAGGCTGGTACTGACCTGTCGTTGCCCCGGGCGGGGCCGGGGACAGCGCGCCGCACGCCGGTGCCCGCGAACGCGCGATGATCTGGGACCGGGCCGCCTGGGCCGCCGCCCTGGCCGGCCGCGAACGGGAGGCCGCCGCCGCCCTCGGCCGTGTTCAGGACGCCCACGATGCCCACCGGCCACAAGCCGAAGACGAACCGGACTGGCTGTACTGGGTCTCGCGGGACGAGTCCCTGGTGATGCAGGGACAGGTGTGGACGGAACTGCGGCGCCCCCTGCGCGCGGTGCCGATCCTCCAGACGGTCATCGCCACCTACGACCACGAGCACGCTCGCGAGAGCGCCCTCTACCGCTCCTGGCTCGCCGCCGCCCTCCTCGACGCCGGCGAAGTCGAGGAAGCCGCCAGCGAGACCCTCCGAGTCATCGACCTCTCCACGGGACTGACCTCCGACCGGGTCGCCAAGCGGATCATCATGCTCGCCGAACGGCTCGTCCCGTACGAGCACGTCCCTGCCGCCAGGGAAGCCCTGGAGCGGGTGCGCGCACACCGGTGACAGCGCCTGCCAACGCGCCAGTGCAGGCCAACTGACCGAACGACCTGGGGACGACGAGACCTGTCGAGCCAACCACCTTTGAGTGCAGGGAACTTGGTGTGCCCAAGGGTCGATTGCGCTGGAGAGGCTGGGGTCAGCCGGGCGCCACCCGGCCACACCCCAGCCCCCGGCCTGCCACCCGCTCAGTGGAAACGGCCCCAACACGAAGGTCACCATGCCCACCGAACCCGCACCCAGCCCCGGCCCGCTCACCTCCGACAACCTCCGGACCGCCCGGGACAAGCACCGTCGAAGCGCCGAGGACGACACCCTCGGCCCCGTCGCCCGCCGCCACCACGAACACGCGGCCTGCGGCTACGACTGGGCCCTGCGCGCCCTGGCCACCGGGGACACCACCACTGCCGCCCGACACTTCGGCTACGCGGCCGCCCACGCCGAGCTGACCCGCGCCCACGTCGTCTCCAGCCGCCGCTGGACTATCGTCCTGCCCGGTCCGTTCTGCGAGTGGCTGACCACCACCCCTCTCCTGAAAGACGGCTACAGCGGAGACGAGGCCGACGACCGGTTCCTCCTCGCCTACCACGCGGGCCAGAACCACCAGATCGGTGCTGCGGGATGGACCCGCACGATCCCCGCCCACGACACCCTCGCCATGTGGCGCCTCACCGACATCGCCCGGCAGTTCCTCGACCACTGCGCGCCGGGATCCGAGTACACCCCGGCTCAGGCCCGCGCCGCCAGGGCCCGCGCCGAACGCCTCGCCGACCTCGCCGAACGCCAGCTCGACGCCTCCCACTGACCACCCCGGCCGGGCCGCGCACCAACGCGGCCCGGCCCATCAACGCTCAGGGCACGCCCGTTGCCAGCGACCCGCAGGCGCTCGTCTTGACAGCGTACAACTACCTCCTCTCGCGCCAACTGTGCTAGTCTCTTCGATCGTTGTAATCCCTACGGGGCTGATCACGAGGGGCGGCCGGTCCGGTTTGTAGCCCTCCAGGGCTGATCACGACGGGCTGGCACCTCTACGCCCCCGCCTGCGCGCTCGTGTTGCAAGCCCTCCAGGGCTGATTACGACCGCTGGCGCGATGAGGTTCCCCCGAAGTGCGGAAGGCCGCCGGACATGACCTGATAGGTCGTGAGAAGGGAGCCTCTGCCATGGCTGCACCGATGAAGTACCCGCCCGAGTTGCGGCAGCGAGCCGTTGCCGCGCACCGGGCCGCCGACCCGAAGCCGGTGATCCGGCAGATGGCCCGGGACCTGGGCGTGCACCACGAGGCCCTGCGCAACTGGGTCCGCCAGGACGAGGCCGACCGCGGAGAGCGCGACGACCGGCTGACCACCGCCGAGAAGGAGGAACTGGCCGCTCTGCGCAAGGAGAACGCCGAGCTCCGCCGGTCCTGCGAGATCCTCAAGGCCGCCTCGGCTTTTTTCGCCCAGGAGCTCGACCCGACCCGGCGACGGTACTGAAGCTCATCGACGAGCACCAGGACCGCTTCGGGGCCGAGCCCGTACTCCGGGAACTGCACATCCCCGCCTCCACCTACTACCGATGGCGCCGCGACGTGACGGAGCCGTGCGCGCGCAAGCGCCAGGACACCGAGCTGACCGAGCAGATCCGCCGCGTCCACTCGGACTCGGATGCCACCTACGGCTCCCCGCGCGTCCACGCCGTCCTGCGGCGAGAGGGCACCCACGTGGGCCGTAAACGGGTCGAACGTCTGATGCGCGAGGCCGGACTGCAGGGCGTCAGCCCGCGCCGGCCCCGCTCCTTCACCCGCCGCGACCCGACGGCCGGCCTTGCCCCGGACCTGGTCCAGCGCGACTTCACCGTGACCGCACCCAACCGGCTGTGGGTCGCCGACATCTCGCTGGTCCCAACCGATGAGGGACCGTGGTGGCTGGCCACGATCCGCGACGCGTTCTCCCGCCGGATCGTGGGCTGGCACACCTCCGAGCGAGCGGACGCCGACCTGGTCCTCACAGCACTGGAGTACGCCCTCCACGGCCGCCCGGTGGAGCCGGGCAAACTGATTCATCACAGCGACCACGGCTGTCAATACACTTCTATCAAGCTCACAACCCGCCTACTCAAGGCCGGAATTGAGGCAAGCATGGGCACGGTCGGCGACTCGTTCGACAACGCCCTGGCGGAGAACTTCTGGAGCGTGCTGAAGACCGAGTGCGTGCGCCGCACGACCTTCGCGACCCGCACGGACGCCGACCTGGCGCTGTTCGCCTACATCGACGGCCGGTACAACACCCGGCGCATCCAGAAGCGTCTCGGCTGGCTCAGCCCGGACGAGTACGAGGCGAAGCACTACGCCGACCAGGCGACGGCCGAACCAGTGGCCGTCGAACCACCCACACCCGCCCTGACCAGCTAATCAGCACCTCCCGCACACCGGGGGAAGCTCAACCGACGCGTTGCAAGCCCTCCAGGGCTGATTACGACGCCTGTCGCTGCTTACCGAGCCCTGTTCCAAGACCTAGTTGCAAGCCCTCCAGGGCTGATTACGACCTGGACGGCATGCCTGCCGTACCTGGAGCAGCACGCGTTGCAAGCCCTCCAGGGCTTGCAACGCAAGAGCCATCGCCCCGCCCATTGCGGGTTTTCGTTGCAAGCCCTCCAGGGCTGATTACGACCCGAGAGTAAAGCACCAGGTCGCCCGGTGTGGCGAGTGGCTGGGCGGTGGCTGTTCTGCAGCGACCTGCCGGTAGTGCATCGTCGCAGGTCAGGACGTTTTCCGGTGGCATTGTCTGTGGTTGCAGGCTGTACGTGGTCTCGGCCTGGTGTTGCCGAGCGTTGGCGCAGCTCCGTGGTCGGTGCTGACCGATCCGCAATGGCGGCAAGGAATCTCAAGCTTCTATCACATATAAGCAAGTATCGGTGCAAATAGTGGGGAATTGAAGTATCTCCATCCGAAGCCAACTAGGCTGCCCAAGTGCTGAGTTGCGGTGGCGCGGTGATCATTTTGAGCTCCTGGAGGGTGCGGTGCGGGTGAGGGTGGATGTGTCGCCGGATACGCCGACCATGCGGTGGGAGGACGTGCACGGGGCTGCGCGCGGCGTGGTGTATCGGCTGCTCAGTGGCCAGGACGAGGCTCTGGCGCAGGCGTTGCACGACGGCGGGTGGCAGGGGAAGTCGTTGAGGCCGGTGGGGGTGGCGGGGCCGCTGTTCGTGGGGGCGCCGCACCGCAAGGGCGTCTACACCACGTCGCGCGAGGGGTCGGTGTGGTTCGGGTCGCCGGTCCCGGAGATCGCCTCGGTGCTGGTGCGCGCGCTGGCATCGTGCAACGAACTGGCCTGGGGTGCGACGCGGTTGAGGGTGCGGGGGCTGGCGATGGACATGGACGCCGTGCTGCCGGCGGGGGAGGGGCTGGTGGAGCTGGATACGGTGACGCCGGTGGTGCTGAAGCACGACAGCCGGAACCTGTTGCCGGGTGACGAGCACTACCTGGGCCGGTTGCAGCACAACCTGGCGCACAAGGCGGATCTGTTGGGTCTGCCGGCGCCGCGTGGTGTGCGGGTGCTGGAGGCGGGGCCGCGGCGGCGGTTCACCGTGCGTGGCGCGCCGCGGATCGGGGCGCGGGTGCGCGTTTCGATGGAGGCCGACGGGCGGTTCGCGAACGCGGTCCGGTCGTGGGGGCTGGGCCTGGACACGATCCAGGGGTTCGGATGGGTGAGGTGAGCGCGCTCGCCGCAACGGGCCATCCGCTCCAGCGGGCCGGCGCCTGGGCGGTGACCGTCCTCGCTGATCGCGACGCTCCGGGGCGAGTGGGCGAGGCCGACCTGGAGGCCGTGTCGGCTGCCCTGGTGGCGGACGTGGTCGCGGCGGCCACGGCCCCCAAGGACACCAGCCGCTACGACTGGTGGAAGGTGCTGTTCGCGCTGTACCCCAACTCGAAGGCCACGCACAGCAAGCGGACCTCCGACCCGGCCGCACTGCGGCCCGACATCGAGAACCTGTTCGCCCCTGACCGCCCCGAGGAAGGCCGGAGCCTGCCCTGCACGTTCTGCGGTGCCGGGGCGACGGCGGTGTGGGCGAAGTCGAACCTGCCGCTGTTCGACACCAGCAAGGCCCTGAACACGCTGCCGCCCGGTGTCGCGGGCTGGCCGGTGTGCCGGGGATGCCGGATCGCGATGTGGGCCCTGCCCTACGGCGCCTGGGTCACCGCCGGCTCGGCGACCGTGCTGTCCTGCGAGAACAACACCGCCCAACTCGACTTCGCCCGGCGCAACGTGCGACGCGCACGCCGCGTGGTGAACGTCGGCTTCACCGGCATGCCTGCCACGGCCAGGCCCGAGACGGTGGTCCTGGCGGCCCTGCGCGACGCCAGCGAGGGCCTGTGCGCGACCACCCTGTGGAGCTTCAAGAACGACAACCAGGACCCCTGGTTGCGGGTCACCCGCACCCGCCGCGCCGTCCCCGCCTTCCTCGCCACCGTGGACGGCAATGCCCCGCTGCGCCGCGGCTGGCACCTGCTGCGCCGCTCCCTGACCCGCTACGACAACCAGGGCCGGATCACGGCCGGCGGGACGGGCGAGGCGGCGCGGCTGCTGTTCGAGGCGGAGGACGGCCGGAGCCGGCCGCTGCTGGGCCAGCTGCACCGTCTCCTCGCGGACACCGACGCCGCATGGAGTGCCGGTGACCGTGAGGCGCTGGCCCGGCTCGCATTCACCTACGCCGAGGAGGTCTTCGGAATGGAAACGGATCTGGAACCGGTGGCGTCGCTGATCGCCGACTGGATCGAGCAGGGCTCAAGTCCACGCGGTCGCCTGGCCGAGTACCGCACCGCCGCACTCAACGACTACAAGCTCGGCGCCCTCCTCGTCCAGGCCTACACGCGCCTGCAACTGGACGGCAGCAGGACGACGTTGGCCGGTCCGGAGCTGTGGAAGCCGCTGATCACGCGCCGGCCGCGCGCCTGGGAGCAGCGGATGCTGCTGTTCGCGCAGGTGTCGGTGCTGCTGCAGCAGCGCGGTGTCGAGATCGGCGCCAAGGCGGCCGACCCGGAGCAGGAACGCGAGATCGATGCGCTGGCGGAGCGGCCGGCGTTCGCCGGTGACGGCGGGGACGAGTACGACGGCTTTCACGACTACGAGATGGGACAGGCGTAAATGGCTTACCTGGCAGGCATGATGGTGCTCTCGGTGAACGCGGGCGCGCCCAACAACGGTCGGGGCGAGGAGACCGTCTCCCGCGTGAAGTTCGCGCGGATCAGGGGCCGCAAGCACCCGTACGTGTCCGCGCAGGCGGCGCGCCGCTGGATCCGCGAGACGATGGTCGAGCGCGGCTCGGTGCCGTCCCCGGTCACCCGGGTCGGAAAGGCCCAGGGCAAGGCGCAGAAAGCCAACACCCAGGCCGACCCCGTCCGTTACGCCGACGACGACCTGTTCGGCTACATGCGCACCGGCGCGAAGAAGGACGACGCGGCCACCACTCTGCGCGACAGCCCGTTCATGCTCGGCACCCTGATGTCCGTGGAACCGGTGCTCCCGACCGAGGACTTCGGCGTGATGTCCCGCGGGGTGACCGAGCCGGTCCTGCACGGGCACGAGTTCTACACCGCCGACCTGGCGGCTCCGTTCCTGCTAGACGTCCCGAGGATCGGCACCTTCACCCTGCCCGGGGCCGACGGCGTGGGCCGGCCGAACTACCTCACCCCGGAGCAGGCCCTCCAGGTGGCCGACGCCATGGAGTTCGGAGCCTCCACCCTCCAGTTCCGCGACCAGCCGGCCGTACAGCTGCCACTGGAGAAGCGGCGTGAGCGTGCGGCGCTGCTGCCGGAGGCGCTCGCGCACCTGAGCGGCGGTGCGAAGCAGGCCCTGCACTACGGCGACCGCGTCCCCTCGCTGATGGTCCTGGCCCCCTTCCAGGGCGGCATCAACCCGCTGGGCAACGTCATCGACGCCGACCCCGATACGGGCGTGCGGGTACGCGGCGATGTCCTTCTCCAGGAACTCAAGGCGTGGGAAGGGGAGTGGGAGGGGCCGGTGCGGATCGGCTGGCGCCCCGGCTTCCGCGACCAGGCCCGCGAGGACTTCGAGAAGCAATGCGCGCGCGAGCTGGCGGACGGCACCATCGTCATCGACCACCCCCGCACGATCCTGCTCCAGTTGGCGGCCGACCTGCGCGAGGGACGGCTGGACGGCTGGTTCGACGACCCGGCCCACGCATGACCGCGACCCCGCCGGCCGCCGGAGGGCCGATCGAGGCCCTGAAGGCCACCCTCTACGCACCCGTCGCCTCGTTCCGGGACCCGCTGTTCCCCGGGATCACCCGCATCCTGCCGGTACCGCCGCCCTCCACCGTCCGCGGCATGCTCGCCGCCGCCACCGGAGCACCCACCGAACCACTGACCCTGGGTATGGCCGCGTGGGCGGACGGCCACGGCATCGACACCGAGACCTACCACCCCGTCGCCGCCGACGGCAGCAACCCCGCCGCCGGCGGCCGGGTCCGGGCCGGGAAAGGAGGAACGACCGCCAAGGACCGGTCCTTCCTCGCCGGCGTCCACCTGACCCTGTGGATCCCCGCACCGGACGCCACCCGCCTCACCCGGGCGCTACGCCGCCCGCGCCACGGACTGCGCCTGGGCCGCTCCCAGGACCTCGTCCACCTCACGAGGATCGCGCAAGTGGTTCTCGAACCCACCGAGCGGGCCCTCGTCGGCCACGCGCTCGCCCCGCCCGACGGACACGACCTGCCCTCCGCCCACACCCACCGACTCGCCGACACCGTCTCCACCGACCGCCTCACCACCACCTGGTCCGACTACCTGTGGTGCGACGAGCCCACCACCACCCCGGCCCCGGTCCGCCACGCCTACCGCGAGGCCCCCACCGACCCCGCCCTGCACGAGGACACCCAAGCCGTATGGCTCCTGACCCCCTGACCCCACGTCCGACCCTGCCGCGACGGCGGGCCCTCACCGACCTGCGCGCCAAGTCCCTGCCCCGCGAGGACCCCGAACGCCTCACCGCCCACCTGCGCACCGTCCACGACGCCGTCGCCCAGCTCGAAGCCCGCATCGCCACCACCGGCGTCATCGCGACCGAGCCCCGGTTCTGGACCCAGGTCCGTGCCGCGGCCCTCCTGCACGACGCGGGAAAGATCGCGGAGAGCTTCCAACGACAGCTCGAACCCGGCGCCGAACCCTGGGGCGAGCGCCACGAAGTCCTCTCCCTCGCCTACGTCGACCTCCTGGCCCCGGCCGCAGCATGGACCGCAGGCGAGCGGCTGCTGATCGCCACCCTCGTCGCCGCCCACCACCGGCCACTGCACGCCGCGAACTCCCTCGGCGGCGGCAAACCGGCCCTGGCCCGCCTCTACAACGCGAGCACCCGCTGGGACCAGGCCTTCGACCAGGTGCCCAGCCCGGGCGGCGGGCGACAGGTGCCGCGCGGACTGCACCAGGAATTCCTCGCCTGGCTGGCCGGCTTCCTCCGCACCGAGCCAGCGCCGCCCGAGCCCGGCGACCCGACGGTGGCCGACCGGGCCCGCCTCCTCCTCGACGAGGTCCTCACCGCCTGGAGAGAACCCGTCAAGGCCCACACCGGACTGATCGCCGTCCTCGCCCAGGGCGCCCTCACCCTCGCCGACCACGCCGGCTCCGCCCACATCGACCTCCAGACCCACCTGCCCCTGCCCCTGGACTACCTCGCCCGCCTCCCGCACACCTCGCACCACCACCAGCAGCAGGCTGGCGAAACCACCGGCCACCTGGTCCTCATCGCCCCCACCGGAAGCGGCAAGACCGAAGCCGGACTCGCCTGGGCCGCCCACCAACTGGCCACCATGCCCGGACTGCCCCGCCTCGTGTGGACCCTGCCCTACCGGGCCTCCCTCAACGCCGCCCGACACCGCTTCGAACGCACCCTCCAACCCGCCACCGGCCAGCAACGTCCCGACATCGGACTCCTCCACGGAGCCCTCGCCCGCATCCTCCTCGCCGAGGCCCTCGAGGACGACTGCTGCACCCCGACCAAGGACGACGCCCGCAAGGCCCGCGCCCGCGCCAACGCCATGCGCTTGTTCACCCAACGCCTGCGCGTCGCCACCCCCCACCAACTCCTCGCCGCCGCCATCGCCGGCCCCACCCACTCCTCCGTCCTCCTCGAACAGGCCACCTCCCTCTTCGTCCTCGACGAACTCCACGCCTACGACCCCGAGACCTTTGGCCGCCTGTGCGCCGCCATGCGCCTGTGGGAACAACTCGGCAGCAGGATAGCCGTCCTGTCCGCCACCCTCGCCCCACCCCTGCTCGCCCTCGTCGACGAGAGCCTCCACCATCCCGTCACCTGCCACCGCGCCCCACCCGGCACTGCCCCCGTCCGCCACCACCTCGTCGTCGACGACCTGCCCCTCACCGACCCGCACAGCCTCGAACGCCTCGGAACCTGGCTCGGCGAAGGCCACAGCGTCCTGGTCGTCACCAACACCGTCACCACCGCCCAGAACCTCTTCACCGCCCTCGCCGACCACGCCCGCCACACCCGACCCGACGACCCCGAGGCGGCACTGCTGCTCCACTCCCGCTTCAAGAACCGGGACCGAGACGCCATCGAAGCCCGCCTCCTGGCCCGCCACCCCGAACGCCGACCCGACGAGCCGCCACACCGGGGCGGCCTCGTCGTCGCCACCCAGACCGTCGAGGTCTCCCTGCAACTCGACTTCGACCGCGGCGCGATCGACAACGCCCCCGTCGAGGCCGTCGCCCAGCGCGCCGGCCGCGTCAACCGCCGAGGCCTGCACCCCGACGGCCCGGTCGAGTTCCGCGTGCACCGCACCGACGGCCACCGCCCCTACGACCCCGGAGCCGTCGACGCCGCCTGGTCGGCCCTCACCACCCTGGCCGCAGAAGGCGCCACGACCCTCAGCGAGGACGACATCGACCGCCTCCTCGCCCTGGCCTACGACACCGACTGGGGCCAAGACTGGGAGAAGCGGGCCCGGCACGCCCGCGACGGCTTCACCACCGAATTCCTCACCTTCACCGACCCCTTCCACGACCGCACCGAACACGCCAAGACCCTCGGCGAACGCTTCGACACCGTCGAAGTCCTCCACCGCGACGACAAGGACGAATACCGGAGCCTCGCCGTCGGCAAGAACGCCGACCCCCTCCTCGCCGCAGGCCTCCTCATCCCCCTGCGCTGGCGGCAACTGAAGACCTACAACGCCACCTTCGACCGAGCCCTCGGCATCCACCTCATCGACGGCCAGTACGACCCCGTCCTCGGCCTTCGCCCACCCGCCGAGCCGGAGACCATCCTGTGAAACCCGTCCCCACCCAACCCGTCGACGACGACCACGGCCTCGGCGGCGTCCACATCAAGTACCTGCGCCACTGCCCACGCCAACTCTGGCTCTACATGCGCGGCTACCGGCCCGAAGCCGGCAGCGACCTCGTCGCCTTCGGCGAAGTCGTCAACGACACCACCTTCACCCGCCGCCGCGACATCGACCTCGGCGAAGCCCGCATCGACTGGGTCACCACCGGCGCCGTCGTCCACGAAACCAAATCCTCCCGCGCCCCCTCACCCGCCCACGACGCCCAGGTCCGCCACTACTGCCTCCTCCTGGAACGCCGAGGCGTCAACGTCCGCGGCGGCATCGTCCACTACCCCCTCATCCGCCGCACCACCGACATCCTCTGGAACGACCAAGCACGCGAAGCCGCCGAAACCGCCGAGGACGAAGCCCGCGTCGTCATCGCCTTGCCCGTACCCCCCGACCGCCAGACCCGTGCCGCCTGCCGCGGCTGCTCCTACCTCGACTACTGCTGGGGAACCTGATGCCCGCCGCCGGCCGCACCTACTGGCTCACCGAACCCTGCCGCATCCGCCGCGAAGACAACAGCATCCGCATCGAACGCCCCGACGGCAGCCTCGTCCGCATCCCCATCACCGACATCCGCGACCTCGTCACCTTCGACCACGTCGACCTCAACACCTCCGCGATGTCCCTCCTGTCCCGCCACGGCGTCACCGTCCACATCCTCGACCACTACGGCAACCACGCCGGACACTTCGCACCCGCCGAAGCCATGTCCTCCGCCACCGTCGTGCGCCGACAGGTCGAGATCACCGCCGACCCCCACCAACGCCTCCCCATCGCCCGCGCCCTCCTCCTCGCCACCGCCGAGAACCTGCGCTGGGCCCTGGACACCGACCTCCTCGACCCCGCCCTCGAAACCCTGCGCACCAACCTCCCCGACTGCCACGACACCGACACCCTCATGGGCCAGGAAGGCAACTTCCGCCGCACCGCCTGGGCCGCCCTCGACACCCATCTGCCCACCTGGCTCCGCCTCAACGGACGCACCCGCCGACCCCCCACCAACGCTGGCAACGCCTTCATCAGCTACCTCAACGCCCTCGTCTACGCCCACGTCCTCACCGCCCTGCGCTCCACCCCCCTCCACCCCGCCATCGGCTTCCTCCACGCCGACACCGACCGCCGCCGCAACACCCTCGCCCTCGACCTCGCCGAACCCTTCAAACCCCTCTTCGCCGAACGCCTCCTACGACGAGCCGCCAGCCAGAAAAGCCTCAAACCCGGCGACTTCGAGACGGACGTCGGCCGCGCCTCCCTCAGCACCGACGGCCGCAAGAAGATCGCCGCCCTCGTCCGCGACGAACTCGCCACCACCGTCTACCACCGCACCCTCAAACGGCAGGTCAGCTACGGAGAACTCATCCACCTCGAAGCCCTCAAACTCGTCCGCCTCTGCCTCGAGGGCACCCCCTACAAGCCCTTCCGACCCTGGTGGTAACCACCCGTGTTCGTCATCCTCGTCTACGACACCGCCGCCGAACGCAACCCGAGAGTCCTCAGAACGTGCCGCAAATACCTCCACTGGACCCAACGCAGCGTCTTCCAGGGCGAACTCACCACCGCCCAGTACCGCGCCCTCACCAGCGCCCTCAACAACGAGATCGACCCCACCTACGACAGCATCGTCACCTACACCACCCGCTCCCCGGACATGATCGAAACCACCACCATCGGAGCCACTCTCGGCGGCCCCGGCGACATCCTCTGACCAGCACCACTGCACCACCAGCCAAACGCCGCACCCCAAAGATCTACAATCGCACCGGCATGGTTCTGAGCAGGGGTTTTATCCTCGGGCCGTGATCAGCCCTG
This sequence comes from Kitasatospora purpeofusca, assembly GCF_034043715.1. Lineage (GTDB taxonomy): Bacteria > Actinomycetota > Actinomycetes > Streptomycetales > Streptomycetaceae > Kitasatospora > Kitasatospora purpeofusca_A. The sequence goes on along the minus strand of NZ_JAXCLC010000016.1, from coordinate 107,095 downwards.
GGGGGCTTGCAACAGTTCGCCGGGGTGATCGTCTCGGGGTACGACCAGCGCCGTGATCAGCCCTGGGGGGCTTGCAACGCTCCCACGCGCAGCCACGCGGCCGGGGACGACCGGGCCGTGATCAGCCCTGAGGGCTTGCAATGTGCTGACCCGCATGACGAGGCCCTCGACCTCGTAGGTCGTGATCAGCCCTGGAGGGCTTGCAACAGGACACCTATTGGTCCATGACCCAGCTCGACGGGAGTCGTGATCAGCTGTGGAGGGCTTGCAACGGCCGCCAGCACGCGCGGCCGTCGACCGCGAGCCGGGGTCGTGATCTGCTCTGGAGGGCTCGCAACGCCACCTCATCGGCCACACCGACCACCGCCCCCTCGTCGTGATCAGCTCTGGAGGGCTCGTAACGAGATCCGGCAACGGGTTAGCTCGTCCTTCTTCCCGGTTGTGGTCAGCCCTGGAGGGCTCGCAACGCGGCCTGCGCGAAGAGTAGCGGTTGGACGCCGGCGTCCTGATCAGCCCCGGAGGGCTCACAAGGTCATCAGGATGGTGACGTCCTGCCGCTCCCACAGGAGGCGTGAACACCCTAGGAGGGCTCGCAACTACGTCCTGTACGCGGACGGCACCCAGGCCATCGGTTTCGTGATCAGCCCTGGAGGGCTTGCAACGTGTATGGGGAACAGCGGGCCTGTCATGAACTCGTTGCACTCCGCTCGCCCCATCGGTCAGCCGAGCTTGGCGAGCCGGGACTACCTCAGCCACCGAGACATCCAGGTGCTTGACAGCCGAGCCTTCGGGCTCGAGAACTGGCAGGCGAATCTGTGCTCCCTGGCCGAGTCGGACAGTGCGCCGAACCGGATCGTCTTGATCGAGGAGCCCTTCGTACTCCTGCATCCCACTACGGAACGCGCGGTGTTCGACACACTCTCGGGACTTGCCGACCAGGGCTTCCAGCTGATCGTCACCTCGAAGCGGACCACCTTGACCACCTTCCCGGCGGCCCGCGTCATCCAGATCGGTCGAAACGCCTACCGCGCGGTGTCCGTCGATCCGACGAGGCTGCCTGAGGGGCCGACGCTGTTGAGCTGGCGGTTCCGACTGCGCGGTCCGCTCGGCGGTCGTGGAACCGTCGGCACGAGTTTGCCGGAACCGCTTGCTGTGTGGAGATCCCGGGGCATAGCTTCATGCCTTCTTCGTCGAGTTTGAAGGCGGTATGGGAACGTGGGTAGTGGGATAGCCGTAACAGCCGCGCGATGGGCGTTCCGGCCGGCGGCGATCGGGTACGCGGGACTGGCCGCGCTGGCGTTGTTCGTGGCGGCGTGTGAGCCGGCGTCGACGTCCGCGCCGTCCGCGGGGGCGAATTCGGTCGCGGCGGCGGCGCCGAGCGGGACGTCGGTGCCGGAGCTGGTGGGGCTCCAGCTCGACAAGGCCAAGACGGCGGCGAAGCAGGCCGGGTTCAAGAGCGTCGAGTCGACCGACGTCGCCGGGGGAGACCACAAGCGGACCCAGATCGTCGAAGCGAACTGGAAGGTCTGCCAGCAGACCCCGGCCTCGGGCACCGCCGCGCCGGTGACCACGAAGGTCACCCTCGGGGTCGTCAAGGACGCCGAACCCTGCCCGGGTGCTGCCGCCCCGACCACGGCGGCGCCGAGCCCGACGACGCCCCCGGCGGCCGCGCCCGCCCCGTCCGCCCCGCCGGTGCCGACGCCCACGAAGGCGGCCCCCGCGCCGACTGCCGCGCCCAGCTCCGAGCCCGCGGCGGCGGCCCCGGCCCCCGGCGGGACCTGCGCCCACCACACCGTCGGCCTCTGCGGCTGGGACCACGGCCAGACACCGACGGTCCCCGACCAGATGGCGGTGTGCAAGGACGGAACCCCGTCGACCTCCAAGACCCCGAGTGGGACGTGCTCGAAGCACGACGGCGTCCAGTACTGGTTCAAGTAGGAAGCCCGCCCGCCCCGGCCGCTCATACGGCCGTGGAGAGGGAGACGTGCTGCCAGGTGTCGAACTCGCCCTGGACCAGGGCGAGCTCGGCCTCCACCTGGTCGACGGCGTCCGCGCCGAGCTGCAGGCGTAGCGGCGGGTCGGCGGCCTCGATGACGTCGACGATGGCCTTGGCCGCCTTCGCCGAACCGCCCGGCTGCTGGCCGTCGAACTCGGCGAGCGCCTCGCGGACCGGGCCCGCACCGGCGAGGTAGTCCGGGATGGAGGCCAGCTCGACCGCACGCTCGACGCGTTCGGGAAGTCGCTCCGGAACCCGCCCGGCTCCACGACCGTCACCCGCACGCCGAGCGGGGCCAGCTCGCCGTGCAGCGCCTCGGTGATGCCCTCGACGGCGAACTTCGACGCCCCGTACAGGCCGGTGCCCGGTGCGGTGGCGAAGCCGGCCACCGAGCCGATGTCGAGGACGTGCCCGGAGCGCTGGGCCCGCAGCGTCTTGCACAGTGGCCCGCGGGGTGTTCAGCACTCCGAAGACGTTGACGTCGAGAGCGCCGTGACCGCGTCGTCCACCTCGGGCCCGACGACGGCCCGAGCCACGGGAGGCTCTGCCGGGACGCGCTGGAGTTCACCGGCCTGTTTGGGGACGGCCGCCGGCCTGATCGTGGCGGTCCGCGCGACCCCACGCGGATGGACGCGGCGCTCGGGATCAGGATCCCGCCCGAGGCGGCCGTCCCGTGGCCGGCGGCCACTCTACTCTGCGACCTCGGCCGTCGCTCCGCATCCATCCCCGTGCGGCACCGTGACAGCGAGATCGGCGAGTACGACTGCGGATTGAGTATCCCGAGTTCTACTCGTCCGCATGCGGTTCCCCACCAAGCGCGGCTGAGGGGTCACAGCGGGCAAACGGTATCGGTGGGGACTTGCCGGGGACCACCCGTCGTTCGCCACCGTCTCTGAGGTGCCTTTCGGTGAACGAACAGCGCGGGCTTTCTACCGTCTGACGTGCGGCGATGGCTATGGCCGGGCGACTGGGGGTCAAGGGGTCGCACGTTCGAATCCTGTCGTCCCGAAAGTGATGTCCGAGGGCCGTTGGGTCGGGAGAAAATCCAGGTCAGCGCCCTTTTGCGCGACGGGCCGTCAGGGGTCGGGGGAATTGGTTCGCATCGTTGCCCTATCGGGCTGGTGGAGGCGCCGCCCCGCAGGATTCCCCGGGTCGTCATCCTCCCTGCGAGGCCGAGGACACCGACGGGCCTCCGTCGCTGGACCCCGCCCGGTGAACGCCCCCGGCGTCGTATCTCGGAGCCCAGAGGGGCAGGACCGGCGCCAAGGCGTTCACCGGGCGTAGTCGACCTCGGGGAAGCCGGGGGAGGGACCGTCGAGCAGCCGCCCCTGGTCGCGGAGGTGGAGGTCAAAGAAGGCTCGCGGGTAGGCGCGTTGGAACGCCTGTGCCCGGTGCCCGGCAATCGTCCCGACCTCGTCCTCCACATCGGACGGTGACATGCACAGGAGAGGGGCGATCAGCGGCAGGATCAGCACATCGTCGCCGAACGACTGGTGCGCGGCTCCCCGTACGGTCAGATGCAGGCGCCAGCCGCGCAGACGGGACCAGAACGCGCGCAGGGCGGGGTTGCTCTCCATGCTGCCCTTGCCTGGGGTGTCAACGACCAGGAACGGACGGTCGAGCCCGGCGTCCACCACCGGGCCCGCCGCGCCCCCATCCAGGCTCGCTCCCGCCATGATCCGCCCGTCGGTGAGCATCGTCGCGGCGGTGGTGGCGCCGCCGAGGGAGTGGCCGAGCATCCCGACGCGCCGCAGGTCGAGCGCCCCGCGAATGCCTGTGGGCAGCGGGGTGCGGCAGACGCCGGGGTGGCCGCCCGAGCGGAGGACGGCGAGCCGGTCCAGGACGAAGCGGATGTCGGCGGTACGGACCGCGAGGGCCTTGGCGTAGTCGCTGATTCCGCCCAGCGGATTCGTCTCGACGCGTCCACCGGGGAAGGCGACTGCCGTCGCGTCGTAGGTGTGGTCGACGGTGACCACCACAAAGCCGTGACTGGCGAGGTCCTCCACGATGCCGGTGCCGAACGACCGTGACGCGTCGGCGCCGGGAGAGTAGAGCACGACGGGCATGGGGCCGGGTGGGCCGCCGACGGGAGCGCCCTCGTGGCCGTGGGTGCCTCCCAGCTGTACCCGGCCGGGAGGCAGGCCGAGGAGGCTCAGGTACCGGTCGGCGGCCGCCGGAGGCATCCAGGGAAGAGCGGGGCGGGCCGCGCAGCTGCGGGCGGGGTACCAGATGCTGATCATCAGCTCACGGAAGGGGCGGGAGGGTACCCAGGGGTCCGGCCGTGCGGTGTCGGTCAGGTGCAGCGCGATCGTACCCAGCGGGTAGTCCGTTCGGGGCGGGCAGCCGGAACCGCACGGGTTCCTCCTGCCGCGGTCGCGCGAGGGCCACCGACGCGAGCGGACCCGGGATCATGGCGGCGGCCAGTCCGGCGCACGAGGACAGTAGTGTTCTCCGATTCATGGCTCCACTGTTCCGTCCGACGGGCTGGGCGGCTTCGCCCCCGGGGAGGAACCCGGTGTCAGCCCAGGAGGGTAGGACGGGCATCAGCCGCGCGGATGACTCAGCCCGCGAGATGACGTCCTCCGGGCTGACAGGCCCCGGGCCCCCGTGTGGATAGCGTGGCCGGCATGGGCGACGGGGAGTCAAGGCCGCTGGTGGCCAGACGTCTGCGGGACGGGCAGTGGCAGGGCGTGGACACGGTCGCGGCCGTGCTCCTCGCCCTGGTGTTCGGCGTGAGCGAGGCGCGGAGCGGTGGCTGGGGCGCGGGAGCCGTGGCGGCACTGGTCTGGTTGCCGGTCGCGGTACGGCGCAGGTGGCCCGTCCGGGTTCTGTACACGGTCCTGGCCGGAGCGGTGTTCGCTATGGCGTTCACCGGATGGGAGGAGTCCTGGGTCCCCGTCGGGGTCGCCCTGTACACGGTGGCGGCGCGGGAACCGCGGCGCCGGTCCGCGACGGCGCTCGGCTGCTCGCTGGGCGCCGTCGCGGCGGCCATGGCCCTCGTACCGCGGCCGGTCCCGGCCTCCGGGGTCGCGGGGGGCGTCGTCTTCGCGTCTTTGATGATGACGCTGCCCTGGGTGGTGGGCACCGCGCTGAAAGAGCAGCGGTCGTACGCAGGACTCGCCGCCCGGCAGGCCGTGACGGACGAGCGCCTGCGGATCGCCCGCGAGCTCCACGACGTGGTGGCCCATCACCTGACTGTCATCGCGGTACGGGCCGAGGTGGCCCGTGCGGTGGCCTCCACCAACCCGCGGGAGGCCGAGCGGACCCTCGAACTGGTCGGGACAGCGGGCCGGACGGCGCTCACCGAGATGCGCCGCATGCTCGGCGTTCTGCGATCACCCGGCGACGGAGCCGAGTGGGGGGCCGTCCCCGGTCTGGCGGACCTGCCCGCGCTCGCGGACGGCGCGGGCCCGCGCGTGGAGCTGTCCGTCGACCCGGATCCACCACTCTCCCCGGGTGTGGAACTGGCGGTCTACCGGATCGTTCAGGAAGCCCTCACCAATGTCGTCAGGCACGCGGGATCGGCGGACTGCTGGGTGAACCTGTCCCGGACGGGTCCCGAGGCGGTCGAGATCGAGGTCGTCAACGACGCGCCGTCCCGGCTCCCGTCCCGGCGTCCTGGCGGTGGGCACGGACTCATCGGGATGCGGGAGCGGGCGGCCATGTGCGGCGGGACCCTCTCCGCCGGCCCGCTGGCGACGGGCGGATTCCGGGTGCATGCGCGGCTGCCCTGCGGATCGGAGACAGCACGGTGAACCGGCCGGTCCGGGTTCTCATCGCCGATGACCAGGCGCTGTTGCGGGCGGGCTTCCGCCTGCTCATCGACAGCGTGCCGGACCTCACCGTCGCAGGCGAGGCCGACAGCGGCGAGCAGGCCGTCGAACTCGCCCTGCGGCTGCGGCCCGACGTCGTCCTGATGGACATCCGGATGCCGGGCACGGACGGTCTGGAGGCCACCCGGCGCATCTGCGCGGACCCGGACGCCGCCGGCACCCGTGTGCTGGTCCTCACCACGTTCGACCTGGACGAGTACGTGTACGCGGCACTCCGCGGCGGGGCCAGCGGATTCCTCCTGAAGGACATCCTCCCCGCCGACCTGCTGACAGCCTTGCGGGTGGTCGCCTCCGGCGACGCCCTGCTCGCGCCCACGGTCACCCGCCGTCTGATCCGCGAGTTCGCCGGACGCCACGAGCCGCGCCCTCGACTCGCCCGGGAGCTGGCGGGCGTGACCCCACGGGAAAGGGAAGTTCTCCGATTGGTGGCCCGGGGACTGCCCAACCTGGTGATCGCCGAGCATCTGGGGCTGAGCATCGCGACCGTCAAGACACATGTCCGGCGGCTGCTGGCCAAGCTCCACGCCCATGACCGGGCCCAGATGGTCGTCATCTCCTATGAGACAGGCGTGGTCACCGCGGGTGGGAACCTCCCGTCCACAGGCTGACGCCTCACAGGCTGACGCCTCACCGGCTGGGACGGTGGACCTGGCGTTGTTGCGGGCCAGGTGGCCGATACCGCTCGCCCCGTCCAGCGGCGGGTACGAGAGCTGCGCGGTGACGGCGTCCTCGCCCATCGTCGGCAGGTTCGTCATCAGGCCGGTGCACGCGGCCCGGTGCGCGGGTTCGAGGAGGTGGAGGAAGCGGCCGACCGAGACGCCGGCCACACGGGAAGCGGTGACGGCCTCCAGGCGGTCGGCGCCACGGTCGAGGTCCTCCCGGGTCGGGGCGTGGATGCGGGCGATGATCTCCAGATGCGGGCGCAGCCGCGGCTCGTCCCCGGCAAGGTCGAGCGACTCGAGCAGGGCGCCGGCCAGGAGCACCTCGCGCTCGCCGTCGAGCGCCGCGCGTTGGGCGAGGGCGGCGAACAGTTCATCGCGTCCGTCGATCCTGGGGGCGCCTCACTGGCCCGGCCTGGTCCATCGAGCTGAACCTCGGTCCCGGGCCCCTGTCGACTCGATCATGCTCCATGTCCGTGGTGTCGGCGACGACGTCCTCAACGCCGTGTTCGCGATCGCCCGAGCAGTCGGCTGCCGAGTCATCGACATCTCCGAAGGTGACTTCCTCGCCCCGGACGACCCGAGCGGTTGGCACTCGTTCCAGCACTATCGCGACCGCGTTGTCCGAGACAGGTGACCACGGCCCACACACCGGCCGAACATTCGCGCGAACAAGCGACCACGTGTCACAGCGGACAGGGAGATCAGCTGTCTGCCAGCAGGGACCCGGAACGTCCGGCCGGAAGGATCTCGGCGGCACGGGAACGGGTTCCGTGAAAGCCGCCCGCGGACCACGGTGGCGGCGAAGGGTCAGAGCCACCAGCGAACGAGAGTGACGACGCCAACGGCCGCGAAACCCAGGAGCACCAGACCTCCGAGAGCAAGTCCGGCACAAAACAGCTCCCCGTCCGAGCCGTCCCCGTCGGTGTGCTCGGCGCGGTCACGCACGTGGTGCCAGTGGACCGGGCGGCCTGCCTGCACGGAGGCCGCCTCACGCAGTCCGGCCAGCCGGGTACGGGCGGTCTCCGTCGGCGCCGACTCCTCGGGACCACGCCAGGCGACGGCCATCATCCGGTCGAGCGGATCGGGGTGACGGGCCTCGAAAGCCGCCGTCTCGCCCGGATCCCGGTCCGCGTCGAGGTAGGCCCAACGGCCTGCCTCGGCCGACTCGCCGTACAACCGGTAGACCTCGGCCAGCCGCTGCCTGGCCGTGAGGTCCGCCGGGTACGAGGCAACCAGGCCGCGCAGACGTTGACGAGCGACGGGTATCCGGCCGGCACGAAGGTCCGCGTCAACTTTGACTAGGGTGGTCTCAACTGTCACAGGATCATGGTGACGAACGAAGAACAGCTGGTCAAAGGACTTACCAGTCCGCTCGGACAACCTGTGACCGTCCGGGACGCCGTCGACGCCCATCGGGCAGATGCCCTCGTCCGGCTGGCCCGCACACCGCTGGCCGACGCCGAATCCGAACTAGCCCACGACACCGCACTCCGCACGGCCGGGCACCGCCTCACCGCCCACACCGACGCCGACCAGGCCGCCGAACACGCCCGCGCCACCATCGCCCGGTACCTGCTCCTCGAGCCTCTGGAAACCGTACGGGCGCTGCGCGAGCGTGCCAACCAGCTCCGCTCGGCGGCGGCCGCGGCCCCAGTCCGCGAGGCGGTGAACGCCCGATGACCCAGGCCGACGGCGCCGATCTCGCCCGCACCGCGCTGCGCGCCGCCCGCCAGACCCGCCCGCCCCCACGCCACCCCGGCCCGGCGGAACGCCCTCGCGGCCCGACCGGCCACGGCCGCCCGCCGGGGTCCGCGCGAGCCGGAGCTCCGCGCAGAAGTGTTCCTCGCGCTGGTCGCCGCCCACGGCTGGACCCTCGGCACCGCCGGCGTGGGCCTGCGGGACCGCTGGCCCACGATCGTCCCGACGCCGCCGACCACTGGCACCTCTCCGGCTACGACCCCACCATCTGCCGCCTGCGCGTGACCGCAGACTTCCCGGCCTGGGCCGCCCAGCTCCGCTACCGGACCCGCCGCACCCTCACCCAGCTTGACCGGCTGCGCCCCGGCACCGTGACCGCTATCGACGTCCGGGGCGGCCCCGCGCCCGCGCCGCAGCTCGACCACGACGTCGACGATCGGACCGCGCCCCGCCCCACAGCGACTGCGCCGGTCCGCGACCACACCGCCTACCAGGAACTGCGCCGCCAGAGGCGCGAGCAGGCCCTCGCCCGCCAAGCCGTGCTCGACGAAGCCGCAGCCCAGCGCGAGCCAGCCCTGACCCGACACTACAACCGGCTGCGCGAACCCGAGCACGCCCACCACCCGGTGGTCGAGGACGAGCAGGCTCTCGCCGAAACCGCCCGTACCCGCCGGCCCCGCGACAGCCACTGCGCGGCCCTCGCCGTCGCCCACGGCCCACGTCGTCCCCCTGCGCACCGCGCGCCAGCCGTACCCAGCGGGCGCGCGCAGTGCCGCCTGACCGGACCGGCCCGTACCCGCCGGATCCCGTCCTGCCTCAGTGAGAGGAAGAGCCGCCGCGACCAGCACCGACATCAACGCCCGGCCCGACTCGCTCCGGGCCGCCTTGCCCGGCCTGATCACCGACTACGCGGACATCTCCACCCCCGGCCGGCTCATCGACCACCCGGACACGGTCGACCAGCGCCTCACCCTGGCGTTGGAGATGCTCGTCGACGTTCAGACCGCCATCGACGTCGAACGCGCTGACGGGCAAGTGGCCCGCGCTGCGCGCGAGCGGGAGCAGCGAGTCGTCGAAGTGGTACTCGTCGGCGGCAGCGTGTCTCGCCGCACGACGGCCCCGGTGACGTCCGGTGGAGGCCGTCCGCCTCCGCAGGCGCGGGGAGGAGTAGCCGGCCGGGGCCGGACTCGCAGTCGCCGGGGTGGCCCGGATCCGGGCAACGGACCCGTCACTTGGAGGTGGTACGCGTCGTCGAACCGGCCGAGGTCCCGGTCGTAGGTGTGGCCCAGCGCCCGCATCAGCAGCCAGGTGGGCGCGTTGAACTCCAGCGCGTCGGTCAGGTTCTCCAGGTCGAAGACGTCGAACCAGCGCTCCCCGTCCCGGTGGCGGTGCGGGAAGCCGAGTTCCAGCAGTTCGTCCAGCAGCGGCCGGGGGACCTGGTAGACCGTCAGCACCATGTCGGACGGGACCTCGAAGTCCCGGTACCGGTCCGGGATCCACCGGGTTCGCTCCACCACCTGGGCGGTTGCCTGGACCGTCACGGCTGCTCGTCCCCGTCGGCCGGCGCGGCGTCCGCCGTCCCGTCGGTCAGCTTCCGGTGGCGAGCGTCGACCGCGTCGGCGAAGCCCGTCAGCAGGAGGCGGCCGAGGTCGGCCAGCGTCGGGTGGTCGAACACCACCACCGGTTCCACCTCCACGCCGTACGTGTCACCGATCCGGCCGGTCAGCTGGACCAGGGAAACGGAGTCGAAGCCCAGCTCCATCAGGTCGGCCGACAGGTCGACGTCGGCGGGGTCGATCAGCAGGAAGCCGCAGGCCGCGAGCCGCAGGTCGCTCTCGACCAGCGCACGGCGGCCCTCGGTTCCGGCCCGGCCGTCGGTCCCGCCCGGCCCGCTCGGCGCGGTGCGGGCGGTCGGCACCGCCGCCGGGGCGGCGGCCTGGAGATCGGTGGTCCGCGCGGGCTCCCGGGCGGCCTGGACCCAGTAGTGCACCGGCTCGAACGGGTAGGGAGGCAGCTCGACCCGGGCGGGCGGCCGGCCGGCCCAGAGCCGGGGCCAGTCGATCGGGGTGCCGTCCACCCACAGGTCCGCGAGCCTGCCGAGCCGGCGCTTCGCCAGCAGGGAGTCGACGTACGTCTGCCCGTCCTCGTCGTCCAGCAGCTCGCCGGGGGCGCGGTCCGGGTGCAGACGGCCGGTGCGGACCGAAGGGGTCCGGTCACCGTCGGCGAAGGCGGTCAGGGCTGCTCGGACCGAGGCCGTGTCGGCGGCGGTCACGGCCAGTCGCACCGGGAGCTCCCGGCGTCCGGTCTGGGTGCTGTGCGCCAGCGCCGCAAGGTCGTCCGGCTGGCCGGAATCCGCCAACTGCCGGGCTAACGCGGCTGCCAGATGCCGTAGTTGGGGTTCTGTGCGGGCGGAGAGCAGTACCAGGTGAGCCGACTCGGCGGGCTCGGCCGGCTCGCCCGTCGGATCCGGGGGTACGGACAGGTACTCCTCCACGACCAGATGGACGTTGGCGCCACCTGCGCCGAAGGAGCTCACCCCGGCCCGCCGCGGGCCGTCGGCCGGCCAGTCCTCCAGGGCGCGCGGGAAGCGCAGCACCGAGGACTCGACGATCTTCGGGTTGAGGGTCGCCACCTGTGCGTTCGGGGCAATCTGGCGATGCTTCAGCTGTAGCAGGACCTTCGTCAGGCCGGCGATGCCGGCGGCTCCCTCGAGGTGCCCGATGTTGGCCTTGATCGAGCCGACGGCGCACGGGGCCTGCGGTGCCCGGTCCGGGGTGAGCGCCCGGACCAGCCCGGCCGCCTCCAGCGGGTCGCCCAACTCGGTTCCGGTGCCGTGGGCTTCGACGTAGGAGACGGATCCCGGCGTGACCCCGGCGGCCTGCAGCGCGGCGGCCACCACCTCCGCCTGCCGGGCCGGGTTGGGCACCGCGTAGCCCGAGGTCCGGCCGGCCGCGTTGAGCGCGGTGCCCTTGATCACGCCCCAGATGCGGTCGCCGTCCGCCACCGCCGCGGCGAGGGGCTTGAGCAGCGCGGCTCCGACCCCCTCACCCGGCACGTATCCGTCGGCGGCCGCGTCGAAGACCTTGCAGGCCTCGTCGGAGGAGAGCATGCCCGCCGCGGAGAGGCCGGCCAGGTGCGCGGGGTGGAGGATCAGGTTCACCCCGCCGACGATCGCTGTGCGGCACTCCCCGCTGCGCAGGCTCTGCACCGCGAGGTGGACGGCGGTGAGCGAGGAGGAGCAGGCCGAGTCGACCGCGAAACTCGGGCCGTGCAGGTCGAAGAAGTAGGAGACCCGGTTGGCGATCGACCACGGCGCGGAGTTGGCCCCGGTCAGTCGGCCGGACGGCCAGGCGGTGGCACCGATCCGGCCGTAGGTGGCGTTCATCGTCCCGACGAAGACACCGGTCGAGGGTTCGTGCGTGGTCGGGCCCAACTGGCCGGCCTGCTCCAGGAGGTGGAAGCAGGTCTGGAGGAAGAGCCGCTCCTGGGGGTCCGTGTTCACCGCGTCGACCGGCAGGATGTTGAAGAACTCGGCGTCGAACTCGGTCACCCCGTCGATGAAGGCGCCCCAGCGGCCGCGGCTCGGGCCGGGCTGTCCGGGGGGCGGGTCGGCGAACTCGCGCCAGTCCCAGCGGTCCGCTGGCACCTCGCCGATACTGGACACGCCGTCCCGCAGGTTCCGCCAGAGCGTCTCCAGGTCGGGCGCGCCCGGGTAGCGCCCGGTCACCGCGATCACCGCGATGTCGTCGGCGGACCCGGCGGACCCGGTGGACCTGGCGGACCCGGTCGCCGGGGTGTCCACGGCAACGGCCGGCTCCGGGCGCGGGCGGTCCGGCGTTCGGCTCGGTCCGGGCGGCGGCGGGAGCACTCGGCGCAGGCCGTCGGCGCGCTCGGCGAGGAGGTAGCGGGCCAGGTCGTCGACGGTCTGGTGTTCGAACATGAGGGTGGTCGGGATGTCGCCGAGGTCCTGGTCGAACCGAAGGGTGATGTTCAGCCGGGTGAGCGAGTCCATGTCCAGCTCCCGCAGTGCGTCGGGGCCGGTCAGGTCCGCCGCCGCGCCGCCGACTACGGCCGCCACGACCTCTCGCACGTACGACCGCACCGACGGGAGCGGCAGCGGCTGCCCGGGTTCGACCGGGTTGGCGGCTCGGGATTCGCGGGGCATGGTGGTCCTTTCCTCTCGGCACGGTCACGGCCCTGCCGGACACGGTGCGGGGCTCGGGTCAGCGCAGGGTGGCCCGGATCGCGGCGAGTTCGTCGACGGTGTCGAGCACGGTCCGCCGCGGCACGCCGAAGTCGACCAGGCAGGCCACCTCGTCGGCGCCGGCGGCGAAGGCGCTGTGCAGGACCGCGAGCGCCTCCTCCCGGTCGCCGATCAGCGACCGGCCCCGCAGGTAGCGCTGCACCGCGAAGTCCAGGCCCTTGTCGACCGTCCGCTGGTCGCTGCGGGCCTCCTGCTGGCTCGCGTAGCTGGCCAGGTAGCGGCGGAGCGGCTGCTCGGCCTCGCTGCGGATCTGCTGCCCCGAGGTCCCGATGGCGGCGTGCGCCATCACCGACACCCGGCCCGTCCCGCCGTGGTGCTCCGCGAAGGCGGCACGGTAGCGCGCTATCCGCTCCGTGAGCTGGGCGGTGGTGAACGCGCCGTAACCGGTTAGGACTCCGGCGCCGATCCGGCCGGCGTACTCGAAGGTCTCGGGGCTGCCGGCGGCGGTGACCCAGTGGGGCAGCACGGCCTGGACCGGTCGCGGGTAGGAGCGCACGGCGTACCGTTCGCCGAGCGGGCCGGTGCGGAGCACCTCACCGCCGGCCCACAGCTCGCGCACGGTCCGCAGGTTCTCGTCGGCCAGCGCGGCTCGGTCCTGGTAGGCCTGCGGCGACAGCACGAAGTCCCGCGGGTTCCAGCCGGCGGCCGAGGCGATCTCCACCCGCCCGCCCGACAGGTTGTCCACCACCGCCCACTCCTCCGCCACTCGGAGCGGATCGTGCAGCGGGAGCACCACGCTGCCCGCGCGGATCCGGATCCGCCGGGTGGCCACCGCCACCGCGGCCGCCACCACGGACGGGTTCGGGTGGGCACCGCCGAACGGCGTGAAGTGGCGCTCGGGGAGCCAGAGGAAGTCGAGCCCCGCGTCGTCGGCGGCCCGTGCCGCGTCGAGCAGCAGCCGGTAGCCCGCGGCGTCGTCGGCGGCGTCGTCCTGCAGGGCGGAGAAGAAGTACAGTCCCAGCGAGCGCTCGCCCCGGTCCGCCGCCATCAGACCGCCCCGCCCGCGGCCTGCAGGTTCTGGCCGGACAGCCACCGCGCGTCGGGGCCGACCAGGAAGCCGACCACGTCGGCGATGTCCTGCGGCAGCCCGAGCCGGCCGAAGGCGCTCGCCCGGCGCCACTGCTGCAGCACCTCGGGGCGAACGCCGGCCGTCACCTCCGCGGTCTCCACGCCGCCGGGCGACACGGTGTTGACGGTGATGCCGCGCCGGGCGAACTCCTTCGCCGCGACCCTGGTCAACTGGTCGAGTGCCGCCTTGCTCGCCGAGTAGGCGGCTTGCGAAGGGTGTGCCAGCGCGGTGGCGGTGGAGGAGATGTTGACGATGCGCCCGCCGTCCCGGAGCCGGTGGGCGGCCTGCTGTATGGCCAGGAACGGAGCCTTGACGTTGAGTGCCATGATCCGGTCGAAGTCCTCCTCCGTGGTGTCGGCGAACTTGCCCCGGAGCATGGTGCCGGCGTTGTTCACCAGGATGTTGATCCCGCCGGTGAGGTCCTCGGCCTCGGCGAAGAGGCGCGCCACCGCGCCGGGCCGGGTCAGGTCGGCCCGGACGGGGTGGACCAGGCCGCCCGCTGCTGCCAGGCGGGCCGCCAACGCCGCGGCCGCGTCCGCGTCCTGGCGGAAGCCGACCACCACCACCGCGCCGTCACGGACCAGGCGCTCGACGATCCCGCGGCCGACACCGCGCGAACCACCGGTCACCAGGGCGGACTTGCCGGTCAGCGGCGCCGGCGCCGGGCGCTGTGCCCCCGGCCGGCCGACCCCGGTCTCCTCGACGTCCTTCGCACCCGTCACCTTCTCCACCCTTCCGAGTCACCCGTGCGGCGCACCCCGGAGGCCGGCGGTCCGCCTGCCTCGGCGGCGCGTGCTGCGGGATGCGATTCGACCACGGGAATCCGGGAATCCGGCACGGAAATTCCGATTGTCCCGTAGTTGCGGCATTCCGGAAATTCCCCTTCGCGCGGCTCGCCCGGGGCCGGAAGTCACGATAGATGATCGGGGTCGTCCTGTCGATGGCCCGCATCGCGTGACATGCCGCGGGTCATTGGCCCGAAATACCTGAAGCGGCTCGGCCGGCGGCCCCGAATCAATCCTTGCAATTCAGGAACGAACTGCTTATCTCGATCCTAACTTCGAGGAGAAGGGGGGTGGAAGAAATGTCTGTCGCACTCGTCGAGGAGACCCGGACGGCGCTGACCGTCGAGGAGACCGCGGACTTCGAGGCTTGGATCACCGAGCTGGAGCAGGCCGACGACCGCAAGTTCACCATGGGGAAGCCGTAGTGGTGACCGGCGCGCCTGTCATCGACATCGGCGAGGCCTCGGAATTGGCGAGGCCAAGGAGTTCACGGGGCTCCGGCCAGGCTGCGTAGTGCGAGCCGGTCGACCTTTCCGCTGCCATTGGCCGGAAGGGAATCCAGCCGTACCCAGCGGCGCGGAACGAATGCCGCGGGCAGGGCGGCGCGCAGGGCGTCGGACGCCGTATCGCGCGAAACCCCCGGTGCCGCGACGAAGAACGCGACGAGCCCCGCCGTACCGTCCTGGACCTCCGCCAGGACGGCGCACCCGAGCACGCCGGGGAGGGCCGAGAGGGCCGCCTCGACCTCGTCCAGTTCGATCCGGACCCCGCCGATCTTGACCTGCCGGTCGGTCCGGCCGAGGCAGTGGGCGATCCCGTCGGCGAACCGCGCGAGGTCGCCGGTGCGGTAGAGCCGCCCGGTGCGCGAGGCCAGGTCGAACCCGTCTGCGTAGAAGGCCGCCGCGGTGCGCTCCGGATCGTGCAGGTAGCCCGCGCTGACGGCGTCGCCGCCGACCCAGAGCTCGCCCGCCTCGCCGGGTTCCGCGGCGCGCCACGCGCCGTCCTCGTGGACCAGGAGGTAGAGGACGACGCCGGGAGCCGGTCGCCCCACCGGCAGCAGCGGTGCGGCCAGGTCGTCGGCGGTGATCCGGTGGAGCACCACGTCGTCCGAACACTCCGTCGCCCCGTAGGCGTTGAAGAGCTCGACGTGCGGGAGCAGCCGCAGGGCGGCGCCGGCGATCCCGGGGTCGAGCCGCTCGCCGGTCGAGACGAGGCAGCGCAGCCGTGCGAACTCCCGGCCTGCACCGCGCCGCGCGGCCTCCTGCACGGTCCAGTCGATCGCGGTCGGCACCAGCTCCAGGACAGTGACCCCGGTGCGCTCGACCGTCGACGCCAGGCGCCGGGCGAACCGCTGGTCGGCGTCCGTGACGATCACGACCGTGGCGCCGACCAGCAGCGGCGCGAGCATCTGCCACACCGAGATCACGAAGGCCGGCGGGGCGGTGAAGGCCACCCGGTCCGCGCCGGTCAGCTGCAACCGGCCGACCAGGAACCACAGGTTGTTCAGCATCCCGAGCTGGTCGACGATCACGCCCTTCGGGCCGCCTGTGCTCCCGGAGGTGTGGATGACGTAGCGGGGCTCGTCGCCCGCGGCCACCCGCGCCGGTGCGAGTCGCTCGCCCGGCTGCGCGGCGGCGGGCGGCGGGAACACCAGCAGGGGGACGGCGGCGCCGGCCGCCGCACGGGCGGCGGTCACCGACGTGGCGTCGGCCGTGTCGGGCACCAGCACGCAGTGCGGCCCGGCGGTGCGGAGCACCGCCTCGGCCCGGGCCTGCGGCCAGTCGGGGGCGAGCGGGAGGTAGGCCGCGCCCAGGCTCTCGATGGCGAGGAACGCCGCGATGGTGTCGGTGCTGCGGGGACCGGCCACGGCGACCCGGCTCCCGGGGGTGCAGGACCCGGCCGTCAGGGCCGCCCGCAACTGATCGACCCGGTGCGCGAGTTGCCGGTACGTGGTGGTCCCGGCGTCCGACACGGCGGCCACCCGGTCCGGGTCCCGCTCCGCCCACTCCCGCACGTGGGCCCAGACGCCGGTCGAGGGGTCGGTCCGGGGGAGCGGTGAGCGCAGCGCCCTCGCCCGGGCCGCGTCGAGGGTGCCCGGGTGCAGCGGCAGCCGGGCCAGGGCACGGGCCGGCGGCCGGGGGGCGTCGGGGAGTTCGGGCCGCACCGGCCTCAGCCCTGCCCGCCGGCGGCCACCAGCGCCTGCCAGAGCGCCCCGGGGCTCGCGAAGGTCTCCATGGCCAGGTACTCGTCGGGGAGGACCAGCCCGTACCGCTCCTCGATCCGGCTCAGCAGCACCACCATGCGCATCGAGTCGAGGCCGGCCGCCGGGAGGTCGAGGTCGGCGTGCAGCGCGGGCCCGGTCGGCAGGTCCACCAGGGTGGTCCGGAGTAGCTCCTCGAACGCCGGGTCCCACGGCGGGGTGGTGTCCGCTTCCAACGTCACTGCGATACCTCGTCTCTGAGCGGTGCAGCCGAGCAGGACAGGAATTTGAGAGCGTTCACGTGAGCGTTCACGTGAACCAGAGTCTCACCGATGCCCTGAAAGGTTGTCAACAACTGTCAGTCAGTCCGTTCGTGGGCGTAGTTCGGGATTCGAGGGCGGCCACGGAGGGAATGGCCGGCCGCGTATGCTGGTGCTGCGTCGACGACGTCGCAGCCAGTGCCAGAGGGGCGGTGTCCGGCCGCTCGCCAGGAGTTCCAGTTGGAGAGTTCGCCCCAGTTGAAGACTTCGCGTGCGGGAGTTTTCGAGCCGACCGCTCGGCGCGTCACCATCGAGGACGTGGCGCGGGCGGCCGGAGTGTCCCGGCAGACGGTCTCCCGTGCGACCAACGACAAGGGCGAGATCGACCCGGCCACGCGGCAGCGGGTGCTCGACGTCGCCAGGTCGCTCGGCTACCGCCCGAACCGCTTCGCGCGCGCCATGGTGCGGCAGGAGACCGTCACCCTCGGCCTGCTGCTGCCCAACATCACCAATCCGTTCTTCCCCGAGGTGGCGAACGGCATTCTGGAGTCCGCCGCGGAGCGGGGCTGGCACGTCGTCATCCAGCAGACCGGTGCCACGCCCGAGGGCGAGCAGGTGGGTCTGGACCTGTTCGCCGGTCAGGCCGACGCGTTCGTGGGCTATCTGGAGTTCGACGAGTCGGTGCGCCGGGCGACGGAGATCGGGATTCCGTTCGCCCTGTTCGGCTATGAAGGCTCGGGCAGCGCGGCGGCCGCGGTCAACCGGGTGGATATCGACCTCGGCAGCGGTCTGGCCGCGGCGATCCGTCACCTGGTCGGGCTCGGCCACCGCGAGATCGGGATACTGGACGCCGGCCGGCCGGCCGAGCCGGGCGGCACTGTCAGCCCGCGCGGGCAGATCATGCTCGACCTGCTTCGGGAGGCCGGACTCGCCGCGGACCCCGAGTGCCTGCAGCGCGCAGCCAACTCGGTCCCCGGTGGGGAGCGCGCCGTCGCCCGGTTGGCCGAGGAGCGGCCGGGCGTCACGGCGGTGCTGGCCTACAACGACATCGTCGCGGTCGGTGCGATGCGCGGGCTGCGTGCGCTCGGCCGGTCGGTGCCGGACGACTGCGCCGTCGCCGGTTTCGACGGCCTGGGGCTGGCCGAACTCGTGGAGCCCGCGCTGACCACCCTGTACGTGGACAAGCGGAGCCTCGGCGCCGAGGCGGTCCGGCTGGTCGCGGCCGAGTTCGGGCCGTCCGATCGCGAGCCGAGGGTGTCCGTGGTCCGTCCCGAACTCGTGGTCAGGGCATCGACGGCAGGCACGGCGACGGTCCCGGACTGACCCCGCCCCGGCCCGCCGGACCCGGCCGGTGCAGCCGCCCGGTGCGCCGCGCCGTCACCCGCACCGCGGCGGGCCGCCCGTCGTGGGTGAGCAGCGGGACGTGCGAGCAGAACTCCGCTCCGGTCCGCCACAGGAGTTGGCGCGGCGAACCGCGGACCGGCCAGTCCTGCGGGTCCAGCACGCCCCACCCGTGCAGTGTGGCCAGGAAGAACGGGTCCGCGGCGGGCCAGCCGTCCCCGGTGCGGACCTCCAGCCAGGAGTGCGGGGCCGGGAACGGCAGACCCAGGAAGAAGCCGCAGGCCGGGCGGGTCGCGATGCCCGCCTCCTCGGCCACCCGCAGCAGGCACCGGGTGGCCAGCCGGCACTCGGCCAGCCCGGTCTCCCGGACGAAACCGGGGTCGCCGGCGAGCGGCCAGCGGACCTTGTGGAAGGTCAGCTCCGCGGCCGCGGCCACCAGCGGTTCGATAGCCGCGCCGAAGTCGTGCCAGCTGTCCGGGGTGTCCACCCGCACGGTGAGCGAACCGTCTCCGGGGACCGCCCCGGCCAGGGCCGGCGTGGCCGGGACGAAGCGGCAGCGGGCGGCGTGCCCGGGGGCCGGGCAGGTCCAGCGCAGGGTGACCTCGTAGCGGCTCCCGGTCAGCGCGGTGGGGGCGCGCATCGACCTGGCCCAGAGCTCCAGGGCACTGCGGTACGGCGAGGGCAGGCCGAGCAGGTTGGTGGTGTTCTCCAGGTCCATCGGGTCGAGGAACAGCCGCCCGTCGCGCCGTTCGTGCGGGAGCCCGAGGTCGAGGAGCTCCTGGAGCAGTGCGTCCTGGAGGCCGAACACCGGGGCGTCGTGGGAGGCCTCGGCGATGAAGGTCCGGTACCGGTCCGGGACCAGGCGGGCCCGCTCGACCGCGACGGCCGGACGGGTGTCAGGGTGCACGGTTCGCCTCCCGAACGAACTCGACGGGTACGACCAGTGCCGGGTCGCTGCGGGTCCGGTGGTGCAACCGGTCGACCAGCGCGTCGAGTTCGGTGGGGCGCAGCTCGACCGGGAGCAGCGCCACCAGGCGTTCCCGGTCCGACCCGCGCCCCCTGACCAGCACCCGGACGCCGTCCGGAAGGCCCAGCTCGGCCGCCACCGCCCGCGCGACACGCGACGCGTCGACCACGCCGTTGCGGTACCGCACCAGGTCGGTGCCGACCGGTCCTCGGCGCCGGGCGTTCGCCACCTGGTCGGACCAGCCGTGCGGGACGCCCTCGGCCAGCTCCCGGGCGAGGGACTCCAGACCGGCCAGCAGGTCCCGGGCAGCGGGCAGCGGGATGACGGCCTCGTTCGACTCCAGCTCCAGGATCATCAGGCCCGCGGCGGCGTCCGGGACGGCGAGCAGGTAGCTGAGCGCCGGGTCGGCCGGGTCGGTGGGGTCGCTGCGGAACCGCTCCACAGGCCGCTGCGCCGGCTCCGTCCGATCCCGGGCCGGCGCACCGGGGAACGGCTCCAGCACCATGTAGTTGTACTCCAGCCGGAACCGGGTGTTGCCGCCCGTGCTGCGCTGGTGCTCCTCCAACAGGGCCCGCAGCTCCCGGACGTCGTGGTCGCAGTTGCGCAGCAGCCCGCCGGTGGCCGCGCGAGCCGCCGCCATCAGGGCGGCCTCCTCGGCTTCGCGCGGTACCGCCACGGCACACGGGTAGCGCAGCGCGCAGCAGTGCACGGCCGCCGGGTAGGCGAACCGGTTGGAGCTGATCACGCAGATCACGCAGGTGTCCAGGCCGGTGTAGCGGCCCATGACGAAGCTGTAGAGCCCCAGCAGCACCTGTGCGGGGAGCAGGTGGTGACGGTCCGCCAGCACCTTCACCGAGCCGTACAGGCTCAGGGACGTGAAGGTCGCGGTGTAGCTGCTGCCGCGGCGCCGGTCGTCCAGCACGGGCAGTTGGCTGGGCGGTGCGGCCCGGAGCACCTCGCGCCAGCGCGCCAGCCCGGTACTCCGGCCGGCGCCGGCCCACTGGGCGAGGGCGGTCTCGATCGGCTGCGTCACCGGGCCCGGCACGGGCGGTGGCGCGCCGTCCCGCAGGGCCTCGACGAGCTCCACCAGCTGCCGGTGCAGCAGTTGGCTGGTCCGCAGGTCGGCGACCACGTGGTGGAGGACCGCCAGCACCTCGCGGGTGGCCGCGCGGTCGCTGAGCACCTCGAACTCGACCGGGGGCTCGGCCGCCACGTTCATCGGCCGGTGGCAGGCCCGGTCGGCCAGGGCGGCCGACCACTCCTCGCCCGCCCCGGGCGGGAGGTCCCGCAGGGTGATCCGCTCTCGGCCGGGGCGATGCACCAGCTGAACGGGTGCTCCCGAGGCGTCGCGGGTGAAGGTGCTGCGCAGCACTTCGTGCCGCCGCACCAGGATCCGCAGCGCCTCGCGCACCGTCTCCGGCGAGACCCGATCCGGCAGCGGCCAGCGCATCGCGAGGACCCGGGTCCAGGTGCGATCGGGTGCGCGGTCAGCGATCTCTTCGAGCTCGGCCAGCTGGGCGAGTTGACCGAGCGTCATTGGCCCGCTCCGCTCGACTCCGCCGGTGGCGCCGTCCGCCGGCGGGCCCATGGCCCCGGTCACCACGCGACCGGGAGGCCGCGGACCCCGTAGACGAGGTCGTCGTGACGGTAGGCCAGGTCGTCCTCGGCGACGTCGAGCCGCAGGTCGGGCAGCGCGGTGAAGATCCGCTCCAGGGCGATGGTCGCCTCCAGGGCGCCGAGGCCCCCGCCCAGGCAGCGGTGGATGCCGTGGCCGAAGCTCAGGTGCGGGTTGGTGGGGCGGTCGATGTCGAACTGCTCGGGGTGCCGGAAGACCGCCCGGTCCCAGTTCGCCGAGTGCAGGTGGAGAATGACGAACTCGCCCTTGCGCAGCGTCCGGCCGGCCAGCTCGATGTCCTCGGTGACGGCGCGCACCGGACCGTGCTGGATCACCGTCCAGTACCGCAGGCTCTCCTCGACCGCGGCGGCGGCCCAGCGGCGCGGGTCCGTTCGCAGTCGTTCCGTCAGCGCCGGCTCCCGCAGCACTGCCAGGACCGTCATCGAGGTGACGGCCGCGGTGGCGTCCAGGCTGGCCGCGAGCAGCAGGGTGGCCACGCCGACCACGTCGTCCCGGCCGAGGCCGGCGGTGCGCGCGTTGGCGAGCAGCCGGGAGAGCAGGTCGTCGCCGGGCTCCCGGTCCCGTGCGTCCAGCAGCTCGCTGAGGAAGCGCCGCATCCGCTCTCCCGCGACCAGCCGCTTGGCCAGCGACCCGTCGTGGGTGGCCCGGGCGTTGATGCACTGCCGTACGAAGCCCTCGTAGTCGTCGGTGACGCCGTAGAGGTAGCCGGAGACGTAGCAGGGCAGCAGGTCGGCGAACTCCTTGACCAGGTCGCCCGAGCGGCGGCCGTCCGCGGTGAACCGGTCAAGCAGCCGGTCCACCAGCTGCTCGACGGCCGGCCGGCGGGCGGCCACCGCGGCGGCGCTGAACTCCCGGCTCAGCAGGTTGCGGACGCGCTCGTGCTCCGGCGGGTCCATCGAGAGGAACACGCCGGGACGCTGCCGGCCGTAGGCGAGCGGGATCTGCGGGTAGCCCTCGACGGTGGCGTCCGAGCTCAACCGGTGGTTGCCGAACAGCGCCCGCACGTCGGCGTGCCGGGTGACCAGCCAGGCCCGGCCCCCGTAGGCCAGGTCGACCTCGATCGGTCCGCCGTCGTGGCCCTCGGGGCGGTAGGCGCCGGGCGGGGCGACGGGGTTCTCCCGCGCGGCGGGGAACCGCACCGGGCAGGTGGCCGGTGCTTCGGTGCTCTCGGTGATGCTCACTCGCACGCTCCTCGGTCGAGTTCTGTGGCCGTGCCGGGCCCGGGCCGGGGATCCGGGTGGTCGAGCCTGGAGATGTAGTCGCGCAGCCGGATCGTCGGGGTCCAGCCCAGGGCGCGGGCCTTCGAGAAGTCCGACGCGCTGCGCACGCGGTCGCCGCGGCGGGCCGGGATCATGCACACCGGGCCGCCGAACATCCGGGCGACGTCGATGATCCGGTGCTCCTCGCCGCGGCCAAGCAGGTAGCCGTCCCCCGCACCGCGGGCGGCGCACACCAGCAGCCCGGAGACGATGTCGTCCACGTGGGTGAAGTCGCGCAGCTGGGACCCGGGTTCGACGACGGTCAGGTCGACGCCCCGGCGCCGCTGCTCCTCGAAGACGCCGATGACCGTCGCATACGGTCCCTGACGGATCTGCCGTGGTCCGTACACATTGTAGAAGTACGTGATGACGTAGTCGAGTTCGTACCAGCGGGCGGTGTTGCGGATGTACTCGACGTTCTTCGCCTTCATCCACGCGTACGGGCTTGAGTGCTCGTCGTGGGGTGGTTGGCCGA
Organism: Kitasatospora purpeofusca; assembly: GCF_034043715.1. Lineage (GTDB taxonomy): Bacteria > Actinomycetota > Actinomycetes > Streptomycetales > Streptomycetaceae > Kitasatospora > Kitasatospora purpeofusca_A. Next base: position 84,650 of record NZ_JAXCLC010000016.1, on the reverse strand, counting down.
ACCTCGTGCTCGACCCGGCATAGACCAGCCGGGCGCCGTGCCGGCGGCAGAAGTCGACGACCTCCTTGGTGCCGTGCAGGTTGGACCGCCACACCAGGTCGAGGTCGTCGAAGGAGCTGTCGACGCGGGAGTACTCGCCCAGGTGGAAGACCGTGCCGGGGGAGAGCAGGCCGTTCTCGGCCCAGAGGCGGCCGAGTTCCCCGGTCTCCCCGGTCAGGTAGCGCGCCCGGGGATCGTCGGTGTGGTTCTCCGTGGACCCGGTGGCGTACGAGTCCACGGACACCACGAGCGCCTCGGGGCGGTCGCGCAGCAGCGCCTCGACGAGGTGGCTGCCGATGAAGCCGGCACCGCCGGTGACCAGGAGCAGCTCCCCGCTCATGGCCGCCGCCTGTCGGAGGAGGCCACCAGCCGCTCGTAGGCGCGCGCGAGGCGGCGCTTGGCCGCGAAGTAGTCGTCGACCCGGACCCGGCGGTACGCGTGCCCGCCCACCGGGTCGCCCGGTCCCGCCAGCGGGGTGACGATCGTGGCCGGGCCCGGCTGGTGGAAGTAGGCGAGCGAGAAGCGGTCGCCGGTGGGGTGGTCGGCCGGCGGGCTGGCCACCCGGTGGACGGTGCTGTGCCAACGCCCGCCTGTCCAGTGCGCCATGAGGTCGCCGACGTTGATCACGAACGCCCCCGGGACCAGCGGCACCTCGTGCCAGGTCCCGTCGCGGTCCAGGACCTGCAGCCCGGTGGCGGCCTGGTCCCGGTGTAGCACGGTCAGCGAACTCCAGTCCCGGTGCGCGAGTTTGAGCAGGCCCGAGGTGCCGCCCGGTGCGGGGGCCGGGTACCAGTTGGCGCTCAGCCCCGACATGTCGGGTGTGAAGCCGGACCGGAACCAGTCCTCGGGGAGGTCGAGCGAGAGAGCGAACAGTTCCATCAACTGATCGGCGAGCCGCCGCACTTCGGCCAGGTAGGCGCGGTATGCCGCGGCGAAGCCCGGGATCCGCGGCCACTTGTTCGGCGCGGTCAGGGCCGCCGAGACGTCCTCCGGCAGGCGGGCGGCCCGGCCCGACTCGCCGAGGCTGTTCACGGTGAAGGCCAGCAGCGGCTCGATCCGGCCGGCCACCAGGCCGCGCTGCAAGGGGTCGTCGGGGTCGACCGCGAGCTCGGCGGCGAACCGTTCGGGGTCGCTGAACAGCGCGGCGGCCGCGTCGCGGACCCCGGTCACCACCTGGTCGGGGATGCCGTGCCCGACGACGAGGAAGGCGCCGAGGTCCTCGCAGACCTCCCGGATCCGGGTGGCCAGCCGAGCCCGGCCCGCCGGGTCGTGCGCCTGCGCCAGGTCGAGGACGGCGATGGGGCCCTCGCCCGCGGGGGCGTCGGCCGGCCGGCTGTTCCCTGTACTGATCTCCATGTCCGACTCTCAGTGGGGATTGGGGGCGCTGCTGGAGGCGGCGGCAGCGGCTGGATGGGTGCCTGCGGGCCAGCTCGCGGCGGCCAGCTCGTCGGGCAGGCCGGCCCGCCCGACGATCAGGGTGCGGACGCCCGCGGCCCGCCCCTGCGACCGGTCCCACTCGCTGTCACCGACGAACAGCACGTCGTGGTGGGCCGGGCCCAGGCGTCGAAGGGCGAGCAGCAGGGCGTCCGGGGCGGGCTTGGGTGGCGCGTCCTGGCGGGCGACGAGCAGCGGGATGTCGAGCCGCGCGGCCGTCAGCAGGGCCTGCGCGTCCTCCCGGGACCGTCCGGTGCAGACGCCGACCGCGACCCCGCGAGCCCGCAGCCCGGCCAGCGCCGCCTCGACCCCGGGCATCGGCAGTATGTGACGAGTCGTCAATTCCCGCACGAGAAATGTGTGATAGGCCGACAGTGCCTGCTCGGCCCGGTCGGTGCCGACCAGTTCGCCGAGGGTTTCGAGGTCGGTCGGCCGCTGGGCCCGCCAGAGGCCGACACGGCCCGGCGGCGACGCGGTGACCTGGTGGACGGCCTCGCGCAGGCAGTGCTCGTGGACCTGCCAGCTGTCCAGCAGGGTGCCGTCGAGGTCGAAGACGACCCCGTGCGGTCCCGCCGGTCCGGCGGCCGGGTGGTTCATCGGTCCTCCGCGGGTAGGGCGAGGCCCACGTCACGGGCGCGCGGCGTCCGGTGGGCGAGCTCCAGCGTGGTGTTGACCAGGCCGAGGGCGAGGGCGGCGCCGCTCGCCACGCCCAGCCGCAGGCCCAGGTCCAGCAGCGGGTCCAGGCCGAGCGCCTGCAGCAGCGGGTGGTGGCCCGGCTCCGCCGACCGGTGGGCGGCCACCAGGTAGCGGCCGGCCGGCGGGCAGAGCCGGACCGCGATCAGGGCGGCGACGGCGGTGATGAACCCGTCGAGGACGACCACCCGGCGGGCCGCCGCGGCGGCGAGGATCACTCCGACGTTCCCGGCGATCTCGTAGCCGCCCAGGGCGGCGAGCTGCGCCAGCGGGTCCGCCGCCGGCCCGCCCTCGGTGCGGGCCAGCGCCCGTTCGACCAGCGTCAGTTTGCGGGCCACGGCGGCCGGGGCGATGCCCGACCCCGCTCCCACAACCTCGGCCGCCGGGAGTACCAGCAGCCGTGCGGTCAGCGCGGCGGCCGCGGTGGTGTTGCCGACCCCGATCTCGCCGACCGCGACCGCGGTCTCCACACCCAGCTGGCCGCGCAGGAACCGGGCGCCGTTCAGCACCGCGCGTTCGGCCTCGGCGGGCGTCATCGCGTTGCGCAGGCAGATGTCCCCGGTGCCCGGGCCGATCCGGAACTCTGCCTCGCCGACCGGCTCGACGAGGCCGAAGTCGGCGCTGACGACCCGAGCGGGCACCCGGTCGGCGATCAGGTTCAGTGGTGCCCGCCCGGACCGCACGAGGGCGAGCATCCGCCCCCCGGCGGGTTGCGGCAGGGCCGAGACGGCCTGCCCGGCCACCCCGTGGTCGGCCGCCAGCACGCTGACCAGCGCGGGCAGCGGCCCGGGGTCCGGGTCGCTGCGGATCGCCGCGATCCTGGGCACCAGGTCGTCGAGCCGGCCGAGCGCACCGTGCGGGCGGGCCAGGGTCCGCAGCCGCAGCGCCCCGAGCCGGCCCGCCTGTGGGTCCGTCGGTCCCACCAGCGCGCAGAGCGCGTCGATCGAGGCCGGCCCGCCGGTCACGGGGCCGCGGTCTTGTAGGCGACGAGGTCACCGAGCACCAGGACGTCGATCTGGGTCTTGAGGAAGCAGCGCACGGCGTCCTCGGGCGTCTCGACGATCGGCTCCTCGTTGTCGTTGAACGACGTGTTGAGCAGCACGGGGACGCCGGTGCGGTCGTCGAAGGCCCGCAGCAGGGCGTCCAGGCGCGGGTTGAGCTCCGGCAGCACCGTCTGGAGGCGGGCCGAGCCGTCCTCGTGGGTGACGGCCGGGATGACCGCGCGCATCTGCGGTCGCACGTCCGGGACCATCAGCATGTAGGGGGCCGGGACGGCGGTGGTGAAGTACTCGGCCTGGCGGGACTCCAGGACGATCGGGGCGAACGGCCGGAAGGCCTCGCGGTGCTTGACCCGGGCGTTGATCCGGTCCTTCATGCCCGGCTCCCGGGGGTCCGCGAGGATGCTGCGGTTACCCAGGGCCCGCGGGCCCGCCTCCGAACGGCCCTGGAACCAGCCGACGATCGCGCCGTCGGCGATCTCGCGAGCCACCAGGGCGGACAGGTCGTCCGGGCGCACGATGCGCAGCCGTCCGGACTCGGCGGCGAGCGCTGCCTCGATCCGGTCCGCCCCGTAGGCGCGCCCCAGGTAGGGGGAGAACGGCCCCGCCGCCGGCTTCCACGGGTTCGCGCCCAGTTCGTGGTAGCCGTACAGGGCCGAGCCGAGCGCCGTGCCGCCGTCGCCCGCGGCCGGGACCACGTGCACCCGCTCGAAGCCCGTCTCCGACAGGAGCTTGAAGTTGGCGACGCTGTTGAGGGCCACCCCGCCCGCCAGGCAGAGGTCGGTCAGACCGGTGCGCCGGTGAAGCCAGCGGGCGAACTCGATCACGATCCGCTCGGTCTGGTGCTGGACGGCGTAGGCCAGGTCGGCGCGCCGGGCCGCCAGCTCGGCGGCGCCCCCGGCCTCGGCGAGCTCCCGGTCGATGAAGGAGCGCATGGCGATCTGCTCGGCGGTGGACTGGCGGAACTCGCCGGAGGAGAGCCGGAAGAACCCGCCCAGTCGCGCGACGTAGCGCGGCGTCCCGTAGGCGGCCAGCCCCATGGTCTTGCCCGGCGCGCCCATGCCTCCGGTGGTGAACAGGCCGATGGCCTTGGACACCGCCTCGTACATCCAGCCGACCGAGTCCTCGTAGGGGTCCTCGGAGCGCCGGTCCGTGAGGGTGACCCGGCCGTGCTGCGCGCGCAGCACCTCCAGACCGCCCGCTCCGGCCTGGTAGCAGGTCACCGTCTCGCCGTGCAGCTGCCCGTGCTCGACCACGGTCGAACCGCGGCCGTCCATGACCAGCACGGCGGCCTGTTCGAAGGGCGAGGTGTAGAAGGTGCTCGCCGCGTGGGCGAGGTGGTGCCCCATCCAGCGCACCCGCTCGCGCAGGCGGAGGGTGTAGACGGGGTTGACGAAGTCGTTGGCGATGACGAGGTCGACCTCGTCGGCGCCCAGGCCCGCCTCCTGCAGCACGTAGTCGGCCGCGAGGCACCGCTGCAGCCGCGGTCCGAGCCCGTAGGCGATCTTGATCCGGGTGAGCCGTTCCTCCTCGATGGCCGATACGACCTGACCGTCCACCACCAGGGCGGCGCAGAAGTCGTGGTGTGATCCGCCCAGTCCTAGGACACGCAACGTTCCTCCTGATCGTTCTCGTCGGGCATGGGTCACTTGCCGGCCAGTCGCTCGACCACCGGCGCGAAGGCGTCCGCCTGGGCGGCGGGGAGCACCCAGTAGGAGATCCCGTACCGCTGCCGCCGCTCCTCCAGGCGCTCGCAGACCTCCGCCACGCTGCCCGCCAGGGCCAGCGGAGAGTCCAGCGCCTCGGCGGGCGGCAGGCCGAACATGTGGGTGAGGACCCGCTCGGCGTAGCGGGTACTGGAGGCGCAGATCGAGGCGGCGAAGAGCAGGCACTGGAACTCCGGTGCCGCCGCGCCCGGCCGGGCCTGCCGCACCCAGCGCACCCGCCGGTCGAACTCGGCCGCCAGGGCGGACGGGCCGAACCGGTTGTCCTTGCTGCCGGAGGAGAGCCGGGCGGAGAAGGAGACGATGTCGGCCAGCTCGGCGGCCGCGCGCAGCATCCGCGGGCCGCCGCCGCCCATCGTCCACCGGGCCGGACCGGGCCGGGGCTCGCCGACCGCGTCGAGGACCCGCTGCGTGCGCCCCTCGAAGCTGACGCTGCCCTCCTCCCAGAGCCGGCGCAGCACCGTCACCGCCTCCACGGCCTGGTGAACCCGGTCGCCGCCGGACGCCATCTCGACGCCGGCCCGGCTGAAGTCCGAGGCCAGCCAGCCCGCGCCGACCCCGATCTCCAGGCGCCCGGGGGCGACGAGGTCGAGCGTGGCCAGCTCCTTGTAGAGCACCGACGGCTGCCGCAGCGCAGCCCCGAGCATCAGCGGACCGAGGGCGATCGAGTGGGTCGCCCGCGCCGCCAGGGTCAGGGCGACCAGCGGGCCCCATTCGCGGTTCAGATGGTCGGGGACGAGGAAGGAGCCGTACCCCTGCTCCTCGCGCCGCCGGCTCAGCTCCTCCCACTGCGCGACGTCGGCGGCACGGCCGGCGAGCACGCCGAAGCGGAACGGCCGGATCTCGGGTGACTGGGTCATCGGGCCACTTCCCGGGTCAGTGAGGCGTAGGCGGTGGGGCGGCGGTGCGCGGCGCCCCAGATGGAGCCGGCGCGGTACTCGCGCAGGGCCGCGAGGTCCAGGTCGGCGAGGACCAGCCGGCTGCGGCCGTCGGCGAGCGCGACCGTGTGGTCGCGCGGCCGGTTTCGGTGCACGGCCCGCCCGTCGAACAGGCAGGAGCGCCCGTTCATCCGCGGCAGCGGGTAGTTGGCGACCGCGACCGCGACCGAGTTCTCGAACGCCCTGGCCCTGACCTGTCCGATCCGGTCGTCGCAGAGCAGCGAGGCGTTGGGGCAGACGACGAGTTCCGCGCCGTCCAGTGCGAGCGCCCGGCAGGCCTCCGGCTGCTCGCGGTCGAAGCAGATGATGACCCCGAGCCTGACCGGTCCGGCGGCCGTCCGCACGGTGCTGACGGTGAACCCGGGACCGGGGGTGAAGACCCGTTCCCAGCCGAAGTCGCAGACGTGGACCTTCCGGTAGACGTCGGTGACCCGGCCGGCCGCGTCGATCACGGCCGCCGCGTTGCCCGGGCCGGTGCTGTGTGCCTCCACGAAGGTGGTGACGACGGCGAGGCGCAGGCGCCGCGCGGCCGCCCGGAAGGCGCCCAGCCAGGGACCGTCGACCGAGGTGGCCTGGTCGTGCCAGCGCTGCCCGCCCGCCGCGTCGCCCGGGCAGGGGGCGTACCCGGTCTGCCACAGCTCGGGGAAGACCACCAGGTCGGCGCCGCCGGCCTTGGCCTCCTCGCACAGTGCCAGCCCGCGACGCAGGTTCTCCTGCGGATCACCGGGGCTGGCGGCGCTCTGCACCAGGGCGAGGCGCATCAGCGGCCCGGTCCGGCGGAGGGCCGCGCCGCGACCTCTGCGACCGGTGCGACCGCGACGGGCGTGCCGGAGCGCGCGGACGCGATCGCGGCGTCGAGCATCGCCATCGTCGCGAGGTTGTTGAGGGCGCTGCCCCAGCCCGGTGCGCCGGTGGCCAGGGCGTCGAGGAACTCGTCGAGCGGCGGCGTCACTTGGCGGATCGGGTCCCGGTCGAAGCCCTGGTCGTCGGCCTCGGCCACGACCGTTCCGGCCGCGCCGGGGTCGGGCTCGGGGCGAGCTCCCGCTCCCGGGGCGGGCGCCGGTGCACCGCTCACCAGCGCCAGCCGGACGGTGCCCGCCCCGTTCCAGGTCGCGGTGCCGTGCGGGCCCGTCGCCCGCCAGCTGCCGCTCCAGGCGGTGGGCATCGCCGGGGCGGACCAACTGCCCTGGTAGAGGAAGCGGGCGCCGTCCAGCATGGTGAACAGGGCGGTCGCCTCGGCCGGGCCGCGGTAGCCGGTGCCGGGGCGCGCGGGCGCGTCGCAGTAGACGGAGCGCGCGTCGCTCCCGGTGAGCCTGCGGCTCGTGTCGAAAGCGTGCACCGCCATGTCGCGCAGCAGCGGCTGGTCCAGGTCCGCGCGGAACCCGCCGGCGGGGTAGCCGCGGCTGAACCGCGCCTCCAGCCGGTCCAGGCCGCCCAGGCGGTCGAGGGGCGCCCCGGACGCGGGCCCCCCCGGGGGGGGGGCCCCGCGGCCCGCCCCCGCCGGCGGCCCCGGCCGACCCGGTCAGTCCTGGCGGTGGGCGATGTCGACGTTCTCCAGCACGCCGACGGCGTCCGGCACCAGAATCGCGGCCGAGTAGTAGGCGCTCACCAGGTAGGAAATGATGGCCTTCTCGTCGATTCCCATGAATCGCACCGAAAGGCTCGGCTCGACTTCATCCGGAATTCCGGTCTGGTGCAGACCGATGACACCCTGGTTGTCCTCGCCGGTGCGCATCGCGAGGATCGAGGTGGTACCGCCACCGGTGATCGGGATCTTGTTGCACGGGAGGAGCGGCACTCCCCGCCAGCCGAGGACCTGGCGGCCCTGCAGCTCGACGGTGTCCGGGTACAGGCCGCGCCGGTTCCACTCACGGCCGATGGCGGCGATGGCCCTCGGGTGGGCCAGGAAGAGCTTGGTGCCGCGGCGGCGGCTCAGCAGCTCGTCCATGTCGTCCGGGGTGGGCGGGCCGGAGTGGGTCTGGATCCGCTGCTCGTGGTCGGCGTTCCGGAGCAGACCGAACTCCGGGTTGTTGATGAGCTCGTGCTCCTGGCGCTCGCGCAGCGCCTCGACGGTCAGCCGGAGCTGGTGCTCGGTCTGGTTCATCGGCTGGTTGTAGAGGTCGGCGACCCGGGAGTGCACCTTGAGCACCGTCTGGGCGACGCTGAGCTCGTACTCGCGCGGCCTGAGCTCGTAGTCCACGAAGGCGGTGGGGAGCTCGTACTCGCCGTGGTGGCCGGCGGAGAGGCCGATCGCGGCCTCGCCGTGCTTGTTCTGCGGCTGCTGGAAGCCTTCCAGGTACTCCATGATCTGCAGCTGGAGGGCGTCGGAGCGGTCGACGAGCTCCTGGAAGTCGGCCCAGCGCAGCGACAGCACGGTGGCGGCGGTGGCCGCCCGCACGGTGTACGGCCAGTCGCCGCCCTCCTGCCGGAGCGCCTCGTCGCCGAGGTGGTCGCCGTCGGCCAGGGTGCCGACCACGGTCTCCTCGCCGTACTTGCCCGTTCCCAACCGGTTGAGCTTCCCGTAGGCGATGATGAGGACCTCGTCGATCGGCGCTCCGGCGGCGACCAGGACCTCACCCGCGGAGAACTCGCGTTGGACGAAGCGCCCGGCCAGCTCCGCCAGCACCGCGTCGTCCGGGAAGCCCCGCAGGACCGGCACCTCGCGCAGGGTCTGGGGCAGGATCCGGGCCTCGCTGCCCGTCCGGTCGAAGCTCACCCGACCGCGGCCGACGGCGTGGCGCAGCCGGCGGTTGACCCGGTAGGTGCCGCCCGAGACCTGGACCCAGGGGAGCGTCCTGAGCAGCCAGCGGGGGCTGATCTCCTGCATCTGCGGCGCGGACTTGGTCGTCGTCGCCAGGTTGCGCGCGGCCGCGGTCGCGAGACTCTGCTGGTCCCGGGTCTGCGCTCCACCGCCCGGTGCAGGAATACCGGCGTTGGTTTCGGTCGACATAGGAAGCCCTTCGCGTACCCGTACCCGATGAAGTTTCGCCTTGCAACTTGCCACAATCATGGTGGGCCCATTCGGAGGGCTGCCGCAATCACTCTTTCGAGTGGTCGGAATAACCGAAAAAATAGTACGAATAGAATGTCTGATCGATATTGAATCGATCAGGTGATCCAGTGCGTTCCGGAACGGGACGGTCCGGTTCGCCCCCTCGGTCGGTGCGCGACGGACCCGCGCGCGGACCCACGCCGGACCCACCCCGCGTTCGGGCCCGTTCGACAGGCCGCTAAGGTGCCACCTCAAAGGGCCACGGAGCCAGGACGAATGCGGCCGAACCACAGCCCTTCCCGCCTCCCGCTCGTTCACCCCCTGCCCTGGGAGCCCCCTTGAGCGCCCCCGTCACCGTGTGGCTCAACCGCACGTACGCCGAGAACGTGTTCTTCATCGAACAGCTGCACGCCGCCCCGCGGGCGGTCCGGGTCCACGCGACCCACGTCGACCCCGACTCCCCCGTCCTCGCCGCCGCCGACACCGCCGGCCTGGAACCCGCCGACCTCACCCCCGACGCCTACGTCGCCTACGCCCTCGACCACTGCGCCCGCCACCGCGTCGACGTGTTCGTGCCCCGGCTGCACCAGCTCGCGATATCCCTGCACCGCCACGAGTTCGAAGCCGTCGGCACCGCCCTCGCCTGCCCGCCCGCCACCGCGATCGCCGCCTTCGGCAGCAAGGCCGACGGCTACGCGGCGATCGCCGCCGCCGGACTGCCCACCCCGCCCTGGTGGCTGGTGCGCACCGCCGAGGAACTGGTCGCCGCCGTCGACCTGATCGAGGCGGCCGGCCTCACCGCCTGCCTCAAGCCCGCCTCCGGCGCCGGCGGGGAGGGCTTCCGGATGCTCACCCGGGAACCCTTCGGACTGCACCGGCTGGCCGGCTGGGACAGCCGCGTCCAGGTCGACCAGGTGGCCGCCGCGCTCGACCTGGCGGCCCGCGAGACCCCCGGCACCCCCGCCGACCTGCTGGTCATGCCCTACCTCGACGGCCCCGAGGTGTCCGTGGACTGCCTCGCCGACCTGGACGGCACCCTGCTGGCCGCCGTCGGCCGCAGCAAGCACCGGCGCCGCCGCAGCTTCACCACCGAACCGCGGTACCTCGAACCGGCCCGCCGCCTGGTCGAGGCCACCGGCATGGCCTACCTCTCGAATGTGCAGTTCCGCCACCTGCACGGGGAGCCGGTGGTCATCGACGTCAACACCCGCCCCTCCGGCGGACTGCACCAGCTGCGCCTGTGCGGGCTCAACCTCCCTTGGAACGCGGTGCAGTTGGCACTCGGCGAACGCCCGGACACCGACTGGGCCGGAGACCCGGCGGGGATCGAGTACACCCTGGTGTCCGGCATCCAGGCGGTACTGCCGCACCGGCTGCCGCCGTTCACCCCGGACGGCCGGCCGGCGGGCGAGCTGGTGCACTGACCCACCGTCACCAGACCGGCTACAGCGGCCCGTTCCAGTCCAGCGTCGGCTCCAGCACCCCTTCCAGGGTCAGCAGCCAGCGCTTCACGTCGATCCCGACCCGGCCGCCGCCGAAGCCGCCGATCCCGTCCGCCGCCACCACCCGGTGGCAGGGCACCAGCAGGGCGACGGGGTTGGCGGCCATCATCTGCCCGACCGTCCTGGCCGCCAGGCCGGGCTCCTCCACCCCGGCGAACACCCCGCTGCGGGCCGCGAGTTCGCCGTAGGTGATGGTCCGCCCGTACGGCACCTCGTGGAACAGGGTCCGCAGCACCTCCCGGTGCGGGCCGGTGCTCAGGCTCCAGTCGATCGGCAGCTCCAGCTCCCGCCGCCGGCCCGCCAGGTACTCGCCGACCCGGTCGGTGACCGCCGCGATCTTCGACTCGTCGGTGCAGCGGGGCAGTTCGCCCTCCCGCCCGAGGTAGCCGACCGCCGCCACGCCCCGCGCGGTGACCGCGATGTGCAGCGGTCCGCTCGGCAGCGGCGTCTCCACCGTCAGCCAGGACAACGGCGCCGTCGTACTCCCCGCCATGCCTTCCCCCCTGCTGTCCACCCTGTCCACCGCGCCGGTGGTGCCGCCCGGGTCCGTCCGGACACGCACCGGCCACCCGGCCCGCGCGCCATCGTACGGCGGACCGGGCGCAGGCCCCGGCGCGGCCGCGGTCAGGGGCGCCGCCCCCTCAGCTCCGCGGCGACCGTCCGCGACCAGCGCGCGAGTTCGGCCCGGTCGGCGGGCCCGCCCTCGCACAGGGCGGCGACCTGGGCGTCGTTGATCCGGTTCGGCCCCGGGATCTCCAGCAGGTACGCGAACTCGTCCAGAACGGTCGCGAGCCGCACGGCGTCCGTGTGGTCCAGCGACGCGGCCGCCTCGTGGTGGCCGATGGTGAGAGAACCGGGCATGGTCTGCCTCCTCCGTTCGCCCCCACACCCCCCACGGTACGACCGCCCGCCTCACCCGGCACCCGCCGCGGACCGGGCCGGTCCCGCCACCCCCGCGTCGGCCGCCGGCTCCCCCTCCCAGCCCCGGCAGCGCACGGCGCGCACCGCCAGCACCGCCGCCGCGGCCAGCAGCTGCCACCCCGCGCCGAAGGCCAGCACGGCCGGTACCCCCACCCGGTCGGCCAGCGGACCGGCCGCCGCCAGGCCCAGCGGCCCCAGCACGAACGCGCCCAGCCCGCCGAACGCCGTCACCCGCGCCAGCACCTCGGCCGGCACCCAGCGCTGCAGCGTGGACTCGTACAGCGAGCCGCAGACCGCCGAGCCGGAGCCCGCCGCCAACGCCGCCGCGACCGTCCAGCCCAGCGGCAGCCCCGCCGCGAGCGAGGCCGAGGGCAGCGCCCAGCCGAGGGTCGCCAGCGTCGCCACCGCGAGCGGCCGCCCGGGCCGGCGCCCGAGCATCAGCAGCCCGCCCAGCACCGCCCCGACCCCGTACACGCCCATCACCAGGCCCCAGGCCCGCGCCCCGCCCAACTCCCGCTGCGCGGTCAGGGGGCCGAGCACCAGGAACGGCGCCCAGACCAGCAGGTTGAACAGCCCCATCTGCACGGTGGTCACCCAGAGCCAGCGCCGGGAGCGGAACGCGCCCCAGCCGTTGCGCAGATCGGTCAGCATCGAGCCCTCGCGGTCGTCGGACCCGGCCTCCGCACCTGCCTTCGCCCTCGCCGCGCCCGCCTTCGCACCCGCCGCGCCCGGCGGGGCGACGGACAACCGGGCCAGCGCGAGCGCGCCGACCCCGTAGGTCACCGCGTCGATCACCAGCACCGCCCCCGGCCCGTAACCCGCCGTGATCACGCCGGCGAGCGCCGGACCGGCCACCGTCGACACCGAACGCGCCAGCCCCAACAAGGTGTTGGCGTCCGACAGCTGCTCCTCCCGACGGACCAGCGTGGGCACCAGCGCGCCCAGCGAGGGCAGGAACACCCCCTCGCCCAGGCCCCAGACGGCGACCAGCGCCACCATCGCCCAGAGCCGCGCGTGCCCGGTGAGCAGCAGCGCCGCGAAGACGCCCTGCACCGCACAGCGCAGCACGTCCGCGGCGAGCATCACCCGGCGGCTGCCCAGCCGGTCGGCGACCACCCCGCCGAGCAGCATCACCAGCACGATCGGCAGGATCCGGGCGGCCATCACCCAGCCCAGCTCCGTCCCGCCGCCCCCGTCGCCGAGCACGGCGAAGGCCACCGCCACGGGCGCCATGGAGGAGCCGACCAGCGAGGTCGCGTAGCCGACGAAGAACCACCTGAAGTCGCGTTCGCCCAGCGCGGCCGGACGGCCCGGAAGCCGTCGACGGCGGGCCGGGACTCGGTCCGTCTCCCCTGTCATGGGCGCCCAGTCTGCCCACTCGCGGAAGCGGCCGACAAGGCTTTCCGGAGAAAAGATTGAGCCTTGAGATATCAATTTCCGACCGCGAGCCGACTACCGCAGTAAACCGTGCCGAAAACAGCTTTCACCTGCCATTTACTGCGCTTGCCACTATGCTCGCCCGAGGACCCCGCACCATCATTTACTGCGGAAGGCAGGTATCCGCATGGACGCCCCGCCCCCGGTCGAGTACGCGGTCGCCGTCGAGCGCTACCTGGCCGCCGCCGGACTCGGCGACGGCTCCCGCCGCGTCTACCGGATCGCCCTGGACACCTGGGCCTGGGCGCTCGCCGACCGCCCCGTCCCGGCCGGACCGGCACGGCGCCGCGCCCGGCCGCCCGTCCTGCCGCTCGCCCTGCTCGACCACCCCTCGGCCGCCGACCGGCTGCGGACCGCCGTCCACCGCCGCAGCGCCGGGACGGACCCGCGCACCCTCAACCGCGAACTGTCCACCCTGCGCGCCGCCCTCAGCTGGTGGCGGGCCCGGGGCTGGATCCTCACCGACCCCGCCGACGGCCTGCGCCCCCTCCCGCTCCCCGCTCCCGGGACCGGCCCAGCCCCGCTCACCGCCGAGCAGCTGCGCGCCCTGTTCGCCCTCCGCGTCCCGCTCCGCGAACAACTCCTCTGGCGCCTCCTCCACGAGAGCGGCGCCCCCGTCGAGACCGTGCTCGCCCTGGACGTCGACGACCTCGACCTCCCGCACCGGCGCACCCACCCCACCGCCCCTCCCCTGACCTGGCAGGCCGGCACCGCCCGACTGCTTCCGCTCCACCTCGCCGGCCGCACCGCCGGCCCGCTCCTGCTCACCGACCGCCGCGCCCCGGCCACCACCCCCGCCGCCGACCGCTGCCCCCACACCCACCGCGCCCGGCTCTCCTACCGCCGCGCCGCCGAGCTGTTCACCACCCACACCCCGGACCACACCCTCCGTCAGCTCCGCCCCGCCCGCCGCCGCCTGCCCTGACGGCCCAGGGGCCCGACGACCGCGCGCCGGGGAACGACGAAGGCCCCCCGGCCGCGTGCCGGGGGGCCTCGTCGAGGGCCTGCGGAGCCCCCTGTCGGATTCGAACCGACGACCTTCGCTTTACAAGAGCGGTGCTCTGGCCAGCTGAGCTAAGGAGGCATGGTGACCGTCCGCGACGGATCACGGCGGCACCGGGGGCAGTCTACCGGGCGGGGAGCGGGCGGTGGGGGGATATCCGGGGTCGGGCGGCAGCGGGCGCGGTGGCGGGCCGGAGCAGGCCGGCGGAGGAGGCCGGCGTGATGGAACCGATGCCGAAATCCGGCTGTCGAGGGGCTGACAAGCGGCGTACACGCAGGTAGCGTCGCCCGGAGCCGGTTCGTACAGAGGTTCAGACCACTCTGGGAACCGGCCGACTGGCAATCCCCCACCCTTTACTCGGACCGTCCGGCACGTTCCTGCCGGTGAAGGAGAGCACAGCCATGGCTTCTGTGACGTTCGACCAGGCGACCCGTGTCTACCCCGGGGCGACCGCGCCCTCGGTCGACGCGCTGGACCTCCAGATCGAGCACGGCGAGTTCCTCGTCCTGGTCGGCCCCTCCGGCTGTGGCAAGTCCACCAGCCTCCGCATGCTGGCCGGTCTGGAGGACGTCAACAGCGGCGCCATCCGCATCGGCGACCGCGACGTGACCCACCTGCCGCCGAAGGACCGGGACATCGCGATGGTGTTCCAGAACTACGCGCTGTACCCGCACATGACCGTCGCGGAGAACATGGGCTTCGCGCTCAAGATCGCGGGCGTCAACAAGTCCGAGATCCGCACCAAGGTCGAAGAGGCCGCCAAGATCCTCGACCTGACCGACTACCTGGAGCGCAAGCCGAAGGCGCTCTCCGGCGGCCAGCGCCAGCGCGTCGCCATGGGCCGCGCGATCGTCCGCGAGCCCCAGGTCTTCCTGATGGACGAGCCGCTGTCCAACCTGGACGCCAAGCTCCGGGTCTCGACCCGCACCCAGATCGCCGGCCTGCAGCGCCGGCTGGGCATCACCACCGTCTACGTGACCCACGACCAGACCGAGGCGCTCACCATGGGCGACCGCGTCGCGGTCCTCAAGGGCGGCGTCCTGCAGCAGGTCGACACCCCGCGCAACATGTACGACCGGCCCTCCAACCTCTTCGTGGCCGGCTTCATCGGCTCGCCCGCGATGAACCTGGTCGAGGTGCCGCTGGTGGACGGCGGCGTGAAGTTCGGCGGCTCGGTCGTCAACATCTCCCGCGAGGACCTGGCCGGCGCCGGCACCGACAAGAACGTGACCGTCGGCATCCGTCCCGAGCACTTCGAGATCGTCCCCGGCGGCGGCATCGAGGGCGTCGCGGTCACCGTCAACGTGGTCGAGGAGCTCGGCTCGGACGGCTTCGTCTACGGCACCACCAAGATCGGCGGCGAGGACAAGGACCTGGTCGTCCGCGTGCACGGCCGCCAGATCCCGGCCCGCGGCGAGACGATCCACGTCGTGCCCGTCGCCAACGAGACCCACGTGTTCTCCAGCAGCACCGGCGCCCGCCTCTCCAGCTGAGCCCAGCTGAGCCCAGCCGGGCCACCGCCCGCCGCGCGGAGCCCCGTCCGACCGTCACGGTCCGGCGGGGCTCCCGCCGTTCCGGGCCACTCCGACGGATGACGGCGTCAACCCGGTGACGGGACGAACCAGGACACCGTGTCACTCGATGGTGTAACGGAGGGCGATCCGGGCCCTACCCACCGCTACTCTCCTGTGCGTGAAGCAGCTAGTTCGCCGTATCGGCCAGACCGTCGCCCTCACCCTCCCCGTCGTCCTCGTGACCACCGGCACCCTCGCCGTGACCAGGGTCCCGTGGGCCCCGCCCACGTCGCTGGACCAGCAGGTCGTGGCGGCGTCCAGCGGGGACGGCGCGGGGATCGGCCGGGCCGCCACCACCCCCCGGACGTCCGACGGGCTCCCCCCGCAGGACGCGCTGCGCGTCGCGCTCATGGACGAGCTGCGGGCCCACAACCCCGGCAGCGCGCTCGACCTGCTGGAGCGCGCGATGCGCGAGCAGCCCGGGCTCACGCCCTACTGCAGCTCGCTCGCCGGTGAGCTCGGCAAGGCGGCGGTGCGCAAGTACCAGGGCGACGTCCAGCGGGCCCGGACCTTCGCCCGCCCGGTCTGCGACGGCTCGTTCGCCGCCGGCGCGGCGGGCTGACCGAGCCGGGAGCCGCCCGGGAGCCGCCCCGGGAACCCGACAGCCACCCGGGCCCCGGGACCCGTCGGCGGACCGTCCCACGACGGCCACCGGGCCATCGGACGACCGCTCGTCCGGCCCCGGCGCGCCTATTGTTCAGCCATGACCGCTGACTCCGGCCCCACGGCCACTCCCCCGCCAGCTCCCGCCATCGGCCCGGTGCCGGTGACCCAGGCCGTCATCCTGGCCGGCGGCCAGGGCTCCCGGCTGCGCCCCTACACGGACGACCGCCCCAAGCCGCTGGTCGAGATCCCGGGCACGGGCACCCCGATCCTGGGCCACCAGCTCGCCTGGCTGGCCGCCGAGGGCGTCACCGACGCGGTCGTCTCCTGCGGGCACCTGGCCGACGTGCTGGAGGACTGGCTCGACAAGGCGGACCTGCCGCTGCGGGTCCGCACGGTGGTCGAGGCCGAGCCGCTCGGCCGTGGCGGCGGCCTCAAGTACGCCGCCAAGGCGCTGCCCCGCCCCGACGAGCCCTGGTATGCCACCAACGGCGACATCTGGACCAGGTTCAGCCTGCGCGACATGGCCGCCTTCCACCACGAGCGGGGCGCCGTCGCGACGCTCGCGCTGGCCCGGCCGCGGATCCCGTGGGGCGCGGTGGAGACCGACCAGTTCGGCAATGTCCTCGACTTCATCGAGGCCCCGCCCTCGCCGTTCCTCATCAACGCCGGCCTCTACGTCTTCGGCCCGGACTTCGCCGAGCTGCTGCCGGACGTCGGCGACCACGAGCGGACCACCTTCCCGCAGCTGGCCCGCGGCAAGCGGCTGGCCGGCTACCAGCTGCCGCAGGGCGTCTACTGGCGGGCCATCGACACCGCGAAGGACCTCACCGAGGCCGCCAAGGAGCTCGCCGGGGGCGCCGGCCGCGCCCCGCAGTAGGGCGGCCCGGCGGAGCGGCCCCGACGTGCTCCGCGCCGCGGTGCTCCGGATGCGAGTGCTCCGCGCCGCGGTGCTCCGGCGCGACTGCTCCACCGGCCTGCTCCACCGACGTGCTCCGCGCACAACGGCGACCGGCCGGGTGCTCCCCCACGGAGCACCCGGCCGGTCGCCGTTCCCGGACCGGTTCGCCCGGCCCGCCCGTCAGGTCGCCGTGGCCGGCTCCGGACGGGAACCGCGGGCGCCGCCGCCGGACAGCTCGGCCAGCGGCGCGCTGCCCAGCACCCCGCCCAGCAGTCCCGAGCCGCCCGGTGACGCCCCGCCGGTCCCGGTCGGGGTACCGCCCGTCCCGGTCCCGGTACTCGGGGCCGGCTTGGGCGCCGTCCCGGTCCCGGCCGCCGGGGCGGCGGGAGTGGCGCGCTGCGCGGGCGTCGACCCGGCCGGGGCCGGTGCGGCCGGCGGCGCGGAGGCCGCCGGAGCGGCCGAGGGGGCCGCGCCGGTCTCCGGCTTGGCCGACGGCTTCGCCTTGCCGCTCGGGGTGGCCTGGGCCGCCTTCGGCGAGGTCGGGGGGCCGGACGGCGCGGGGGTGGTGGCCGCGGCGCTCGGCGGGGCCGGCCGGGACGGCGCGGGCGAGGGCGCCGAACCGGCCGGGCTCCTGCCACCGGGGGTCACCGACGGCCCGCCGCTCGGCCAGACCGGTGTGCCGAAGTCGGTGGCGGGCCGGGACGGCGCCGGGTGCGGCCGGGCGCCGGTACGGACCGCCCCGCCCAGCATCGAGCCGAGCAGCAGGGTCAGACCGACCACCGCCGCGGTGACCACGGCGCCGCGCCGCAGCACCCGGCGCCGCAGCGCGGCCGGCGCGCCCGCGCCGTACCGCCGCCAGGCCTCCAGGTTGAGCCGCCCGTCCAGCGAGGCGAACGGCGCCCCGGCGATCAGCAGCGGACTCCACGCGGCCAGGAAGATCAGGTCGGGCGTGTCGTACACCGGCACGGCCCGCCAGCTCACCGTGAACAGCAGTACGGCGGACAGCGCCATCGCCGCCCCGGCCGCGAGCCGCTGCCAGAGCCCGAGGACGGTGAGCACACCGACCACGATCTCGGTGAACGACACCACCAGTCCGGAGCCGACCGGGTGCGCCATGGCGAAGGACAGCAGCGGCTCGGCGACCTTCCAGGGGTGCAGCGAGGACAGCCAGCGCATCATCGAGCCGCGCTCGCCGCCGTCGAAGTACACCGGGTCGCAGAGCTTGCTGAACCCGGCGTAGACGGAGAGCGAGCCGAGCACCGCGCGCAGCGGCAGCAGCACCAGGCCGAGGTCCACCCGGCGGCCGGGGTACCAGGGCTGCTTGCCCTCGGCCCCGGCGGCCGAGACCTCGGGCAGCTCACCGCTGGGCGTCCAGCCCTGCGGCGCGCCGACCGGGCCGACGCCGCCCTCGGTGGCGGTGCCGTCGCCCTCGCGCGGCTGGCGCGGCACCGTCCGGGCCCCGCCGTACGTCGGGACCAGCTGGGTGTCCGCGTCCGCCAGGGAGCCGCCGGAGCGGCCTCCCCCGCGTCCGCCGACCCCGGCCGGGACGCCGCCCAGCCGGACGGCCTCCAGCAGCCGGGTGGCCGCGACGTCGTCCGGCCGCGCCTCGCCGGTCCAGGTGACCGGGGTGACCCGGCCCTTGCGGCGCGGCGGCGCCCCGGCGAGCGCCGAGACGTCGCCGGCCGGGACGACCACCTGCGGGGTGACCGACGGGCGGCGGATCAGGCCCTGGGTGCCGTACGGGTCGCCGAACGCGGCGCCGGTGGACAGCAGTCCGGCCGGGGCGTCGATCAGCGGCGCCACCGGGGTGCCGAGCCGGAGCCGGAAGCTCGCCTGGGTGCTGCTGAGCCGTGAGGGGTCCGACGGCACCTTGACGGTGTTGAGGCCGGGGCCCGCGTCTATCGCGGTGCTGCCACCGCCCAGGAGCGGGCGCCGAGGTGTTCTGGTGTCCACGCCCGTCTAACCGGGTGACACCCGGATAGGACACTCTCCCGAGTGGATATCGGGAGTCCCCTTGAAGTGATCATGAGAAAAGCGATCGGATCCGGGCGGATCCGATCGCTTTCCATTGATTGCGGGCGGACGGTGGGCGGTTCCGGAGAACGCCTTGCGCCGAGCCCCCGCGGTGTGCGGCTACCGCCGGCCGGACCGGAGGGTCAGCCGACCTTGCGGCGCAGCCGGGCCGCCTCGTACAGGACGACGCCCGCCGCGACACCGGCGTTCAGCGACTCGGTGAGCCCGGACATCGGGATCCGCACCAGCACGTCGCAGGTCTCCGCGACGAGCCGGGACAGGCCCTTGCCCTCGCTGCCCGCGACGATCACCACCGGCCCGGTCAGCACCTCCAGGTCGCCGATCTCGGCCGCGCCGTCGGCGGCCAGGCCGACCACGGTCAGACCGGCCTTCTGGTACGCCTCCAGGGCGCGGGTCAGGTTGGTGGCCCGGGCGACGGGCAGCCGGGCCGCAGCGCCCGAGGAGGTCTTCCAGGCACCGGCGGTCATACCGGCCGCCCGGCGCTCCGGGATCACCACGCCGTGCGCGCCGAACGCGGCGGCGGAACGGACCACGGCGCCCAGGTTGCGGGAGTCGGTCACCCCGTCCAGCGCCACGATCAGCGCGTCGTCGCCGGAGTCCGCGGCCCCGGCCAGCAGGTCGTCGGGGTGGGCGTACTCGTACGGCGGGACCTGGAGCACCAGGCCCTGGTGGTTCATCCCACCGGTCATCTGGTCCAGCTGCGGGCGCGGGGCCTCCATCAGCGGGATGCCCCGGTCGTTGGCGGCCTGGAAGGCGTCGCGGACCCGGTCGTCGGTGTCGACGAACTGCTGGACGTAGAGCGCGTTGGCCGGCACGCCGCCCTGCAGGGCCTCCACCACCGAGTTGCGGCCGAAGACCAGCTCGGCGGAGCCGGCGCCGCCGCGGCCGCCCCGGCCGCCGCCGCCGGCCCGGCGCATGCCGGCGCGGGCCTTGGCGTCCCGCTCACGCTTGACCGCGGCGTTGGCGGCCCGCTGCTTCGGGTGACCCTTGCGCTCCGTTCCGGGCGGCGTCGGGCCCTTGCCCTGGAGTGCCTTCCGGCTGTGGCCGCCGGTACCGACACTCGCGCCCTTCTTCGACCCGGGGTTGCGGCGGTTCCTGCGCTGGCTGTTGCCGGCCATGGCTGTACTTCCTGTCTGTCTGTCCGGCATGGCCGACCGCGCCGGCTCGGGCCGGTGCGGTCGACGGCATGCGTTCCGTCATGCGGGAGGGCCGCACCGGTCCGGTACGGCCCACCGCTCACCCCTCGGTCACCCGGGGGTTACTGGCTGTTGATCGTCCAGCGCGGGCCGGACGGGGTGTCCTCGATCGCCAGCCCGGCCAGGCCGAGCTGGTCGCGGATGGCGTCCGCGGTCGCGAAATCCTTGCGGGCCCGCGCCGCCTGGCGCTGCTCCAGCACCAGGTGGACCAGCGAGTCGACGACGCCGTGCAGGTCCTCACCGCGCTCCGCCCCGGCCCACTGCGGGTCGAGCGGGTCGAGTCCCAGTACTCCGAGCATCGCACGGACCTCGGCCAATCGCGCCACCGCGTTCTCCTTGTCGTCCGCGGTGAGGGCGCTGTTGCCCTGGCGGACGGCGGTGTGCACGACCGCGAGTGCCTGCGGCACGCCCAGATCGTCGTCCATCGCCTCGGCGAAGGCCGGCGGTACCTCGGGCGCCGCGTCGACCGTGCCGCAGCGCTCCACGGCGCGCTGGATGAAGCCCTCGATCCGGCCGAATCCCGCCTCGGCCTCGCGCAGCGACTCCTCGCTGTACTCGATCATCGAGCGGTAGTGCGGGGCGGCCAGGTAGTAGCGGAGCACGATCGGCCGCCAGCGGCGGACCATCTCGGAGACCAGCACCGAGTTGCCGAGGGACTTGCTCATCTTCTCGCCGGCCATGGTGACCCAGGCGTTGTGCACCCAGAAGCCGGCGAAGTCGTCACCGAAGGCCCTGGACTGGGCGATCTCGTTCTCGTGGTGCGGGAAGATCAGGTCGAGACCGCCGCCGTGGATGTCGAAGGCCTCGCCCAGGTACTTGTGGGCCATCGCCGAGCACTCCAGGTGCCAGCCCGGACGGCCTCTGCCCCACGGGGTGTCCCAGCTGGGCTCACCCGGCTTGACCGCCTTCCACATCGCGAAGTCGCGCGGGTCGCGCTTGCCGGTCTCGCCGTCGCCGCTGGGCTGCTGGAGGTTCTCCAGCTTCTGGTTGGAGAGCGCGAGGTAGTCGGGGTAGGACTTCACGTCGAAGTAGACGTTGCCCTCCGCCGCGTAGGCGTGGCCCTTCTCGATGAGTCCGCGCATCATCGCGACCATCTCGGGGATGTGTCCGGTGGCCCGGGGCTCGACGGTCGGCCGCAGGCAGCCCAGCGCGTCGTAACCGTCGTTGAAGGCACGCTCGTTCTCGTAGGCGATCTGCCACCACGGCGTGCCGAGCTCGCGCTCCTTGGCGATGATCTTGTCATCGATGTCGGTGACGTTCCGGGCGAAGGTGACCTGGTAGCCGCGGTAGGCGAACCACCGCTGCATCACGTCGAAGTTGAGGTAGGACCGGATGTGCCCGATGTGTGGCGCCGACTGGACGGTAGCGCCGCACAGGTAGATCGAGACACAACCCGGTACAAGCGGGACGAAGTCGCGTACCTGGCGGGTGCTGGTGTCGTACAGGCGAATGCTCACAGCGTCAAGCGTAGTGGGCAGCGGGGGGTGCCTCGCGACATTCCGAAATGTCAAGACCGCGGCGGATGCTTTTCCGCCGCGTGACGTCCCGGGTGACGCCCTGGGTGCCGTCCCGAGCAGTGTCCCGGGCAGTGTCCCGGGTGACGTCCCGAGGGGCCTCCCCGGGACGCCGCTCCGCTCCCGGTGGGCGCGGTGGGCTCAGATCGAGCCGACGACCTTCCGCGGGGTGAGCCGCACGACCACCCGCACGTCCTCCGGGCCGTCGAAGCCGTACGCCGCCTCGCCGCGGTACTTGAGCGACAGCTCGTCGATCAGCTCCCGGCCGCCCTCCCGGGTCAGCGAGACCTCGCCGCGGACCTCCAGGTAGGTGTACGGGTTCTCCGGCGGGTTGATCAGCAGCGAGACCCGCGGGTCCTTCAACAGGTTGAGGTGCTTGCGGCGCCCCTCGACCGTGGAGAACAGGATGTCCTCGCCGTCGCGCTTCACCCAGACCACGGAGGACTGCGGGCTGCCGTCCGGCTGGAGGGTGGTGATCACGGCGAAGCTCTTGTCGTCGACCAGGGCCTTGGCCTGGTCGGAGAGGTGTGCGGCCATCGGGACCTCGTTCTTCTCGTCGAGCGGCGGTGGAAAGGCGACTGCTGGGGCGAACCCGCATCGGGTCGAACCCGCATCGAAGAGTAGCGATTCGGGCTCCGGCAAAGGGTGTTGAACACCCGTCACCCCCGGTCTATTTCCGCTGCGGGCGCCCCGGTCCGGCGCCGGGCCACCGCCGCCGACGAGCAACGGGGCGGGTCAACGCCGTTCGTACACCAGGGCGGTGGCGATCGCGGCGAGGCCCTCGGCCCGGCCGGTGAGGCCGAGCCCGTCGGTGGTGGTGCCGGAGACCGAGACCGGAGCGCCGACCGCGGCACCGAGCGCGGCCTGCGCCTCCGCCCGGCGCTTGCCGATCTTCGGCCGGATCCCGATCACCTGGATCGCCACATTGCCGATCTCGAACCCGGCCTCGCGCACCAGCCGGGCCGCCTCGCCGAGCAGCTTCACCCCGGACGCGCCGGCCCACTCCGGGCGGTCGGTGCCGAAGTGGGCGCCCAGGTCGCCGATCCCGGCGGCCGAGAACAGCGCGTCGCAGGCCGCGTGCGCGGCCACGTCGGCGTCCGAGTGCCCGGCCAGGCCCACCTCGGCGTCCGGCCACTCCAGCCCGGCCACCCACAGCGGGCGGCCGGACTCGAAGGCGTGCACATCGGTGCCGACGCCCACCCGGGGCAGTACGGGGGTGTGCGGCTCAGTAGGCATCGGCGGCCCTCCGGCGGGCGAGCACGGCCTCGGCGAGGACGAGGTCCAGCGGACGGGTCACCTTGAAGGCCTCCTCGTGACCGGGCACCACGACCACCCGGCCGCCGAAGCGCTCCACCAGTCCGGCGTCGTCGGTGACCGGCGGCAGACCGCCCTCGGCCCCCGCCGACTCCTCCGCCAGCGCCTTGGCGTGCACCTCGGCCAGGGTGTCCCGGCGGAAGCCCTGCGGGGTCTGCACCGCGCGCAGAGTGGCCCGGTCGGGTGTGTCGAGCACCGGCTCGGGCCCGCCCCGGACGGGCTCGACCCGCTTCACGGTGTCGGCCAGCGGCACCGCCGGCACCACCGCCTCGGCCCCGGCCCGGACGGCGGACGCGACCGCGTCCACCACCTCCACCGGGACGAGCGGCCGGGCCGCGTCGTGCACCAGCACGATCCCGACCTCGGCCGGGATGGCGGCCAGCCCCAGGCGGACCGACTCCTGCCGGGTGTCCCCGCCGGCCACCACCCTGATGTCCTTGCCCTCGAGACCGTGGCTGTCGAGCAGGGCGACCACCTCGGCCACACCGTCGGCGGGCGCCGCGACCACGACCAGGCCGACCGCCCGGCTGCGGGTCAGTGCCCGGACCGCGTGCACCAGGAGCGGCACGCCGCCCAGGTCACGCAGGGCCTTGGGGGCGCCGGGTCCGAGCCGCTCACCGCGGCCGGCGGCGGGCACCACTGCTGCTGCGATTGCTCCTGTGGCGTTCAGGTTTCACTCCTTCGGCGAAGTGGGTATGGCCATGGCGTGCACGACGGGCGCGGACCCCTTCCGAAGCACCACCGTCTTCCGCCCGCAAGATCAGCAGAAACGGTCATGCAGACCCGAGGCCGGCCAGGCCGTCGGGTGCGGGGGCGTCGTCCGGACACGCCTCAGCGCCCGAAGTGCCACTGCACCACCCACGGACCGTCGGTCCGGTGGGCGGCGCGCCGGCATCGGGCGCTGTGAGCGTTGTGGAGCGGACGGCCGCTACGAGGCGAGCACCTCGTCGAGCAGCGTCTCCGCCTTGTCCTCGTTGGTGTTCTCCGCCAGCGCGAGCTCGCTGACGAGGATCTGGCGCGCCTTGGCGAGCATGCGCTTCTCTCCGGCGGAGAGGCCGCGCTCGCGCTCGCGACGCCACAGGTCGCGCACAACCTCGGCGACCTTGATAACGTCACCCGAGGCGAGCTTCTCGAGATTAGCCTTGTAGCGACGGGACCAGTTGGTCGGCTCTTCGGTGTACGGTGCGCGAAGCACCTCGAAGACCCGGTCCAGACCCTCCTGGCCGACCACATCGCGCACGCCGACGAACTCAGCGTTCTCGGCGGGCACGCGGAGCGTCAGGTCTCCCTGCTGCACCTTGAGCACCAGGTAGGTCTTGTCCACACCTTTGATCTGGCGAATTTCGATGGCCTCGATCAGTGCGGCCCCGTGATGGGGGTAGACCACCGTGTCGCCAACCTTGAACGTCATGTGACAGGACCCCTTCCGTGGCTTTCCAGAATAACACGCTTTTCGGCGCACCCGAAGGGCGTTTTCGCAGGTCAGGGCCGGTCTCGGGGCTTGACAAGGACCCCCATGACGTGCTGCGACCGGTGTTCGAGGAGAGCTTCCCGCAGGTCGGAGGCGGTTCCACTGCCTGCCGAAACCTCTGGCAACGCTCCCGAAACCATGATTTGATCTTGGGTTTTCACCGTTTATCGGGCCGTTTCCCGATCGTGATCCGATCTTGGTCGTTGATTGACCTGAACACGCGGACATGCCGCCGTCCGGAGGTCCGGGCGGGTGGATCGTGACCCGAAGGGACCACCCCGTGAGGACGGCATAAGCGTGGTCGATAATCTGAACCTGACCTATCGACACGTGACCTAGGAGAAGCCGCCGCCGTGAGCCGCAGCCTTCGACGCGGCGGCATCGCCGCCATCGCCGCCCTCGCCATCGCCTCGCTGTCCTCCTGTGCCGCCGGGAACACCCCGGAGACCCTGGAGGTCAAGCCCGACAACGCGTCGGCGACCCTGGGCACCGACATCCGCCTGAACAACATCGTCGTGGTCACCGCGGACGAGTCCTCGGGTGAGCACACCGGTCCCGCCAACGTGACGGTGAACATCAGCAACAGCGGGACCGAGGCGCTCGAGCTGCAGTCCGTCACCGTCGGCGACGGGGCGACCGCCACCTTCGCCGACGACAAGGGCGCCGCCCTGCCCGCCATCGTCGTCCCGGCCGGCGGCGCGGTGCTGCTCGGCGGCCCGGGCGGCCCGACCGCCAGGATCGCCTCCACCACCGTGAGCGTCGGCGGCTACGTGCCCGCGTCGTTCGGGTTCAGGAACCACGAGAAGCTCGAGGCCGAGGCCCAGGTCAGCCCGAACAAGGGCCTCTACAAGGGCTTCGGCCCGACCGCCGCCCCGGCGGCCGTGCCGCCGAAGGCCACCGCCCCCGCCACCGGCGCCACCACCCCGGCCGCTCCGGCCGCGGGCACGACCGCTCCGGCCGCCCACTGAGTCACGGCCGCACCCACAGGGCCGCACCGCGAGCCGCACCCACAGGGCCGCACAAGGGGAACGCCCCCTCCGGAGGGATCCGGAGGGGGCGTTCGCCTGGGTTCGGGGCCGGCACTGCCGGCTCACGGCACGAACCGGTCGGTTTACGGCTCGAACTTGTAGCCGAGGCCACGCACCGTGACCAGGTAGCGCGGCGCGCCCGGGTCCGGCTCGATCTTCGCCCGCAGGCGCTTGACGTGGACGTCCAGCGTCTTGGTGTCGCCGACGTAGTCCGCGCCCCAGACCCGGTCGATCAGCTGCATCCGGGTGAGCACCCGGCCGGCGTTGCGCAGCAGCATCTCCAGCAGGTCGAACTCCTTGAGCGGGAGGTCGACCTTGGCGCCGTCCACGGTCACCACGTGCCGGTCGACGTCCATCCGGACCGGCCCCGCCTCCAGGGCGCCGGGGCCGCCGCCGTCGCCGGGGCCCTCGTTCTCGCCGCGGCGGCGCAGCACCGCGCGGATCCGGGCGACCAGCTCACGGGTGGAGTAGGGCTTGGTGACATAGTCGTCCGCGCCTATCTCCAGCCCGACCACCTTGTCGATCTCGCTGTCCTTGGCGGTGACCATGATCACCGGCACATTGGAGCGGACCCGAAGCTGGCGGCAGACCTCGGTGCCGGGCAGCCCCGGCAGCATCAGGTCGAGCAGGACGAGGTCGGCGCCGTTCCGTTCGAACTGCTCCAGGGCGTCGGGGCCGGTGGCGGCGATGGCCACCTCGAAGCCTTCCTTGCGGAGCATGTACGAGAGAGCGTCGCTGAACGACTCCTCGTCCTCGACCACCAGTACTCGGGTCACGATCAGGCCTCCGGGGCAAGCTGTGGGGTTGTTTCTGACAAGGACTGCGGGAACCCGCCCACCAGGGGCCGGTCCACGGGGGCCTGCCCTGCGGGCAGGCGGACGGTGAAGGTGGAGCCCTGGCCCTCGACGCTCCACACCGAGACGGTGCCGCCGTGGGAGGCGGCCACGTGCTTGACGATCGACAGACCGAGACCGGTGCCGCCGGTCTGCCGGGAGCGCGCCGGGTCCACCCGGTAGAACCGTTCGAAGACCCGCTCGCGGTCCTTCTCCGAGATGCCGATGCCCTGGTCGGTCACGGAGATCTCGATGAGTTCGCCGTCGGCCTCGCCCAGGGCGGCGGCGCTGGAGATCCTGCGGGTGGCGATCGCGACCCTGGTCCGGGGCGGGCTGTAGTTGACCGCGTTCTCGACCAGGTTGCCGAGTGCGGCGGCCAGCTGGCCCCGGTTGCCGTGCAGGTAGAGGCCGGCGATGCCGCCGGCCGCGATCAGGATCTGCTTGGCGGCGGCCTGCTGGCGGCAGCGGTCGATCGCCTCGGCGATCAGCTCGTCCACCGCGACCGGTTCCGGGTCGACCATCAGCCGGTCGTCCTGCACCCGGGAGAGGTCGATGATCTCCTGGACCAGGCTGGCCAGCCTGGTCGCCTCGATCTGCATCCGGCCGGCGAAGCGCTGCACCGCCTCCGGGTCGTCGGCCGCGTCGGCGACCGCCTCGGAGAGCAGCGAGAGCGCGCCGACCGGGGTCTTGAGCTCGTGGCTGACATTGGCCACGAAGTCCCGGCGGACGGCCTCCACCCGGCGGCGCTCGGTCTGGTCCTCGACCAGCACCAGGACCAGCCGGGAGCCCAGCGGGGCGACCCGGACCGAGACCGCCAGCGGGTCGGCGGCCCGTGCCGCGCCCGGGCGGGGCAGCTCCAGCTCGATCTGCCGGATCTCGCCGTCCCGGCGGGTGCCCCTGGCCAGCGCGAGCAGTTGGTCCACGGCGACCGCGCCACCGCGGACCAGGCCCATCGCGTACGCCGCCGAGCTGGCCTTGACCACCTCGTCGCCCTCGCCGAGCACGATCGCGCAGGAGCGCAGCACGGAGAGGACCGTGTCGACGCCCGGCGGGAGCGGGGGTTCCTGCACGGGGCCGAGGCCCTGATTCCGATTGGTGCCGCCGCGCCTGCCCTTCGCCTGCTCGCGTTCGCTCCAACGGAAAGCGATCGAGGCCGTGAGGCCGACGCCGAGCCCGGCTATGGCGCAGGCAGCGGCGGCGGCCACGTTCACGTCCATAGCGCCAGCCTAAGCGCACGATGCGGCCGCTCCCCCAGGGCCGGGTCAAGGGATCGACCGCGCGTTGCCGAGAATTCACCTTCAAGTAGCTGCTGATTCACCGGACAGGCCGTGGGCGGTCGCCCGGACGGCCCAGAGTGGGCAGCGGAGCCCGTGTGGGACGGGTGGCCCGGCCGAACAGCCGTCCGCCACCCCGGGTGCGCGCGTACGATGCGCGCCACCAGCAGCGGTCATTGGTGCGCCGTTCGGACGGTCGTACCGAGGACCGGTCGGCACCGCCACCGACACAGCTACTGAGGAGAGAACAATGCGCGACGCGTACCACGAGGAACTCGACTCGATCGGCGACAGCCTGGTCGAGATGGCCCGGCTGGTCGGCTCCGCTCTCGGGCGCGCCACCACCGCGCTCCTCGACGCGGACCTGGCGCTGGCGGAGAGCGTGATCGCCGCCGACGGCAAGGTCAACGACCTGCACCACGACCTGGAGAACCGGGCGATCGACCTGCTCGCCCGCCAGCAGCCGGTCGCCACGGACCTGCGGATCGTCGTGACCTCGCTGCGGATGAGCGCCGACCTGGAGCGCTGCGGTGACCTCGCCCGCCATGTCGCCAAGGTCGCGCGGCTGCGCTACCCCGAGTGCGCCGTCCCGGCCGACCTGCACTCGACCGTCCTGGAGCTGGGCCAGCTCGCCCAGCGGCTGGTGGCCAAGGCCGGCCTGGTGATCGCCACCAAGGACGTCGACAAGGCGCTGGAGCTGGAGCAGGACGACGACGCGATCGACGCGCTGCACCGCGAGCTGTTCGCGCACCTCATCGACGACCGCTGGCACCACGGCATCGAGACCGCGGTGGACGTCACCCTGGTCGGCCGCTACTACGAGCGCTTCGCCGACCACGCCGTCTCGGTGGCCAAGCGCGTGGTGTACCTGGTGACCGGCGAGCACGTGGCCGAGTTCGTCGCCGCCTCCGAGGCAGCGGCCCAGCTCGACTGACCTTCCGGCGGACGCCCGTTGCGGTCGGCGCCCGGCCCCGGGAACGGCTAAACCCCGACCGAGGGTGGTGGGGAAGCACACCTGCGTGGACTCCCCACCACCGCGCGCCCGTTGACGCCTCCTCCGGTCGGCGGTTTCACTCGATCCCGTGGGCACCGAAGCGTGCCCGTCAGAAGGAGGGGTCCGCGCGATGAAGGCAAACCCGACCGGCCCGGCATCGGCTCCCGACACCGTAGAACCGCCCACCCCCGGGCTGCTTCCCGTCCTCGCCGCCGGGTGCGGCTGCGGTCCGGGCTGCGGCTGCGGCTGCCAGTCCGGCGCGCCCTGCCAGTGCGGCGGGGTCGACGGCGGCTGCTGCGGCCACTGAGAGGCGTCCGGCCCGTCCGCTCCGCCGGACCCGTCCCCGGTGCCGCCGCGGAGCTCCGGGGTGCCCGGCCGCCGTGGGAGACGGCCGCGCACCCCGGACTCCGCACCGCCGGGACGCCGACGGGGTCCACCGGAGCGACCGGCGTCAGAACCTGACGTCGGTGCAGGAGTAGAAGGCGTTGCCGGTGTCCGCGATCTCCCAGACCGCGACGACCACCTGGTGCCCGGTCCGACCGCCCGGCAGGGTCGCGGTGTGGCTGAGGGTGCTGGGCACCTGCGTGCCGTTGTAGGGGACGTTCAGGAACGGGGTCGGCTCCAGGTCGGCCCGGGTGATCTTCCGGGTGGCGTCGTAGCCCGCCCCGGTCAGGTAGTACTTGAAGCCGGTCGTGGCGTGCCGGGCGGTGAACTTCCAGGTGAAGGTGAGCCGTTGGCCCGCCGAGACGGCCGTGGTCGGCCAGCCGCCGCCGCGCGGGTCGTCCAGTTCGGCGAACCGGCTGTTGCCGCCGGCGCAGATCGTGCCGTCGGCCGGACCTCTGCTCGGGAAGCCCTTCGGCCCCTCGACGCTCTGCGGCTCCCACTGGATCGCGCCGCAGTCCTTCACGGTGCCCGCCGCGCAGAGCGCGGCCCGGCTGGGCGGGGTGCTGATGTAGCCGTGCGACCGGGCCGGCAGGGCGACCGCGACCGGCACCGACAGGGCGGCGATCACGGCTCCGACGACATGGCGTGTGCGCATGGTGCTCCTCCGTGGGGGTGGGTGGAGAGTGCGCCGGGCGCGGACACGCGCGCGTGGGGGGCTCGACATGCCTGCGCCGGGTCGGTGCTCACACGGTAGGAGCCGCCACCGGGGCCGTCAATGGTCTGAACCACTTTCGCGGACCGGCTCAACTCCTCGCCACCACCAGGAAGTTGAACGCGAAAGGCCCCACTCCCGGACACCGGGAGCGGGGCCCTCGACGGCCGTTCCGGGTTACTTCTTGCCCTGGTTCTTGACCGCCTCGATCGCGGCGGCGGCAGCGTCCGGGTCGAGGTAGCGGCCGCCGGGGACGGTCGGCCTGAAGTCGGCGTCCAGCTCGTAGACCAGCGGGATGCCGGTCGGGATGTTCAGGCCCGCGATGTCGGCGTCGGAGATGCCGTCGAGGTGCTTGACCAGCGCGCGCAGGCTGTTGCCGTGGGCGGTGACCAGGACCGTCCGGCCTGCGGTGAGGTCCGGGACGATGGCGTCGTACCAGTACGGCAGCATCCGCTCGACGACGTCCTGGAGGCACTCGGTGCGCGGACGCAGCTCGCTCGGGATCCCGGCGTAGCGGGCGTCACCGGCCTGCGAGTACTCGGAGTCGTCGGCCAGCACCGGCGGCGGGGTGTCGTACGAGCGGCGCCAGAGCTGGAACTGCTCCTCGCCGAACTCCGCCAGGGTCTGGGCCTTGTCCTTGCCCTGGAGCGCGCCGTAGTGCCGCTCGTTCAGGCGCCAGCTGCGGCTGACCGGGATCCAGTGGCGGTCGGCCTTGTCCAGGGCGATCTGCGAGGTCCGGATGGCACGGCGCAGCAGCGAGGTGTGCAGGACGTCCGGGAGGTAGCCCTCGGCGGCGAGCAGCTCTCCGCCGCGCGCGGCCTCCTTCTCGCCCTTCTCGTTGAGGTCGACGTCGACCCAACCGGTGAACAGGTTCTTCTGGTTCCACTCGCTCTCGCCGTGGCGGAGCAGGATGAGTCGGTACGTCGTGTCAGCCATGGCGCCCAGCTTAGTGGAGCCCGCTAAAACCCCTGGTGGGCGGCTCCCCTGACGAGTAAGGTGTGCATCGTATCAGTGACACTTACCTACTCGCCGAGCGGTCCTGCCCGCGCGCTCGGCGGTCGGCCGCCTGCCCGGGAGCCCCCACATGCCCGTTCTTGTCCCAGCCCGCATGGCCAGAGGCGTCGTCGAAGCCATGAGCGGACTGCCGCGGCAGTTCTGGTGGCTCTGGACCAGCACCCTGATCAACAAGCTGGGCGCGTTCGTGGTGACGTTCCTGGCACTCTACTTGACCACCGAGCGCGGCTACTCGGCCTCCTACGCGGGGCTGGTCGCCTCGCTGTTCGGCCTGGGCTCGGCGATCGCCTCGCTCGTCGCCGGGGTACTGAGCGACCGGATCGGACGGCGGCCGACGCTGGTCGCCGCGCAGCTCGGGACCGCGCTGTTCACCGCGGTGCTCGGCTTCACCGACGGCCAGGTGGCCATCGCGGTGGTCGCCTTCCTGGTCGGCTTCTGCAACAACGCGACCCGGCCCGCCACCTCGGCGATCATCGCGGACATCGTGCCCGCCGAGCACCGGGTCCGCGCCTTCGCGCTGAACTACTGGGCGATCAACATCGGCTTCGGCCTCTCCGCGGCGGCGGCCGGACTGATCGCCACCCACGGCTACCTCACGCTCTTCCTGCTGGACGCGCTCTCCACGGTGATCTGCGCGGTGGTCATCTTCGTCCGCATCCCGGAGACCAAGCCCGACACGCCCGCCCTGACCGCGGACGACGCGAGGGCGCGGCCGAGGATCGGCCTCGTCGCGGTCTTCCGGGACGGCCGCTTCATGGCGGTGGTGGCGCTCAACCTGCTGCTCGCCCTGGTCGCCCAGCAGGGCTCCACCACGCTGGCCGTGGACATGGGCCGGGCCGGCATCACCTCCACCCAGTACGGCTTGGTGATCGGCCTCAACGGCCTGCTGATCGTGGTGCTCCAGATCCCGCTCACCCGGTGGATGGAACGCCGGGACCGGACCGCACTGCTCGTCGCCAGCGCACTGTTCATCGGCTGGGGCTTCGGACTGACCTCGCTGGCCGGTTCCTCGGCCTGGTTCTACGCCCTCACCGTCGTGGTCTGGACGCTCGGCGAGATCCTGAACGCGCCGACCATGATGGGCCTGGTCGCCGAGCTGTCGCCGGCCGAGGCACGGGGGCGCTACCAGGGCGTCTACTCGCTCTCCTGGTCGCTCGCCTCCTGCCTCGGGCCGGCCGCGGGCGGGGTGCTGCTGGAGCGGGCCGGCAGCGGGGTGATGTGGGGGGCGTGCGCGGTGCTCGGCACGGTCGCCGCGGGCGGGTACGTGCTGCTCGGCCGACGGCCGGGGGCGGCGCTGGCGAAGTCCGACGTGCTGGGGACGGGAACGGTGCGGGTGGTCCCGACGGAGACCGCCGCGCCGGAGCGGGCCGCGACGGGCGGCTGAGCGTTCCGGCCCGGCCGGCGTCGGTTTGCTACTCGGCGGCGGGCGCCGCGGCGGCGTCCGTAGCAGCGGCGTCCGTAGCAGCGGTGTCCGTCGCGGGCGCGGCGAGGTGGGCGAAGGCCGCCAGGTTGCGGGTCGACTCCCCGCGCTTGGTCCGCCACTCCCACTCCCGCCGGATCGCGGTGGCGAAGCCCAGCTCCAGCAGCGTGTTGAACGGCTCGTCGGCGTTCTCCAGCACCGTCCCCAGCAACCGGTCCACGGTGTCCGGGGTCAGCGCCTCCAGCGGCAGCCGGCCCGCCAGGTAGACGTCGCCGAGCCGGTCGACCGCGTACGCCACGCCGTACAGGCGGGTGTTGCGCTCCAGCAGCCAGCGGTAGACGGCCTCGTGGTTCTCGTCCGGGCGCCGGACCACGAAGGCGTTGACCGAGAGGGTGTGGTCACCGATCCGCAGCGCACACGTGGTGCTCAGCTTCCGGGTGCCCGGGAGGGCCGCCACCAGGGTGTACGGGTCGGCGGGGGCCGGCTCCCAGGCCACCCCGGCCTCGTCCAGGGCGGTGCGCAGGAGGGTCAGGGCCTCGTCCTTGGTGCGGAATGCCATGGAGCTGACGTTACTCGGGGGTACGGCCGCGCGCAGCAGCGCCCGTCGGGACCGGGCGCGACGGGCCCGGCGCCCCCGCGCCCCCCGGCCGCTCAGGCGAGCAGGCGAGCAGGCGAGCAGGCGAGCAGGACGCTCAGGCGAGCAGCCTGCGGGCCCCGGTCAGCCGGCCGGCCGGGCGGGCCAGGGTCCCGGCGTACACCTCGGCCGTGGTCGCGGCCGCGGTCTCCCAGCCGAACCCGGCCGCGTGCCGCGCCGCCGCGGCGCCCCGCCGGGCCACCAGCTCCGGATCGACGACGTAGGGCTCCAGCGCCCGCGACCAGTCCGCCGGGTCGTGGCCGTGCACCAGGGTGCCCGTCGAACCGTCCCGGACCGCGACCGGCAGGCCGCCCACCGCGGCCGCGACCACCGGTGTGCCACAGGCCTGCGCCTCCAGCGCGACCAGCCCGAAGGACTCGCTGTACGAGGGCATCACCAGCGCTGTCGCGGCCCGGTACCACTCGGCGAGCATCGCCTGGCCGACCGGCGGGTGGAAGCGCACCACGTCGCCGATCCCGAGCTGGGCGGCCAGCTTGTGCAGGCTCTCCGGACGGGCCAGGCCGGTGCCGGACGGGCCGCCGACCACCGGCACCACCAGCCGCTCGCGCAGCTCCGGACGCCGCTCCAGCAGCACCGCGACCGCGCGCAGCAGCACGTCCGGGGCCTTCAACGGCTGGATCCGGCCGGCGAAGAGCAGCACCGCCGCGTCGGCGGGCAGTCCCAGCCGGGCCCGGGCCGCGCGGCGGGCCTCCGCCGCCGCCGGGGCGCCCGCCCCGCCGGGGCGGAAGACGTCCAGGTTGACGCCCGGGTGGACCACGGCCAGCTGCTCGGGGCGGGCCGCGTAGAAGCGGGCCAGCTCGGCGGCCTCCTCGGTGGTGTTGGCGATCAGCCGGTCGGCCGCCTCCACCACCTGGGTCTCGCCGATCACCCGGGCCGCCGGCTCGGGGGTGTCGCCCTCGGCCAGCGCCGCGTTCTTCACCTTCGCCATGGTGTGCATGGTGTGCACCAGCGGGACGCCCCAGCGCTGCGCGGCCAGCCAGCCGACCTGGCCGGAGAGCCAGTAGTGCGAGTGGACCAGGTCGTAGTGCCCGGGCCGGTGGCCGGCCTCGGTGCGCAGCACCCCGTGGGTGAAGGCGCACAGCTGGGCCGGCAGGTCCTCCTTCACCAGGCCCTCGTACGGACCGGCCGTGACGTGCCGCACCAGCACGCCCGGGGCCAGCTCCACGGTGGGCTCGTCGTCCGAGCAGATCGACCGGGTGAAGACCTCGACCTCGATGTTGAGCGCGGCCAGGCGCTTGGCCAGCTCCACGATGTAGACGTTCATGCCGCCCGCGTCGCCCGTGCCCGGCTGGTGCAGCGGGGAGGTGTGGACGCTGAGCATGGCTATCCGGCGCGGGCGGCGCCGGCCGGCCTGGACGAGCGACTGGAGCCGGCCGCGCGCGGGCGTGGCCGGCTGGGCACGGCGTACCGAACGGACGGGGTGCTGGATCACCTGGCTGAAGCCTCCTCGTGTGCTGCCCGCCTCGCAGCCCTTGCCTGCTGCCTGCTTGCTGCTGTTCGGCGTGTGCGCCGCCGCCCGCGCCACCCGGCCGGACGCTCGCCGGGGCACGCGTCGGCCTGCCGCCCCGTCCGGGCACACATCACCAACAGTCTCCCAACCACGCGATCGGCGACCGGCATTCCCGGGTCGCCGCATGAGATGGCCCACGTGGCCGGGGGCCGGTGCCCGTGGGCCCGGTGCGTACCCGTGCGAACCCGTGCGAACCCGTGCGAACCCGGCCCGGGCCCGGTCCGGACTTCGTCGCGCGACGCCCGCGGGCCCGCCCCGGGGCTCCGCCGACCCGCCTCCGTACCGGCCCGCCGTCCGGCTGTGGCCGGGCCCGTACCCTGAGGGACATGGCCGCCTCCTCCTTCGATTCCGCGACCGCGCCCGCCCGCGGACCGGCCCGGCGGCCGGTGGGCACCGTGACCCGGGGCACCACCAACACCAACCGGCTGCGGCGGATGGACCGCTGGATCGCCCACACGCTCGGGCCCGCGCTGCGGTCCGCCGACCGCCCGCCGACCGCCGTCGACCTCGGGTACGGCGCCGCCCCGTGGACGGCGGTCGAGCTGTCCGGGCGGCTGCGGACGGTGCGGCCGGACGTCCGGGTGGTCGGGATCGAGATCGAGCCGGCCCGGGTCGCCGCGGCGCTGCGGTACGCGGTGCCGCCGCTGCTGACCTTCCGGCGCGGCGGCTTCGAGGTCCCGCTGGACGGCGGCGGGTCCGCCCAGCTGATCCGGGCCGCCAATGTGCTGCGCCAGTACGACGAGTCCCAGGTGGCCTCGGTCTGGGAGCGGCTGTGCGCCCGGCTGTCCCCGGACGGGCTGCTGGTCGAGGGCACCTGCGACGAGATCGGCCGCCGACACGTCTGGGTGGCACTCGGCCCGGAGGGGCCCAGGACGGTCACCTTCGCGGCCCGGCTGGGCGGCCTCGACCGGCCGTCCGACCTGGCCGAACGCCTGCCGAAGGCGCTGATCCACCACAACGTGCCGGGCCGGCCGGTGCACGCGTTCCTCCGCGACTTCGACCGCGCCTGGGCCGCGGCCGCGCCCTACGGGGCGTTCGGCGCCCGGCAGCGCTGGGTGGCCGCGTGCACCGCGCTGGCCGGGGCCTGGCCGCTGGTGGACGCGCGCGGCCGGTGGCGGCAGGGGGAGGCCACCCTGCCCTGGACGGCCCTGGCTCCTTAGGGGGCGGGCGGGCGGTTCCCGCCGCAGGGCGACGCCGGGCATCCACCAGCCTCAGCCCCGGACGCGGCCCCGGACGCGCAGCTCACCGAGCGGGCAGGTCATCGCACGGGCAGCTCACCGAGCGGGCAGCTCACCGAGCGATCACGAGCGAGTCCACGGATTCACTCGAACGAGTTATCGAATATCTCTGGCGTGTTGACGCCCCGTCACGCCACCATGGGAGCACCCGGTCAGCACCTCACTCCTGCCCCGTCAGTCCCAGCTCCCGTCCGACGCCGGCGAAGATTTCGTACATCTC
This sequence comes from Kitasatospora purpeofusca, assembly GCF_034043715.1. GTDB lineage: Bacteria > Actinomycetota > Actinomycetes > Streptomycetales > Streptomycetaceae > Kitasatospora > Kitasatospora purpeofusca_A. Next base: position 49,080 of record NZ_JAXCLC010000016.1, on the reverse strand, counting down.
CGCCCCGAACAGCACGAACCGCACCTCCTCCGGCCCGTCCTCGCGCTCCGCCACCACCGCCGCGACGGTCCCGAGCGCGATCCTGGCCGCATCCGCCGGCGGCCACCCGAAGATCCCGGCCGACACCGCCGGGAAGGCCACCGTGCGCGCGCCCAGCTCCGCCGCCACCCGGAGCGACTCGCGGTAGCAGGAGGCCAGCAGCTCCGCCCGCTCCTCGTACTCGTCCGCCAGATGGACCGGCCCCACGGTGTGCACCACCCAGCGGGCCGGGAGGTCACCGGCCGTGGTCGCCACCGCCTGCCCGGTGGCCAGCCCCCGCCCGTACCGTGAGGCCCGTAGCTCGCGGCACTCCGCCAGGATCCGAGGTCCGCCCCGGCGGTGGATCGCACCGTCCACCCCACCGCCGCCCAACAGTGAGGAATTCGCGGCGTTCACCACCACGTCCACCTGCTGCGCCGTGATGTCACCCTCGACCAGGGTGATGCGCGTCACCATGTCACAACCCTTCTTCCCGCCCCGTCCAGCGCCCGCCCCACGGGCCACCGCTCGCTTCCCCGCCCCGTCCGTCACACTGCCACCGGCTTGGCACGAACCACAACGGCGCCGGCCGGCCAGAGAAATACCCGGAGATCACGTTATGGTCGCGAGAAGTTCCCCGACGCAGGGTGCCGAGCGGGCACCGCGGACGGACCTCGGCCGTTACGCACTCGGGGAAAGGGAGGATCAGTCGATGCCCGCAACGGGAGACGGGCGGGCACCTGGTGCCCCGGGCTCGCCGGGCGCCCCGGGCGGTGCCCGGCCCGGGCACGCCCAGGACCGGTCGGACCGCGCCGCCAAGGCCACCGCGCCGATACCCCGTCCCCGGTCGAAGGCCACCGCCGGACCGGCCTCGACCACCACCCCCGCCAGCGCCCCGCTCAAACTGCTGGTCATCGAGGACGACGCCACCGACGCCCGGCTGCTCAAGGCCGCGGTCGCCGACAGCGGCGCCCCGATCGAGATCCACTGGACCCGCGGCCTCGACCAGGCCTTCGGGCTGCTCGCCCCCACCTCGTCCGGCTCCCGGCGCAGCCGGTCGCGCGGCGGCGATTCCGGCCGCGGCGGCGACTTCAGCTGCGTCCTGCTCGACCTCGCCGCGCCCGCCGACCTGCCCCACCCCTCCGATCCGTCCGACGGTCTGGAAGGGCTGCACGAGCTACTCCGCCGGGCACCGCACACCGCCGTCGTGGTGCTCACCGACGCCGCCGGCGCCCAACTCGGAGCGGCCGCCGTGGCCGCCGGCGCCCAGGACTTCCTGATCAAGCACGAGACCGACGGCCCGCTGCTCGCCCGCGCCCTGCGGTACGCCGTCGAACGCAAGCGCGCCGACGAGTCGCAGCGCCGGCTCGTCGAGGCCGAGCTGCGCGGCCAGGAGAACGCCCGCCTCCAGCGCCATCTGCTCCCCACCCCGCTGCTCGACGGCGCGAACCTCTCCTTCACCCGCCGCTACCGGCCCGGCCGCCGCCGCGCCCTGCTCGGCGGCGACTTCTACGACGCGGTCCGCACCGACGACGGCACCGTCCACGTGGTGATCGGGGACGTCTGCGGCCACGGACCGGACGAGGCCGCGCTCGGGGTGGCGCTCCGGATAGCGTGGCGCACCCTGGTCTTCGCCGGCCTCACCGGCGAGACCCTGCTGACCACCCTCCAGCACGTCCTGGAGCACGAACGGCGCAGCGACGAGATCTTCGCGACGCTCTGCATGCTGGTCATCGAGCCGGCCGACGCCAGCGCCCCCGGGGCCGTCGAACGGGCCCGGCTCTACCTCGCCGGGCATCCCCCGCCGCTGCTGCTCGGCGAGGGCCACACCCCGATCGGCCTCCCCGCCGAGCACGCCGGCCCCGCCCTCGGACTGCTCCCCTGCGACGACGGCCAGGCCGTCTGGCCGGCGCACACCTTGGAGCTGCCCCTCGGCTGGCGGCTGCTGCTCTACACGGACGGACTGATCGAGGGCCGGATCGGCGCCGGTTCGCGCCGGCTCGGCCAGGACGGCCTGGCCGAGCTGATCGGCGACCACCAGTCCGCCGGGCTCACCCGGGGGCGGCTGGTCGACAGCGCGATCGCCGAGGTCGAGGAGCTGAACGGCGGCGCCCTGACGGACGATGTCGCGGTGCTGCTGCTGGAGCGCAACCCGGCGCAGCTGATCCTGGGCTGACGGCCGGGAGGCGGGCAGCACGGAGCCCCGGCTGTCCGGGCGGGTGGACCCGCCGGACGGACCGGGGCTCGGCCGTTCTCTGCCGTGAGGGCGCTGTCAGGCCCCGTCGCCAGGGCCTGCTACGGCTACCAGGGCCCGTACGGCCCCATGTTGCGCTGGTCGCCCCGGCCGCCGCCCCGGTCGGTGAGCGCGCGGATCGCCGGGCGGACGTCGACCACGTAGACGATCGCGGCGACCAGACCCCCCAGGGTGAGGAAGCTGGTCATGAAGTTGGCGCCGAAGAGCAGGTCCAGACCGAACGCGATACCGAGGATCGCCAGCCAGAAGCCCTTGGTCTTCTTGTCGGCCGCCCGGTACCCGTCCTCCGGACGGGTGGCCGCGTCGACCAGCGCGAACAGCTTGTAGCCCAGGATGGCGACGGCCAGCCACCAGAACGGGTTCAAGTAGTCCAGGATCAGAATCTGGGCCACTCCGCCCATCACGGCCTCCTCTGCGTCTCGCTGCGGCACACCTGCCCGCCCATCCTGGCACGGCGCGGGGTCCACCACGGGGTCGAACGGCCCGGCGGCACCCGACGTGCCCCGGGGTGCCGGACCTCCGGCCCGGCCCGGGAGGAGCTACTCCGCGCTCTTGCGGGACCGGCCGCGCTTCGGGGCGACGGGCGCTTCGTCCTCGACCAGCTCGCCCTCGACCAGCTCGCCCGCCTCGGCGGACTCCGCGTCCACCCGCTCGGCGACCGCCTCGCCCGCACCGGCGACGACCTCGGCGTCGGCGCCACGGCCCCGGTCCACCGCGACCTTGCCGCGCTCGGCCAGCTCGTCGTAGGTCTCCTTGGCCTTGACCGCCAGCTCGACGGCGCGGCCGACCTGCTGGAGGGCGAAGGTCTGCGCCTTCTCCTGCAGTGCCTTCAGGTCGGTCGGCAGGGCGGTCACCGAGCCGCTGACCTTGGCCTGCGCGTCGACCAGCCGGGCCTGGGCCTCGGCCAGCGCGGCGGTGGCCTTCTCCTGGGTGCCCTTGCGGTCGGCCGCGAGTGCCTCCACCCGGCCCGGCACCTCGCGCAGCTTCTCGTAGGCGAGGTCCCCGGCGCCGGCGAGGGCGTAGAGCGGGGTCGGGTCGGTCAGGGTCTTCTTGATGTCGTCCGTGATCGGCATGGCCGGTCCTCCCGTGGTGTTTAGGGTGCCTTGCCCCGGTGCTCGTCCGTACTCACGCCCACGCCCCCGGCCGGACCTTCGACTCCGTCCGCGGCTCCGTCCGCTTTCGTCGCCGGGTCCGCCGCCGCTGCCCTCGCCGGGCCGGCGCCGGACGGCCGCCCGGCGGCGTTCTCCTTGAGGAAGGCGTCGTAGACCGCGAGCAGCGCCTGCTTCTGCCGCTCGTTGATCAGCGGATCGGCCAGGATCGAGGCCCGCAGCTCCAGGCCCTCACCCCGCCGTTCCTCCAGGATTCCGGCCTGGACGTAGAGCGTCTCCGCCGAGATCCGCAGCGCCTTGGCGATCTGCTGCAGGATCTCCGCGCTCGGCTTGCGCAACCCTCGCTCGATCTGGCTGAGGTAGGGGTTGGACACGCCGGCGGCCTCCGCCAGCTGCCGCAGCGAGTACTGCGCATTGCGCCGCTGCTCGCGGATGTACTCGCCCAGCGGGCCGACGTTCAGTGAGGCCATGCGAACACCCTGCCCCACCGCGCTTGCAATTGCAAGCACATTGCTAGCACCAGCAAACGGCCGGCCCGGGACGGGGCTGTCCGGCCTCCATGAAGGTGAACAAGTCTCGGCCGTTCTGCACCGTGACCGCGTGTCTCAGTCGACCTCGGCCAGCTTCTGATCTGTCTCGGTCTTCCTGAGCTGGAGCTCGCGCCCGCACCCTGAACCAGGGACACGCTGGCTTCGCTGCTTCTGGGACGAGGAAGTCGTCTCGTTCTACTTCGAGCTGGAGACCGATGGGCACGCGATCCGGCAAGTCGAGGTGCAGGAGCCCGGAGGCAAGGCCTTGGCCGCCGCCTCGCTGGTCGACCGGCAGGAAGCCCAAGGAGACGGCCGGTCGGCCGAGTACGAAAGCGCCCACGGTCTCACTGCAGGACCGCCCATCTCTGAGTGGGAAGGGCACGACCCACAGTGGTTGTCGGCCAATGAGTTCGAGATCATCTGGTCGACGGACCGTCAGCACTGCAGGATCGTCAGCGATAACCTCCCCTGAGCGCGTGCACCGCCGCGACTCCCGGCTGGGGGAACGGCGGTCTCTACACCTGGACCTACCAGCGGCAGATCCAGTACCTGTTGCTGGCCGGGTGCCTGCGTCGCTCACCACTCGGGCGAGTCACCACGACGTCGTCGTCCTCGCATGAGACCCGGTCCCCCGCTGCGACGAACACCGGCTTGTCGAGTCCGACATGGAAGTCAGAGTGGAGCACGAACTCGCTGAGCAGCAGCATCCGCGGCACTGGAGTAATCCCGTCGAAGTTCACGCGCATGAGCCAAGCATCCCGGAGGATCCGGAGCCGCTGCGACGGGATTTCGGCCCCTTCCTGTCCTCCGCGTCCCGCCACAGGGGCGGACACGGAGGGCAGGAAGCTACAGGTTGAGTGAGACAGGCCAGGACCACCTGTCTCACTCGATCCAAACCATTGCTGGTCGCAGCACCGTCATGGCCCAGCCTCACTGAGATCGGACAGCCGGGTCAGGCGGGGAGGCGGACCGGCATCAGGACGGAGAAGGTGCCGGGGCGGTCGGCGGTGCGGACGGCGAGGGGGGCGATCGGGCCACCGAGTTCGAGGAGCAGCTGCCCCGGGGCGTCGGCCGGGAGGGCCTCGAGGAGGAAGTCGCGGTTGACCGCCACCCGGAGGGCGCCGGCGGCCCCGTCGGCCCCGGCACCCGGGGCGGTGACGGCGAACCGGCCCTCTCCGTCGACGGTCAGCAGGGTGACCTCGCAGGCCGCGCCGTGCGGTCCGGACGGCAGGCTGCTGGTCGCGGCGGACACGAGGGCCGCGCGCAGCTCGGCGGTGGGCAGGCCGATCCGGTGGACCGGCTCCAGCCGGACGAGGGCCCGGTAGTCGGGGTAGTCGTGGTCGAGTGCGGCGCCCTCGATCCGGTGGTCGCCCACCGTGATGTGCACCGTTCCGGCGCCGAACGCCAGCTCCACCGCGTTCGGGGCGGAGCCGAGCAGCGCGCGGACGGCGTCGGCCAGCGCGACCGGCACGACGGCCGACGCGGAAGGCGCGGCAGGTACTGCGGCTGCCACGGACGCGGCGGACTCCTCGGGCACCTCGGGCCCCTCGGGCACCACCGGCACCTCGGCGAGGGCGATCCGGTAGCGGTCGGTGGCGACCAGCCGCAGCAGGCCGCCGTCGAGGTCGAACAGCACGCCGGACAGCACCGGCAGCTCGGGGTCGCCGCCGACGGCGAAGCGGACCGCGTCCAGGGCTTCGGCCAGCTCGCGGGCGGGGACGGTGAAGCGGTGCTCGGCGGGGGTCGTGGTCATGGGGCTCTCCCTCTGGTCGATCAACCGGCGGATCAGGGAGAGTTCGCGGCGTGCGTCGGCGAGGCCGTCCTCCAGCCGGCGCAGGTGCTCGTCCATCAGTCGCTGGGCGGCACCGCTGCCGGGCGCCGCGCCGAGCACGGCCCGGATGCCGGCCAGCGGCAGGCCCACCCGGCGCAGCCTGGCGAGCAGGCGGGCGTCGGCGAGCTGCCCGGGGGCGTACCAGCGGTAGCCGGTGCGCGGGTCGACGCGGGCGGGGGCGAGCACCTCGGCGCCGTCGTAGAAACGCAGGGCGCTGACGCTCAGACCGCTGTCACGGGCCAGTTCGCCGATGCTGCGCAGGTCGCTCTCCATGCCGGGGACTCTGGGGCCTCGACCGGGTCGAGGGTCAAGCGGGGCGGCCGGACCGGCTCCGACGATACCGCCGGCCAACACGCCGGGCTGGATTCCCGTGATTAGTGGTTGAACTTTGAACGAGCTGGGTCTACAGTAGAGACATCAAGTTGAAGCCTAAACAAATGGCTTCGAACCCGAGGAGGAGCCATGGGCCTGTTCAACCGCACCAAGACCACCGACACCGCGACCACCGCCGTCGCCGTCGCCGAGAACCCGGCCGGCCAGGACCTCGGGCTCGGCCACCTGACCGGCGACTGGACCATCGACACCACCCACAGCGAGATCGGCTTCGCCGTCCGCCACGCGATGGTCACCAACGTCAAGGGCCGCTTCACCGAGTACGAGGGCAAGCTGCACCTCGACGGCACCACCCCGACCGACTCCCGCGCCGATCTGGTGATCAAGGTCGCGAGCATCGACACCAACCAGGCCCAGCGTGACGAGCACCTGCGCACCGGCGACTTCTTCGCCGCCGAGAGCTTCCCGGAGATGCGCTTCCGCAGCACCGCCGCCGAGCGCCTGGGCGACGAGTCCTACCGGATGAGCGGCGAGCTGACCATCAAGGACGTCACCCGCCCGATCACCCTGGACCTCGACTTCACCGGCCACGCCGTCGACGCCTACGGTGCCGACCGGGTCGGCTTCGAGGGCAAGGCCGTCCTGGACCGCACCGACTGGGGCCTGACCTACAACGCCGCACTGGAGACCGGCGGCGTGCTGATCGGCGAGAAGGTCAAGCTCACCTTCGACATCTCCGCCGTGAAGGCGGCCTGACCCGGCCGACCTCGATCGCGGGCCCTGCGGCCCCCTCGATCGCGCGGGCGCGCGTCGGCCCCCGGCCGACCGCCCGCCCGCGTCCGACTCCGCCCCTGCCGACCCCCGAGCGGCAGGGGCGGAGTCGTATCCCGCCCCAACAACCCGTCGGGGCGCGGTGATTCCTGATCCGGTGAATCCTGGCGCGGTGAATCCTGGCGCGGTGATTCCTGGTCCGGCGGCTCCTGATCCGCTGATATCCGCTGATATCCGGTGAACCGTGATCCGGTGGGTCCGCTCGGCAGGACGGACCCCGGCTAGACCGCCAGCAGCGCGGCGTCCGGCGCCGGCAGCCAACTGCCCGCCGGGCGGCGCAACCAGGTCTCGCGCGCGCCGAGGTCGGCCGCCGCCGCCAGCAGCGCCGTCAGCCCGGGATGCCGCAGGTCCGGACGGTGCACCAGGCTCACCAGACTGAGCGGGACCGGCTCGACCAGCGGCACGTTCACCGCACCCGGCAGCAACGGACCGCCGACGGTGGTCAGCATCGGGTCGCCGTGCCGGGCCAGGTAGCGGGCCGTCTCGTCCACCCCCACCGGCGGGACCCGCGGTGGCGCCGCGTCCAGACCGTGCTCGTCCAGCAGTCGCCGGCCGAGGTCGGCCCACTCGGTGGTCGCGGGATTGCCCGCGCAGATGTCCACCGGATGCCCGGCCAGGTCGGCGAGCCGCAGGGCCGGCCGTCCGGCCAGCGGGTGGCCGGCCGCCATCATCACCGAGACCGCCTCCAACCTGACCGGCCGCTGGGCGAGTCGGTCCCGCACCCGGGCGGGCAGTCCGGCGTAGCGGCCGAACGACACGTCCAGCCGATGGGCGAGCAGTTCGGTGGCCGCGGCCGCCAGACCGCCGTGGAAACGGGCCAGCAGTTCGCCCTCCGGCCAGGCGGCGCGGGCCCGTTGGAGCAGCCGGTCACTGGTGAGGTCCGGGCCGGTGACGTCGCTGTTGAGGTCGAGCAGCAGCGGCCGGTGCGCGACCCCGGCCAGGATCTCGTCGTGCAGGGCCAGCAGTCGGCGGGCCTTGGGCAGCAACCCGTGCCCGGCGGTGGTGAGTTCGACGCTGCGCGTGGTGCGGAGGAACAGCGTGTCGCCGAGCAGCCGTTCCAGCGTCCGGACATCCCGGCTGAGTGCCTGCTGGGCCACGTGCAGCCGCTCCGCGGCGCGGCCGAAGTGCAGCGTCTCGGCGGTCGCGACGAAGCCGCGCAGCAGGCGGGGGTGCAGGTCGTGGGGCATGGCGGCAGGCTAGCAACGCGCGGCCGACCGGGCCGGGCGGTGCCGTACGGAGAGCACCCGGCCCGGATGAACAGCACTTTGTTGTCAATGCGGCGGAACAGGTGTTGGACCGCGAACGACCGGCGGCCCGAGGCTGGAGCCCTTCCCTTCCCCTCCTCCCCGCGGAGTCCCGTGTTCGCCCCGTACCGACGTCTGTTCACCCGGCCCGGCACCGTCGCCTTCACCCTGGCCGGACTGCTCGGCCGCCTCTCGATGTCGATGACCGGCGTCTCCCTGGTGGTGCTGATCGCCGAACGGCGCGGCTCCTACGCGCTCGCGGGCACCGTCGCCGCGGCCGGGCTGGTCGCCGTGGCGATCGGCATGCCGCTGATCGGCCGGCTCGTCGACCGGTTCGGGCAGGCCAGGGTCACCGTCCCGGCGGTGCTGTACAACCTGGTGCCGCTGTGCGGGCTGCTGCTCTGCGTCCGCCTCGGTGCGCCCGACTGGACGCTCTACCTCTGCTGGGCGGCCGGGTCGGCGGTGCCGAACCTCGGCGGCATGGCGCGGGCCCGCTGGGCGCACCTGCTCCGGGACGCACCGGACGACCGGCACCTCGCCAACTCCCTCGAACAGGCCCTGGACGAGCTCTGCTTCATGACCGGACCGGTGCTCGGCATGGTCCTGTGCACGACGATCGCCCCGGAGGCCGGGATGCTCGCCGCCGGCGGGGCCGGCGCGGGCGGCGCGCTGCTCTTCTCGGCCCAGCGGCGGACCGAGCCGCCGACGGCTGACCGCCCCGCCGTCACCGCCACCGCCACCGCCACCGCCACCGTCGTCGCGGACCGCTCGCCGCTGCGGGTGCCGGCGCTCCGGGTGCTCACCCTGACCTTCCTCAGCACCGGCATGGTCTTCGGCGCGCTCGACCTGACCACCGTCGCGTACGCGGACGCGCTCGGGAACCGGCCGGTCGCGGGCGGGCTGCTGGCCCTGGTGGCGGCCGGCTCCTGCGTGGCGGGGCTGGTGTTCGGCACCCTGCGGCCGACCGGCCCCGCGGGTGCCCGTTTCCTGCGGGGCGTGGCGGCGATGGCGGGGCTCCTGCTCCTGCCGCTCGCCGCCGGGCTGGGCGGCGCGGGGCTCGCACTGCTCGGGGTGGCCCTGTTCGCGGCCGGCACGGGCACCGCGCCGACCATGGTCACCGGCATGACGCTGATCCAGGAGCTGCTGCCGCAAAGGAAGTTGAACGAGGCGATGGCGATCGCGGTGTCCGGGATCATGATCGGCATATCGACCGGCTCGGCACTGGCCGGCACGCTCGCCGAACACGCCGGCCCCGGCGCGGGCTACTGGATCCCGGCGGGGGCGGCGGCACTCGCCCTGCTGATCGCCCTCGCGGGCCGCCGTCACCTGGGCGTCGGCCCCCGGCCTCCGGGTCGGACGGCTTCCGAACCCACTGTCAGTGCCACGCGCTAGCTTTCGGGACATGGCGACGGCGGCGAGCACCATCGACTACGTCCGTGGCGACGCCACGGTGCCCCTGGGCAAAGGGGTGAAGGTGATCGCGCATGTCTGCAATGCCCCGCCCCGAGCCGAAGGGGCGCGCCGGTGCCGAAAGGGAGAGCGTGAGGAGGCCCCTGAGGAACGAAGGGGCATCGGAGCGCCGACCGTCGGCACCGGACCAAAGCGCCCCGGAGGCGAGCGGGCGAGCAACTGGGGATGGGGGAAGGGTTTTGTGCTGGCGGTCTCCCGGCGCTGGGCCGAGCCGGAGGCCGCGTACCGGCGGTGGCACCGGGAGCGTGCGGGGAACGACTTCGGGCTCGGTGCGGTGCAACTGGTCCGGGTGGCGGAGTACCTCTGGGTGGCCAACCTGGTCGGCCAGCGCGGCATCCGGACGGGCCGCTCCTCCGGGCCGCCGGTGCGCTACGAGGCGATCGACACGGCGCTGACAACCCTCGGCGGGCACGCGCTGGGCCTGGGCGCCTCGGTGCACATGCCGCGGATCGGCTGCGGGCTGGCGGGCGGGCGCTGGGAGTCGGTGGAGCCGCTGGTGCGGGCCCGGTTGGCGGAACGGGGGGTGCCGGTGACGGTCTACGACCACGACTGACCGGACGGCGCGACGGCCGGCCAGGTGTACTCGTACTCGGGCAGCGTGTGGCCGCCGGGGAAGACGCCCTGCCCGGTCGCGGTGCGTCTGCCGCCGGCGCGCTCGTAGAAGGCGACCGCGCGGGTGTTGGCCTGCAGCACCTCCAGGTAGAGGTCGGCCCCGGGGTGCTGTCGGGCGACATGGGCGCGGGCCGCGTCCAGCAGGTCCCCGCCGATTCCGGTGCCGGTCAGCCCGGGTCGGACGTGCAGGTTGTCGAGCAGTACCCGGCCGTCCGGCATCGGGACGAGGTAGGCGAATCCCACGGTGTCGCCCGCGCGTTCGGCGATCAGCAGCTCGGGGGTCGCCTCCGGGGCGCCGTAGTCGACGCTCAGCCGCAGTTCCCAGATCTCGCGCCGCTCGTCCGCCAGCCCGTCGCCGAGGGCGCCGTCGGGGACGATGCCGGCGTACGCGCTGCGCCAGCTGGCGGCGTGCAGTGCGGCGACGGCCTCGGCGTCCCGGACGTTCCCCCGGCGAATGGTGGTGATCACGGAACGAGCCTCTCATCCGGCCGCACCGGACGCGAAGGGGCCTCCGGTGCCGTCCCTGCCGGCACCACCGGGGACTGAGCCGATCGGGCTAGGCTCGGGGCCGTGGACGACCTGGCAGCGACGAACGGCCCCAGCGCGACGAACGACGGCAGTGGCACCGACGGCGGCGGCACCGACAGCAGCGCCCCCCCGGCGCCCGCCGAGACCCGTGGCAGCCGCGCCCAGCCGAAGACCGACAAGAGCGAGCAGACCCGGGCCCTGATCCTGGAGACCGCGATGCGGCTGTTCCAGGAGCGCGGCTACGAGAAGACCACCATGCGCGCCATCGCCGCCGAGGCGGGCGTTTCGGTCGGAAATGCTTATTACTATTTTTCGGCGAAGGAATTCCTCATCCAGGGTTTCTACGACCGGATGACGTACGACCATGCGGCGGACGCCAGGAATCGCATGGCCGATACCCGGGACTTCGCCGAGCGCCTGGAGATCGCCCTGGTCTCCTGGCTCGATACGGCGGCCCCGTACCACGAGTTCGCCGCGCAGTTCTTCCGGACGGCGGCCGACCCCACCAGCGCCCTGAGCCCGTTCTCCAACGAGTCGCACCCGGCCCGGGCCACCGCCGTCGCGCTGTTCCGCGAGGTCCTGCAGGGCTCGGACCTGGCACCGAAGCTGGACGCCGAACTGGTCGAGCTGCTGCCCGACGTGCTCTGGCTGCACCTCATGGTCGTCGTCCTCTACTGGGTCTTCGACCGGACCGAGGACACCGGGCGGACCCGGGAATTCGTCCGCCGGTCCACCCCCATGGCGGCCCGGGTGATCAACCTCTCGCGTTATCGGGTGTTCCGGCCGATCGTCCGCGACGCCAAGGGGCTCATCCAGGACTTCATTCTTCCCACCATCGGGAAGACCGCCGTCAAATAGCGCGAGGGAACGAGAGGAAGGCCGGCCCGCGGGGAACGGGCCGGCCATTCCAAGGGCAGTGGGGCCCGATCAGAATCCGTCGATGTTCCAGGCCGTCAGCGGCGTGCGGAACAGCAGGTCCGCGGCTGCCACCGCGCCGGGGCGCAGCTCGGTGACCAGTCCGGCCACGGCGAGCCGCGGCAGCGTCTCGCCGCCCAGGTAGAGGGAGCCCAGCGCCGAGGCGTCCAGCGCCAGATCGGGCTCGTCGGCCGTCCGGACGCAGCGGCCGGTGCCGTCCGCGGCGACCTCGACCGCCCAGCGTCCGGCGACGTGGCCCGCCGGGTCGTCGACCTCCAGCACCGCGCGGCCGGCCGCACCGTACGTCCGGGCGTTGAACGCGGCCTCGATGTCGAGCACCCGCAGCCACATGTAGTCGGCGTTGTCGACGTGCGGCGTCGCGGCTCGCGGGTCGTTCAGCAGCACCGGCAGCGGATCGTCCGGGCCGACGTTCTCGACCACGACCTTGCGGACCCAGTCGATCGAGCAGACGAACCGCCACAGCTCGGTGGCCGTGGGTCGGTCGAGGGCGAACAGGTCGACGAGGGTGAGGGTGCAGTTGGGGTAGGAGCCGTCCCACTCGTCGTCGATCCGGTAGACGGCCAGACCGGTCGGGGTGCCGTCGGCGGCCCGGTGGACGGCCGCGAACGGCTCCTTCCAGTCGAAGCCGGGTACCTCGATCTCGCCGGTCTGCCGCTGCCAGGTCAGCTCGTCCCGGGCGATCACGCCGGCCTGGGTGACCCGCCAGCGGTCGAACAGCTCGGGGCCGAGCTTGCGCAGCTCCGCCATCTCCACCAGGTCGATCCGCCCGCCGGGCACGGTGGGCAGGCCGTCCCGCAGCCCTCCGGCCCTGAGCAGGTCGATGTTCCAGCCGTGGCCCCGGGTCGCTGGGCCGAAGCCGTAGCGGCCGTAGATGTTGTACTCGGCGGCGATCAGGATCGCGACCGCGGCGCCGCGGTCCCGGGCGGCCTCCAGGTCCGTGGTCATCATCCGGCGGAGCAGGCCGCGCCGGCGGTGGGTGGCGGTCACGGTGACGGCGGTGATCGCGTCGGCCGTGACGACCGCGCCGCCGGGGACGGTCAGCTCGGTGTCGAAACTGCGGAAGGTGGCCACGAACCGGCCGTCGGCCAGGGCACCGAGCATCCGGCCCGGCTCCCACTGCCGACGGCGGAACTCCGCCGCCGAGCCCACGTGCGGGCGCAGGAAGCCCTTGACGAGCGCCCGGTCCCACGCCTCGACCTCGTCCTCGCCGATCGCGCGGATCTCGATCCCGTCACCCGCGTCGGTCCGCTCGCCCAGTCGGCCGCTGCCCGGCTCCCCGGGCCCGCCGTTCGTCTCGTTGCCCATTCGCCCACGGTACGGCGGGGGTTCGGCGACGGCATCCGATTTATTCCCGGCCGGAAGCCGACCCTGACGGACCGCCCGGCGCCCCGGCCCACCGCCCGCCCCGACGCACGAAACCCTGGTGCGGGCCGCGGAACGCCCTCGGGACCGGCGGCGGCAGGTCAGGGGCGGGCGTAGAAGTCCGGGGTGCCCATGATCCAGAGGCTGGCCTGCTTGATCGGCATCCCGGCGCGGGGGGCCTCGATCATCTGGTCGTCGCCGATGTAGAGGCCGACGTGGTGGATGTCGGCGGCGCGGCCGGTGGCGCTCCAGAAGACCAGGTCGCCGGGGCGGAGCTGGCGGTAGGTGACCGGGGTGGACTGTTTGTACTGGTCGGCGGCGAAGTGGTTGAGCCGCCGGCCGCCCTCGCGCCAGGCCATCATGGTCAGCCCGGAGCAGTCGTAGCCGGCCGGGCCCTCGCCTCCCCAGATGTAGGGCAGGCCGATCCTGGCACGGGCGAAGGCCACGGCGGCGGCCGCGCCCTCGGCGGACCAGGGCCGCCCGGCCGGGGGTGCGGGGGCGGCCTGGCCGGTCTTCCCAGGGGTTGAGGCGGAGACGGAAGCAGCGGCGGCCTCGGCGGCGGCCCGTTCGGCGGCCGCCTTCTCGGCCGCGGCCAGCTCCGCCGCGGCCCGTTCCGCCGCCTCGCGTTCGGCAGCCGCCTTCTCCGCCGCCGCGCGCGCCGCCGCCTCGGCCTCCCGGGCCGCGATCGCCTCCAGCGCCTCGCGCCGCTGCCGCTCCAGTTCGACCGTGGTGTGGCGGGCCGCCGCCAGTTCGGCGAGCAGTTGTTCGCGCCTCAGGCCGGTGGCCGCGACCTGGTTCTGCTGGTCAGTCAGCCGGGCCTCGGCCTGCTCCCGGGCGGCGCCGACCGCCGCGGCGGCCCGTTCGGCGGCCTCGGCCGCGGTGCGCGCGGCGGCGGCTGCCCGCCCGGACCCGGCGGCCGTGGAGACGGCCGCGTCGAGGATCTGCCGGGAACGGTCGCTGGCGACCCCGACCACGGCGGCCCGGTCCCCGGCCTCGCGCGGGCCGCGTGCGCCGAGCAGGGCGTTGATCGCGGAGAGCTCGGCGCTGGTGCCCTGCCGGTACGTTTCGGCGGCCAGTGCCGCGGCGTCCTCGGCGGCGGCGGACCGTTCGGCCTCGGCCGCCGCCGACCGGTCGGCGGCGGCGGACTCCTCGGCCCGGGCCCGGGTGAGGGCCAGTTGGGCGCCGTTGTACGCCTCGACGGCCTGTTCGGCGGTCCGGGCGGCGGTGTCGAGTTCGGCCCTGGCGGCGGTGAGGCCGGTCTCGATGACGGCGACCGAGCCGGCCGCGGCGTCGGCCTCGGCCCGGGACCGGTCGACCTCCTCGGCGGAGGGGTAGGCCTCCTCCCCCGGCGCTCCGGCGGAACCGGGTCCACCGGAAGAGCCGGGCGAGCCGGAAGAACTGGAAGAACTGGAAGAACCGGAGCCGGACGGTTCGGCGGCCGCGCTGGGCTCGCCCGGCTCCACCGGAGCGGCCGCGGCGACGGGAAGCAGCCCGAGCAGGGCGGTGAGGGACAACAGGAGGGTCGGCAGAAATCCGCGCGCCACGGTTCATCCCTTCGAACGGTCACGAGGGTGCGGCCGCACACCCGCGCCGAGGTGCGGCCGGGGCGGCGACGGGACCGGCGACGGCGGGGCCGAGCGGCTCCGGCGGATCGCCGGACCGTCGCCCGCCCCTCGCCTGTCCGAGGCCGGCAGGTGCGGCAGAACATCCCATTCCGTGACAAGACGGTCACTGCTCGCCATGTTCTCAAGCGGGACGGGTTTCACACCTCAAATTCGCACCGCCGGCCGGGTGACCATCTGATGATCCGACCGCAAAACGGTCCCCTTGGGGCCGCCAGGGTATACGAACTAACGGCTCATCCGACGCGTCCGTGGCCGCAGCCAGCGGTGTCGCCCCGGACGGAGGCTCTGCCCGGTCGGCCGGACGGCGTACGTCCGGCCGCGGCCGGCCCGGACGGTGCGGCGGCGCCGCTGGGACCCGCCGAGCGGCCCCTCCTGCTCGCCCGGCGCGCCGTAGCCGCCCGCCCCGCCGTACGCCGCCCCGTTGCCGGCGGCGCCCCCGTTGCCGCCGTTCGCCCCGGTGGTCCGGCGGCTGCCCGAGGGGTGCTCCCCGCCCGCCGCCGAGCGCCGGTCGGCCAGTCGCGCGGAGCGCCGGGACAGCGCCCGGGCGGCGTGCGCGTCCAGGTGGGCGCTGGCCCGGGCGGCCATCCGCTCGGCCACCCGGTGGGCGGCCGGGTGGTTGGCCGACACCTTGTCCGGCGCCCCGGCGATCAGGTCGAAAAGCCAGGTGCGGGCGACGTCCGCACGCCGGTGCAGACGACGCTCGCGCCGGAGCGCCCGGGCCCGGCGACGCGGGCGCCCGGCGTACCGCCAGCGCGCCCAGGGGCTGCTCGGCCGGGCCAGCCGGATCGCGCCGACCCAGGAGAGGCCCGGCACCATGATGCCGAGCAGGCCGGTCCACATCTTGCCCTTGAGCAGGGTGACGACCATGGCCAGCGCGTTCACCGAGATCACCGTGACCAGGCCCCACCTGGTCTCCCCGGTGGGCTCGGCGCCGAGCGGCACGTAGCCGACCAGCAGCAGGCCGGTGAAGAGGATGCCGAAGATCACCGCGTCCACCGACTTGCGGCCCTGCTCGCTCCAGTAGACGTCGTCCAGGTGCAGGATCAGCGCGAACTCGTCCAGCACCAGACCGCAGCCGATGCCGAAGAGCAGGCCGAAGAGGTCGATCCACGGGTGTCCGCCGTAGGTGGCGAACACCCCGATGCCGCCGACCAGCAGGAAGCCCAGGCCGAAGACCATGTGGTGGATGTGCAGCCCGCCGGGCGTCACGTTTCCGGGCCACCAGCGGACCTGGGCCCTGATCATCCGCACGCTGAACCGGATGAAGACGAACGAGGTGATGAACCCGACCAGCAGCAGGAACAGCGGTTGCTTGTGCGCGTCGACGATGTGCTCGCGGTAGCCGTCCAGCAGTGTGGTCATGCGTCTTACCTTCGTTCCTGGTGCTGCGTGCGGTCTGCCACGACATGGCCCGGAGGCCAACGATCGGCGTCAGAAACCGCGGGTGCGCTTGGCCGCCCGGCGCGGGATCACCGGGGCGAGCGACGGCCGCTCGACGCCGACCGGGAGCTTCATGAAGAGCCGGGCGATCTCCCCGCCCAGGTTCACCCCGATGGCCAGCGCCAGGGCGATCGCCGCGGCCCTGGTGATCTGGACCAGGCCGCCGCTGGGGTGGCCCTGGGCGAACGACAGCATGCCGAGGTAGAGCGCCGAACCGGGCATCAGCGGCCCGATGGCGGCGGTGACGTACGGCAGCGCGGAGCCGTTGCGGTAGCGCGCCATCAGCTGGCCGAAGAGGCCGACCAGACCGGCCGCGACGCCGGTCGCGACGATCGGCGAGAGCTGGGCGTTGTAGGCCAGCACCCCGTAGCTGGCCCAGCCGATGCCGCTGTTCAGGGTGACCAGGGCCAGCGAGCGCCGGTCGGTCTGCAGCAGCATCGCGAAGGCGCAGGTCAGCACCAGCGCCGCGACCATCTGGACCGGCGGGTAGCTGATCCCGACCAGCGACTCGTCCGGTTTCAGCTTCGCCTGGAAGCCGACCCCCAGGTAGAGGATCAGCATCACGCCGATGACGATGCCCGCCACCAGGTAGATCACCTCCAGCAGCCGGGCCGCGGCGGTGATGTAGAAGCCGGTCAGACCGTCCTGCACGGCGGCGACCAGGGCGCGTCCGGGCAGCAGCGCGAACAGCCCGCCGGTGATCACCACCGAGCCGCGCAGACCCAGGTCGTTGAAGGAGAGCACGATGCCGGAGGCCGCGGCCGGCATCGCGGCCAGCACGAACTGGTAGAACTCCGGCAGGCCGCGGCGGGCGATCAGCGAGGCCAGCCGGTCGCCGAGCACGGCGGCCACGAAGGCGCTGAGGAAGACGAGCCAGGCCTTGTCGTCGATCTGCCCGCCGACCAGGAAGGTCGCCGCACCGGCCAGCAGACCGGTGTTCAGGGCGAGCATCCAGGCCGGGTACGGGTGCCGGTTGCGGCGGATCAGCGCGAGCCGGCGGTAGGCGTCGTTGACGCTCACCCGCTCGGCGGTGATGTCCGCGACCAGCTCGTAGACCGCGTTCAGCCGGGTGTAGTCGGCGGTGCGGCGGCGCACCACCCGGTCGGCCGTGACCGGCGGCTCGACCAGCGAGGGCTGGTGCGAGATGCCGATCAGGGTGAAGGTGACCTGCGGCTCGCAGCGGTCCAGCCGGTAGGCGTGCGCGATGCCGAGCATGGCCGCCTCGACGTCCTCGGCGGCCTCGCCGCTGGCCAGCAGCAGCTCGCCGATGCGCAGGGTCAGGTCGAGGACGCGCGGGACGTTGCGGCCGGCGGCGACCGAGGGGTGCAGCTCGCGGGCGGTCCGCTCGAAGGCCGGGCGCTCGGACATCGGGGTGCGCAGCAGGGTGCGCATCCGGTCCGGCCACGGCGCCTCGCCGGGCGCGCCGGGACTGAGGGCGCCGACCGGGATGCCGAGCGGCGGGGTGTAGCCGGCGGCCCGCCACTCCTCGGGGGTGAGGGTGTCCTCGGCCACCGAACGGCGGCGGCCCGGGGCGGCCGGTTCGCCGTCGACCGGTGGCGCGTCCGTCGGTGGCGCGTCCGTCGGTGGCACGTCGACCGGTGGCGTGTCGACCGGTGGCGTGTCCGGTTCCGGCTCGGGTTCGGGGGCCAGCAGGCCCCTGGTCTCGGGCGCCGGCAGGAGCAGCGGGATCTCCACGGTCGGTTCGACGACCGGGGCGGGGCGCCCGAGCAGGCCCTCGGTGGGCGGCGCTGCGGACGGGTGGAGCGGACGCGCCTCCGCGGCGGGCCGGGACTGCGGCCGGGGCGGCCGACCGCCCCGGCCGCCCCTGGCCTTCTTGCCGCCGCCCGGCCGGCCCCGCTTCGGCACTTCCGCTCCTTGCCGCCCCTGGCGGTGCCGGTCCCCCGGGTCGCCGTTCGATCTCCGGATACACCATGCCCGATCGAACTGCCGGACGCACATGTACGGGACGGCGGGCCCGGGCCGGCGCGGACGCCTACCCGGCGCGGTGGCGGCCGCCGGCCCCGGCTGCGGGCGCCGCGGCGCGGTCGGTGCGCTCGGTGCGCTCGGCACCGACGGCTGCGGATGCGGATGCGGCTGCGGCGGACCGGCCGGCGCGCCGGGCACGGAGCAGCTCGACGGCCACCGGGACCACCGAGACCAGCACGATGCCGACCAGGATCGCCTCGATGTTGTCCCGGACGAACGGGATCTGCCCGAGGAAGTAGCCGAGCACCGTGACGCCCGCGCCCCAGAGCACGCCGCCGATGAGGTTGAAGAGGACGAAGACCCGGTAGTTCATCGCGCTCACCCCGGCGACGATCGGAGTGAAGGTACGCACGATCGGCACGAACCGGGCGAGCACGATCGCCTTGGGTCCGTGCCGGTCGAAGAAGGCGGCCGCCTTCTCCACGTTCTCCCGCTTGAACAGCCGGGAGTCGGGGCGGCGGAACAGGCCCGGTCCGACCTTCCGCCCGAACAGGTAGCCGACCTGGTCGCCGGCCACCGCCGCCACCACGATCAGCGCGCAGACCACCCAGAGCGGCTGGTGCAGATAGGTGCCGCCGGCCACCAGCAGACCGGTGGTGAAGAGCAGCGAGTCACCCGGGAGGAAGAAGCCGATCAGCAGGCCCGACTCGGCGAAGACGATGGCCAGGATGCCGATCAGCCCGAAGGTGGAGATCAGGTAGGTCGGATCGAGCCAGGACGGGCCGAGGGCGAGGCTGGTCACGGGATGGACTCCTGGGGGCCTGAAAGGTCGACTCTTGGCAATGGAACAGTAAAGCATTCACCAAGGAACCTTCGAACATCCCTGGTCGGGACAGCAGTCGGACAATCATCCGGGTACCACCATCGGGCGAATCCTCGGCCGTTCGGTGGAGTTCCCCCCGGCCCTGATGAATCCTGGTCGTGCGACGTCAGGCAACGGCGCTGCGGAGCGGCCACTCCGGAACGCGCCACCATTCGCACTCCACCCTCAGGGAGACCATCGTGTCCCGTATCCGCGCAGCCGCCGCCGTCACCGCCCTCGGGGCCTTCCTCCTCGCCGGCATCGGCATCGGCACCGCCCACGCCGACAACGGCGCCGGCGCGGACCACCACTCCAACAGCAGCGTGGTGAGCAACACCGGCTCCGGCAACATCATCGGCAACGTCCACGGCAACGTGGTCAGCGCCCAGCAGACCGCCACCGGCTCCGGCGCCAGCAACCAGGGCAACACCCTGGCCGCGACCGGGAACGCCGGCAACATCGGGGCCCTCCAGGGCAACGGCAACCTCGCCGCCCTGTTCGCCCCGCAGATCGGCGGCTGAGCGACGCTCCGCCCCTGAGGGGTCGTCCGACCGTTCCCGCCGCGCGCGCGAAGTGTCGGACAACCCCTGGCGCATCCGCCGAATCGCGGCCGGGTGGGCACCCCACGCCGGCGGGGTGCTCACCCGGCCGCGTCGCTCCGGTCTCCCGGGTCCGCCGGTTCCGGGAGACCGAGGACGGCCCGACCGAGCCGCAGCAGACAGTCGTCCAGATCCGGCCGGACACTGTGCGGCGGGTTCCGCACCCCGTCGTTCACCAGCGAGAACAGCGCGTGCACCCGGATCCGGGCGGCCACCGCGCCCTCCTCCGGGCGGACCCGGAGCAGCAGGTCCACCCAGCCGCGCAGGAAGTCCCGCCGGAAGTCCACCGCGGCCCGGCGGTCCGGCGGCGCCAGCCGCTCGGTCTCGCTCAGCATCATGCCCAGGTAGTCCCCGTTGCTCCGGGCGAAGTCCACGTACGCGGCCAGCCCCGCCGCCAGCGCCCGTTCCGGACCGCCCGGTGTGCCGGTGATCGCGCCGCCGACCTCGTGCCGGAGGCGCTCCCGGCCCCGCACCAGGGCGGCGGCCAGCAACTGCGCCTTGCTGTCGTAGTGCCGGTAGACGCTGGGCCCCGAGATCCCGACCGCCGCGCCCAGCCGGCCGGTGCTGACGTTGTCGAAGCCCCGCCGGTGGAACAGCCGCACGGCGGCCGTCAGCAGTTCCTCCCGACGCCGCCGCGGCCCCGGCACCCCTGCGTGAGGGGGCGCGGACGCGGGACCGGGATCGGGATCAGGATCGGGATCCGGCTCGGCCGCCGACTCGGCCGCCCGACCGTCGGCGTCGAGGCGGACCGCGAGCACCGCCCCGAGCACCTCCCGGAGCAGCCGTTCGGCCCGGCGCGGCTGCGGGGCCGCCGACTGGTGGGAGAGCCCGGCCCCCGCCGACAGCGCCGACCAGCACAGCAGTTCGGCGTCCGCGGCGGCGAGTCCGGGGCGTTCGACGCGCAGCACGGCGGCCATCAGGCGGACATCAGCGCGCAGTTCGCGCCGGAGCGCCGCCCGCCGGTCCGGCGGCAGCAGCCGGGCGTCGCGCTGCACCAGGGTGCCCAGCGGGCGGTGCGCGACCGCGACGGCGGCCAGCGCGGCGGCGAGGTCGGCCGTCGAGCCGGCCGTGCGCACCGCGTCGGCCAGCGCCTCGAGGCCCACCCCGACGGTGCGGTCGAGCAGTTCGGGCTTGCTCCGGAAGTGCCGGTACAGGGCGGGCGCGGTGATGCCGACCCCGGCCGCGACCTCCGCCATCGACACCTGGTGGTAGCCCTCGCGGTGGAAGCGCTCGGCGGCCACGGCCAGGATCTGCGCCCGCCGGGCCCGCGCGGGCGGCCGCCGCACCACCATGACGCCCACCCCTCCGGACATCCCACCGGACATCCCTCCGGACACCCCTCTGGACACCCGTTCGACGCCCGCTCCGACAGTGTCCGGCAGGCTAGCAGCCGTTCACTTGAGGCCCCGCCGGTCCTTTCCCCCCAACCGTCGACAGCAGCGTGAACGCCCCTCCGCCGACCCTGGACAGCCGAAGCTACCCCCGATTAACTTGTGGGGCCATCGGCGGGCCGCCCGGCCGCGCCGTGCCGGGCACGTCGAAGGGAGCGCCCCCGTGCGCCGCACCGTGTTCACCGAGGACCACGAGGCCTTCCGCGAGACCATCCGCGACTTCATCGCCAACGAGGTCGTCCCCGTGTACGAGGACTGGGAGGCCGCGGGCCACCCGCCGCGGGACTTCTACCGCACGCTGGGCGCGCTCGGCGTCTACGGCATCGAGGTGCCCGAGGAGTACGGCGGCGCGGGCGAGAGCGGCTTCAAGTACCAGGCCGTGGTGGCCGAGGAGACCGCGCGGGCCGGCGTCGGCTTCGGGTCCTCGGGCGTGCACACCGGTCTGGTGCTGCCGTATCTGCTGGAGTACGCCAACGAGGAGCAGAAGGCGCGCTGGCTGCCCGGCTTCGTCTCCGGCGACATCATGACCGCGATCGCGATGACCGAGCCCGGCGCCGGCTCCGACCTCGCCGGCATCTCCACCACCGCCCGGCTCTCCGAGGACGGCACCCACTACGTCCTCAACGGCGCCAAGACCTTCATCACCGGCGGCGTCCTCGCCGACCTCGTCCTGGTGGTCTGCCGTACCTCGCCGTACGACCCGGACAACCGCCGGGCCGGGCTCTCCATCCTCTGCGTGGACACCACCTCCCCCGGCTACACGGTCGGCCGCAAGCTCCAGAAGATCGGCCTGCGCAGCTCGGACACCGCCGAACTGGCCTTCGCCGACGTCAAGGTGCCGGTGGAGGACCTGCTCGGCGACGAGGGACGGGCGTTCACCTACCTGACCCACAACCTGGTGCAGGAGCGGCTGGCGATCGCGGTCGGCGCGTACGCGGCCGCCGCGGCGGCGGTGCGGTTCGCGGTGCAGTACGTCAAGGACCGCAAGGTCTTCGGGAAGGCGGTCGCCGAGTTCCAGAACACCAAGTTCACCCTGGCTGACTGCGAGTCGCAGGTGATGGCGCAGCAGTCAATGGTCGACCGCGCGCTGGAGCTGTACCAGAACGGCGAGCTGACGGTCTCGGACGCCGCCGCGACGAAGCTGTTCTGTACCGAGTCGGCGTCCGTCGTGATCGACAAGTGCCTGCAGCTGCACGGTGGTTACGGCTACATCCTGGAGTACCCGATCGCCCGGCTCTACACCGACAACCGGGTCTTCCGGATCTACGGCGGCACCAGCGAGGTCATGCGCAGCATCGTCGCCAAGTCGCTCGGTCTGTAGTCCGGCCCGGCCGACGCCCGGCCGACGGCAGCGTTCGCCCGTCCGGCTCTGCGCGGACGGGCGAACGGGTGGACGCTCGGACGGCGAACGGCGGACGGCCCCGGCCCCGCGATCAGTTGGGCGAGTGGTGCTCGGTGCGCCAGGCCTCCCAGCCCGCCGAGGACGCCACCTTGGCCTCGTGCAGGGCCCGCTGGGCCAAGGCCGTCGGCGCGGTGTCCAGCCGCCGCATCCAGTCGCGGCCGGCCGTGGCCAGCGCCGCGCACACCATCACCGCACCCGCCGTCCCGAACAGCGCGCCGATGCCCGTGAGCACCGCGCCGCCGGCCAGCAGCGAGCGGTTGACCTGGAACCCGCTGAAAGAACGCTCGTTGGTCGCCATGTCCTCCACGATGGACGCAGTCGGCCGCCTCCGCACGCCGAGCGCGTCCGCACGCGTGCGCCGCCCGGCGTGCGGGCCCCGTTCGGCGTGCGGGCGCCGCTCGGCGTGCGGGCGCGGGGCGGGTCCGGGACGCTGGGCCGCAAGGGATCCCCCGACGCGGCAGCCGGACGGCCGCGCCGCGGGACGGCACGACGGGGCGACAGCAGGACGGCAGGAGGACGCGCGATGGTCGATCTCGAACAGCTCGTCGCGGAACACGCGGCCAGGGCCGCCGAGAGCCCGCACGGCCGCAGCGCCCATCTGGTGCTGCACGACGGGGTCCTGCGGCAGACCGTGATCGCCCTGACCGCGGGCACCTCGCTCGACGAGCACAACGCCCCGGCCGCGGCCAGCCTCCAGGTGCTGCGCGGCCGGGTGTCGGTCACCGTCGCGGGGCGGCGCGAGGAACTCGCCGCCGGTCAGCTGCAGGCCGTCCCGCAGGAGCGGCACGGCCTGCTCGCGCACGTCGACTCGGTGGTGCTGCTGACGGCCGTCACCGTCTGAGGTTCAGCCGGTGGGCCCGTGCCATCCCGGAGCGTCCGCCGCACCCTTCGACTTGAGCACCGAGCCGCCGACCAGCTCCAGCCCGCGCAGGAAGTCCTGCCCGCGGGGCGCCAGGTCGGGGGTGGCCAGCCACTGACCGGCCAGGCCGACCAGCAGCGCCTGGTAGAAGATGCCCCGGGACAGCTCCTCCTCGGTGTCCGGCACCTCGGGCAGTCCCTGGAACAGCGCCGACAGTCCGAGCCGCCCCTCCTTCTGGATCCCGGCGAGCGCCTCCCGCAGCTCGGGCACCCGGTCCGCCTGCAGCATCACCTCGAACTGCGAGGCCCAGAGTCCGCGGTGCTCGGCGATGGTCCCGAGCACACCGTCCCAGACCGCGACGAAGCGCTCCGCCGGTTCGTCGGACGCCTCGGTCGCCCGCGCCACCACCGCCGCCAGCACCGAGCCCCACTCCTCCGTGGCCTCGATCAGCGCCGCGTTGAGCAGCGCCTCCTTGGAGCCGAAGTGGTAGCCGATCGCCGCCAGGCTGACGCCCGAGGCGGTGGCGATGTCCCGGGCGGTGCTGCGGGCGTAGCCCTTCTCGAAGAGGCATTGCTTGGCGCCGGCCATGAGGTCCTCACGATTTCCCATGCCCGCATGCTACGTCCGATCAAGACGTTTGTCTTGCACGAACGTCTGGCACGGCCGTCTAGCACCGAGGTCTCGCACGATCGATTGAGACATTCGTACTAGACAAACGTCTGACACGTCCGTACCGTCTTCCTCATGACCGCCACCACCGGCCGCGCAGGCCGTCGCGAATGGATCGGCCTCGCCGTCCTCCTGCTCCCGACCCTCGTCCTGACCATGGACATGGGCGTCCTCTTCTTCGCCGTCCCCTACATCTCCACCACGCTGGCGCCGAGCGGCACCGAGCAGCTGTGGATCATGGACATGTACTCGTTCCTGCTGGCCGGGCTGCTCATCACGATGGGCGCGCTGGGTGACCGGATCGGCCGCCGACGGCTGCTGATGACCGGCGCGGCCGGATTCATCGGCGCCTCGCTGCTCGCCGCCTACGCGGACGGTGCCGGCCAGCTGATCGCCGCCCGCGCCGCCCTGGGCATCGCCGGGGCCACCGTGATGCCCTCGACCCTCGCGCTGATCCGCAACATGTTCCACGACCCCAAGCAGCGTCAGATCGCGCTCGGCGCCTGGGGCGGCATCCTCACCGCCGGCGCCACCCTCGGCCCCGTCGCGGGCGGCCTGCTGCTCGACCACTTCTGGTGGGGCTCGGTCTTCCTGCTCGCCGTCCCGGTGATGGCCCTGGTCCTGCTCGCCGCCCCGGCCCTGCTCCCCGAGTACCGCTCCCCGCAGCGCGGCGGCTTCGACCTGCTCGGCGCCGTCCTCTCGATGACCGCCGTCCTGCCGCTGGTCTACGGCGTCAAGACGCTCGCGGTGGACGGCTGGGACCCGGTCGCCGCGCTCGCCGTCCCGGTCGGCCTGCTGCTGGCCGGCGCGTTCTACTGGCGCCAGCGCACCGCCGCCAACCCGCTGCTCGACCTGGCCCTGTTCCGGATCCGCGCCTTCAGCGGGGCGATCACCGTCAACACCGTGGCGATGTTCGCGATGATGGGCTTCACCCTCTTCACCTCGCAGTACCTGCAGCTGGTCAAGGGCATGAGCCCGCTCACCGCCTCGCTCTGGTCGCTCGTCCCCAGCGTGGGCGTCGGTGCGGCCGTCGGTCTCAGCTCGGCGCTCGCCGGGAAGGTCCGCCCGGCGGCGATGATGGCCGGCGGCTTCCTGATCGGCGCGACCGGCTTCGCGATGATGACCCTGGTCGGCCCGGACTCGCCGCTGGCGCTCATCCTCACCGCGGCCGGCGTGCTGGCCGCCGGCACCGTCGGCACCATGACCCTCACCGCCGAGATGGTCGTCTCCGCCGCCCCGATCGAGCGGGCGGGCGCCGCCTCCGCCACCTCCGAGACCGCCGTCGAACTGGGCAGCTCCCTCGGCATCGCCCTGCTGGGCGCGGCCGGCGCCGCGGTCTACCGCTCCCGGCTGGACGGCGCCCTCCCGGCCGGCCTGGACGGCGAGGCCGCCCGCACCGCGCAGGACACCCTCGGCGGCGCCGTCACCGTCGCCGCCCAGCTGCCCGGCCGGCTCGGCACCGACCTGCTCGCCACCGCCCGGGCCGCGTTCACCGACGGCCTGCACGTCGCCGCCGTGGTCGGCCTGGTCCTCGCGGTCGTCGCCTCCCTCCTCGCCTACCGCCTGATGCGCCACCTCCCCGCCGCCGCCCCGGCCGCCAGGACCCCCGAGCCCGCCACCGCCTGACCCGCCCGCTCCACCCGGTCCCCCGCACGCGCGTCATCGCGGCCCCCGCCCACCCGGGCGGGGGCCGCCGCGTTCGGCCGCGGTGTTGTCCGGTCGCAGGGCTGTCCGGTCGCAGGGTTGTCCGGTCGCAGGGTTGTCCGGTCGCAGGGTTGTCCGGTCGCAGGGTTTGTCGGCCCGGCCGCAGGCTTGTTCGACCGTTTCGGCCGTTCGGCCGTGCGGGGAGGAGCCACGTGCCAGGCTGCCGGGATGAGCGACAACGGGGTACACGGGCGGGTGCGGGCGAGCTACGACACGGTGGCGGAGGAGTACCGGAAGCGGATCGGGGGCGAGCTGGCGTTCAAGGTGATGGACCGGGCGCTGCTCGGGGTGGTGCTGGAGGAGGCCGCCGGAGGCGCGGTGGCGGACCTCGGGTGCGGGCCGGGGCACATCACCGGATGGCTGGGCGAACGGGGGGCGGCGGCGGTCGGGGTGGACCTGTCGCCCGCGATGGTGGCGGTCGCCCGGCGGGAGCACCCCGGGGCGGAGTTCCGGGTCGGCGACCTGCTGGCGCTGCCCGCCGCCGACGGGGAGTTCGCCGCCGCGGTGGCGCTCTACTCGGTGATCCACCTCGAACCCGGCGAGCTGCGGCCCGCCTTCGCGGAGATGCGGCGGGTACTGCGGCCGTCCGGGGTGCTGCTGGTCTCGTTCCACCAGGGCACCGAGGTGACGACGCTGGACCAGTGGTGGGGCCACCGGGTGGACGTGGACTTCCGCTCCCTGGAGCCCGACACCGTCGCCGGCCTGCTGACGGAGGCCGGTTTCACCGTCACGGCCCGGCTGGAGCGCGACCCGTACCCCGAGGAGGCGCCGACCCGCCGCGGCTATCTGCTGGCCCGTCGGACCTGACCGGACGGGTGGCGGACGGGCATCCCGGACCCCTCGGTCGTCCGTCCGCGCAGCACCTGGTTTTTGACCAGCGTTTCCCGGCCGGTGTATACGTTCGCCGCCGCGGACAGGCATACTGGCCAGGACGGGCGCTTTGCCCAACTGTGACGTATGACTCTAGACGAGAAGGGACCGGTGGCCAGGGATGCTGCGTAACGGTCTGGAGCCCTGGCACGTGCTTGTCGTGCTGGCTGTCGTGATCCTCCTGTTCGGGTCGAAGAAGCTGCCGGAGATGGCCCGCGGCCTCGGCAAGTCGATGCGGATCCTCAAGGCGGAGACGAAGGCGATGCGCGAGGACGACACTCCCGCCACCGCCGACGCCGCGCCGGGTACCGCCCAGAGCACCGCCGCCCCGGCCCAGCCGGCCGCCGAGCCCCGCCCGGCCGCCGTCAACCCGACCAATGTGACCAAGGCCACCGAGACGCCCCGGTCCACCACCGCCTGACCTGCGGCGGTACTAAGCCGACCGAAGCCCCCGCCCGACGGCGGGGGCTTCGTCGTGTCCGGCCCGGCAGCCGTACCGGTGCTCGGCCTCCAGCCCTCGACCTGACCGAACAACCCCGACGGAACGGGCCCCACGGAACAGGCCCCACGGAACAGCCCGGACGGAGCAGCCCGGACGGCGGGCCGGGCCGCACCGGGGCAGGCTGGCCGGGATGTCCGCGAACGAGCAGCCGCCGCCGACCCCGCCCCTGGTGCATCCCGACCCGCGGGCCTGGGGACTGCTGCTGGGCTCGTTCGCCCTGCTGATGCTCGGCTACTTCACCCTGCCGCTGCGCGCCCTGGGCGACGACCACCCGCTGCTGAGCTGGGTGCTCTTCGCCGCGGTGCTGACCCTGCTGACCGGGCTGCTGCTGGCCCGGATCGTCGACAGCATCCGCGGCACCGGCCGCCATCCCGGCGTCTGGCTGGCCTTCCTGATCTGCTTCTCACTGACCGTCTTCGCCGGCACCTACTACGTCCTGGCCGACCGTCCGGGCGAGTTCGACGGGCTGGTGACCCGTCTGGACGCGCTGTACTTCACGGTCGTCACGATGGCGACCATCGGCTACGGCGACATCACCGCGTCGGGCCAGGGGCCGCGGCTGGTGGTGCTTCTGCAGATCGTCTACAACTTCGTCTTTCTGGCGGCGGCGGCCGGCGCTCTGAGCCGGACGGTCCGCTCCGGGATGGAGGTCCGCGCCCACCGCTCCGAGGACGCCCCCGGTCCCCCTCCCGGTCACCGGCTCGGCCACGGCCACGGCGGCCGACCGGGCCCCGGCCCGGGCCAGGGTCGGCGCAGCCGGGGCCTCCTGCGCGGCCGCAAGCACGACCAGGGCGGCGGCGGGCGCAGGAGCGGTGGGCACGAGGGCGGCTAGGAAGGACCGGGGTCGACCACGCGGAGCCGGTTGATCGCGCCCGACCGCTCCCGTGGCCACCGCCCGACTGGACCACCCGCCCGAGCGGACCACCGCCCGACCGGACCGTCGACCGACCGGAACGACGCCCGGCCGGGCGGCGCATCGTCAGGCCGGGACGAGGCCCGGCTCGCCGGCCGCCACCGCCCAGGAGGCGGAGGTCCGCACCGGCGACTCCCGGACGGCGATGCTGTCGACCGTCCGGGCGTCCGTCAGCCACCGCTCGCGGTCCACGTCCAGGCGCAGATAGCCGTGGCGCAGGCCGTCGAAGTACCGGACGTGCGGGTTGAGCGTGGGGTTGAGCGCCTTGAGCGGCGCGTCGAACGCGACCGGGAAGTCCGAACTGACGCTGGTCGCCGTGAACTCGACCGCGACCGGCGCGGCCGCGAGGTCGTCGGGGTCGATCCGCAGGTCACTGAACCAGGAGGAGTGGATGTCACCGGCCAGCACCACGGGGTTGGCCACCGCCGCGTCCCGCAGGAAGCGCAGCAGCCGGGTGCGGGCCGGGTCGTAGCCGTCCCACTGGTCGAGGTTGGCGAGCGGAGGCAGCGGGTGGGCCGGGTCGAGGAAGTTGGGGAAGCGGATCCGGCTCATCATCACCTGCTGGGCGATGACGTTCCAGCGCGCCCGGGAGCCGGACAGGCCGCGGCGCAGCCACTGCTCCTGCTCGGCGCCGGTCAGGGTGCCGGCGGTGTTGCCCAGGCCGTCCGCGGCGGGGCCGAAGTCCTGGGAGTGGCCGCCCGGTTGGTCGGTGCGGTACTGGCGGGTGTCGAGCACGTTGAGGCGCAGCAGGTCGCCGAAGTCGAAGCGGCGGTACAGGCGGTAGTCCGGCGAGCCGGTGCGGTACGGGTTCCGCAGCGGCATGTGCTCGTAGTAGGCCTGGTAGGCGGCGGCGCGCTCGCGGGCGAGGGCGGCGGTGTCCTGGTGGCGGGCGCCGGTGTCGTCGACCTCGTCGACCAGGCCGGCGTAGTTGTTCTCGACCTCGTGGTCGTCCCAGGTGACGATCCAGGGGAAGGCTGCGTGCGCGCCCTGGAGGGCGGGGTCGGTCTTGTACAGCGCGTGCCTGGCCCGGTAGTCGGCCAGGGTGAGGAGCTGGCCGAGCCCGGGGGTCTCGGGGGTGGTGTGCAGGCGGTCCGGGTACTGGCTGTGCGGGTCGGTCTCGTAGATGTAGTCGCCGAGGTGCACGACGGCGTCGAGGTCCTCGGCGGCCAGGGCGGTGTACGCGGGCCAGTAACCGTTCTGCCAGTCCTGGCAGTTCACCACACCGAGGCGGAGCCGGCCGGGGTGGGCGCCGGCCGCGGGGGCGGTGCGGGTGCGGCCGGACGGGCTCAGCCGGCTGCCCGCGCGGAAGCGGTACCAGTAGTCGCGGCCGGGCTGGAGCCCGCGCACGTCGACGTGCACGCTGTGCCCGCGGCCGGCCTCGGCGGTGGCGACGCCGCGCCGGACAACCCGGCGGAAGCCCGGGTCCGCCGCGACCTCCCAGGCCACCGGCACCGAGCGGGGGCCCATGGCGGCGGCGTCGAAGGGGTCGGCGACCAGCCTGGTCCACAGGACCACGGCGTCCGGCAGCGGGTCGCCGCTGGCCACACCGAGCAGGAACGGGTCCCGGCGGATCGGTTCCGCGTGCGCCGTACGGATGTTGAGCGCCTGGGCGCCCACGGCGACGGCCGCGCCGACCAGCAGGCCGCGGCGGCCGATCGCGGCGGCCCGGGGCCGCCCGGGGGCGGACGGCGACGGCACCGGGAACACCTGGGACAGCGGGGACGAGGGGCTGGGCGGCGGGGACGACGGGGACGGCAGCGGGGACGGGGACGACGGCACGGGAGACCTCCTGCAGCTGTTGCGCACGGGTGACACCACGGCCGGCAATTCCATCAGACGGGGATGGAGCGCCCCGTGAACAGCAGACGACGTCTTCGCCCTTTCACCGCTCCGGCCAACGGAGTTGACCCGGCGACAGCGGCCCGGCAGCGGTCCGGCCGACCGTCGCTACTGGCCGGCTCCCGCCGCTCCGCCGCCCTTCCGGCGCAGGGACATCAGGAGCAGGAAGACGGCCGACAGCACCGCCGCCACCCGCAGCACCCCGGGCGCGGCCTCCCACATCGTGTGGGAGCCCTGCTCGCCCGGCGGCGGGGCCACACCCCAGCGGCCCTGCGCGCGGCCCCAGTAGAAGAGCGAGCTGCCGCTGATCACCATCAGCGGGATCCCGAACACCGCCAGCTTCCGCGTGAAGTCGGACAGCTGGCGGGACAGGTAGCCCAGCGCCCAGCCGATCAGCATGGCGATCAGCTGGCCGGTGACGGCGCCGCCGACCAGCACCGCGGCGGAGAGCAGCAGCAGGAGCGAGGGGCGCCGCCCGCCGGGGGCCTTGGCCGGACCGCCCTTCGCGGCGGGCGCGCCCCCGGCGGGGCCCGCCCCGGCGGGACCGTTCTTCCCCCGGGCCGGGGCCTTCTTCCCGCCCGTTCTCTTCCCGGCCGGCTCCTTCCCGCTGCCCTTGGCCCTGCCCTTCCGGCCGCCCTTCCCGGCCGCCCCGCCCTCCGTCGGCGCCGCGTCCCCCGCGTCCGGCGCCGCCGGGTCGCCCTCGGCCGCGTCCCCGCCCGCCCCTGGCGCCGAACCGGCGTCGGCGGCGGTCCGCTGCTCCGGGATCGGACGGTTGGAGGCGAGCGGGCCGTCCCCGAAGTCGATGGTCACGTAGTCCCAGTCGCCCGTGCTCACGGCGCGGTAGGCCGGCGGCAGCGCCTCCGGGTCGGCGGGGGCGTCCTCGACCGGCTTCGCCGTCCACGGCGAGCCGCCGGCCCGGTCCGCGCCCCGGCCCTGGTCCGCGCCCCGGTCAGCACCACGGTCCCGGCCCCGGTCCCGGCCCTGGTCCCGGCCGGAACGCGTAGGAGGCGGCAGGAACGCGACCGGCGACCCGGACGACCCGCCGGACGTCCCGCCGTCCGACCCGCCGGACGGCGGCCCGGCGGGACGCGGCGGCTCCTGGGGGCGCGGCGGGACGGCGGGCGCCGGCTCCCCCGCGTACACGCTGTCCCCGTCGCCAGTTCCACCGGTGGCCCCGACACCCCCCGGCGGCTCACTCCAGGGCCCCTGCTTGCGCCACCACTCGCCGTCCGACATCCCCACGCACCCCGCCTCGCCCGTACCCGTTGCCCGTACCCGTTGCCCGTACCGATGGCCGGTACCGACCGCCCGTACCGATCGCCGCCCCGAACCGGACCCGCCACCCGTCCCCGGACGCGGCGTCAGCCCCGCCGACCGTGACGGTACCCACCCGCCGCCCCGCCACGCGAGCCGGAACGCCACCCGGCCGCCCCCGCGGTACCCGCCGACGCCCCCGGATCCACCGGCGCCGGGGCCCTCCCGCCCCGCCGCCGCCCGACTAACCTAGGTCGAATGACCACACAGCAGGGCCCACAGCGCCAGGCCAAGTCCCCCGCGGGCGCCCGCACCCTCGCCGAGGAGCTGCGCGCCCGGCCCGACGACGACCTGGTCGCCCTGCTCCGGTCCCGGCCCGACCTGCTCAACCCCGTGCCCGGCGACCTCACCCAGCTCACCGCCCGGCTCTCCTCCCGCGCCTCCGCCCTGCGCGCGCTGGAGCGCCTGGACCGCTTCACCCTGCAGACCGCCGAGGCCCTGGCCGCGCTCCCCGACGCCTCCTCGCCGGCCGCCGTGCGCACCCTGCTGACCGGACCGGCCAAGGTGAAGCCGCACCCCGAGGCCACCCCGCTGAGCGCCGCCGACCGCGCCGCCGTCGCGGCCGCGCTGCCCCGCGCCCTGGCCACCCTCCGCGACCGGGCCCTGCTCTGGGGTCCCGACAACGGTCTGCGCCTGGTCATCGCGGCCCGCGAGGCGCTCGCGCCGACCGCCGCCAACCCCGGCCGCACCGGCCTCGGCCCGACCTTCGCCGAGGCGAGCGCCGGCATGTCCCCGGCCCGGCTCCAGCAACTGCTCGCCTCCGCCGGGCAGCCCGCGACGCCCGACCCGGTCACCGCCGTCGCCGCGTTCACCGACCTGCTCGGCGACCGCGCCCGCTGCGAGGCCCTGCTCGCCACCGCCCCCGAGGCCGCGCTGCGACTGCTCGACCGGCTGGTCTGGGGACCGCCCACCGGCACCGTCCCGGACGCCACCCGCCCGGTCACCGCGCAGGACGCCCAGAGCCCGGTCGAATGGCTGCTGGCCCGGGGCCTGCTGCTGCCCACCAGCCCGGGCAGCGTCGTGCTGCCCCGCGAACTCGCCCTGCACCTGCGCGGCGGACGCTCGCACCGCGTCGTCGAACCGCTCCAGCCCGAGCCCGCGCCCACCGCCGCCCCGCGCGATCCCGGGACGGTGGACGGCGCGGCCGCCGGGCAGGCACACGCCGCCGTCCGGACCGTCGAGGAGCTGCTGGAGCTCTGGGGCCTCACCCCGCCGACCACCCTGCGCGCCGGCGGCCTCGGGGTGCGCGATCTCAAGCGCACCGCCCAGGCCCTGGAGAGCACCGAGCAGATCACCGCGTTCTGGCTCGAACTCGCCCACGTGTCCGGCCTGTTGGCCCCGGACGGCGAGGTCGACGAGCACTGGGCGCCGACACCCGGGTTCGACGAGTGGCTGCGCCTGGACACCGCCGGACGCTGGACCGTGCTCGCCCGCGCCTGGCTCGCCACGACCCGCGTCCCGGCCCTGGCCGGCACCGCCGACGGCAAGGGCAAGCAGCGCGCCGCGCTCGGCCCCGACCTGGACCGCACCCTCGCCCCGTCGGTCCGCCGTGCCGCCCTGGCCCTGCTCGCCGAACTCCCGCCCGGCACCGCGGCGACTCCCGCCGACCTCCTGCCCACCCTGCGCTGGCAGCGCCCGCTGCGCGGCGGGCCGACCGACCCCGACGGCCGCGACCTGCGCGAACACCTGGTCGGCTGGACCCTGGCCGAGGCCGAACTCCTCGGCGTCACCGGCCGCGGCGCCCTCGCCGCCCCCGCCCGCGCGCTGCTCACCGCCGAGGCCGATCCCGCCACCGTGCTCGCCCCGCTGCTGCCCCAGCCGCTCGACCACGTGATCCTCCAGCCGGACCTCACCGCGATCGCGCCCGGCCCGCTGCTCACTCCGCTCGCCCAGGCGCTCGCGCTCTGCGCCGACATCGAGTCCAAGGGCGGCGCGACCGTCTACCGCTTCACCCCGGAGTCGGTCCGGCGCGCCCTCGACGCCGGGCGCAGCGCCGCCGACCTGCGGGCCTTCCTGGACCAGCACTCCCGCACGCCGCTCCCGCAGCCGCTCGGCTACCTGATCGACGACGTGGCCCGTCGGCACGGCCTGCTGCGGGTCGGCGCCGCCTCGTCCTACCTGCGCTGCGACGACCCGTCCCTGCTGAACGAGATCCTGGCCGACCGCCGCTCCGCCGACCTGCGGCTGCGGCTGCTCGCGCCGACCGTGCTGGCCGCCCAGGCCGCGCCGGACGTCGTGCTCGGCACGCTGCGCTCGATGGGGTACGCGCCGGCCGCCGAGTCCGCCGAGGGCGATGTGCTGATCACCCGCCCGGACAGCCACCGCACCCCGCCCCGGGCGGCGCCGGTGCCCGTCCCGGACGGCCCGCCGACCCCGGACGACACCCTGCTCGCCGCCGCCGTCAAGGCGATCCGGGCCGGTGACCGGGCCGCCACGGCCGTCCGCCGCGAGCCCGCCGCCGCGTCCGGGCGCCGGCTGCCGCGCACCGCCGCCGCCGAGACCCTGGCGACCCTGCAGACGGCGGTGCTGCTCGGCGAGCGGATGTGGATCGGCTATCTCAACGCGGAGGGCCTCGCCAGCCAGCGGATCGTCGACCCGGTGAAGGTCGAGGGCGGCTACGTCACCGCCTTCGACCACCACGACGGCGAGCTGCGCACCTTCGCGCTGCACCGGATCACCGGAGTCGCCGAACTCGACGAGTGACCCGCCGGCTCAGTGGCCCTGCTGGGCCGCCTGCTCGGCCTGCTTCTCCTTCATCGCCTTGTCGGCCATGGCCGCGAGGTCGCCCTGCCCGACCGGCATCACGGAGTTCGCCCCGGCCAGGTCCGCGAGCAGGAACCCGGGCGCCGCCAACAGCCCGCCGGGCCCCTCGCCGACACCCGCGACGGCGTGCGCGGAGCCGGCCGAGGAGGCGGTGGCGGCGAAGGCCGTACCGGCCAGGGCGAGAGCGGTGAGGACACGCTTCGACTTGTTCATACGCGGATCAACGAGCCACTCCCGCCACGGTCACCCCCCGCGTCCCCGGCCGCACGGGCCGTGCCACCGGTTGACGCCCCGTCCCCACCGGCGTAGTCCGGAACACGGGGGTGACGAGAGGAGTCATCATGCTCGGCGATCTCATCGGCCGGAACGACAACCGGGACACCGGCCGCCGCGTCCTCGACGCCGGGGACGGCCACGTCGTGGTCGAGGTCTCGTTCGAGGCCGACGGCAGCTACTACGGCACCGCCGTCAAGGGCTTCGGCACCTACGAGTCGGAACTGCGCGCCGACGGCAGTCTGCGCGGCGAGGGCCAGGGCGTCGACATGACGGCCGACGGCCAGAGCGTCACCTGGCGCGCCCACGGCATCGGCCACTTCACCGAGGGCGGCGGCACCAGCTGGCGCGGCGCCCTCTTCTTCTCCACCGCCTCGTCGCAGCTCGACCGCCTCAACCACATCGTCGGCGTCTTCGAGTACGAGGCCACCCCGGACGGCAAGTCCACCGGCGCCTACTACGAGTGGAAGTAGCCGCTCGCCGAGGGCGGTCCCGGCCACCCGGCCGGATGCGCGACACTGGAGGGTCGGTGTACCGCAGGATCTGCGGTCCCGACAGACCTGTCAGCCAGTGGAGGGCTTCCCCGCGTGAACGACGGACCGCTCATCGTCCAGAGCGACAAAACTCTTCTCCTGGAGATCGACCACCCCAGGGCCGCCGAGTGCCGGCGGGTCATCGCGCCCTTCGCCGAGCTGGAGCGGGCGCCGGAGCACGTGCACACGTACCGGGTGACACCGCTCGGGCTGTGGAACGCGCGGGCCGCGGGCCATGACGCCGAGCAGGTCGTCGACGCCCTGGTGACCTACTCCCGCTACCCGGTGCCGCACGCGCTGCTGGTCGACGTGGCCGACACGATGGCCAGGTACGGGCGGCTGCGGCTGACCAAGCACCCCACCCACGGCCTGGTGCTGAGCACCACCGACCGCCCGGTGCTGGAGGAGGTGCTGCGCTCCAAGAAGATCGTGCCGCTGGTCGGCGACCGGGTCGACCCGGACACCGTGGTCGTGCATCCGTCCGAGCGCGGCCAGATCAAGCAGGTGCTGCTCAAGCTCGGCTGGCCCGCCGAGGACTTCGCCGGCTACGTGGACGGCGAGGCGCACCCCATCGAGCTGGACGAGGACGGCTGGAGCCTGCGCCCCTACCAGGCGCAGGCGGTCGAGGGGTTCTGGCACGGCGGCTCGGGCGTGGTCGTGCTGCCCTGCGGCGCCGGCAAGACCCTGGTCGGCGCGGCGGCCATGGCGCACGCCAAGTCGACCACGCTGATCCTGGTCACCAACACCGTCTCGGCCCGCCAGTGGAAGCACGAGCTGGTCAAGCGGACCTCGCTGACCGAGGAGGAGATCGGCGAGTACAGCGGCACCAGGAAGGAGATCCGCCCGGTCACCATCGCGACCTACCAGGTGATGACCACCAAGCGGAAGGGCGTCTACGCCCACCTGGAGCTGTTCGACGCGCGCAACTGGGGCCTGGTCGTCTACGACGAGGTCCACCTGCTGCCGGCCCCGGTGTTCAAGTTCACCGCCGACCTCCAGGCCCGCCGCCGGCTCGGCCTGACCGCCACCCTGGTGCGCGAGGACGGCCGCGAGGGCGACGTGTTCAGCCTCATCGGTCCGAAGCGCTTCGACGCGCCGTGGAAGGAGATCGAGGCCCAGGGCTACATCGCGCCCGCCGACTGCTGCGAGGTCCGGGTCACCCTCACCGACTCCGAGCGGCTCTCCTACGCCACCGCCGAGCCGGAGGAGCGCTACCGGTTCTGCGCCACCACGGCGACCAAGCGCCGGGTGGTGGAGGCGCTGGTCAAGAAGCACGAGAAGGACCAGACGCTGATCATCGGCCAGTACATCGACCAGCTCGACGAGCTCGGCGAGGTCCTGGACGCCCCGGTGATCAAGGGCGAGACCAGCAACGCCCAGCGCGAGAAGCTGTTCGAGGCCTTCCGCAACAAGGAGATCGGCGTCCTCGTCGTCTCCAAGGTGGCCAACTTCTCGATCGACCTGCCGGAGGCGACCGTCGCCATCCAGGTCTCCGGGACCTTCGGCTCCCGGCAGGAGGAGGCCCAGCGCCTCGGCCGGGTCCTGCGCCCCAAGGCGGACGGCCACTCCGCCCACTTCTACTCCGTGGTCGCCCGGGACACCGTCGACCAGGACTTCGCGGCCCACCGCCAGCGCTTCCTCGCCGAACAGGGCTACGCCTACCGCATCATCGACGCGGACGACGTGCTGTAGCGGGCGGCGCGGGGGCCCGGCGCGCGAGGGCCCGTTACGCGGAAAGCCCGGCAGGGCGGTGCGCTCAGTAGGGCGGTGCGCTCAGTAGCGGACGCCGTCGCGGCCGAGGAGGATCACGCGCGCGGCGGTGTCCAGGGCGATGCCGACGTTGCGGACGGTGGTGGCGAGGGGGTTGCGGCGGCGGCCGTTGGCGGCGGTGGCGCCGGACGGGGCGGTGCGGGTGCGGTGCTGCGATGTGCTCATGCATTCCACGGTAGGCACCCGAACGGCCGCCGCCATCACCCCGAAGGCCGTACCCGACGGGACGGAGGTCGTCCTCGCGGAGTACGAAGGCCCCGAGTCCGTCAGGGCTGGATCCCCGAGGCCGACGCGGCTAGGATCGTCCGTCTGCCCCCTCCCGAACCGTGGTACCCGCTGTAGTCGCGCGGGCAGCCGGGGGAGGTGCCGACCGCACGGCAACCGGTCGGCTGTATCCACTGTGAGCTCCTACGATCCGCTGTGCCCGGTTTCCGGGGGCAGCCGGGAAGGTTCGCTGTGCCCGCCACCCCCACCACCGACCCCCTGCAGCGCGAGCGGGACCACCTGGCCGCGTCCAGGTCCGCCCTGCGCTCGATGCGCGAGGACGTCGAGTCCCTGGACATCCGCGACGTGACCGGCACCTGGGTCACCGCCGTCGTGCTGCAGAAGCAGATCGAGGCCCGGATCGCCGCCCTGGCCGACCTCTCCCACACCCCGCTGTTCTTCGGCCGGCTCGACTACCTGCACGCCATCGGCGAGGAACTGAGCGAGGGCTCCGGCGGGGACAGCTTCTACATCGGCCGCCGGCACGTGCACGACGCCCACGGCGACCCGATGGTGATCGACTGGCGCGCGCCGGTTTCCCAGCCGTTCTACCGGGCCAGCCGCACCGCCCCGATGGACGTCGAGCGCCGCCGCCGCTTCGGCTACACCGGCGGCGAGCTGACCGCGTACGAGGACGAGCACCTCACCGATCCGGCCGAGGGCGACACCGCCTCCGCCCTGCTGGCCGCCGAGATCGAGAAGCCGCGCGTCGGCCCGATGCGCGACATCGTGGCCACCATCCAGCCGGAGCAGGACGAGATCGTCCGCGCCGACATCTCCGGCACCCTCTGCGTCCAGGGCGCGCCCGGCACCGGGAAGACCGCCGTCGGCCTGCACCGGGTGGCGTACCTGCTGTACGCGCACCGGGAGCGGCTGGCCCGCACCGGCACCCTGGTGATCGGCCCGAACAACGCCTTCCTCTCCTACATCGAGCAGGTGCTGCCCGCGCTCGGCGAGCTGGAGGTCGCCCAGGCGACCGTGCAGCAGTTGGTCGGGCATGTCGAGGTGCGCGGCGAGGACTCCCCCGAGGCGGCCCGGTTGAAGGGCGACGCCCGGATGGCCGAGGTGCTGCGGCGGGCGGTGCGCTCCGGCATCGCCCTGCCCACCGAGCCCTGCGTGGTGGTCCGCGGCTCCCGCCGCTGGCGCGTCCAGGTCCACGAACTGACGGAGATCATCGAGGAGTTGAAGGGCCGGGAGACCCGCTACGGCGCGGCGGCGGAGGCGCTGCCGCAGCGCATCGCGCACGCCGTGCTGTTGAAGATGGAGCAGTCCGGCGAGGCCCCGGACGACCGGGTGCAGGACGCGGTGGCCCGCAACGCCGCCGTGAAGGCGACGGTCAAGCAGTGCTGGCCCCCGGTCGACCCGGCCAAGCTGGTGCTGCGGCTGCTGTCCGACCCGGAGTTCCTGGCCGGGTGCGCGGAGGGCGTGCTGACGGCCGAGGAGCAGGCCGCCGTGCTGTGGCCCCGGCCGGGCCGTTCGGTGCGGACCGCCCGCTGGACCTCCGCCGACGCGGTGCTGGTCGACGAGGCGACGGACCTGGTGCGGCGTACCGCCTCGCTCGGGCACGTGGTGCTGGACGAGGCGCAGGACCTCTCCCCGATGCAGTACCGCGCGGTCGGCCGCCGCTGCAGCACCGGCTCGGCGACCGTGCTCGGCGACCTCGCCCAGGGCACCACCCCCTGGGCGACGGCGAGCTGGCCGGAGGCGCTGCACCACCTGGGCAAGCCGGCCGCGCACATCGAGGAGCTGACCAAGGGCTTCCGGGTGCCGGAGGAGGTCATCGCGTACGCTTCCCGGCTGCTGCCGTCGATCGCCCCGGGTCTGGCGCCGGCCGGTTCGGTCCGTGACGCCCCGGGCTCGCTGACGGTCCGCCGGGTCGACCCGGAGGAGCGGACCGGGGCCGTGGTCGAGGCCTGCCTGCGGGCGCTCGGCAAGGAGGGTTCGACCGGTCTGATCGCCGCCGACGCGAGGGTCCCGCTGCTGTCCGAGGCGCTGACGGCGGCCGGGCTGCCGCACCTCGCCCCGGGCGCCGAGACCAGCGCGGAGGCCCGACTGACCCTCGTGCCGGCCTCACTGGCGAAGGGTCTGGAGTACGACTACGTGGTGCTGGACGAGCCGGCCGCGGTGGTCGCCGGCGAGCCGGACGAGCGGACCGGGCTGCGGCGGCTGTACGTGGCGCTGACCCGTGCGGTCTCCGGCCTGGAGGTGCTGCACGCCGAGCCGCTGCCCGCGCAGCTGGGTTGAGCCCGACGGGCGACGGCGGGGCGGCGGCGGGGCGGCGGCAACCGCCCGGCCGGCGCCCCGCCCGTCGCCCGGCCACTGCTCAGCCGTCGATCAGTGCCCGCCACTCGGCGACCTTGGCGACGTCCACCGGCGACTGCCAGCCGTCGACCCGCACCGCGCCGCCGACGTGGAAGGCGTCGAAGCCCGCTCCGCGCAGCCCCGGCAGGTGCTCGGCCCGCAGACCGCCGCCGATCAGGATCCGCTGGGTGTAGCCGGGCTCGCCGGCCCGGGCCAGCTCGGCCAGCAGGACGTCGAGCCCCGCGTCCACGCCGCCGGCCGCGCCGGAGGTGAGGAAGGTGTCCAGCCCGGGCAGCGCGCCGACGGCGGCCCGGACGGCGGCCCGGTCGGCGCTGTGGTCGATCGCCCGGTGGAAGGTCCAGCGGCAGCCGGCGATCGCCTCGGCGACGGCCTCGGTGGCGGCCAGGTCGACCGCGCCGTCGGCGTCGAGGAAGCCGAGGACGAACTCGTCGGCGCCCTCGGCCCGGAGCGCGGCGGCGCGGTCGCGCAGCGCGTCCAGGTCGCCGGGGGCGAAGCCGTCCCGGATCCGGAGCATCACCCGGAGCGGGAGGTCGACGGCGGCCCGGATCTTGGCGAAGTCCTCCACCCCGGGGGTGAGGCCGTCGGCGGCCATGTCGGTGACCAGTTCGAGCCGGTCGGCGCCGCCCGACTCGGCGGCCTGGGCATCCTGGGGCGTCAGCGCGATGACTTCGAAAATTGGTCTAGACATATTACACAGAGTGCCACATCGCCCCGGCCCCGGCGAGCCCCGTGCGCCCACTTGGCCGGACCACGCGCACGCCCCGGAAAGCGCGGACGGCACGCCCCGGAAAACGCGGAACAGCGCGCCCGGGAGGACCCGGAACGGCACACCCCGAAAACGCGGAACGGCCGGACGGCCCGGGCCCGCACCCCGGTCGTCCGGCCGTTCGGAGCGGCGAGGCCCCGGCCGTCCCCGCTCAGGCGAGGCTCCGGCGACCTCCCGCCCCGGTATCGCGGTGCAGCAGCCCACCGGCCACCATCATCGCCACCAGGACCAGGCCCACCACCGGCATCAGCCGCCAGACCCCGCCGATCGACTGCCAGATCCGGAACAGGCTGAACATCAGGGTCAGCGGCAGCACCGCCAGCCCCATCGCGGCCGGGACCAGCCGGTCGCGCGCCACGAAGAGCAGCGCCAGCAGCGGGACGAGCACCAGCGCCGCGCCCGCCCTTCCGTCCGTCAGCACCCAGGAGCTGTAGAAGTCCTCCGCCACCAGGAGCAGCCCGCCGCCCGCGGCCGCGGCCAGCACCATCGCCCGGTCGCTCCAGGTCGGCCGCCGCCGCAGCAGTTCCTGGGGCGCGAACGCGAACAGCAGTCCGGCGAACAGCTGCGGGGTCGCCTCGCAGGACTTGTTGAACATCAGCCAGAAGTCGGGCTCGGCCAGCACCGCCAGCGCCACCCCCAGCGCCCCCACGGCCGCCAGCGCGACGGCCGCCGTCCGGGCGAGCCGCCACCGGCCGGTCAGCACCGCGCCGACCAGCAGCAGCGGCACCAGCAGCGCGCCGTAGTACCAGGCGTGGAAGGGGACCTGCGCGGCCCGGTCCGGCATCTCCCACATCCAGTCCGGGGCCCGGCCGGTCGCGTCGTGCAGCACCCGGGTCACCCCCAGCCCCGCGACCGCGCCGGCGATCAGCGGCGCCGCCAGCGCGAACAGCCGCCCGGCGGTGGACGAGGAGGTCAGGCCGGTGCGCATCCGCAGCCCGTACGCCCCGAGGTCGAGCACCTCGCGCGCGGTGGCGAGCTTGCCGCCCTCGGCCGTGGAGTCGGCGAAGACGGCGGACATCTCGTCGCCGCGCTCACGCCGGTAGCGGGCCGGGTAGAGCCGGAGCGCGGCCCGGAACGCCACCGGGTCCGTCGCCCCCGGGAAGAACTGGATCGTCATGCAAATGCCTCCCTGACCTTGAAGAACGCGAGCTTGCCGCCCCCGGCCACGGGACGGACGGCGGCCGGCCGGGCGGTCGGCTCGCGGACGGCGGCCAGCCGCCTCTGGGCCTCCTCGGCGACGGCGCTCAGCCGCTGCGCCTCGGTGGTGAGCGCACCGCGCCCGCCCTCGGTGAGGGCGTAGGTGCGCCGGGCCCGGCCGTCGACGATCTCCTCGGCCGCGACCTCGATCAGCCCCTGCTGCAGCAGCCGGTCCAGCGCGCCGTACAGGGTGCCGGTGCGCATCGTCACCCGGCCGTCCGAGATCGCGGAGATCTCCTGGATCAGCGCGTAGCCGTGCCGTGGGGCGTCGGCCAGCGCGGTGAGCAGGAGCAGCGTCGGCTCTTGCATCGCCCGTTCAGTCATGGAGCTACATATACCTTTCGTCGACATATCATGTCCAGCGGAATCTTTGGCGCCGCGGCCCGGCCCAGCAGAATGGCGCCATGCCGGAAGCCGACGCCCCCGCCACCGAGGACCTCCTCACCGCCTGGACCGCCCTGCTGCACCGCTGCGGCGCGGCCACCGACCCCGGACCTGCCGGGCTGGAGCTGCTGCGCCGCTGGTCCGAGCCGCAGCGCCGGTACCACACCGTCGACCACCTGCGCGCGGTGCTGGGCCACATCGACACGCTCGCCGAGCACGCCGACGACCCGGACGCCGTCCGGCTCGCCGCCTGGTTCCACGACGCCGTGTACCGGCCGGACCGCTCCGAGAACGAGGAGCGCAGCGCCGCCCTGGCCGTCCGGGCGCTCGGCGGGAGCGGGCTCCCGGCGGCCCGGGTCGCGGAGGTCGCCCGGCTGGTCCGGCTGACCGTCACCCACCACCCCGAGCCCGGCGACCGCGACGGCGAGGTGCTGTGCGACGCCGACCTCGCGGTGCTCGGCGGCGCGCCGGCTGCCTACGCGGCGTACGCGGCGGCCGTCCGGGAGGAGTACGCCTTCGTGCCCGGGCCGGACTTCCGCGCCGGGCGCGCGGCGGTGCTGCGCCAGTTGCTCGCGCTGCCCGCGCTGTACCGCACGACCACCGCGCACCGGCGCTTCGACGCCCCCGCCCGGGCCAACCTCGCCGCCGAGCTCGCCGAGCTCACCGGGCCCACCGAACAAACCGGGCCCGCCGAACACACCGACCCCACCGGGCCTGAGGCACCGGGCGCAAGCGGCTGACGGCGCCCGAAGGCGCCCGCGGGCCCGTACCGGTGACCGACCACCGGTACGGGCCCACCGTCAGCCCGGCCTCAGCGGGCCGTCAGCCCGCCCGCCGCGCCAGCGGCAGCCGGCCCCGGCTGAAAGCGGCCGCCCCCAACCCAGCCACCACCGGCAGCACCACCGTGATCAGCACCAGCAGCCCCCAGGGCGCGGCGAACGGCACCGCCGGCGCGCCGAGCTGCCCGGACGCGTGCGACCGCAGCAGCCCCAGCGCGGGCACGAACCCGCTCACCGTGCCCAGCACCGCGCCGATGCCCGCGATCAGCGTGCACTGCAGCCCGGCCTGGATCCGGTTCATCCGCGGCGGCGCACCCACCGCGGCCAGCGTGGCCCGGTCGTTGCGCGAGTCGGCGGCGGCCAGCCCGGTGGCCACGGCCGCGGCGCCGAGCACCACCACCACGGCGAACCCGCCGAGCGCGAGGGTGTTCATGTCCCCCTTCGGCTGGTAGCCGCGCTCCACCGCCAGCTGGGCGTACGGGGCGAGCTGGGCCACGGCCGCCTCGGCGCGCTGCTGCGCCTTGCGGTCGGGCGCGAGGTCGGGACGCCAGACCGATCCGTTGGGGCTGGGCGTGAGTCCGGCCTTGCGCACGGCCTCCGGGCCCATCAGCACCGCGCCGTACCGGGCCGCGTCGGGGTTCTCCACCAGGACCGCCTCGACGGTGACCTCGATCCGCTCCGTTCCCGGCACCTGTCCGGGCTGGACCGGTCCGCCGGCGGCGCCCTGCATCGTCA
The DNA here is from genome assembly GCF_034043715.1 of Kitasatospora purpeofusca. Classification (GTDB taxonomy): domain Bacteria; phylum Actinomycetota; class Actinomycetes; order Streptomycetales; family Streptomycetaceae; genus Kitasatospora; species Kitasatospora purpeofusca_A. The sequence continues at coordinate 6,321 of NZ_JAXCLC010000016.1, read as the reverse complement.
GCGTCGCCCGGCCGTCGTTCACGTAGGCGCGGTCGAAGACCACCGCCCGGCCCGCGGCCAGGGCCTCCTCGGCCGCCCGGTCGCGGACGCCGAACAGGTTGTGCAGGACCGTCTTGTCACCGGACAGCGCCCGGCTCCCGGCGTTGCCGTGCTCCAGGCGCGCACCGGACCCCTTGACCTGCACCCTGCTGGAGCAGTTGTCGCAGAACACGTAGGTCACGTCCTGGACGTCGGCGCGGGCGCCCAGGTCCGGCAGGGCCTGCTCGACGGCGCGGCGCAGCCGGACCGTCTGGGGGCTGCCCGGAGCCGCCGGGGCGTCGAGCACGACGGCGCCCAGCGGGGCCGCCGGCCGGTAGGAGGCCCGCTCCTGGGCCTCGGTGCCGGTGCTGTAGACGCCGACGGCGACGGCTCCGGCGACGGCGGCCATCACGGCGGCCACGGCCGGCGCGGTCCGGCCGCGGTGGCGGGCCGAGTCGCGCAGGGCGAGCCGGGGGCCGAGCGGCAGCCGGCCGGCGAGCCGGCCGAAGAGGGCGATCAGCATCGGGGTGAAGAACAGGATGCCGACCTCGGCGGTGGCCGCGCCGGCGAGCACCGAGAGCGCCCGCTTGTTGAGCCCGCCGAGCACCGGCATGGTGCCGCTCTGGTAGGTCCCGGCGCCGTACAGCGCCACCGCCGCACCGGCGCCGACCAGCAGCAGGCCGAGGACCGGCAGCAGGCGGCTGGGCGTGGCCACGGTGTCGCGGCCGGTCAGACCGGCCACCACGTCCCGGCGGGCCGCCTGGACCGCGGGCAGCACGGCGGCGGCGAGCGCGGTCAGCACTCCCACGGCGGCGATCGCCAGCAGGTCGAGCGGCGCGATCGCGAAGTGGCCGAAGCGGCTGCCGCCCGCCCCTTCCAGCCAGGGCCGCAGCGCGGCGACCAGGCCGGTGCCGAGCGCCACCCCGAGGGCGGCTCCGGCCAGTCCGAGCACCAGTCCGCCGCCGAGCACGATGGCGCGGATGTGGCCCCGGTGGCCGCCGGCGGCGCCGACGAGGGCCAGCTGCCGCCGGGAGCGCCGGGCGCCGACCGCGAAGGCCGGTCCGGCCAGCAGGGTGACCTCCAGCAGCGCCATGCCGATCACGGTGACCAGGATGACGGTCCGGTTGTCGCTCTCGGGGGTGCTCCACCGGTTGGCGTCGTAGGGGACGGCCGAGGTCGGCGGCGGGTCGAGGGCGACCGCCCGGGAGCTCACGGTGAAGCCGTACCGGTTGAGCTTCTGGACGGCGGCCCAGTCGAGTCCGGTGCCGGCGGGCAGCCGGACCAGCCAGCGCTCGGTGCGGACGCCCTCGTCCCGGCCCGCGGCGACCGGTCCGCCCGGAGCGTCCGGAGCGGCGGCGGCCGCGGCGGCCAGCGGGGAGATCACCTGACCGGGCCGGGCGACCAGTTCGACCTTCTTGAGCTCACCGGGGTGCTCGACCACACCGGTCAGCAGGAACGGGGTCTGCTCCAGTCCCTTGACCGTGGTGGAGTCGCCGAGCCGCAGTCCGGCCTCGTCGAGGAAGGCCCGGGTGACGGCGGCCTCGTTGCGCGCGGCCGGCGCGCGGCCCTCGACCAGGTCGAGCCGTCCCGACCAGACCGGATCGGTCAGATCGGCCTCGGCGGTGGAGGTGGTGAACAGGCCCTCCCGGGTCGAGGCGCTCACCTCGGGCCCGGGCGTGGCCGGCAGCAGCACCGAGGCGGACGGCAGCAGCCCGCCCAGCAGTTCGGCCGAGGTCGCCGCCGCGGCGGCCGCGGGGGCGGAGGCGGGGTCGGTCCGGGCCTCCGGCAGCACCAGGACGCCGTCCTCGGCGAAGGGCGCCTGCTCGACGGAGCGGCCCGGGCGGTGGGCGGAGACCAGGGCGTCCGCCCCGCCCATCAGGCGCTCGACCCGCTCCGCGGGGGTGAGCGAACCGCTCTGGTGCACGATGTCGGCGCCGGTGACACCGAGCACCGGCAGCGCGACCATGGCGATCACGAGGGCGCTGCGGCCCTTGGCCTTCAGGGCGTCGCGGCGGGCGATGCGCAGCGCGACGCGCAGGGCGGAGAGCTTCATCGCCGTCCGCCGTTCCCACCGGCGAGCAGCGGGTGCGCGGCCTGCCCGACGCCCCCGTCGACGACGCCGCCGTCGTTCAGGACGACCACGCGGTCGGCCCAGACGGCGTGGCGGGCGTCGTGGGTGACCATCATGGCCGCGGCGCCGGCGTCGCAGCGGGCCCGCAGCACGGCCAGCACGGCCTCGCCGGTGGCGGAGTCGAGCGCGCCGGTGGGCTCGTCGGCCAGGACGAGCCGGCGGTCGCCGACCAGGGCCCGGGCGATCGCGACGCGCTGCTGCTGGCCGCCGGAGAGCTGCTCGGGGAAGCGGTCGGCCAGGTCGGGGATGCCCATCTCGCGCAGGGCGGTCAGGGCCTCCCGGCGGGCGGTCCGACCGGACACCCCGTCGAGCTCCCGGGGCAGGGAGACGTTCTCGGCCGCGGTCAGCGCCGGGACGAGGTTGTAGTCCTGGAAGACGTAGCCGACCGAGCGGCGGCGCACGGCGGCCAGCCGGGTGCGGTTCAGCCCGCTCAGCTCGACGCCCTCGACCAGCACCTGCCCGGCGCTGGGCCGGTCGAGGCCGCCGGCCAGCGTGAGCAGGGTGGACTTGCCGGAGCCGGAGGGCCCCATGACGGCGACGAACTCGCCGGCGTGCACGGCCAGGTCGACGCCGCGCAGGGCATGCACCTCGGCCTCGCCGTGCCCGTGCGTCCGGGTGACAGCGCGCAGTTCGAGGACCGGACGGGCCGGATCGGGCTGGGACATGGTTCTCCCCACTCATTGCCGAAAAGAAGGACTCGGACGGACTATATATGTCGGTGGACTGCATATACAGTCCAGCGGGTCCCATCGGCACAAAAAAACCGCCGCCGCACCCGGAGGTGCGACGGCGGAACGGAGGAGGAAGCATCGGCGGCTACAGCCCGCCCACCGCCGCCACGACGGCGCCGCGCTTGCCGCACACCCAGTGCGGCTCCGGCCCCAGCTCCGGTTCCACGCCCAGCGCGTGCGGGTCGCCGTCGGCCGCGCAGTCGGCGCACAGCGGCCAGCGGCCGTGGCTCTCCAGCAGCGCGTCCTGGACGTCCTGGGCGACCAGGCCCAGCACGTACTCGGCGCCGTCCGGCCACTGCTCCAGCCACCAGCGCCGGTGCGTCACGGCCTGCTCCACCAGGGACACCACGGCGGGGTCGGCGGCCTCCCGCGCGGTCAGGTCGGCCAGGATCAGCGCCCGCGCGGTGTGCAGCGCCGTCTCGATGTCGTCTGTCGTAGCCATCCGTCCAGTCTCCCAAAGAACGCCCGGCGACCGGGAACCCGCGAACCCCCACCCCGGGGCACGTCCCGAGGAGAGGCCCGGGGAGCGGCCCCGGGAAACGCCGCGAGGGCGGCTCCCCGTCGGGGAACCGCCCTCGCGGACGAAAGACCTGCCGATCCGATCGAAACGATCAGGATCAGAAGTCCATGTCACCGCCCGGCATGCCGCCGCCGGCGGCCGCGGAGGCCTTCTCCGGCTTGTCGGCGATGACGGCCTCGGTGGTGAGGAACAGCGCCGCGATGGAGGCGGCGTTCTGCAGCGCGGAGCGGGTGACCTTGGCCGGGTCGATGATGCCCGCGGCGACCAGGTCGACGTACTCGTTGGTGGCGGCGTTCAGACCGTGACCGGCGGGGAGGTTGCGCACCTTCTCCACCACGACGCCACCCTCGAGGCCGGCGTTGGTCGCGATCTGCTTGATCGGGGCCTCCAGCGCGACCTTGACGATGTTGGCACCGGTGGCCTCGTCGCCCTCCAGCTCCAGCTTGTCGAAGACGACCGAGGCCTGCAGCAGCGCGACGCCACCACCGGCGACGATGCCCTCCTCGACAGCGGCCTTCGCGTTGCGGACGGCGTCCTCGATGCGGTGCTTGCGCTCCTTGAGCTCCACCTCGGTGGCCGCGCCGGCCTTGATGACGGCCACGCCGCCGGCCAGCTTGGCGAGGCGCTCCTGGAGCTTCTCGCGGTCGTAGTCCGAGTCGCTGTTCTCGATCTCGGCGCGGATCTGGTTCACCCGGCCGGCGACCTGCTCGCTGTCACCGCCACCGTCGACGATGGTGGTCTCGTCCTTGGTGATGACCACCTTGCGGGCGCTGCCCAGCAGGTCGACGCCGGCGCTCTCCAGCTTGAGGCCGACCTCCTCGGAGATCACGGTGCCGCCGGTGAGGATGGCGATGTCCTGGAGCATGGCCTTGCGGCGGTCGCCGAAGCCCGGGGCCTTGACGGCGACGGACTTGAAGGTGCCGCGGATCTTGTTCACGACCAGGGTCGACAGGGCCTCGCCCTCGACGTCCTCGGCGATGATGACGAGCGGCTTGCCGCTCTGCATGACCTTCTCCAGCAGCGGCAGCAGGTCCTTGACCGCGCCGATCTTGGAGTTGGCGATCAGGATGTAGGGGTCCTCGAACGAGGTCTCCATACGCTCCAGGTCGGTGGCGAAGTAGGCCGAGATGTAGCCCTTGTCGAAGCGCATACCCTCGGTGAGCTCGAGCTCCAGACCGAAGGTGTTGCTCTCCTCGACGGTGATGACGCCTTCCTTGCCGACCTTGTCCATGGCCTCGGCGATGAGCTCGCCGATCTGGGTGTCGGCGGCCGAGATGGAGGCGGTGGAGGCGATCTGCTCCTTGGTCTCCACGTCCTTGGCCTGGGCCAGGAGCTGGTCGGAGACGGCGGCGACGGCCTTCTCGATGCCGCGCTTCAGGGCCATCGGGTTGGCGCCGGCGGCGACGTTGCGCAGACCCTCGCGCACGAGCGCCTGGGCGAGCACGGTGGCGGTGGTGGTGCCGTCACCCGCGACGTCGTCGGTCTTCTTGGCGACCTCCTTGACGAGCTCCGCGCCGATCTTCTCGTACGGGTCCTCGAGCTCGATCTCCTTGGCGATGGAGACACCGTCGTTGGTGATCGTGGGGGCGCCCCACTTCTTCTCCAGAACGACGTTGCGACCCTTGGGGCCGAGCGTGACCTTCACTGCGTCAGCAAGCTGGTTCATGCCACGCTCAAGGCCGCGGCGAGCTTCCTCATCAAAGGCGATGATCTTAGCCATCTGAAGTGGTCCTCCGGGACACGGTCGACTGCTCGGACCAAGGGGTGCCCGCGACGGACGGCCCTGGTGTGCGGGGGTCCATTCCCCTACCGCTCCCTGGGGCCTCACCGACCCGGTCCGCTGTCACTCTCAAGCTGTGAGTGCTAACGCCAATGATTAGCACTCCGGGTGGGTGAGTGCAAGCCCAATCGGGCAATCCGCGAGCCGCGCCGCCCGCCCCGCGCACCCGCCCGGGGGCGCCCCGGACCGCCTCCGAGCGGCCCGGATCCCGACCGCGCCGGGATCTCCGCGGCCGACCCGGACACGGCCCCGGGGCGCCGGACACGGCGGCGGACACGGGGCGCCGGACACGGCGGCGGGCCCGTACGACCGAGGTCGCACGGGCCCGCCGTGAGAATCAAGAGGTGCACCAGCCGATGGGCCGAGCAGAACTCCCGGGTGTCGGAAAGGTCAGACCGCCGCGCGGACCATGTCCGCCTGCGGACCCTTCTGCCCCTGAGAGATCTCGAACTCGACCCGCTGGCCCTCCTCAAGGGTGCGGTAGCCGTCCATCTGGATCGCGCTGTAGTGGACGAAGACGTCCGCACCACCGTCGACCGCGATGAAGCCGTAACCCTTCTCCGCGTTGAACCACTTGACGGTGCCCTGAGCCATTCCGAACTCCCCTAGTGCTGTGCTGGCCCTTCACGCGCCCGCAGGTCTGCGGGCCCGGGTCTGGTTGGAGGCCGGCCCGGGGAACCCCCCCTGGGCACAGCCGCGCACGCCGCAATCCTCCCGATGACGCCGAACGGCATCCGGCGAACGGGCGATTGCGTCGACCGCGGCTGAATGTATCCGGATCGACGCCCTCTGCAACAGGGTCAATGGCGGGGAATTCACCCGCGGCACCGCAGGACAGGACGGGAGCAATCGGGATAAAGTAATGCATTCTCCGCCGGACATAGCGGACGTATTACCTGAAATCCCCGCCAGAATTCTGACACCGGCCTGACATGTATTCAGGTTCCGGGCCCGTCCGGGCTCTCGCCGGGCAGGAGCCGGCGGCGCTGGCGGTGCGGTGGATTCGTTCCCGGACCAGGGCGGCGGGCGCGCCCTGTTCCCGGTCCAGCGACACTTTACTCCGCCCGGGACCGAAGATATTCCCGCCAAAATGCGCACGGCCGTGGGGGGGCGGGGCCGGCCGGGGGCGGCCGGCCCGCGG
>NZ_JAXCLC010000158.1:0-540 GCF_034043715.1 Kitasatospora purpeofusca | reverse complement strand
GGCGGCTCTACCTTCTGAGCCGGGTTGATCGGGCCATTCGTAAGGTTGGGTCGCCCAGGGGTGCTGGGTGTGGCTATCAGGCGGCTGCCGTCTTGTGGCTTCCCTCGCTTCGCCGCCCAGCACCCCACGACGACTCGGCCGCCGATTAGGAAGTGCGAGCAAGTCGCTGAGTAGAGCAATGCCGGCGAGGTCGTCCGTGGTACGAACTGCACGAACACGCACGTCAGGAGCATGATGAGCCGGATATGGGCGGGGATCGACAGCGGCAAGGGCCACCACCACGGCCTGGCCCTCGACGCGGACGGCAGGACCCGGCTGTCGCGGCGGGTCGCCAATGACGAACCCGAGCTGCTGAACCTGATCGGAGACGTCCTCGCACTCGCCGACGGCGATCCGGTGACGTGGGCGATCGACATGACCGGCGGCGAGCCCGCCCTGCTGCTGAGCCTGCTGGTCGCCCAGGGCCAGGAGGTCCTGTACATCCCCGGCCGTCTGGTCAACCGGGCCTCGGACGGCTACCGAGGCGAGGGCAAGACAGAT
>NZ_JAXCLC010000157.1:0-586 GCF_034043715.1 Kitasatospora purpeofusca | reverse complement strand
CCGCAAGCGCCGTCCGCACCGGCCGGGCGGCCGCCCGCGCCACCGGCCTGAACAAGGTCTACGGGGAGGGCGAGACCCGCGTGGTCGCCCTCGACAACGTCAGCGTCACCTTCCCCCAGGGCGAGTTCAACGCGATCATGGGCCCCTCCGGCTCCGGCAAGTCCACCCTCATGCACTGCATGGCCGGCCTCGACACCGTCACCTCCGGCTCCTCCACCATCGGCGACACCGAACTCGTCGGCCTCAAGGACAAGCAGCTCACCCAACTGCGCCGCGACCACATCGGCTTCATCTTCCAGGCCTTCAACCTCCTCCCCACCCTCACCGCCCTGGAGAACATCACCCTCCCCATGGACATCGCCGGCCGCAAGGCCGACAAGCAGTGGCTCGACCGCGTCGTCGAGACCGTCGGCCTCTCCGGCCGCCTCTCCCACCGCCCCAGCCAGCTCTCCGGCGGCCAGCAGCAACGCGTCGCCTGCGCCCGCGCCCTCGCCGGCCGACCCGACATCGTCTTCGCCGACGAACCCACCGGCAACCTCGACTCCCGCTCCGGCGCCGAGATCCTCTCCTTCCTGCGCAACTCCGT
>NZ_JAXCLC010000156.1:0-643 GCF_034043715.1 Kitasatospora purpeofusca | reverse complement strand
ACGATCGCCAGGCCCTCGTGCGAGGCGGCCCAGCCCACGAGGCCCGCGTCGACCGCATTGACGTAGCCGCCGTCGACCCAGACCAGCCCGACCTGCGGAAACAGCTCCCCGATCCCGGTGAGGACCAGCTTCGCGCCCGCCCGGTCCTGTACCGAGGCGGAGTGCACCACCGCACGCAGGACCAGGCCGCAGGTGTCCACCAGCAGGTGCCGTTTGCGGCCCCGCACGCGCTTGCCCGCGTCGTAGCCGATCGCCTCTCCGCCCTGGTGGCTGCGGGCCGACTGCGAGTCCAGCACCGCTGCCGAGGGCTGCGGGTCGCGTCCGTCCGCCACGCGCACCTTCTCGCGCAGCGCGTCGTGGACCCGGTCCCAGGTGCCGTCGGCACTCCAGGCGCGAAACCACCGGTAGGCGGCGTCCCACGGGGCGAGATCGTGTGGAACCAGCCTCCACGCGCATCCGCTGACCAGCACGTACAGCACGGTGTCCACGATCAGCCGGCGCGGGAACTTCAGCGGCCGGCCCGCCCTGCGCGGGTCGCGCCGCGGCAGCAGCGGCTCGATCACAGCCCACTGAGCGTCCGTCAGAGACGAGTCATAGGAAGGCTTGCACACACAGACACACATGGCCGTGATCTTCGCGGACC
>NZ_JAXCLC010000155.1:0-1334 GCF_034043715.1 Kitasatospora purpeofusca | reverse complement strand
GGATGCTCTTATGGATGTCAAGCCGCGGTTGTGAGCTGCTCGGCGGTGATCGGTGAGGTGGTGGGGGCGGTCAGGGCCTGGTAGATCTCGCGGGCGATGTACCGCTTGAGGCAGCGGATGATCTCCTTCTTCGACAGGCCGTCGGCGGTGCGGCGGGCCATGTAGTCCTTGGTGCGCTGATCCCAGCGCAGGCGGCAGAGCACGATCCGGTAGAGCGCCGAGTTCGCGCCCCGGTCGCCGCCCCGGTTCAGGCGGTGGCGCTGGGTGCGGCCGGAGGAGGCCGGCAGCGGGGCCGCGCCGCAGAGCATGGCGAAGGCCGCCTCCGAGTGCAGGCGCTCGGAGTTCTCCCCGGCTGTGACCAGCAGCTGTCCGGCGACGTCCGCGCCGACGCCGTTCAGGGCGAGCAGGGCCGGGGCGATCTCGGTGACCAGTGGGGTGATGAGCTCGTCGAGTTCGACGATCTCCTCGCCGAGCCGTTGGTGGCGGCGGGCCAGGGTCCGCAGTGCGAGCCGGGCCGCGACAACGGGTTCGCCGGCCCGTTTGGCGTCCGGTCGTGAGGCCGAGCAGGTGGCGATCAGCTGTCGGTCGCCCAGGTCCCGCAGAACGGCGCGCAGTTCTTCCGGCGCGGTGATGATCAGGTTCTTCATCTGCCTTGACACATCAGCGCGTTGGCGTATCGCGCTGCGGCGGGCGACGCGCAGGCTCCGCAGGGCTTCCACCCGGCCGTCGCGCCGCTTGGGTGTGCCGGTGCGGCGCTGGGCCAGGGCCGCGCGGGCTGCGGCCTCGGCGTCGACCGGGTCGGACTTGCCCTGCCAGCGGCGGGCCTTGCGGTCCGGGCGGTCGATCTCGACCACGCTCACGTCCTGCTCGCGCAGGTGGTGGGCCAGGCCGGCCCCGTAGGCGCCGGTGCCCTCCACCCCGACCAGCACCAGGGTGCCGAACGAGCGGAGCCAGGCCAGGAGCTTGCGGTAGCCGGCCGCGGTGGCCTCGAACTGCTCGGCGCCCAGCGGGCGTCCGGCCGAGTCGACGACGGCTGCGGTGTGGGTGTCCTTGTGGGTGTCGACGCCGCCGGTGATCTCACGGGCCTGCTGTGCGATGGTGGACATCGCCGTCCTCTCCATTGAACCGGTCGGGGCGGCAGCCACCGGTCCGGCGAGCGGACAGGACAGTGATGGGGCCTCTGGCCAGGCTCTTATGAAGTCACGCATACCGGGCCGGTGGATGCACACGAACGCCTCCCGGGCGGGGCCGACAGATCCCGTTGAGGACCCGAGGTCAGTCAGAGGGTGGGTCAGACCCCACCGGGAGGCGCTCATGAACATCCTCACTGTCAG
>NZ_JAXCLC010000154.1:0-1584 GCF_034043715.1 Kitasatospora purpeofusca | reverse complement strand
CACCAGGAGCGTTGAGTTGAGTCAGATGAGCCAGGCCGCACAGAACCTGAACTGGCTGATCACCAATTTCGTGGACAACACCCCTGGGGTGTCGCACACGGTGGTGGTCTCCGCGGACGGCCTCCTGCTGTGCATGTCCGAGGGTTTCCCCCGCGACCGCGCGGACCAGCTCGCCGCCGTCGCCTCCGGCCTCACCTCCCTCACCACCGGCGCCAGCCGGATCTTCGAGGGCGGCGAGGTCAACCAGACCGTGGTCGAGATGGAGCGGGGCTTCCTCTTCCTCATGGCCGTCAGCGACGGCTCCGCCCTCGCCGTCCTCGCCGCCCCCGACTCCGACATCGGGTTGGTCGGCTACGAGATGGCCCTCCTCGTCGACCGCGCCGGCGCGGTCCTCACCCCCGCGCTCCGCGCAGAACTCCAGGGCAGTCTCCTGCACTGAGTCGCCCTGAGCGGTGCTTCAACCGTCCCACCTCCCCGCCGGGTCCGACCCGACCGGACCCGGCGTTCCGCCCTCAGCTACCCTCAGGCAGCTGATTTCGCCTCAGCTGGCATCGCCCCAGCTGGAACCGGCTGCCCCAGGCTGCAGCACAAGGAGGACCCATGACCCCGCCTTCGAATCCCGCCGGCTCGTACGGCAACGGGTACGGCAGCGGCTACGGCGGGCAGCAGTCCGACGGCTACGAGCAGCAGCCGCTGGTCCGCCCGTACGCGATGACCGGTGGCCGCACCCGGCCGCGGTACCAGCTCGCGATCGAGGCCCTGATCTCGACCACCGCCTCCGCCGAGCGGACCGGTGGCCTGCTGCCCGAGCACGCCCGGATCGTCAGCCTCTGCCGTGAGGTCAAGTCCATCGCGGAGATCTCCGCGCTCGCCGGTGTCCCGCTCGGTGTCGCCCGGATCCTCGTGGCCGACCTGGCCGAGGCCGGTCTCGTCGCCATCCACCAGCCCGCCGCCGCGGGCGAGTCGGGCGGAACGCCCGACGTCACGCTGCTCGAAAGGGTCCTCAGTGGACTTCGCAAGCTCTAACGCGGCCGCCCCCACCCGCGCCACCACCTCCGCGAAGATCGTCGTCGCAGGCGGCTTCGGCGTCGGCAAGACCACCCTCGTCGGCGCCGTCTCCGAGATCAACCCCCTGCGCACCGAAGCCGTCATGACCAGCGCCTCCGCCGGAATCGACGACCTCAGCCACGTCTCCGGCAAGACGACCACCACCGTCGCCATGGACTTCGGCCGCATCACCCTCGACGAAGACCTCATCCTCTACCTCTTCGGCACCCCCGGACAGGACCGCTTCTGGTTCATGTGGGACGACCTCGTCCGCGGAGCCATCGGCGCCGTCGTCCTCGTCGACACCCGCCGCCTCGCCGACTGCTTCCCCGCCCTCGACTACTTCGAGAACAGCGGACTCCCCTTCGTCGTCGCCCTCAACGGCTTCGACGGACACCAGCCCCACACCGCCGACGAAGTCCGCGAAGCCCTCCAACTCAGCACCGAAACCCCCGTCATCACCCTCGACGCCCGACGCCGCGACAGCGCCAAAAGCGCCCTCATCACCCTCGTCGAACACGCCCTCCTCGCCCGGCT
>NZ_JAXCLC010000153.1:0-2179 GCF_034043715.1 Kitasatospora purpeofusca | reverse complement strand
TCCAGGTGAGTCGGCCTGGGGTGCGGTGTCGGCGTTTCCGCCGGTCCGTTTCCCCAGGCCGCTCTCCGAACCCGGCGTGCCGGTCTCCCGGCACCGGGCTCTCCACGGTCTCGTGCGTCAGGCATGAGCTTGAACCTCCCACGGAGTGGGAATCCTCGGCCGATACCGGTAGCGGGTGACCGCGACCGTGTCCAGCGCGTGGAGTTCGACCCCATCTGCCGATAGTGCACGCCAGCGACCGGCGGTCCGGTCGTAGAAGCGCCGCCGGATGTCCTTCCACTTCCATCGATGACGTGCCATCAGCAAGCTGTTCACTCTGTGCCAGACGAAGTGGTCCAGCGCGCTGAGCGTGTGCTTGCAGACGGCATGCCGGAAGTAGTTGGCCCACCCGCGCGTGATCTGGTTGATCCTGATCAGCACCTTCCGAAGGTCTTGCTGCGACGTCCTTCCTGTCAGGGCCCGGATCTTGTCCTTCAACTGCCGGATCGGCCGGTCAGCGATGAACGTGTAGACGTGCCACTTGGTCGCGGCACCCTTCTTGCGGCGCCACTGGATGTGGAACCCCAGGAAGTCGAACCCGTCCGACATGTGCACGATCCGGGTCTTCTCTGATGACAGCCGAAGCCCCAAGGGTCGTAGTACGTCGGTGACTTCCTCTTGCAGGTCCTCGACGTCCTCCCGTAGGCCGTGTACAAGTACGACGAAGTCGTCCGCGTAGCGGACGACTCGCCATCTCGGTAGGCCGAAGTGACGTCGGCGGCTGCGCTTGTACTGGGTGGACATACTCCCGCCCTCTTTCCACGGCCCGTGCAGGTGCTCATCGAGCGCCGTGAGGGCGATGTTGGCAAGGAGGGGCGAGAGGATGCCGCCTTGTGGCGTTCCGGTGAGGGTGTCCTCGCGGGTGCCGGTCTCGGTGAGGACACCGGCCTTGAGGAACGCCTTCACCAGCCGCAACACGCGCTTGTCTTTCACCCGCCAGCGGACTCGGTCCATCAGGGCCGAGTGGTCGATGGAGTCAAAGCACGCCTCGATATCCGCATCCAGCACCCAGCGATAGCCCTTGGTGCCATAGAAGTGGATCTCAGCGATCGCGTCGTGTGCGCGCCGCATCGGCCGGAACCCGTAGGAGACGGGCTCGAAGTCCGCCTCGAAGATGGGTTCGAGTACCAGTTTCAGCGCTGCCTGGACCACGCGGTCGGCAACGGTGGGGATGCCGAGCTTGCGCACCTTCCCGCTGCCCCCAGGCTTCGGAATCCTCCGCTCACGCACCTCCAGCGGGCGGAAATCGCCCGCCTTCAGCGCTTGTCGCAGGTCTTCCAAGAAGCCTGGGGCACCGATCTCCCGCTCGACGTGTTCGACCGTCAGGCCGTCCACGCCAGGCGTGCGGGCACCGGTGTTTCCCGCGACCCGGTCGAACGCCGCTATGAGCGTCGCCGGGTCGTGCACGAGGTTGAACAGGTCGTCGAACCGGCGGCCAGGATCAGCCGCCGCCCAACGGTGAAGTTTGACCTGCATCTCCGATACCCGCTGGCGCGGCCCCAAGGGCAACTCCGGCGGAGCACCGCTGTTCAGCGGTGAACCTTTCGGCATTGCAGTGGCTCCCTTCTGATTCCGCTGCCGCCCTTCCCCATGTACCGGGCTTTCCCCGGCTCCGAGTACTACGGCGGCTCCGCCCCACCCCGGCTGGTTCGGCTGACGATGAGCCCAGCCCCTCCCCGCACTGGATATGCGGCTCGAGGGCACAGCCGGGACGGTTCCCGTGTTCACATGTGATCGCTTGTTGGAGTAGGAGCCCGGCTTTGCCCCCGCGGCCCTCGCCACGGTTACCCCGCAGCACTTCACCGTGGCCGTCATGGCAGTCCGACAAGACCACCAGGACGTTCCTCACCCTCATCGAGAGGCGAGGACTCACCGCAACCGGCCCAGATCCGCCAGGTTCGAGCCGGTGGGGAGTTAGGAGGCGTAAGACGCCGGTTCCTCGCGTACTCCTCTCCATCTTGCTAGCCGGACCCGCCCCATCTGGCAGTGCTGGGACGTCCCGTCGTTGTCAGGGCTGCTTGCCGCCCTCCCCGGCACCTCCCGGGTCAGGCTGCCCTCAGCTTCTACTGGACCGCTGCGACAGCCCAGCGGTGAAGGCCTCTCACCTCCACGCGATTCACATGCGCTTTCCACGGCGCAC
>NZ_JAXCLC010000152.1:0-2512 GCF_034043715.1 Kitasatospora purpeofusca | reverse complement strand
GCCTGTTCGGACAGCGGGGGTGCTCCGGGCTGCAGGACGGGCCCGATCGCCTGGACCGACCGCGCCTGCGAGGCCGACCGTCGGGTGACGCATCGCCACATCCAGCCCGCCGCAACATGTGTACTGCATCCGCGCCCCCCGGAGGACGGCCGTGCATCACCGTTCCCGTTCACCCGAGAAGCCCAGAGGCGCCGGTTTCGGTGCCGGTTCCGGTGCCGCCTGTGGCCTGGCACTGGTGTTGGCGTTGGGCGCCTCTCCCGCCCTGGCCGCGCCGGCGGGTCCGGCTGCCGAGTCCGACCGGTTCCCGGCGTGGTGGCGGGGGAGGGCACCGCCATTCCGCACCTGGTGACCGGACTCGCCGTAGCGGAGCCCGGTAGTCCGGCCGAGGCGGCCCGGGTCCGTCTCGCGGCCTGTTCCGGCCGCTACCGGATCGGCACCGCGCGGCTGACGGAGCTTGCCGTCGCGTACGCGGCCGAGGGTCGTGGCACCGTCAGGATCCGGCGGTAACGCGGCGGTGGCCGGTGCTGGGCGGTCAGGATCTCGTCCACCTGGTCGGCGAGGGCGCGGGTCGCACGGTGGAGTCGCTCGGCGGCAAGTACTTCACCGGGCCGACCGCCCCGACCACCCCGTCCGTGTCGGACGGGGTACTGCGCGGGCCGGCGCTCGACTCGCTGACTGACCGGGGCGCCGGGAGGGGCCCACGGCGGAGGGCGGCGGCCGGGTCGTCCTGCCGGGCGGCGGCGGGCGGCGCGCGGCGCTTCATCGGCCGCGCGACCGATCCGGCCACCGGGGCGCCGCTGGTCCGCGAGGTCTTGGTGGACGCCGTGCACGGCGTGGTCGCCCTCGCTACCGCGCGTTTTGGGGCCCGGTGACGGGCCGGACGCCGGTCTCCTCCCCGGGCCCCGACTTCCCGGGCCCCGACTTCCCGGGCCCCGACTTCCGGGCCCCGACTTCCCGGCCTCGGCCGGCGCCAGCGGTGCGACCTGTGCCCACCTCAACGCCGCTGCCGCGTACGACCTCTTCCGCGACCGGCTCGGCCGGAACGACCTGGACGGCAAGGGCGGCCCGATCGTCGCGGTAGTCGACACGAGCGCCGCCGGCCGGCCGTACTCGAACGCCTGCTGGGACGGGGAGAAGATGGTCTAGGGCAACGGCGACGCCGAAGAGCGCCCGTTCTCCGCGGCCGTGGACGTGGCCGGGCACGAGCTGACCCGCGCCGTCGTCCGGAACACCGCCGCCCCGGACGTCTCGGTCGACCCCGGGGCGATGAACGAGGCCCTGGCCGACTACCTCGGCAACGCCGTCGAGGTCACCACCCGCGGCATCCCGACGACCGACCCCAGGGCCTGTGGGGAGGACGTCACGGGTCAGGTCGCCCCGGTGACCCGCAGCGCCTGGCCAGTGAGGTCGGTCCGCAGAAGCTGAACTGGTTCTGTTCACGAGTTCCGACGGCAGATGTACACCACTTCGGGAGGCACCGCGCCCGGGCCGTGGTCGATGTTCACGAGAACGGGAGGCACCTCGTCGACCTTCCCGCCGGACGGCCGGAACCAGGCATCGAAATGGCCGTGCGCCGACGTCAGCGGCCCCTAGGGTGGTCGGATGTTCGATCATTTGGAGATCGTGGTGTTGCCGCCGGGACCCCGGTTCCCTGCCCAGGTGCGGTTCCGGGTCAACGGCGAGGACGTGGTCGGAGAGGCGGTTCGCGAAGGAGGCCGCGGACCTTACGCGGGTGATGTGCTGCCAACCGGCCGCCCCGGCCCTCTTCGGGCGACCGACGAGGCGCGCCGCCTGGAACTGGGGGAACCGGAGTGCACCGGTGGCTGCTGTGGCTTCCTGACCGTGGTCGTGCAGCGGTTAGGGGAGATCGTGCAGTGGTCGGACTGGGAGATGCCGCGGGAGTCTCTGCTCGACCCCGATCCCTGCCCTCTGCCGGAGTTCCACTTTGACGCGAGTCAGTACGACGCCGAACTGGCCCGCGCCGAGGCGGACCGTTCGTGGCAGGCGCGACTGTAGCCCAGCACCGCGCGACCCCACCCGGCCGCAGGCTCTCATCGGTCCTGCGGCCGGGTCGGCGGAAACTGTCTGGCAAGCCCGGGTGCTGTCGAAGCTCGTGAACATTCCGGCCGGACTGCGACCGCTCCACCTCCCGAACCGACGTCGAAGTGCTGCCCGTTCTCGTGAACAGAGCCACTGAACCCTCGTCGCGTTCCGGGACGACCCCGCTGGAGGGGCTCACCGCGCGCATCGAGTCCGGCGCAAGCGGCCCCGGTACCTGAGGCGGAGCGGGCCCGGGCCCGGGAGGTCGGCGGTCGCCGTTCGCGCGCGGGGGCCGCCCGCAGGCGGGTGGCGCGGCTCCTGCCGCGCCACCCGTTGATCACGCCGTGGCCGGGTGCTGCGGAGCGGGCTCGGGGGTGATGCGGGAGCGGCGGCCGGGGTGTGTCCGGCCGTCTTCGGGCCCGTGTCGCTCTGGGCATCAGCAGGGCACCACCACGCTGCTGCTGATGGGGTG
>NZ_JAXCLC010000151.1:0-2857 GCF_034043715.1 Kitasatospora purpeofusca | reverse complement strand
CGGGGCCTGTCCAGCCGGGTACTTGCCGGCTATCAGGTCGGCCTCGAACCGCCGGCGGGGGATCTTCGGGCCGTCGGCCTGGCGGTGGCGGAGGTCTCCGGCGAGGGTGACGGTGTTCCACAGGTGGGGTGCGGGCGGTAGGCCGAGGATGGCGTTGAGGGCGGCGGCGAGGCGGATGCCCACCGCCTTGCCGGGGCGCGTGTCGAAGGTGAAGGGTCCGTTCTGGACGGGCCCGTTGAGGAACAGGTGTCGCACGGGCTCCTCCTAGGCAGGCGGGGTGGTGGTTCCCGTCCGGGTGAAGCGGCCGTCGTGCAGCTCGTAGTGGAGGATCGCGGCGTTGGGCATCTTGCCCTTCCGCTCCTCGGCGAGGATCTCGGGCAGGCTGCGGAGTTCGAGCAGGGATCGCAGCGCCACCGCGGCGGTCTGGTGGGTGAAGGCGACGACGGCGCGGGACTCCTGTAGTTCGGCCTGGGCGAGGGCGGCGAACTCGGCGGCCCGGTTGAGCACGCCCTCGGCGAGTGACTCGCCGCCGCCCGGCGCGGTCCAGAGGTGCTTGCGCAGACGCCGGTCCTCGGCGAGTGCGGGGTAGCTGTCGTAGAGCTCGCGTTTGGTCATGTAGGTGGCGTCGCCGTAGTGCTGTTCATCCAGGAGTGTCGTCTGCTGCGGCCAGCCGTCGGGGAGGGCGGGCAGGGCGATCGCCGCGGTGTCGATCGCCCTGCGGTAGGTCGAGGTGTAGGCGTGCGGCGCGGGGCCCGCGAGTTGCGGGAGGACCTCGGCCAGCCACTGGGCCTGCCGGAAGCCGCGCGGCGTGAGGCCGACGATGGTGCGGGAGATGGCGTGGGCGGCGGTTCCGTTGTAGGGGCGGGGGCCCTGGTAGAAGCCGTTGTACTTGTCGGCGTTCTCGACGGACTCGGCATGCCGGACGACGAGCAGGGTCATGGTTCGACGGGTCCTATTCGGCGAGGTTGGCGACGTAGGAGCCGCCGACGGCCCAGGGGGTGAGTTCGATGCCGAAGCCGCCGCGTTCTCCGTCCTGGGTGTGGACGAGCTTGCCGGCCAGGTGCACGGTGTCACCGGTGCGGAACGCTCCGGTGTAGGCGCCGAGGTACGAGCGCATGTGGGTGATCCGGCGGGCGAAGGAGTCGGCCTCGTCGATGGTCGAGCTGAGGATGGTCCTGACCTTGATCCCGTAGACGGCGGGGGTGGTGAGGCCCTCGGTGTGGTCGGTGATTCTGGCGAGGAGGGAGATCTCGCCGATCTCCTTGGAGGAGATCCGGGCGAAGGTCCTGTCGCGGTCGGAGCGGAGGGGTTCGCAGTTGATGTGCGCGCCGGCGCCTGCGGTGAGCCCTTGGAGCTTGCGGCGCTCCTGCTTGATGAGGGCGTCGAAGGAGCTGCCCTCCAGGTACTTGGCCCGGCGGATGTACAGCCGGGTGAGGTCGTCCCCGTCGTACGGCCGGATCAGGTCGGCCTGCTGGAACAGCTCCTGGGCGGCCCGGTAGCCCTCCGGTCCGTAGCAGACGAGGTCGATGTCGGAGCGCTGGTTGAAGCAGCCGACGAGGAAGGAGCCGGTGACGCCGATCAGGCCCTTGGCGTCGTTCGCGGTGATCCACTGGGTGATCGCCAGGAGGTCCTTGCCGGCCGGGTTGTCGGCGACCGCGCCGGGGTCCTCGTGGATGGCGGCGAGGGCCTGGCGGCAGGAGTAGTGGACGGCCAGGTCCTCGCGTGGGATGCCGGTGATGACGCAGCCGAGGGTGTCGGAGTAGACGTAGCACTCCGGTCGGCCGGCCAGGATGCCGAAGGACTTCGACACGACGCTGTTCTGCCGGTAGGTCCGGCCGAACAGCCGCCGGTCGCCCTTCTCGTCGGGGTGGTACTTGACGTAGCCGAGGTAGTGGCTGCCGGGGTGGCTGTCACCGATGACCTTGAAGACGACTCCGTGGTGGTCCATCAGGTAGTCGCGGTCGCGAACGGTGGGGACCGGCCTACCGGTGTTCAGCGGCGAACCGTTCCAGAGTGGGAAAGGCGCCGGTGTCGATCGTGCCGGTCGACTCATACTGATCGAGTCCCATCGTGAAGAGGGCGCGCCGGTACTGCCACTTGAGGTGCTTGTCGTGCCGCGCGGGGTCGGTGGGCCGCATGAGGGCGAGGAAGAAGAAGCACTTGGCGAGCAGGAAGTCGCCGAGGTGCTCGCTCAGCCGCTGCCCGACCAGGGACGCCGTGGTCTCGTCGAGCGCTGCTGTGTAGGCGGCGCGCTGTTCCGGGGTGATGCCGTAGCCCTTGCCGCCGCCCTTGAAGGCCACGATGTCGAGCGCGGGGTAGACGTCGTAGCCGAGCGGAATCGGTCCGTGGTGCTGCCAGTCGATGACTCCGGCCCGCAGGACGTTGGGCAGGCCGTAGTCGAGATGCCCGGGCACCATGGGGAGCCGGACCAGTCGGTCCAGGGCGTGCTTGACCGCCTCATGGACGCGCGGGGTGTCGAAGTCCGGGTTCTCCTCGAAGACCTCGGCCGCGAAGGCCGCCTTCTCGAACCACGGCGCGGCGGGAAGAGGGTGCCTCACCTGGGCCCGCAGGAGCTTCGACGCGACGGCAGCCGCCGTACTGATCACCTGGTCGCTGACCTGACCGTCCCGCCCGGCGTCGGCCAACGCCTCCTCGTGCAACGAGGTCTCGCCGATCGCGCGCTCGACAACGAAGTACCGCCCGCCCTCCGAGCCACTGCCGACGATCTCCGGCACCGGATAGCCCAGGCCGGCGGCCAACTGCTGGAACTCGGCCTCCAAGCGGAGATCCGCGCCACCGGTCCGCTTGTAGAGCAGGCCGTCGGCGGACCGCCACACCGCGCCGTCGGTGGCGGTTC
>NZ_JAXCLC010000150.1:0-3844 GCF_034043715.1 Kitasatospora purpeofusca | reverse complement strand
CCGCTGAGCGGAACCCCAGGCCGGCGGCCCCGGCACCCCGTCGCACCGACGGGGTGCCGGGGCACGTTCGCTTGCGGGGAGGTGTCGTCCGGGCGCCACGCGCAAGACCCTCGCATAAGCAGCGGATAACAGTTCGGTAGGCATTTCGTGATCAACAATGACTGTTTGTAGCGAATCAGCGTCGCTCAGCGCCGGAAGACCACAGTTTTGTTCCAAGTTGTCGGCGAATGTCCTGAATTGCACCGCGCACAGCGCCCACCAGCAGCTGTTTGTCCCCCATCCCTGCACGTGCTGAAATTCCAGCTACCCCTGGATCCCGTACGGCCGTCGCTCTCCTCCCCGGAACGCGCGGCCACCGGGGGTAGCGCTGGATTGATCCATGGCCGCCTGTCGGCCGAGAGGTAGTAGTCGAGTGAGGCGTAAGCAGCAGGCCGCCCCGCAGCGGCGCTCCGAGCCCCGCCAGAGCGAGCCGAACGGCACGGCACCGGACCCGGGCGGGTTCTCGGCGTTCACCCCGACCGAGGAGCGGCCCCAGACCGCCCCGGCATCGCAGTCGCCCGGCCCCGGCAAGGACCGCCCCACCGGCGCCCCGGGCCTCGGGTCCGGCAGCGGCCAGGGCACGGACGGCGCCGGACCGAAGAGCAGCCGGTACGACTTCGCGCGCCCGCGCAACTGGCGCGTGCCGGCCCGACTGATCGCCATTCTGCTGATCCCGGTCATCATCGCCCTGGTCTTCGGCGGCCTGCGCGTCAACACCTCGATCGACGGCTTCGTCAAGGCCGACCGCGCCCAGCGCACCGCGGCCCTCGCCAAGGCCGCCACCGAACTCTCCGAGGCACTGGAGAGCGAGCGCGACAAGACGCTCATACCCCTGATCACCAAGCAGGACCCGAACAACGACGTCACCAAGGCGCGCTCGACCACCGACGCCGCCCTCAAGTCGTACAACGCGGCCTACGAGGCGAGCGACAAGTCCGGCGAGCTCCCCCGCCGCCACGACGCGTTCCAGCAGATGGTCGTCTTCCTGCCGCAGCTGCGCGCCACCGCCTACAGCGACACGCTGTTCGCCTCCGCGACCGTCAGCGCCTACTCGGTGATGTTCGCCCCGCTGCTCGCCTACGACAACTCGGTCGGCCTCGGCTCCAGCAACCTCACCAGCAAGGGCCGCTCGATCTACGCGATGTCGCTGGCCAAGGCCTCCGCCTCGACCCAGCGCGCTCTCATGCTGCAGCTCCTGGTCGGCATCGCCGCCCAGAAGACCACGCGCTACGAGAACGTCGACCTCATCCAGCAGCTGCTCGTCGCCCAGCGCCTGGAGCAGACCGCGCTCTCCGAGTTCAACACCGGCAGCGCCCCCGAGGACGCCAAGAAGTACGCCGACGCGCAGGTCGCCCAGGCCACCGCCGACGAGCGGACCGCCTACCGGATGCCCAACGGCAACGCCCCGACCATGGGCGGCCTGCTCAACATCGGCGCCGCCTACACCCAGGCCGCCGCCAACGGGCAGTCGCAGGGCCGCGAGGTGGCCGACCGCGCGTACAAGGAGGCCAAGGACGCCGGCCTCACCCCGGAGAACTGGAACCAGGCCGCCAACACCCACATCTCCAGCCTGCGCGCCACCGAGGTCGTGCTGCTGGACGACGTGCTCGCCGACGCGGCCGAGCTGCGCGACAACGCGCGCTTCGACGCCATCCTGAACTCGCTGATCGTCATCGTCGCGCTGGTCCTCGCCGGTGTGCTCACCGGCTACGTGGCCCGCTCGATGATCCTCGGCATGCGCACCCTGCGCGCCGCCGCGCTCGACATCGCCGACCGACGCCTGCCGGAGCTGGTCGAGAAGCTCTCCAAGACCGACCCGGAGCGGGTGGACACCAACGTCGTCCCGATCCCGCTGTACGGCAAGGACGAGATCGGCGAGGTCGCCCGGGCCTTCGACCAGGTCCACCGGCAGGCGGTCGCACTCGCCGCCGAGCAGGCCCTGCTGCGAGGCAACGTCAACGCGATCTTCACCAACCTGTCGCGCCGCAGCCAGAGCCTCATCCAGCGCCAGCTGGCGCTGATCACGGACCTGGAGAACAACGAGGCCGACCCGGACCAGCTGGAGAACCTCTTCAAGCTGGACCACCTCGCGACCCGAATGCGCCGCAACGGTGAGAACCTGCTCGTCCTCGCGGGCGAGGAGGCCGGCCGCCGCTGGAACACCCCGGTCCCGCTGGTCGACGTCCTGCGCGCCGCCGCCTCCGAGGTGGAGCAGTACGAGCGCGTCGAGCTCTCCGGCATCCCCGAGGCCGAGGTCGTCGGCGCCGCCGTGACCGACCTCGTCCACCTGCTCGCCGAGCTACTGGAGAACGCCACCACGTTCTCCAGCCCGCAGACCCGGGTGCTGGTCAACGCGACCCGCCTGCCCGACGGCCGGGTGCTGGTCGAGATCCACGACAAGGGCATCGGCCTCACCGCCGAGGACTTCGCGGAGATCAACGAGAAGCTGGCCGAGCCGCCCACGGTGGACGCCACGATCTCGCGCCGGATGGGCCTGTTCGTGGTCGGCCGGCTGTCCCAGCGGCACGACGTCCGCGTCCAGCTCCGCCCCTCCGGCGAGTCCGCGGGCACCACCTCGCTGGTCATGCTGCCGCCGTTCCTGACCCAGATGGCCGCGGCGCCGGAGCCCGAGGAGCAGTTCACCGTCTCCCGGATCTTCGCCGACCAGGAGCCGGCCGCCGAGTGGGCCCCCGACCGGAGCCAGGCCCGCAGCGCCGCCGAACTCGGTTTCGACGACCACCTCACCGGCCACAACGGCGCCGGTGCCGGCGGCTTCAGCCCGGCCCTGGAGGCCGTCCAGCGCTCGCAGCGCCTGGACCAGGTCCGCCGCGCCGCGCTGGAGTCCGGCCCGGAGGGCGACCGGCCGGTGCTGGACGCCGAGGTCGACGACGAGTACCCGGCGTACGGCCGTCGCAACGACGAGGACTACGGCCAGGACGCGCAGTACCCGCAGCAGGGCTACGAGCAGTCCGGCTACGCCGACGACCAGTACGGCTACCAGCAGGACGGGTACGGCCAGGACGCCGGCTACCAGCAGGACGGGTACGGCCAGGACGCGGGTTACCAGCAGGACGGGTACCAGCAGCAGGACGCGTACGGCCAGTACCCGCAGCAGGGCTACGACCAGTACGGCCGGCAGGACGAGTACGGCCAGGGCGACGGCTACGCCGGGGAGAACTACGGCAACCGGGCCGAGGAGGCCCCGGCGGGCCACCCGTACGCCCCGGAGCAGCCGGCCCTCCCGGCCGCCGCCGCCGACGACTCGGCCACCCTGCCGTCCGGGCTGCCCCAGCGCCGCCCCGGCCAGCAGCTGGCCGGCGGCGGGTTCCCCTCCGGCCCGCAGGAGAGCGGCGACACCCCCAACTGGTTCGCCGGCGCCAAGGACACCTCGGCCACCCCGGTCGAGCCCCGCGGCAGCCACGACGTGTCCGCCCTCGGCGGCTACGGGCCCACCGGCCCGACCGCGGCCGGCGGCCAGACCTGGCAGTCGCCCAACGACGGCGACTGGCAGCGGGCGGAGAAGCTCCGCGAGCCCTCCTCCAGCGGCACCACCCAGGCCGGCCTGCCCCGGCGCGTGCCCAAGCAGAACCTGGTACCGGGCAACGCCCAGCCCACCCCGCAGGACGGTCCGCAGGTGTCCCGCGCGCCCGAGGAGGTCCGCGGCCGACTCACCAACCTGCGCCGCGGCGTCGAACAGGGCCGCAGCGCCGGCAGTACCGGAAGCTTCCGGATCGACCCCGATCAGGTAGACCCGTCCGGCAACGGACAGCAGAATCGCAGCACCGATCTCTTCGGCGGCTCGAAC
>NZ_JAXCLC010000015.1:0-121974 GCF_034043715.1 Kitasatospora purpeofusca | reverse complement strand
CTCCGCGACCTCCGCGACCTCCGCGACCTCCGCGACCTCCGCGACCTCCGCGACCGGAGCCTCGTTCACGGCCTCGACGACCGGCTCGACGGGCTCCTCAGCCACGACCTCGGTGGTGACGGTCGGCTCGGCGTCGGCGACCGGCTCGGCGTCGGCGGGAGCCTCCGTGACAGCCACATCCTCGACCTCGACCGTGGTCTCGGCGACTGCCTCGGCCTCGGGCTCGGCCTCGGCGATCGGCTCGGGGGCCTCCTCCACCGTGACCGGCTCGGCTTCGGCCTCGGCCTCCGGCGCGACCTCAACCGCGGGCTCGGCCTCAACCGCGGGCTCCACCACGGGCTCGACCTCGGCCACGGGCTCCGGCTCGACCACCGGCTCCACCACGGTCACGGCCTCAGGCTCGATCTCGGTGGGGGCGATGGTCTCCGCCTCCGGGGCGGAGGGCTGAACCGGCGGGGCGGGGGTGGTGCCGAGAAGGTCGTCGGCGGCGGGCGAGGGGGCCGGGAGGGTGACGACGGGCGGCTGCTCCTCCGCCGGGGCCTCGGCCTCCGGGCTGTCAGCCTCGGCCAGGGGTTCGACGGTGACGGCCTCGGTCTCCGGGGCGTCGGTGTCCACCGCGACCTCGGCCGCGACATCGACCTCAGCCTCAGCCTCGACCTCGACGTCGACCTCAGCCTCAGCCTCGACCTCGACGTCGACCTCGGCCGCCACCTCGGTCTCCTCCGTACCCGTCACGGCGGCCTCCGCGTCAGCCGCCGTGACGGCCGCCTCCTCGGTGGCCGGCCGGTCCTCCTCGACCGGTGTCACCAGACCGTCGCGCTGTCCGCCGGCGAGGGCCTGGCGGGCGGCGTAGGCGGCCTCGGCGGCGCGGCGGTCGGCGCGGGCGGCGGCGAGCTCGGTGAGGAGTTCGGCGAGGCCGGCGTCCTCCAGGCCGGCGCGCAGGCCGCGGACGGTGGGCAGGCGGTAGAGGGTGCCCTCGTCGGCGGCGAGGCGGTCGACCAGGTCGACGAGGTCCGGGAAGGACAGTGCGTCGAGGTCCTGGCCGGGCAGCAGGCGGGCGAGTTCGCGCACCCCGGTGTTGATCGCCTCGAAAGCCTGCGCCGTGCGGTGGACGAGGGCGGCGTCGGACGGCGCGGCGGGCAGGGTGCCGGCGGGCGCGAGGGCGGCCCAGGCCCGGCGCTCGACCGCGGCGGAGGCGAGTGCCTCGTGCAGGTCCTGGCTGCGGGGGCGGCCGGTGGTGACGGCGAGCGCGGTGGCCTGCTTGCGCAGCGAGCGGGCGCGCAGCCAGGAGAGCTTGACGCCGCGCTCGCGCCGCCAGGTCCGGTCGGCGGTGGCCGCGATCAGCGATTCGAGGTCGGTGTCGTACACGGCGGGGGCGAGCACGGTCGAGGTGCGGCGCAGGAGCTGGAGCATCTCGACGAGTACGGCGGTCTTGCCGACGGTGTCCGGCGCGTCGATCCGGACGTCGGCGGCGAGCGCGGTGACGTCGTCCCAGACCTGCTGGAGGTCGTGTCCGCGCAGTTCGGCGAGGACGGTGGACGCGGCGCGGGCGTCCTCGGGGGTGGCGACGGTGTCCAGGGCCGCGTACCAGGGATGGGTGTCGGCGGTGAGGGTGAAGGCACCGAGTTCGGCGTAGCGGCCGAGGTCCTCGCGGAGGTCGGTGTCGGTGGTGGTCGCGGCGGCCGTGGTGTCCGTGGCGGCCGTGGTGTCCTTGACGTCTGCGGAGCCGGCTGCGTCGGCCGCGTCGGCGTTGCGGGAGTGAAGCACTGTCATGTGAGGTCCGGTTCTGGGCGGCTGCGGCGGGGGCGTGGGCTGGCGGCGGGGGGGCGGCGGTCCGGGTGCGCGGTGCGGCCCCGGCGGGTGGGGCTGAAGGGGCGCGCGGTAGGTCTGCCGGTCGGAGGCCAAGAATACGGGTGCCCGTTCGAGCCATGCACGCACCCACCGCTCCTCGGGGCGGTGTGGCGTGCCACAGCGCCCGGCCGGGCGCCACCCGGGAGGGCCGGCCGGGTGGTCCGGGTCACCGGCCAGCGCCCGGTCATCACCCGTTCGGGGCACGCCGGGAGCGGCCTTCCGGGTCCGTACCACCCGTCCCGGCCGTGCCCGGGGCCGGTGGCGGGTGGTGTCCGGCGCGGGCGAGGGCGGCGAGGTCGACCGGCGCGAGGTACTCGGTCAGCGGTGTCCGGTGCCACCAGGCGCGGGTCTGCCGCAGTTCGCGCCAATCGGTGAACCGGTAGTGGTGGAGGGTCGCCCGGACGTGGGTCGGCGGGGTGTCCGGGAAGGGGTTGTGCCGCAGCAGGCGCAGGGTGTCCCGGTCGTTGACGAGCAGCCGGGCGACGAACGGCAGGAACCACGGCCGGGCGTACCCGGTGGAGATGGCCGCGAACCACATCAGCCAGTCCAGCCGCAGGTGGTAGGGGGCGTACTGGCGCGGGAGGCGGCGGACGTCGCCGGGTTTGCCCTTGAATCCGTACTCCTTCCAGACGGTGTGCCGGGTGACCACCGGCTCGTCCGTCCCTTCGAGCACGACCTCCTGCCGGGTGCGGCTGACGCTGCCGAACGCGCCGTAGGTGTTGACCAGATGGAGGCGGTTGAAGGAACGGTTCATGGCCTGGTGGGGCGAGACCATGTTGCGGACCGGCCAGTAGCTCAGGACGAGCACGGCGGCGGTGAGGGCCAGTGCCAGGACCTCGAACCACACCGGGGCGGCGGGGTAGTCGCGCGGGTGGACGGGCAGGCCGAGGCGGGCCGGGTCGACGGCGGCGAGGGCGAGCGCGACGGTCAGCCAGTTGAGCCAGGCGAAGTTGCCGGAGGCGACCAGCCAGAGCTGGGTGGCGACGACGACGCAGGCGGCGAAGGTCGCGACCGGTTGCGGGAGGAGCAGGCAGACCGGGACGAGGAGTTGGGTGACGTGGTTGGCGCCCGCCTCGACGCGGTGCAGCGGCCCGGGCAGGTGGTGGAAGAACCAGCTGAGCGGCCCGGGCATCGGCTGGGTCTCGTGGTGGTAGCGCAGACAGGTGAGGTCCCGCCAGCAGCTGTCGCCGCGCAGTTTGATCAGTCCGGCGCCGAACTCGACCCGGAGGACCAGCCAGCGCAGCAGCCACAGGACGGGGGTGGGCGGGGCGGTGTCGGCGTTGCCGAGGAAGGTGGCCAGGAAGCCCGCTTCGAGCAGCAGCGATTCCCACCCGAACGAGTACCAGGTCTGCCCGACGTTGACGATCGACAGGTAGAGGACCCACAGCACCGCCCAGCAGAGCATCGACATCCCGAGCGGGACGGCGTCGCCGAGGCCGCCGAGGAGGGCGGCGGAGAGTGCGGCGCCGGTCAGGGCCACGGCGGCGAAGAAGCGGTCGCTGTAGTGGAGGTGGAAGAGTCCGGGCGCCTGCCGGAACGGGACCCGGGCGGTGAAGCGGGGGACGGGGAGCATGCCGCGGCTGCCGATCAGGGCGCGGAACTGCCGGGCGGCGGCGAGGCAGGCGATCAGGTAGAGGGCGGCCAGCAGCCGTTGCACGAGCAGTCTGCTGAGCCAGTACTCGGGGGCGGCGAACCACTGCATGCGGCCCATGCCTACCACCGGCGGCGGCCGTGGGGGCGGGCCCGGCGGGGCGGCGGCGGGCGGTTCACCCGGACAGCAGTGTGGCGGGGAGCCTCTCCTCGGGGGTGAGAGGCGCCCCGCCACGCTGGGACGGCTCGCCGCGGTGGGCGGCCGGTGCTGCGGTCCCGCCGCGACGCGCGGTCGGGGCGCGTTCGGGGCGGCTGGTCGGGACGTGGTCGGGATGTGTCGGAACATGCTCTGGACGTGCGCTGGACGGTCGGGACGTGCGCTGGACGGGTCGGGACGTGCTCTGGACGGGTCGGGACGTGCGCTGGGCTGGGCTGGTCGGGACGTGCGCTGGACGCGGTCTGGACAGGGTCGGGGCGCGGTGCCGCCGCGCTGGGCGGCCGGTGCTGCGCCGGACGGAACTCCGGTGGTGCGTACGCGGTCCGGGGGGTGACCCGCACGCGGTCCGGACGGGCCGGGCCGGTCGTGCTCAGCCCGGCAGGACGAGGCCGGTCTCCCCCGCGCCGAGGCCGGGGCGGCCGACCGGGGTGGTGCCGTTCTGCTGGAGGCGATCCACCAGGAGAGCGGCGAGCGTGCCGAGTTCCTCCTCGGTGCGGGACTGCGCGGTGACGTCCATGCCGACCGTCAGCACACCGGTGACCTGGCCGGTCCGGGCGGTGCGCAGCGGGGTGCAGGTGAAGCTGAAGATCTGCTGCCCGCGCTGGGCCTCGGGGCGAAGGGACTGGACCCGCACGTCGTTGAGGACGGTGGCGCGGCCGGTGTGGTACGCCTCGGAGACCGCCTGCTGGAGGCCGCCGGCACCGAGCTGGGGGTAGGCCAGACCGACGGCACCGTACGCCACCGGGGCGCCGAAGGTGTCGGCGTGCTGGGCGTTGGCGTAGCGGATCTCCTGGCCGGGCCCGTCGGTGAGCATGATCGGGAACGGCGAGCCGTCGAAGGCCGCGAACATCTCCTGCTGCTGGGCGAGCAGGTTGTCGCGCAGGCGGATCTCGGAGAGCAGGGCCTCGGCGAGGTGCTGGATGTCGCGCAGCCGTTCGCGGCCCCACTGGCGGGGTTCGCGGTCGAGCACGCAGACGGTGCCGATGACGGTGTTGGTGTCGTCGACGAGCGGGGCCCCGAGGTAGGCGCGGACGCCCAGTTCGTCGACGACCGGATTCCCGGCGAACCGGGGGTAGGCGAGGATGTCGTCGAGTGCGAGGGGGGAACGCTGCGCGACGACGTGGGGGCAGAAGCCGTGACTCAGCGGCATCTCCCGGGTCGGAAGGTCGAAGGCGATGCCGCGATCGGCCCACGAGGAGCCTTCTTCGGCCACCACATCAGCGGAGTTTGGCGGGATGTAGAGCCCCCGGAACATCTGGCGCTCGTCGTTGATGAAGTTGACCATCGCGATGGGGGCGCGGGTGATGCTGGCGGCCAGGTGGGCGAAGCGGTCGAAGGCCTCGTCCGCGGCGGGCTCGTTGAGGCCCAGGCTGCGCAGCCTGCGGGCCCTGTCGGACTCGCCGGCGGCACCCGGGAACCGGCCTTGAGTGCTCATCACATCAGTCATGGCGCACATGTAATCAGACATCCGGCGCCCTACGCGCTCCCGGCCCCTTCCCTTTCCCACTGCTGATGCTCAGTCAAAGCCGCATGTCGGCGGCGAGACGGCGGGCGGCCCACCTGCGGGCGGCGGAGGGCCGTCCGGCGGGCCTCCGGGCGGGAACGGGCGGGGAACCGCCGGGCAACCGGAACGGGACGCGGCGGACAACCGGAACGGGGGTTTCCGGGCGGCCGGAACGGGGCACGCGCGGCAGCCGGAACGACATCCGGCGGAAACCCCGGATCCCAAAAGCGGGACAGGTCACTTCCCCGCCCGGTACCCCTTCAATCCCCGACAGTCCGTGAACGGCCCGAATCACGCCAATCCAAGATCCACTGTAGAGCGCTTCCGACGCACATATGACAATGAGCCCTGCCGAAAAACGGCGGTCCCCAAGGGCAGCGTGGGCCACCGCCGGCACATCCGCACGCACCGGCTGCAACTCAGGGGCAACCGGCCGCCACCGTCACTCCCCCACCCCTCGGCGGCCGAAGCGGATCGGCTGCACGGACGGAGGCACATCCACCGAACCACCCGAACCGAGAGGACCTGGCATGGCGATGGACTACTTCACCGACGAGCGACACGAGAGCCTCCGAGCGGAGGTACGCGAGTTCGCGGAGAAGGAAGTACGCCCGCAGGTGGCCAGAATGGAGGCCGAGCGCCAGGTCGAATTCGAGCTCTCGCGGGAGATCGCCCGCCGTGGCTGGATCGGCGTCACCATCCCGCGCGAGTTCGGCGGGCTGGGGCTGGGACACCTGGCCAAAACCGTGATCGTCGAGGAACTGTCGCGCGTCAGCGGCGCGATGGGGGCGATCGCGCAGGCCTCGCAGCTCGGCGTCGCCAAGGTCATCCACTTCGGCAGCGACACCCAGCGCCGCCACTGGCTGCCCAGGTTCGCCGACGGGACGGCGCTGCCCACGATCGCCGTCACCGAACCGGAGTCCGGCGGCCATGTGCTCGGCATGAGCGGCACCGCCCGGCGCGAGGGCGACGAGTACGTGCTCAACGGGCGCAAGTGGTTCGTGGGCAACTCGCACATCGGCGACGTGCACGGCGTGGTGCTCCGCACCGGCGAGGGCAGCAAGGGGCTGTCCGCGTTCCTGGTGGAGAGCGACCGCCCGGGCTTCCGTACCGGCGACCTGGGCTCGCAGAGCGGTCTGCACGGCTTCAGCTTCGGCGAACTCGTCTTCGAGGACTGCCGGATCCCGGCCGCCAACCGGCTCGGCCTCGAGGGCCAGGGCCTGGACGTGGCCTACTCGTCCTCGACCCTCTACGGGCGGCTGAACCTGGCGGCGGTCGCGCTCGGCATCCACCGGGCGATCGTCGAGGACACCGCGCGGTTCGCCGAGGAGCGCATCATGTACGGCAAGCCGCTCTCCCAACTGCCGAACATCGCACTGAAGCTGGGCGAGATGCAGTCCCGGCTGATGACCGCCAAGCTCGCCGCGTACCACGCCTCGCACCAGCTGGACCACGGCCGGCCGTGCGACGCCGAACTGATGAACGCCAAACTGATCAACACCGAGTACGCGCTGGACTCGGCGCGCAACGCGATGGAGATCCACGCCGCCCGCGGCCTGCACGCCGATTTCCACATCGAGCGCTACCTGCGCGACGCCACCCACGTCTACCCGCCGGCCGGCACCTCGGACGTCCAGCGGCTGCGGCTGGGCCAGGTGGCCTCGGGCACCTACGGGAAGCAGTGGTCAGCCGAACTCGCCCCGCTGGCCAGCTGGGCGTGGACCGAGCTGGCCGAGCGCGAGGCCGGGGCGGAGGCGCAGGCGCAGGGCGCGTCGGCGGCCGTGCTGCGGATGCCGCTGGCGGGCTGAGCCGGGCGGCGCCGGGACCTCCCCACAGGTCTCCCCGGTGTTTCCCTGTTCCCCCCGTCGCTCCATCGCTGCTTCACCGCCGCTTCACCGCCGCCCCCTCGGCGCTGCCCGGTCGTCCCCGCCACCGGCGGGGGCCCGGTGGAGCCGCTTGGTCTTGACACGTCCCTGACGGCTTTCCGGTGATCGAACCCCCGCCTCCGGAAAGCCGTCAGGCCCTCCCCGCACCTCCTCCGACCTGCCGTAACGACCCCCGGGGCCGACCCCGGCCGCCCCTGCCGCCCAGTCATCACCCGTTCACATATCGTCAGTTGATGTTGCCTTGAGGGCACCTGGGGCTGGTAGCGTTCCTGCAGTCGGCGGCCGTGCAGCATCCGTCCGGACGGTGACAAGACGTCACCAGATCCGGCAACCCTCCGGGCACCGCCGGCCGTGGCGCCCCGCGACCGCGGTCGGACCGCACACGGACAACCGCCGTTCGGCCCTGCTACAAGGAATCAGATGCCAGGCATATCGGCCCCCCGGACGGGCCACCGCGCCGGCCGGTCCGGCTCCCTCCGCAGCTCGCTCCTCGCCCTCGTGGTGGTCCCCTGCCTCGGCCTCGCCGCCGCCTGGGGTTACGCCGCCTACCTGCTGCGCGACGCCGGGGAGCGCACCGCCCTCTACGGCGGCACCGCGGTGGTCGCCGTCCTCCTGCTCTGGAGCCTGGTCCGCGGCCTGCGCGCCGCGCGCACCCTCCCGGGCCGGCTCGCGGACCTGCACGCCGAGACCCTGGCCCTCGCCCAGCACGAGATCCCCCAGGTGGTCGGCCGGCTCCAGGCCGGCGAATCGGTACCGACCCCGCCCGCCTGGACCCCCTCCCGGCGGATCGGCGACGAGGTCCAGCAGACCGCCGACGGCCTCGCCGCCGTCCGGCAGGCCGCCGTCGCAGCGATCGTGCACCAGGCCCAGGGCCGCGAGGGGACGAAGAAGGTCTTCCTCAACATCGCCCGCCGCACCCAGATCCTGATCCACCGCCAGATCAGCATGCTGGACGCGCTGGAGCGCGAGCACGAGGAACCCGAGCTGCTGCGCGAACTGTTCGCGGTCGACCACCTCGCCACCCGGATGCGGCGCAACGCCGAGAACCTGGTCATCCTGGGCGGCGCCCTGCCGGCCCGGCGCTGGCGCAACGCCGTCCCCATGGTCAACGTGCTGCGCAGCGCCGTCTCGGAGACCGAGAACTACTCGCGCGTCGTCGTCCAGGGCGTGCCCCGCGCCTCGCTCAGCGGCCAGGCCGTCGCCGACGTGATCCACCTGGTCGCCGAACTGATCGAGAACGGCACCACCTTCTCGCCGCCGTACACCCAGGTGCAGGTCTCCGCGCAGGAAGTGCCCAAGGGCCTGGCGGTGGAGGTCGAGGACCGCGGCCTCGGCATGGCCGAGGACGAGTACGAGCGGTTCAACGACTACCTGGCCAACCCGCCCGAGCTGGACGTCTCCGCGCTCGGCGACGACCTGCGGCTCGGCCTGTTCGTGGTCGCGCGGCTCGCCGCGCGGCACGACATTCAGGTCACCCTGCGGCCCTCGCCGTACGGCGGGACCAGGGCCGTGGTGCTGGTGCCCGCGCTGCTGCTGGAGCAGGCCGGGCAGCCGGCCGCCCTCCCCGGCCTGCCGTCCGGCGCCCGGGTCACCCGTACGCCCGTGCCCGACCTGCCGCCGGGCGGCGGGGCGGACGCGGACGCGGAGCTCGGCGAGATCGACCAGGAGCTGTCCGGCGCGCTCGCCGGGGTCCTGGGCGGGCTGCTGGGCACCCGGCCGGGTGCGGGACAGGAACAGGCGCAGGCGCAGGCGCTCGGGCAGGGCTCGGGCGGCGGGGCCGACGCGGGGGCGGAGTACCCCGCGGTCGGGCCGTCGGACGTCGAGCGGTGGGGCGGCGGACAGTCGGACCTTGGACAGTCGGACGTCGAGCAGTGGGGCGGCGGACAGTCGGACCTTGGACAGTCGGACTTCGGTCAGTCGGTGGCCGGTGGGATCGGAGCCGCCGCGACGGAGGGACTCCCCGCCCTCGGCGCGGGCCCGGCTGCGGCTTTCGCTCCGGTGCAGGCTCCGGCTTTCGCTCCGGCTCCCGTCGCGGACCCGGTTCTCTACGGTGACGATCCGTCCGGAGTGCTCGGCGGGACGGCGGACCGCTTCGACGGCAGCGTGGTGATCGGCGAACTGCTCGCGCGCTACCCCCAGGGCGGCACCCGCGACGAGGACGACCCGACGGTCAACGCCGGCCTGTCGGTGGGCTCGTCGATCCCCGGCCTGCCGGGCGCGGTGGTGGTGGCCCGACCGGCCATGCCCCGGCCGTACGACGGCGCGGAGGACGAGCCCGGCCCGGAGGACGGGGCCGGACCGGAGGACGGGGTCGGCCCGGACGGGGTCGGCCCGGAGGACGGGGCCGCCGTGGCCGGGTCCGGGGAGTCTGCGGCGCTCGCGGCGACGACGACGCCCACGCACCAGCGCGCCGAGGAGGCAGCGACGGAGCGCGGCCCCGACGGCGAGCTGCGCACCCCGCGCGTGCTGCCGCAGCGGGTCCGCAACGCCAGCCTCGCCGAGCAGTTGCGCGAGGCCAAGGTGCCGGGCACGGCGTTCGGCCAACCCGGCGCGTACGGACGGCCCGACGCTCCCGCCGCCGCACCGTACGGCCGCACCGGTCCGGCGGGTCCCGCCGGGGCCGACGGCGCCGGCGGGACCGGCTCCTTCGGACCGTCTGCGGACGACCCCTCGCCGCAGCGCTCGCGCGCCACCATGGCCGCCATCCAGCGCGGCACCCGCACCGCCCGTGCGACGACACCCGACGCGGACGCGCCGGACGCGCCCGCTGCCCCGGCCGCACCTTCCGCAGCTAAGGAACAGCAGTGATGACGCAGTACACCGATACCCAGCGCGACCTCAACTGGCTGCTGGACCAGCTGGTGGCGCGGGTCCCGGAGACCCGGCACGCCATCGTCCTCTCCGAGGACGGCCTGCTGATCGGGCTCTCCCAGGGCCTGGACCGGGCCGACGCCGAGCACCTGTCGGCCGTGGCCTCCGGTCTGCAGAGCCTCGCCCGCGGCGCCGGCCACCGGTTCAACGGCGGGCGGGTCCGGCAGACCGTGATCGAGATGGACCAGTTGTTCCTGTTCGTCACGACCGCCGGCCAGGGGGCCCGGCTCGCCGTGCTCACCAGCGAGGCGGTCGACGCCGGGCTGATGGCCTACGAGATCAACATGCTGGTGAAGCAGGTCGGCCAGTACCTCACCGCGGCGCCGCGCAGCGACGCCGGCCAGCCGGGCGTGGGTGGCGGTGCGTGACCGTCGACGCCGACGAGGCCTGGTTCTTCGACAAGGACGCGGGCCATCTGGTCCGCCCTTACGCCATCACCAACGGGCGTACCGGACCGGTCCGTGACGGATTCGCGCTGATCACCCTGGTGGTCACCGCCGACCCGCGTACGGACACCAGCCGGTTGACGCCCGAACCGGCCGCGATCCTGGACCTCTGCCGCGAACGCCCGCTGGCGGTGGCCGAGATCGCGGCCACCATGGATCTCCCGGTGAGCGTGGTCAAGGTATTACTCGACGACCTCGCCGAGGCCAGGATGATCCTCACCCGGGCACCCGTCCAGCTCGCCGAGGCACCGGACATCGCGTTGATCCGGGCTGTGATCGAGGGTGTCCGGCGGCTCTGACCGGGTCGGGTTCGGTCGGAGGCCGGGGTTCGGTCGGGCCCAGTCCGACCGGGCCGGGCCTGCTCCGGCGCTCTCCGCTTTCAGCTCCTCCGACTTCCCAGCCCCTCCGACTTCCCAGCTCTCCGACTTCCCAGCTCTTTCGACCTTTCGCTCCTCCGCTCAGTTCCCCTCCAGGAGACCAGACGTGACGACCCAGAGCCTGGTGCCGGGCGCGGTCAAGATCCTCGTGGCCGGCGGCTTCGGCGTCGGCAAGACCACCATGGTCGGCTCGGTCAGTGAGATCGAACCGCTCCAGACCGAGGAACGGATGACCCGGGCCAGCATCGGGGTCGACAGCCTCGACGGCGTCCAGGGCAAGTCGACGACCACCGTCGCGATGGACTTCGGCCGGATCACCGTCCGCCAGGACCTCGTGCTCTACCTGTTCGGCACCCCGGGCCAGTTCCGGTTCTGGTTCATGTGGGACGACCTGGCCCTCGGCGCGCTCGGCGCGATCGTGCTGGCCGACACCCGCCGGCTGGAGTCCAGCTTCGCCGCCGTCGACTTCTTCGAGCAGCGCGGCATCCCGTTCGCCATCGGCGTCAACTGCTTCCACGGGCGCCGCGACTGCGCGCCCGACGACGTCCGGCGCGCGCTCGACCTCGACCCGGGTGTGCCCGTCGTGCTCTGCGACGTCCGCGAGCGCGCGTCCAGCAAGGAACTGCTGCTCGCCCTGCTCGACCGGGTCCACGAGGAAGCGCTCACCTCACGCCGCTGAGCACCGGCCGTCCGGGCGCTCGGGCATCAGGTCCTCCGGGCGGCCTGATGCCCGGGCGCCCGGGCGTCCCGCTCCCCCGCGCCGTGCTCAGGACCCGGCCGGGGAGGCGGGAGCGGGCTCCAGGTCGTGGAGCGCGCGCACCAGCGGCGCCAGTTCGGGGATCTCGGCGGCCCCGGTGAGCGTCGCCTCCAGGGTCGCGTCGTGCAACGGCCGCGCCGCCCGGAGCAGTTCGCGGCCCTGCGGGGTCAGCTCGGTGTAGATGCCGCGCCGGTCGTCCGCGCACAGGTAGCGGCCGAGCAGCCCGCGCTCCTCCAGTCGGCTCACCAGCCGGGTGGTGGCGCTGCTGCTCAGCGCCGCCGCGCGGGCCAGCTGCTGCATCCGCATGTGCCAGCCGTCCTGCCGCGACAGCGCCTCCAGCACCGTGTACTCGACCACTGAGAGACGGTACTCAGCCTGCAGGGCCTTCTCCAGGGCCGAGTCGATCAGCCCGTGCAGCGCGGCGAGCGTGCGCCAGCCGCCGGCACGGACCTCGGCGGCATCGTCCTGGATCCCCATGGCTCGCGTCTCCCTGCTCGGGTCGTGTGCTCGTCGAACGTTCCGCTTCGTTCAAGTATGCCATTTGGCGCGGCATATCTGCTTGTGCAAATAGTTCTCCTTATGGCTGACTGCCGGGAGCCTCCTCGGACCAGGCGGTCGCGCAGAGGGCCGAGGCCAGCTCCTCCTCGTACCAGGCCGCCGCCGACCAGGCGGCCGCGAAGGTTCCGTGGTCGTCCGCGACCACCCGGCCGAAGACGTCGCGCTGCTGGTCCACCGCCGCCCCGAGCAGAGCCTCCAGCAGCGAGGCGCCGGTGGCCAGCCCCGCCGACCGCAACCGGGCCCGGTCATCGCGCGCCGCCCCCGTCCCCAGCGCCAGCGCCGCCCGGCCGCCGGTCACCGCCTGCTCCACCCTGCGGGCCAGCAGATGCACCGGCGTGGTCGGCGGGAGCGGTCCCGCCGGCAGGGCCGTGAGCGGCGGCGCGGCATCCCGGGGTGGGAGGGTCAGGTCCGCCGTCTGGAGCCGCTCCAGGCCGAGATTGACCCGGCCGGCGCGATCGGCGGGCAGGGCGAGGGACGGGGCCAGGGGCCGGGGCTGGGGTTGGGGCTGGGGTAGGGGCTGGGGCTGGGGCTCAGAGGGTTGGGTGGACGGGGGCTCGCCGACGGCCAGCAGGCGCAGCTCGGGGCGGGCCGCGCGCTCCAGGCGGCCGATCACCCGCAGCCGCAGACCCGGGGCGGTCGCGAGCAGCGCGAGATTGCCCCGGTGGGCGAGCCCCGGGTGGTCCTGCGCGGCGCGCAGCGCCACCACCACTCCCCCGCAGTCCGCCAGCAGTCGCGGCTCACCGCCCGGCCCGTACGGGACCGCTCCGAGCAGCGTCACGTCCAGGAACAGGAGTTCGCCCCCGGCCGGCCGGACCTCCGGAGGCAGTGCGGCCGCGCCGAGCGCCCGCGCCACCTGGGCGGCCGGCGGCTCGGCCCAGAGCCGGGCCGCCGGCTCGGCCGTCCAGGCCGCCCCGGCCGCGCGCACCGCCCGGACCGAGGCGCCCGCCCCGAGCCGCCCGGCCGCCGACCTGGTGGCGCCCTGAACGGCCAGCCCGGCCCGGGTGAACTCGCGGTGGCTGAGCATCGCGTCACCCAGCCGGACCGCCCGGTTGCCGGCGCCGACCGCCTGCGGCGCCGCTGCGGCGGCGTCGGTGTGCGGCATGATCTCGGCCATCGTGTGCAGACCGCCGCCCGCGTCGACCGCCCAGGTCAGCACGCCCGCGTGAGTGGCCGTCAGCACCGGCTCGGCGAAGAGTCCGTACAGCCGCAGGCCGCCCGCCGGCGCGTACACCTGGCGGGCCGTCCCGCGCAGGGCGGCGACGTCCGGACCCGTGGAGTCCGCCGCCGCGGCGGCGGACAGGGCCGTGCTGAGACCGAGCAGCTCGCGCAGACCGGCCACCAGATCGGCGAGCCGGTAGTCCGGCTCGCCCGAACGGGCCGCCCGGATCCGGGTGACCACCGCCACCGCCGCGGCCGCCGGCCGGTGCAGCCCGGCCAGCCGGGCCCGGTGGGCCGCCCGCAACAGCTCCGCCTGGAGCACCGCGCCCGTACCGCCCACGCCCGCCGCGAGCGCGGCGGAGCCCACCCGGTGCAGCTGGTCGACGGCGGCGCGTTCGGCGGCGCCGAGCGTTCCGACGGCCGGAGCGTCGCCCTGCGGACCTTCCGGGAGAGGGGCCGGGGCGGAGGTCCGGGACTCGCTGTCGGCCACGGCCCGTTCGGGCTGTCCGGGCTGATCGGCCTGCTCGGCCTGCGCTGCGCCTGCGGCCGACTCCGCCGGCGGTTCGCCGTCGGCCAGCGGGCAGACCGTGACCGCCGCCGCCCGGTGCACGCAGGCGGGCGCCAGCAGGCAGCCGCAGCGCACATCACCCGGCGCGGCGACCACCCCGCCCGGCGCGTGCAGGACGAGTTCCGTCTCCTCGTCCACGGCGATCCGCCAGTCCTCGCCCGTCCGTTCCACCGGCCGTTCGGCCAGTTTGGCGGCGGCCCCGTCCAGGCGCTTCTGCAGGCGGGCCGAGAGTCCGGCCACCACCTCGGCGACCACCTCCGGCCGCACCGCCGGCCACTGCAAGCGCGTCCCCGTCACGTCCCGTACCGCCTCCGTCATCGGACCTTCTCCCCCACCCAGCGGGCCAGTTCGAGCGGGCTGAGCGCCGCCACCGGCATCCCGGCCGCGACCAGCCGGCTCGCGATCGCCTTCGAGTACCGGGCCGTGCCGGTGTCGTCCAGCGCGGCGCAACCCAGCAGATGGCACCCGGAGTCGACCAGCGCCCGGGTCTGCGCGAGCAGCCCGCCCACCGGACCGCCCTCCTCGAAGTCGCTGACCACCGCGATCAGCGTGCGGGACGGCACCGTGACCAGCTCCCGCGCGTACTTGAGCCCGGCGGCGATGTGGGTGCCGCCGCCGATCCGGACCTCCAGGAGCAGGCCGAGCGGATCCGTCACCCGGTCGGTCAGGTCGACCACCTCGGTCGAGAAGGCGACGAAGTGCGTGCTCAGCGAGGGCACCCCGGCCAGGATCGACGCGGTCAGCGCCGCCCAGACCGTGGACGACTCCATCGAGCCGGAGACGTCCACGACCAGGATCAGGCGCCAGTCGGACGCCTGCCTGGCCCGGGTGCGGAAGATCGGGCGCTCCGGCACGATCACCATCCGGCCCGGCTCGGTGCCGGAGCCGGTGCCAGGGCCGGTATCGCTGCCGGCCGAGGGGGCGGCGGGGCGGGCGGTCGCCAGGTTGGCGCGGATGGTGCGGTGCAGGTCCAGGCCGCCGCCGGGGCGCCGGCTCGGACGCGGCACGCTGATCCCGGTGAGGGCGGGGCGCAGCCTGGTCGCCAGCTCCCGGCTCAACTCGTCGACCAGGCGCCGGACCAGCGGCCGCAGTCCGGCCAACCGGGCCTCGGGCAGACCGCCCGCGTGCTCCAGGACGGTGCGCAACAGGTCGACCGACGGCCGGACGGCGCCCGGGTCGATCGCCTCCAGGGCATCGCCGCGCCCGTGGGCCACGGCCGCCGCCAGCACCTCCTCCCGGATGCCGGGCCCGAACAGGGCGGTCAGCTCCTCGGACCACTCGCGCACGCCCGGGTACGGCGCCTCGCGGCCGCCCCGGTTGCCACCCGCCCCGCCCCGGCCGTCGAGACCGGGGCCGGAGCCCTCGCCGTGCCCCGTGCCGTAGAGCTCGTCGAGCGCGGTCGCGAGCCGCGAGGCACGGCCGCCGGGGCGGCCGTCGCCAGGGCGGCCGAGCAGCAGCCGCCAGCGCTCGGCCGCGCCGAGGGCGTGGGAGCCGGACGGGTCGGGGACGCGTTCGGGGACACGTTCGGGGACGGGCGCCTTGTCGGTGGGTGCCGCGCCGGTGGGTGCCGCGCCGGTGGGTGCCGGGAGGCTCGGTGGGAGCAGTCCCCGGCGGGCGAGTGCGGAACGGGCCGCGAGGTCGGCGCGGGACCAGTCGGCGAGCAGGGCGGGCGGCACCTCCTCCGGAAGCGCGTCCAGCCGGGCTCCCAGGCGCTCCTCGACGAGCGTCAGCAGCCGCTCCCGGGCCGCCGGGCTGAGCGTGTCGAACCCGCCGCGCAGGGCGGGCAGACGGTCGAGGAAAGCGTTGTCCGGGAGGGTGGCGGTCCGCTCCAGCAGTGGTTCGAGTACCTCGGGGGCGGTGGAGAACAGCCCCTCGGCGGCCGTCAGCAGACCGACCAGCGACCGGCCGAGGGCATGCCGGGCCTCGGGTGCGTTGGCGCCGTCGACCCAGGAGGCGGCCCGGTCGCCGAACACCGCCGGGACCTCCTGCCGGAGCAGCACCCGCACCGCACCGGCCGCACCGCGCACCAGGGGGCTCCCCCGGTCGGCGAGTTCGGCCAGTGCGTGGCGCAGCCGCAGACCGCCGGAGAGATCGGCCCGACGTGCCAGCTCGACCAGCGCCCTGGCGTCGTCGGCCTCGTCCGATCCGCCCAGCCCCTCCAGCTGCCGCACCGCCGCGACCGTCACCACCTCCGCGGCGGCGGCCACAGCGGCCAGGAACCTGTCCTCCGCCTCGGGGTCGGTGAGGCCGGGGGCGGTCGCGGTGGCGCCGGTGGCGGCGCTGCCCGTGCTCGTGGCCGGGACAGGGACCGGGACCGGGCGGTGGGTGGCGGTGAGGCGGTCGAGGAGGGCCAGGGCGTCGAGGAGTTCGGGCAGGGTGCCGCTCTCCGGGAGGACGGCCGTGAGCTGGGTGAGGCGGGTGCCGGTGAGGGCCGGGAGGCCGCAGGCGTCGGCGTCGGCGAGGCCCTGGAGGACCTCGCGGGCGGTCGGGCCGTCGGCCTGCCGCTCTCGGCGCAGCCGCTCGCGCAGTGCGCCTTCGGCGGCCTGGGCCGGGGTGACGCCCTGGGTGCCCGCGACCGTGAGCATCGCGGCGACGGCCGGGGTCCAGCGGACCCGCCAGCGGGTGGTGAGGGTCTCGGTGCCGCCCGCGCCGGTGGACCCGACCGGTTCGGCGTAGGGGACGCCGCAGGCGGTCAGCCGGTGGAGCAGGAGTTCGCGGCGGCGGTCGAGGGTCGAGCGGAGCGGGTCGGGGCGCAGCTCGCGCGGGGTGGGCTCGGCGGTGTCGCCCGGGCCGGGCAGGCCCAGCTCGGCGAGGAGTCGCTCGACGGCGGGGGCGAGGCCGCTGCGCGGGGCGGCCGGGGTGGGCGCGCCGGTGCGGGTGCCGACCAGGACCCGCTCCAGCGCGCGGGCCACCGCCCGGCCCCGGCCGAGCGGTTCGCCCTGGGCGAGGGCGGTCTGCACGGCCTCGATCAGTTCGCCCCGGCCGGGGGCCGCGAGGCCGCGCAGCCGGGCGAGGTCGCCGGCGACGCGGACGATCTCGCGGGCGTCGGCCGGGCCGGAGGGGTGGTCCTGGCCGCGCAGGGCGCCGCAGATCCGCACGGCGGTGGTGATCAGCGCCTCGGCCAGCCGGTCCTGGTCCCCGGCGGCGTCGAGCACGGTGTGCTGCCACTCGGGGTCGCGGATGCCGGCCGGGTAGCCGGAGCGGGCGTCGAGCAGCGGGTAGGTGTAGGGGATCAGGGAGACGACATGGCGACCGTCCGGCACCCGGTCGGGAGCGAGGTCGGGGTTGGGGTCGGGGTCGGGTGCCTCGGCGCCGTCCGCCCCGGCCGGGAGGAGCGCGGGCGCGTGGAAGGCTCCGACCACGGCGGCGACCCGGCGGCCGCCCTCGGCCGCCTCCTGGATGCGCGCCCGCATCCAGGCCTCGCGCCGCAGGTCGTACGGGTCGATGCCGGTGCCGTCCCGGGCGTCGCGGCGCAGCGCCCAGCCGACGAGCAGCGCGGCGCGGCGGACGGCCTCCGGGGTGGAGCCGGGGGCGGCGGTCTCGACGAGGCGGTCCCAGAGGTCC
This sequence comes from Kitasatospora purpeofusca, assembly GCF_034043715.1. Classification (GTDB taxonomy): domain Bacteria; phylum Actinomycetota; class Actinomycetes; order Streptomycetales; family Streptomycetaceae; genus Kitasatospora; species Kitasatospora purpeofusca_A. The sequence continues at coordinate 104,627 of NZ_JAXCLC010000015.1, read as the reverse complement.
TCGTCGTCCTCGCGTCCGGTCAGGCGGTGGCGGAGGGCGTCGGCGACGCCGGGGCCGGGGGCGCCGGGGCCGGTACCGTCCCGGTCGGCACGGTCGGCGTGCCGGTCGCGGACGGCGAGGGGCAGATCGCAGGCGATCGTCCCGACGCCGTTCCGGCGGGCCCAGCGCAGGGCGGCGAGCTCGGGCGAGAAGTCGGCGAACGGGTAGAAGGCGAGCCCGGCGCCCTCGGCCGCGTCGTCCGGGCGGTCGGCGGCGGGTGCGGCGGCGAGGGCGACCGGGGCCCGGGTGGCCTCGTCCGCGAGCAGGTCCAGCCAGGGCTGGAACTCGGTGGGCAGTTCGACCAGCAGGACATCGGGCCGGGCGGCGTCCAGCAGCGCGGGCACGACGACGCTGAGCGAAGGGGCGTGGTGACGCACCCCGATCAGGTAGGGCCCGGGTGCGTCGAGGCCGGAGGCGGCCAGTCGGGCCGCCTCGGCCGCGACCGTCCCTCGCGGGTCGTCGTGGCCGGGGTCCGCCCCGCCGGGCGGCACCGCGCTGCTCATGTGTTGACCTCTCGGTGGAAGTTCGGGAACGGGGAGGGTCGGGGGTGGTGCGGGAGGGCCGGGGTGGTGCGGGAGGGAGGTGTGCGGGGCCGGGGGCCGGCCCGCCGCCTCGTGACGGCGGGCCGGCCGAGCCTCAGTGCTCCAGGGCGGAGCGCAGCTCCCACAGGGTGCGCCAGGTGGCGGCGCCCTGTTCGGCGCGGCGGCGGACCGGGCCGTCCCAGTAGCCGAGCAGCCGGGCGGCGTCGGCCGGGTCGTCCTTGCGGACGACGCCGATCAGCTGGCCGGGGAGCCGGCCGAGCAGGTCGCCGCCGTCGGGCAGGTACGCGGCGCCGACCCCGAGCGCGGTGGCCACCGAGACCGCCTCGGCGGTGCTCATCACGGTGGACGGGCGTTCGACGTCCCAGCCCTCGGTGGAGCGGCCGGTCCGCAGGTCGCGGAAGGCCGTGACGAGGGCCTCCAGCACCGCGTCGTCGACCGCGTAGGCGGCCCCGGCGCGGGCGACGGCGGCGGTGGACTGGCGGCGGACCAGCTCCACCTCGGCCGCCAGGCTGCCGATCGGCCCGACCGTCTCGAAGTTGAACCGGCGCTTGAGTGCGGCGGACATCTCGCTGACGCCCTTGTCGCGCAGGTTGGCGGTGGCGATCAGGGTGAAGCCGGGGGCGGCGTGCAGCTGGCCGTCCGGGGTGCCGGCCAGCTCGGGGACGGCGATCCGCCGCTCGGAGAGCAGCGACACCAGGGCGTCCTGGACCTCCGGGAGGCAGCGGGTGACCTCCTCGACCCGGGCGACCGCGCCGTTGGTCATCGCGCTGAGCACCGGGGAGGGCACCAGCGCCTCGCGGCTGGGGCCCTTGGCGAGCAGCAGGGCGTAGTTCCAGCCGTACTTGAGCTGGTCCTCGGTGGTGCCGGCGGTGCCCTGGACGGTGAGCCCGCTGGTGCCGCAGACGGCGGCGGCGAGGAGTTCGGAGAGCATCGACTTGGCGGTGCCGGGCTCGCCGACGAGCAGCAGGCCGCGCTCGCCGGCGAGGGTGACGACGCAGCGTTCGACGAGGGCCCGCTCGCCGACGAACTTCTGCTCGATCGCCAGGCTCCTGCGCCCCGCCTTGAGCTTCTCGCCGCCGCTGCCCATCACGAAGGTGACGACGGCGCGCGGGGTGAGCCGCCAACCGGGCGGGCGCGGGCCGGAGTCGTGCGCGGCGAGGAACTCCAGCTCGGCGGCGAACCTCTCCTCCGGCGGGACGACCTGCCGGGCCGGGGCATCGGTGCCGACGGTGGTAGTGGCACCGGAGGTGCTGGTGGTCGTGGTGGTGGCGGTGGTGGTGGCGGTGGTGGTCATCGGCGGGCCTTCCTGCGCTTGCCGGTCCGGAGTTCTTCGAAGCCGGGGGCGTCCCCGTCGGTGACGCGCTGCCAGGCCCGGGTGAACAGCTCCGGGACGGCGAACCGCGGCAGCACGTCGTGGTGGGTGGGGAGATCGTAGAGGGCGGCCTTCCAGGTCTCGACGGGCAGGCCGGGGGCCTTGGCCTCCTGCCAGCCGCCGGGAAGGAAGAGGGTGCGCCCGGCGCGGGCCCGCTTGGCCTCCATGACCAGGCCGGAGGCGAGGAGTTCGGTGCGCGCCTTCTTCGAACGGGCCGGCTTCCAGCCCGTCCAGCGCGCGACGTTGCGGTCGGTCGGATCGGGCAGCGCGAGCAGCTGGAGGTAGAGGACGGCGGCGTCCTCGCCGAGCCCGTGGGTCTTGGCGGCCTCGGTGACCAGCTCGGGCACCGTGAGCAGCGGGTGCTGGAGCCAGACCTCGGTCCCGGCGGCGGGAGACCCGGCGACGGGGGCACCCTCGGCGGAAGCACCGGCGGTCCCGGGGAGCTCCGGCAGGGTGACCAGCCGGTCCAGCTCCCCGCTCAGGAGAGCCGTGAGCACGGACCGCTGACGGGACAGCCAGTAGCTGTCGCCCAGGCCCGCCAACTGGTCCAGCGCCTGGTCCTGCGCCCCGTCGAGGCCGGCCGGGCGCCACCAGATCTGCTCCGCGTCGTCGTGGGTGGGCGAGAGCACCAGGGCCCCGCCGCAGCGGACCAGCCCGTCCGCGTCGGCGCCGCCCTCGGCGGGCAGGCCGTAGCGGGTGCGCAGCACGGCGGCGAGCGGCTCGCCCTTGCTGTTGCGGCGCAGGTCGTAGGCGAGCAGCAGCTCCGGGTCGGCCAGGCGGGTGTGCAGGGCCCGGACGGCGGGCGCGAGCGAGGCGCGCAGCGGACTGTTCCAGGGCAGCCGGTAGGCGAGCCAGGCGATCGCGTCGGCGGCCTCGGACAGGGTGCTGTAGTCGGGCACGGCCTGCGGGTCGTCGGCCTGGAGGACGGGCGTGGCCGACTCCCCCTGGGGGCGAATCCGTTGGCGGGTGGTGCGGCTGAGCCACGGGGTGGTCGCGAAGTTCAGGATCTCCTCGACCTTCTGGATGCTGGTGCCGCTGACGGTGGCCTGCTCCGCCTCGGGCAGGGTGACCAGCCGGCCGAGGCGCGCAGTCCAGTGCGCGGCGCCGGCGGCGCTGTCCGGACCGGTGCTCCAGAGTTCCTCCGGGTCGGCGGGCAGCAGGGCGGACCAGACCTCGCCGAGGGCGTCGCGTTCGCACCCGCGCAGCCAGTCGCGGGCGGCCTTGGCCTCGCCGGACTTGATGCCGTACTCCTTGAGCGCCTCCGAGGGCAGCGGCGCTCCGTACCAGTGGATCAGGGCCTCGGTGGGGCTGAACAGCAGCGTGGAGCGGATGGCGCCGATGCCGGTGCGCGCGCCGAAGTCGGCGGCGCGGTCGGCGCGGTGGGTCATGGCGCCGTGCTCGGGGAGCAGGGCGGTGAAGCGGGCGATCCACGCCGCGTCGACCGTCTCCTCGGTGCCGCGCTCCCCGGCGGTGCCGAAGTGGGCGACCGCGCCGAAGGCGCCGCTCGGGTCGTGGTCGACGGCGAGCCAGTACGCCCTGTCCTCTTGGTGCTGGCTGCAGGCGAGGACGATCACGGTGCGGTCGCCGTGCCGCCAGACCTGGCCGGCCCGGCGCTCGTGCTTGCCCTCGGCGGCGGTCGGGTCGGTGAGCGGCTCGGTGAGGACGATCTCGCGCAGGGTGGCGCCCCGGTCGGCGAGCGGCCCGGCGGTCAGCTCGGTCAGCAGCAGCGCGAGCGAGGCGCGCTGCTCGGCGGAGGTGAGCGGGGCGGCGGCCGCGTAGGCGAGGGTGCCGAGCCGGCCGAGCGTCCGCAGCCAGCCGTGGTGGTCGTCGTCGCCGTGCAGCTCGATCCGGTGCGGGGTGCTCCAGCCGGCGCCCTCGGCCGCGGGGGGCTCGGCGAGGACGGCGGTGACGGCCCTGAGGTTGTTGAGGACGCGGTGGTTGGCGCTGCGGTCCCAGGAGCGGCCGAAGCCGCCGACGCCGGGCAGCAGCAGGGCGACGGCCTGGCCCAGCTCGTAGTCGGTGCCGTGCTCGGGCCGGTAGGTGTACTCGGCGGCGCCGGAGCCGATGGTGCGGCCGTCGTCCTCGGGCTGCGGGAGGTAGCGCGCGACCCGGTCGAGCAGATCGGCGGCGGTGCGGGCGAGGCCGGTGACGCCGGCCAGCAGCAGCCGGTGGGTGACGCCGGGCAGGACGCCGGCGACGGCGTCGACCGGCAGGCCCTCCTGGGCCTTGCCGCTGCTGACGACCGGGCGGCGCACGCCCTGGACGGTGATCCAGCGCTGCCGGGCGGCGGGCACGGGCTCGGCGTCGGCCGGCCAGGCGGCGTCGATCAGCCGGGCGGCCTGCTCGTGGCTGACGGCGCGCAGCTCGGCCGAGCCGTGCTCGTCGCGCGGGCGCAGGACGTGCCAGTGGGTGAGCGGCAGGACGAGGGCGGTGCCGGCGCCGGCGAGGCCGCCGGGGCGGCCGGGTTCGAAGTCGGCGGTGAAGCCGGCCGGGTCCACGGTGACGGTGCCCTCCGCCGGGGAGTCCGCGGCGGGCAGGCCGAGGGCCAGGTGGCGCCCGTGGCCCTCCTGGACCACCGGCCGGCCGCCGCCGGGCAGGCTGAGCCGGCCGAGCGGGTACAGCGAGCGGCCGGCGCGGGCGTTGTCGACGACGAGCCTGGTGCCGTCGGCGGTGACGGTGGTGGTCCGGGTGCCGTCGGCCCGGACCCAGCTGCCGAGGACGGTGCCGTCGGTGCCGAGCGGGGTGGCCTCCAGGCCGGGCTGGAGCGGCAGCAGCCGGGTGCGGCCGACGTCGAGCCGGCCCGCCGCGGCGCTCGCGGCGATCCGCGGCGGCTCGGCGGCCCGGCCCGCGGTGCCGGTGGCGGCGTCGAGTTCCTCCAGTACGGGGCCGCCGGAACGCTGGTGGGCCGTCCAGTGGCCGGTGCCGTCGCCGAGGACGCGGCTCCGGGCGGGCAGCACGGTGTCGCCGACGTGCAGCGGCCGGTGGCCGCCGGTGCGGCCCCCGCCGGGGAGCGGCAGGGTCGGCGTCTCGATGTCGCCGCCGCCGTAGTAGTGGGCGATCTGCTCGCCGCCGAGCTCGAAGGTCTCGGCGGGCCGGCCGGACCAGTAGGCGCGCTGCTTGCCCTCGTGGGCCCAGGCGACCAGGAGTTCGCCGTCGACGAAGCGGAAGCGGGGGCGGTGCCAGCTCTCGAGCTTGTCGGGGATGCGCAGGGTGTGCTCGAGCAGGATGCCCTGCGGACCGGCCACGACGACCTGGTTGCCGCGGGCGAGCACCAGGTGCGGCCAGGCCTCCTCCAGCAGCAGCCCCTCGGGGAGGCTGCGGCCGTTGCCGACGCCGGGGGTGTCGCCGGCCTCGATGCCGAGCCGGGCGAGCGCCTCCTCCAGGGCGGGCCAGCCGAGTTCGTCGAGGATGCCGCCGCGCAGGGTGTCGGCGAGCAGCCCGGTCACGTCGAGTTCGGCGATCCGCCGGGCGGCGGCCGGGTTCTCGTCGCGGATGCCGGTGCGGTGGGCGCTCAGCTCGCGCAGGATGCCGTTCGCGCTCTCCAGGCCGCGGGCGGCCGTCAGTTCGTCGGCGCGGGCGTCGGACCACTCGACGAAGAGTTCGCGCAGGACCGGGCGGGCGGCGAGCCCGCGGCTGTCGACGGTGACCCAGACGGCCGGGACGGCGGCGCGCAGTGCGGGCCGGAAGCGGGGGTCGGCGGCCAGGGCGGCGAGGGTGCGGCCGTCGGTGGCGGAGGCGGCGACCCAGTCCTGGAGGACGAAGGTGTGGCCCTCGGCCGGGTCGGCGACCGGGACGCCCTCGGTGAGCAGCAGGTCGAGGAGTTCGAGCTGGGTGGCGCTGCGGCGCACTCCGGTGAAGAGGTCGACCGGCACGGCCTCGGCGCGCAGCCGGTCGAGCATCCGGTGGACCAGCTCGACGGTCTCGGTACTGAGGCCGAGGGTGCGCCAGCCCCGGCCGAGGTGGTTGGTCCAGCGCTGGAGCCAGGCGGCGGCCGGCTCGGCCGCCGGGGCCCCGGCGGGCAGGTCGGCGGGCGGGTCGGCGGGCGGGTCGGCGGGCGGGTCGGCGGGCGGGTCGGTGAGCAGGCGCTCGGCGCCGCTCTCCGCCAGCACGGCGAGCCAGGCGGCGTCCTGGCGGTTGCGGTCGTCGTTGCCCGACGGGTCGGGCAACAGCTCCAGCAGGCGGGCGCGCACGGCGGCGTCGCCCCGGCCGGCCTCGACGACGGCCTCGTGCCAGCTCTTCCAGAAGGTGCCCGGTGCGCGGTTGACGGCGGGCGAGGCGAGGAGTTCGAGGAGCAGGGCCCGCTCGTGCTCGTCCCGGTCCAGCCCGGCGGCCTTGAGCAGGGCGCGGGCGTCCTCGGCGACCCCGGCGTAGGGGGCCATGCCGGCCGCCGAGCGCTCGGTGCACAGCTGGCGGAACCGCTGCCAGGCGGTCAGCGGGTCGAGCCGGGCGCTCAGCTCCTTGACGTACTGGCGCAGCGCCTTGACGGTGAGGGCGCCGGCCAGCGCGAACTCCAGGAAGACGGCGCGCAGCCGCTCCTCGTCGACGGGGAGGTTGTGGGTGCGCTCGGCCTCGCGGGCCCGGCCGAAGAAGGTGCTCGCGTAGGTCTGGTTCTCCTGCTCGAGGAAGATCCGGCCGACCTGCTCGCAGTAGGTGGGCAGGAAGTGCGGGACGGCGCGGCCGAGCCGGCGGGCCAGCTCCTCGAAGCCGTCCTTGGCGTGGCCGGGCTTGGACTTGGCCTGGCGGGCGAGCCGCTCCATCTCCTTGACCAGCGCGAGTGCGTGGTGGCCGTTGGCCGGGTCGTGGACGAGCGCCCAGGCGGGGAAGCCCAGCGCCTCCTGGCGGACCTGGCCGACCTCGACCGGCTCCTCGGCGGGGACGAGGCCGAGGAAGTCGACGGCGAGGTCCTCGGCGGGGCCGAGGGCGCCGGGGACCAGCCGGACGATCCGGCGGCCGTCCAGCGCGGGGTGGGAGTAGCCGCGGGCGGTGAGGACGTCGGCGGCGCTGTCGGGGCCGCCGACGCCGGGCAGGGTGCCGGGGGCGAGGATCGCCCCGGAGTCCAGCAGCCGCTGGTGGCGCTCGGCTCCCCCGGGGGCACCGGTGGCGGCGCGGTCGAGCCCGGTGCGGTCGGGTCCGGTGGTGGTGGTGGTGCTCATGCGGCTTCCTCCCCTTCGATCACGCGGCCGGCGTGCAGTGCGGCGGCCATCCGCATCCCCTCGGACCAGGCGACCGGTCCGACCTCGGCCAGCGGCAGGACCTTGCCGTCCGGGCCGGTCCAGCTGAGCGCGCCGGTCTCGCACTCGTCGTACTCGTAGTAGTCGCCGACCCAGACCCGGGCCTCCAGGGCCCGCCCGTCCTCGACCACGGGCAGGACGGCGTGCCCGCCGCGGACCCGGTGGCCGAGCCGGGCGCAGCGGCCGAGCAGGTCGCGCAGCGCGGCGTAGCGGCCGCCCGCGTAGGTGTCGACCTCGGTGCCGGTGACGCCCGCCGGCCGGTGCCAGACCTCCCGGTACAGCTGCTGGACCTGTTGGGAAACGCCGAGTTCGACGGCGAACTCGCGCAGCTCGTCCAGCTCGTCCAGCAGGACCGGGTGGGGTATCCGAAGCTCGCTGCCGGTGAGCCGGACGGTGTCCCCGTCGAGGTCGACCAGGCCGATGCCTCGCTCGGGGTCGGCCCCGCGCAGGAAGCCGGCCACGGCGCCGTCCGCCCCGGTGACCACGAGGTCGCGCAGGACCTCGCGCCACGCCTCGTCCGCCCAGACCGTGGTGACGACCGCGGCGGGCACCGGCAGCGAGCGCACCATCCACCGCTCGGCGGTCTCCAGGCAGCCGCGCCGGTGGGCGTCCAGCCACTCGGTGAGCTGCCGGAGTCCGAGGACCACCGGATCGTCGTTCAGCTTCGGCGGGACGGCTTTCAGCTGACGGCCCGCCGCATTGCGGCAGACCACCTTGCCCTCCTCGTCGAAGGCGACGGAATAGCCGCCCGAACCTGTTTCCACCCACGCCACGGCCGCTCTCCTACCAGCTGGTCGATCAGTTGGGAGGAACGTAACGGGACACACTGACAACGCCGCGGGCAGGGAGGGGTACTGAACGGTAGGAAGCGGCGGATCCCCGGTCGAACCGCGTTCAAACCGCTCGAACGGGTGGCCGGATGCGACTCCCCGTCACCCGCTCTTGACGTCCAGTCGCAGAATCCGGTCGTCGCCCGGCCGCGGCGAGCCCCGGCCGTCGGTGTTGTCGGTGACGAGCAGCAGGGTGCCGTCCCCGTCGGCCGCCACGGTGCGCAGCCGGCCGTACTCGCCCCGGAGGAACTCCTGCGGGGCGCCGGCCGCCCGGTCGCCGTCCAGCGGGACCCGCCAGAGCCGGGTGCCCCGCAGTGCGGCCACCCAGACGGCGCCGGAGGCGAAGGCGATGCCGCTCGGCGAGGCGTCGGCGGCGTGCCACTGGGCGACCGGATCGGTGAATCCCGCCCGCCCGGCGGCGCCTTCGACGGTGGGCCAGCCGTAGTTGCCGCCGGAGGTGATCAGGTTCAGCTCGTCCCAGGTGTCCTGGCCGAACTCCGAGGCCCAGAGCCGCCCCTGCGGGTCCCAGGCCAGCCCCTGGACGTTGCGGTGGCCGAGCGACCAGACCGGCGAGCCGGGGAACGGGTTGCCGGGCGCGGGGTCGCCGTCCCGGGTGAGGCGCAGCACCTTGCCGCCGAGGGAGTCGCGGTCCTGGGCGAGCGAGCGGTCGTTCGCGTCGCCGGTGCCGGCGTAGAGGAAGCCGTCCGGACCGAACGCGATCCGCCCGCCGTTGTGCCGGGGGCCGTGCGGGATCCCGCTCAAAAGCACTGTGGGAGTGCTGAGTTGGGAGCCGGCGGGCCGGGAGGGGTCGAGGTCGAGCCGGGCGATCCGGTTGTCCGAGCCGGTGGAGAAGTACGCGTACACCCGGTGGTCGGTGGCGAAGTCGGGCGAGAGGGCGAGGCCGAGCAGGCCGCCCTCGCCGCCGGAGGTGACGCCCGGGACGGTGCCGGCCACCGTCCTGCCGCCGTCCTTCGCCGAGACGCGCAGGATCCGGGCGCTGTCGCGCTCGGAGACCAGCAGGTCGCCCCCGGGCAGGACGGCCAGGCCCCAGGGGGACTTGAGGCCGTCGGCGACGGTCCCCCGGACGGCCACCGAGGCGGCGGCGGGGGCGGAGGGCTCGGCCGGGGAGGGGCTGGGCGCCTCGGCCGGAGCGGAGTCCGTCGGAGCAGTATCCGTCGGAGCAGTATCCGTCGGAGTGGAATCCGTCGGCGCAGGAACCGTCGGTGCGGAAGCCGTCGATGCGGGAACCGCCGACGTGGAAACCGCCCCCGAGGACGCCCCGGCGGCACGGTCGGGAGCGGCGGCCGAGGAACAGCCCACCGCGGCGGCCGAGCCGAGGGCGATGGCGACGAGCAGGGCGGCGGTACGGCGGGGCATCGGTGACCCTTCCGGAGGCGGCGCGGGCGCGGCGGCGGCACGGACGTCCGGCGGACGCCCGTCCAGCAGACCACACCGGACCCGCCGGCCGCCCGGCAACCCGCCGCGCCGGTCAGGCAACCCGCCGTGCCCGTCAGGCCGTTCGAGGGATCCCCGGGCGGGCGGCCCGGTCAGACCGCCGTCCGGCTCCCCGCACGCGGGACGATCACCGGCGCGCCGTCCCCGGGGGCCTCGAGCACATCGCTGTCGATGTCGTACAGCGCCCGCACCAGCGGCGCGTCCACCACCTCGCGCGGCGGGCCGCAGGCGATCACCTCGCCGCCGCGCAGCGCCACCACCAGGTCGGCGTAGCGGGCCGCCGCCGCGAGGTCGTGCAGCACCATGACGACGGTGCGCCCGCCCGCCGCGACCTCGCGCACCAGCTCCAGCACCTCGACGGCGTGGCCGAGGTCGAGGGCGCTGGTCGGCTCGTCGAGCAGGACCACGGGCGCGTCCTGGGCCAGCACCATGGCGAGCCAGCAGCGCTGCCGCTGCCCGCCGGAGAGCCGGTCGAGCCGGCGGTCGGCGAACTCCTCGACGCCGGTGGCCCGCAGGGCCTCGCCGGTGAGCCGCTCGTCGTCGGCGGACCACTGCCGGAACAGGCCCTGGTGCGGGTGGCGGCCGTAGCGGACCAGCCCCGCCACGGTGACCGCCTCCGGTGCCTGCGGGCTCTGCGGCAGCAGCGCGACCCGGTGGGCGGCCTGCCGGGGGCGCAGCTTCCAGATGTCCTCGCCACCGACCAGCACCCGGCCGGAGTCGGGCCGGTGCAGCCGGGCGATCGAGCGCAGCAGGGTGGACTTGCCGCAGCCGTTCGGCCCGACGACGGCCACCACCTGCCCGCCGGGCACGGTGAGGTCGACGCCGCCGAGCACCGGGCGCCCGGGGCCGTAGCCGACCGTGAGGCCCTCGACCGTCAACTCCATGGCGGATTCCTCGGTTTCGCAAAGGTGGCGGGGTGGCGGGGAGAGGCGGAAAACGGAACGGCGGAAAGGGGAAAACGGAACGGCTGAACGGCGGAACGGCGGGCGCCCGGTGAGGAGGTCGCCCGCCGCCGGCGGGTCACTTGGCGGCGAGCGCCTTGCCGATGTCGCCGATCACGACGTCCGCGGCGAGCGGGCCGCCGCGGGTCGACCAGACCGAACCGTCCACGGTCACGGTGTGGTTGTTCTTCACCGCGCCCAGCTCCTGGTAGGCGGGCTTGGACTGGACGTCCTTCAGCGCGGCCTTGCCGTCGTCGGTGAGGGTCGACAGGAACAGCCAGTCGCCGTCGATCTCGTTGATCTTCTCCAGGCTCAGCGCCGGGGTGTGCGCGTTGCCGTCCTTGTCCTGGGCCTTCGGGCGGGTCAGGCCCATGTCCAGGGCGACCCCGCTGGCGAACTGCTTCTTCTCCATCCAGCTCGGGCCGGTCGGGTTCCAGCGGACGATGGAGACGGCCGCGCCCTTGCCGGCGCCCAGCTCGCCGCCGGCCTTGACGGCCTTGGCGTCGTAGTCGGCGATGACCTTGTTGGCCTGCTCCAGCTTGTTGAGGGCGTTTCCGATGCCGCGGAAGGAGAGCTTCCAGTCGTCGGTCGGCGCCATGGTGACCAGCGTGGCGGGGGTGATCTCGCGCAGCTGCTTGAGGACCTGCTGGTCCTGCATGTCGCCGGCCAGGATGAGGTCGGGCTTGGCGGCGATCACCTTGTCCATGACGGGCTGGAGCAGGTTGCCGACCACCGGGATGCCCTGGACCTTGTCCTTCAGGTACGCCGGCGGCTCGTTGAGCCCCTGGCCGTTGGTGATGCCGGCCGGCTTGAGGCCGAGGGCGAGCACCGCGTCGAGGTCCTCCTGGGTGAGGGTGACGATGCGCTTGGGCTCGGCGGGGATCTCGACGGCCGTGCCGGTGGCGTCCTTGACGGTCCGCTTGCCGCCGGCCGCGTCGGCCGCCGGGCTGCCCGCGGCGGCGGCGGACGGGGAGCCCTTGTCGGTGGACCCCTGGTCGGAGGAGCCCGACGAGCCGCAGCCGACGAGCAGGAGCGTGGCAGCCCCGGTGGCGGCCACCGCCTGGACCGCGCGACGGCGGGCGAGGTGCAGCGGGCTCTGGGGGGACGACATGGATGCCTCCGGGCAAGGGTGTTGCGGACGGGCGGTACGGACGACGGTGCGGACTGCGGCGGTGCGACGGCGGTTCAGCGGCGGTGCGACGGCGGCGCGGAGACCCGGACCGGGACGATCCGGACGGCTGCCGCCCCGGGTCGGACACCCGTCCGACCGCGCCGACCATTAGGTTAGCCTTACCTTATGACATTGTCGCAAGTGGGTGCCGTCGAAGCGGCCGGCGCGGACCCCTCCGCCCCCGCACCGCCGACGGCCGACCGGTCCCGCCGCACCGCCTGGATCACCCTCGGCGGCATCCTCGCCGCGCTGCTCGTCCTGACGGCGCTCTCGCTGTCCGTCGGCGCCGGCGAGGTCGGCCCCGGCCGCGTGCTGGACTACCTGCTCGACACCGGCGGCGCCCGCGCCGACAGTCACCTCGCCCTGGTCGTCGGCGACCTGCGCCTCCCCCGCACCCTGACGGCCCTGCTGGTCGGCGCCGCGCTCGGGGTGGCCGGTGCCCAACTCCAGTCCGTCACCCGCAATCCGCTCGCCGAGACCGGCCTGCTCGGCGTCAACGCCGGCGCCTCGCTCGGCGTCGTCCTCGGCATCGCCGTGCTCGGCGTCCAGACCTCCTACGGCTACCTCGCCTTCGCCTTCGGCGGCGCCGTCCTGGCCAGCGGAATCGTGCTGGCGATCGCCGGCAGCCGGGGCGGCGGCTCCCCGATGCGACTCGTCCTCGGCGGCTCCGCCGTCGGCGCCACCTTCGGCGGCCTCACCGGCGTCCTGATCGTCAACTCCCCCGAGGCGTACGACCGCTACCGGGTCTGGGTGCTCGGCTCCCTGGCCGGGGTGGAGGGCTGGACCACCCTCGGCCGGCTCGCCCCTGTGGTCGGGGCCGGCTTCGTGGTCGCCCTGCTCACCACCCGGCCGCTGTCCGCGCTCGCACTGGGCGACGACCTCGCCCGCGGCCTCGGCCACCGCCCCGGCGCCACCCGCGCCGCCGTCGCGCTCGCCGTCACCCTGCTCACCGCCTCCGCCGTCGCCCTCGCCGGGCCCATCTCCTTCCTCGGCCTGCTCGCCGGCTTCCTGGCGCGGGCGGCGGCCGGACCCCGGGTCGGCCGGCTCACCCTGCTCGCCGGACTCGTCGGCGCCGCCGTGCTGACCGGGGCGGACGTGCTCGCCCGGGTGGTCGCCCGCCCCTTCGAGGCCCCGGTCTCGGTGATCGTCGCGCTGATCGGCGCGCCCACGCTGATCGCCATCGTGCGGTCCAGGAAGACCGCCGCGCTCGGCCTGACCGACACCGCCCCCGCCGACTCCTCCGGCCGGAGCGGCCACCCGGAGGAGAAACCGCCCAGGCCGGACGTGGTGATCCGGCGCGGCGCGCTGTCCGTCCTGCTCCCGCGCCGCTCGGCACTGGCCGCGCTGGGCCTCGCCGCCGCGCTGCTCGCCGCTGTGGTGGTCTCCGCGCACGCCGGCCAGAGCGAACTCGGCCTCGGCGACACCTTCCGGGCCGTCCTCGGCTACGGCGACCGCCTCGACGTCCTGCTGGTGCAGAAGTTCCGGCTCGGCCGGATCGTCGCGGGCCTGGCCGCCGGCGCCGCGCTCGGCCTCGCCGGCTGCCTCACCCAGACGCTGGCCCGCAACCGGCTCGCCACCCCCGAACTGCTCGGTGTCAACGACGGCGCCACCGCCGCCGTGCTGATCTCCGTCACCGCGACCGGCGCGTTCGGCGCCTGGTGGGCCGGACCGATCGGCGCGCTGGTCGCCGTCGCCGTGGTCACCGCCGTGTCCGGCGGCCTCGGCGCCCGAGGCTACCGGGTGCTCGTAGTCGGCCTCGCCATGTCGGCGCTCGCCTCCGCGATCATCCAGGTCGCGATGGCCCGGCGCTCGCTCAGCTCCGCCTCCTCGCTGTACGTCTGGACCTCCGGCAGCCTCAACGGCCGTGACTACGAGGTCGCCGCCCCGGTGCTGATCGGCCTCGCCGTCCTGGTGCCGATCGCGCTGGTGGTGGCCCGCCGGCTGGCGGTGCTGCGCTTCGACGACAACGTGGCCTCCTCGCTCGGCGTCGACCCCGGCCGGGTCCGGCTCGCCTGCCTGCTGCTGGCCGTGGCGCTCGCCGGCCTCGCCGTCGGGATCTGCGGGCCGGTCGGCTTCGTCGCGCTGGCCGCACCGGTCGTCGCCGGGCGGCTGGCCGGGCCGTCCCGCGTCCCGGTGCTCGGCTCGGCCCTGGTCGGCGCGGTGCTGATCGTGCTCGCCGACACCCTCGGCCGGGTACTGATCTCCGGCGTCGAGATCCCGGTCGGCATCGTCACCACCGTGCTCGGCGGCCCTTTCCTGCTCTGGGTGTTGCTCGGCCGCAAGGGCAACCCCGCCTGACCATCGAGGAGTTATCGCAGTGCAGCACGAACAGCTCGCCGCCGCGGCGCAGAAGGACCAGGCCCTCCCCGCAGCGCAGCACGAACAGCTTGCCGCCGACGAAGCGTTCTGGGCCCGGGTGGCCGCCGAGGGCGCCCCGCTGGTCGACCCCGACCCGGAGGACCCGGCCTACCGGCAGGTGACCTTCGTGCTGCGCGACGAACCGGGCGGGGCGCCGTACGACGGCGTGCTCGCGCTCGTCCACACCGTCACCGACAAGGACCGGCACGCCGGCGACCTCACCCCGCACCTGATGGAGCGCCGGGCCGGCGGCTGGTCGCGCACCTACCGGCTGCGCGCCGACCACCGGGCCTCCTACCAGCTGTACCCGGTGCGCGGGGCCGTCCCCGGCACCCGGCGGGCCGACTGGCTGAAGGTCCTGGACGACGCCCGCCCCGACCCGCTCGGCCGGGGCCCGCGGCTGCCCGGCCGCGACGGGCGCCACCCGTCCTCGGTGCTCGCCCTGCCCGAGGCGCTCGCCCAGCCGTACGCCGAGCGGCGCCCGGACGTGCCGCGCGGGCGCACCGTGCGCGCCGAGGCGGCCGGGCGGACGATCGACGTCCACCTGCCCGCCGGGCACCGCGCGGACGGCGGCCCCTACCCGGTGCTGGTCCTGCTGGACGGCGACGTGTGGGGCGAGCAACTGTCGGTCGGCGACACCCTGGACAACCTGACGGCCGAGGGGCTGATCCCGCCGACCGTCGCGCTGCTCGTCCACACCCCGCCCCGGACCAGGCCGGAGGACCTCAGCTGCAACCCGGACTTCGTCGACCTGCTCGCCGACCGGGTGCTGCCCTGGGCCGGCGCCGAGTACCGGGCCACCGCCGACCCGGCCCGCACGGTGATCGCCGGCCAGAGCGCGGGCGGGCTGACCGCCGCCTTCGCGGCCTTCCACCGGCCGGCCCGGTTCGGCAACGCGCTCTCCCAGTCCGGCTCGTTCTGGTGGCCCGACGCCACCGAACTCAACGACGGCAGCGAGTGGCTCACCCGTCGGTTCGCCGCCGCCGAGCGGCGCGACGCCCGCTTCTGGGTGGAGGCCGGCCTCCAGGAGTGGCTGCTGCTCCCGCAGAACCGCAACCTGCGCGACGTGCTGCTCGACCGGGGCTACGACCTCGCCTACCGCGAGTTCAACGGCGGGCACGACTACGCCTGCTGGCGCGGGGGCCTCGCCGACGGCCTGGTCCACCTGCTGGGCCACCGCGGCTGACGCCCGGCCGGGGCCCCGGGGGCCGGACCGGCGCACCGCGTACCGGGGCGGCGCCGGTACCCCGGGCGTCAGGCCCGGACGGCTCCGGCGTCAGCCCCGGACAGCTCCGGCGACCGGGGCGCGCAGGCTCCGGGCGACCGCGCCGAGGAGCAGGGCGCCCGGCAGGATGCCCGCCACCGTCGCGACCACGGCCGCCGGGACGCCCGTCGCCGCGAGGGCGAGGCCCGCGGCGCCGCACCCGGACATGGCGGCGGCCAGCGCGTTCAGCGACGGCTGCCGCCAGACCGCGGCGAGGCCGAAGAAGTGCAGGCCGACCACCAGCGCGATCCAGCCGACCGTCGCCTTCGGCGCGTGCAGCACCGGGTTGATGACGACCAGGCCGACAAGGCCGACGGCCACTTCGGCGGCCACCACCAGGCGGTAGCCCCGGCCGAAGAGCGGCGCCGCGGCTTCCCCGCCAGTGGCACCGGCACCGCCATCGGTGTCGGCCCCGGTGCCGGCACCGGCCGGGCGGCGGCGGAGGGCCAGGAGCAGCCTGAGGAAGGCGAGGATCGCGAGGACCCGGAGGAGGACGCCGACGGCCGCGGGGAGGGCCGCGGCGTTCGCCAGGACGAAGGCCAGTCCGAAGGCGGCGCCGATGAACGGGGCGGTCTGTTTCTTGTGCACGGCGCAGAATCCCATCGAAGTGGATCATGATGCAACGGACGCCGCTCACCGGAGACCCGAGCCGGAGGCCGGAGCCGGTGGCCGGTAACCGGCCCCGGACCGCGAAAAGCCCGGACGGAGTCCCTCGGCGGCCAGTACCGTGTCACATGTGACGCATTCGATTCTGTCCGGCGGCCACGGGTGATCCGCCCGTTCCAGCCCGGCACCGACTACCCCGCACTGGCGGAGCTGCTCTCCGCCGACGGGGCCGGGCCGCCCGTCACGGCCGCCGAACTCCGCGGGCGGGACCGGGCGTTGCCGAGCGAGGACCGGCTGGCCACCGACCAGCGGGGGCGGCTCACCGGGCACGGCCGGGTCCGGCTCGTCCAGCCCGGGCCCACCGGCGACCTGCTCGGGTACGCCACCGCCTGGCGCGCCCCCTGGACGCTGCCCGGCGACCTCGCCTCGCTCGTCGTCAGCGCGCCGGGGCGCGCCCCGGCCTGGCAGCTGCCGCTCTACGACGGGCTGGAGCGCTGGGGCCGCGAGGCCGGAGCCGGCCGGCTGCTCGGCGAACTCCCGGACGGGCACGACGGGTCGGCGACCGCGGGGCGGGACCCCACCGCCGACCTGACCGGGCTGCTGCTCGGCCGCGGATACCGGGTGGACGCCCATGTCCGGTCGGCGAGCGCCCCGTTGGGCCCGCACCTGCCCGCCCCGCAGCCGCCGCCCGGCCTGTACCTGGACACCCTCGCCACCACCCTCGCACCCGAGCCCGATCGGCAGCTCCACCACCTCTACCGCGAGACGCTCCGCGACAACCCCGGATTCGCCGACGCCCTGCCGGAGTTCGACGGCTGGCGGGCCGAGGTCCTGGCCGGTCCCGGCAGCCGCCCCGACTGGGTGTTCACCGCCGAGTCCAGCGGGCGGATCGTCGGCGCCAGCGTGGTGCACGGGACGAACGACCCGCTGGCCTGCCGCGTCCACTACACGGCGGTACTGCGGGCCTGGCGCGGACGCGGGCTCGCCCGGGCGCTCAAGCTGCACGCGGCGCGCCACCTCGTCGGGCACGGTGTGCGGACGGCGCACACCGAGGTCGAGGCCGGCAATGTGCCGATGGTCGCGGTGAACGCCGCCCTCGGGTACCGGTGGGGCGCCGGACACCGGCGGCTCGTCAAGGAGTTCTGAGCCGGCCGGACACGATCGCGAACGGCCGCAGGACGGCACCCCGGGCGGGGTGCCGTCCTGCGGCGCGGTCGCGGTGGTGCGAGGTCCTCAGTCCATCGGCGGCGGCCCCGGGGCCTCCTTCGGCAGCCGGGCCGCGACCAGGGCGCCGAGCGCGACCGCACCCGCCGTGGCGACCAGCGCCACCCGGTAGGGCCCGGGGTCGGCGCCGTGCGTGCCGTCCTCGGCCAGCGCGCCGATCAGGGCCGCGGCGCCGGCGATGCCGAACGCGCCGCCAAGCGTGCGGACGATGGTGAACAGGCCCATCGCCCGGCCCATCGCGGGCCCCGGCACGTCCGCGAAGCCCGCGATCTGCACCGTCAGCACGGCGGTGCCCAGGATCAGGCCGACGCCGAACATCAGCGCCCGTACGGCCCAGGCGTTCCCGCCGACGCCCGGCAGGGCCAGGGCGGCCAGCACCAGGGCCGCGAGCAGCAGGGCCGGCAGCGCGAGCCGGCGCGGGCCGAGCCTCGGCAGCAGCCGGTCGACCACCTGGGAGGCGGCCATCAGGCCGATCGCCTCCGGGAACACGCTGAGACCCGCGTCGAGCGCCGAGGCGCCGAGCGCCGCCTGGTAGAGCAGCGGGAAGGCGAACAGCGCGCCCATCAGCCCGGCGGCGGTCAGCAGGGCCAGCCAGCTCGCCGCGCCGAAGGTCCGGTCGGCGAGCAGCCGCAGGTCCACCAGGGGCTCCGCGGCCCGCAGCTGGTGCCGGACGGCGAGGCCGAGCAGCAGCGCGCCGAGGATCCCGGACAGGCCCACCGCCGGGGAGGTCCAGCCGTGCGCGGGGCCGAAGCCGAGCGCGTAGGTGAGCAGGCCCAGGCCCGGGGTGGCGAGCAGGAAGCCGGTGCTGTCGAAGCGCCCGGCCGGCGGCTCCTGCTGGTCGCGCAGGGCGAACACGCCGGTCAGGACGGCCGCCACGCCGATCGGCACATTGACCAGGAACAGCCAGTGCCAGGAGAGGTGTTCGGTCAGGAAGCCGCCGAGCGGCGGGCCGAGCGCGGGCATCAGGGCCGTCGGCACGATCAGCACCCTGCCGAGGCCGGCCCGCTCGTGCGGCTCGAAGGCCCGGAACAGCAGTGTCATGCCGACCGGGGTGAGCAGGCCGCCGGCCACGCCCTGCGCCGCCCGGGCGGCGGTGAGAGCGCCGAGGCCGGGGGCGGCCGCGCACAGGGCGCTGGCCAGGGTGAAGACCGCGAGCGAGCCGAGGAAGACCCGTCGGACCCCGAACCGGTCGCCGAGCCAGCCGGCCGCCGGGAGGCCGACGGCGAGGCCGACCAGGAAGGCGGTCTCCACGGCGTTGGCGGCGGAGACGGGGCGGCCGAAGTCACCGGCGATGGTGAACAGGGCCGGGTTGACGATCGTCGAGTCCAGGCCGTTCATGCACATCGCGGCCGTGTACACGAGCACCACGGCGAGGCGCCCCGCGAACAGGGGGCGGGCCGGGGCGTCGGCGGGGGTTCCGGCGCCCCGGCCGGGCCTGGTGTCCGCGTCGGTCATCGGGCCGGGCTCAGCTCGGTCCAGTGGGCGGTGATCCAGGCCAGCGCGGCGGCGCGCTCGCACGGCCCGTGGGCGACGGTCCAGCCGGCCGGGACGGCGGCGAAGTCCGGCCAGAGCGAGTGCTGGCCCTGGTCGTTGACGAGCGCGAGGAACTCGCCGTCGCCGTCGAAGGGGTTGGCGGGGGCGTCACTCATGGGGTGGGTTCTCCTGTTGGTCGGACGGGGCGGTCGGTTCGGACCGGCGGTCAGTTCGGACCGGGCGGTCGGTTCGGACCGGCGGTCGGTTCGGACGGGGCGGCGTTCAGCGGCCGGAGTCGAGGGCGGTGAGGTGCTCGGCGACGACACCCGCGATGTGCGCGATCGGCTCCGGCAGCGTCATGTCCTTGTGCGAGCAGGCGACGTCGGTGCTGTCGATCCGCCCGGCCACGTACGGGGTCCACAGCTCGGGCACCAGGGTGTCGTCGATGGTGTCGACGACGGCGCGGAAGAACAGCACGTCGCCCGTGAGGCGGCGGTGGTCGTAACCGCGCACCAGGTGGTTGATGTGCAGGTAGATCCGGTTCAGCGCCTCGACGGTGGCCTCGTCGAGACCGGCCAGCGGGCTGCCCTCGCGGCGCAGCACCTCGGTGACGTGGGCGAGTTCCAGCGGGCGGCCGTCGAGGTCCTCGGGGCCGAAGCCGCCCATGGTGAGCAGCGCCTCCAGGGCCTCGGCCTGGTCCGGCACCGGCAGTTCGCGGAAGCCCTCGGCCGGGTAGGCGTCGAGGACGGCCAGCAGTTCGACGGCGTGGCCGAGTTCCTCCAGCCGGGCGGCCATGGCGTGGGCGATGATGCCGCCGGTGGACCAGCCGAGCAGCCGGTAGGGGCCCTCGGGCTGGACCTCGCGGAGGCGGTCGACGTAGTGCGCGGCCAGTTCCTCCATGGTGGCGGGCAGCGGCTCGCCGGCGGTGGCGGCGCCGACGCCCTGCGCCTGGAGGCCGTAGATCGGCACGTCCGCCGGGATGTTGCGGATCAGTCCGGTGTAGCACCAGCTGAGGCCGCCGGCCGGGTGGACGGCGAAGAGCGGGTTGCGGCGGCCGGGGGCGACGGGCCGCAGCGGCAGCAGGACGTCGAGCGCGTCGGTGCCGGGGGCGTCCGCGGACAGCGCGGCGTCGAGCGCGGCGACGGTCGGCGCCTGGAACAGGGTGCCGATGCCGACCTCCAGGCCGAGCACGGCCCGGATCCGCCCGGCGAGGCGGACGACCAGCAGGGAGTGGCCGCCGAGCGCGAAGAAGTCGTCCTCGACGCCGACCGCCGGCACTCCCAGGACCTCGGCGAAGAGTTCGCGGAGCTGCTGTTCGCGCGGGTTGCGCGGCGGGCGGCCGGCGCCGGCCGCGGGGGCGTCGGGGGCGGGCAGGGCGCGCCGGTCGAGCTTGCCGTTGGCGGTGAGCGGCAGCCGGTCGAGCAGGACGACGGCGGACGGGACCATGTGGACGGGCAGGTCGGCGGCGGTGCGGGTGCGCAGTTCCTCAGCGGTGACCTGGTCGACCTGGTCCGCGCCGGCCGCGAGGACGGCGTAGCCGACCAGCCGCTGGTCGCCGGGCACGTCCTCGCGGACGATCACGGCGGCGTCGGCGACCGCCGGATGGGCGGCCAGGACGGCCTCGATCTCGCCGAGTTCGATCCGGAAGCCGCGGATCTTCACCTGCTGGTCGGCCCGGCCGAGGTACTCCAGCACCCCTTCGGCGCGGCGGCGGGCGAGGTCGCCGGAGCGGTACATCCGGGTGCCGCGCTCGCCGAAGAGTCCGGCGTACGGGTCGGCGACGAAGCGCTCGGAGCTGAGTGCCGGGCGGCCGAGGTAGCCCCGGGCCAGGCCGGCGCCGGCCACGTACATCTCGCCGGTGACGCCGGGCGGGACGGGCTGCAGGTACTGGTCGAGGAGGTAGATCCGCAGGTCGGGGATGTTGACGCCGATGGTGCTGCCGTTGCCGGTGGCGGCACTCGCCCGGTCCAGGGCGAGGTGGGTGACGTGCACGGTGGTCTCGGTGATGCCGTACATGTTGACCAGGGTGGGCGCGTCCTCGGCGTGCCGCTCGTACCAGTCGTCGAGGCGGCCGAGTTCGAGCGCCTCGCCGCCGAACACCACGTAGCGCAGGGCGAGTTCGGTGCCGGGCCGGTCCCGGTCGGCGGCGCTGAGCTGGTAGAAGGCGGACGGCGTCTGGTTGAGGACGGTCACCCGCTCGCGGGCGAGCAGGTCGAGGAAGGCCGCCGGGTCGCGGCTGACCAGGTGCGGGACGACGACGAGCCGCCCGCCGTGGAGCAGGGCGCCCCAGAGTTCCCAGACCGAGAAGTCGAAGGCGTAGGAGTGGAACAGCGTCCACACGTCCTCGGCGCCGAAGCCGAACCAGTGGTCGGTGGCGGAGAACAGCCGGACCACGTTGTGGTGGGTGACCGGCACGCCCTTGGGGCGGCCGGTGGAGCCGGAGGTGTAGATGACGTAGGCGGTGTCCTCGGCGGTCAGCGGCCGGGTGCGCTCGTGCTGGGCCAGCGGGACGGCCGGGTGGCCGTCCGCCTCGCCGCCGTCGACCAGCAGCTGCGGCACCCGGTGCTCGGGCATCCGGGGAGCGGTCGCGGTGTCGGTGAGCAGCGCGGCGGGCGCGGCGTCGGCGAGCATGTAGGCGAGCCGGTCGGCCGGGTACTCGGGGTCGAGCGGCAGGTAGGCCGCGCCGGACTTGGCGACCGCGAGCAGGGCGGTGACCAGCTCGAGGGAGCGCGGCAGGGCGAGGGCGACGATGGTGCCGGGGCCGATGCCGCGCGCGGCCAGCAGCCGGGCCAGCCGGTCGGCGCGGGCGGCGAGTTCGGCGTAGCTGAGCGTCTCGCCGTCGCAGCTGACGGCGGTGGCCGCCGGGTCGGCGAGGACGGCGGCCTCGAACAGCTCGGGCAGGGTGGCGCCGGGCACCGAGTGGACGGGGGTGCCGTTCCACCCGACCAGGGCGCGGTGGTGCTCCTCGGCGCTGATCAGCGGGAGCCGTCCGATCGTGGTGTCCGGTGCGGTGGCGGCGGCGGTGAGCAGCCGGGCCAGGCGTTCGGCGAGGGCGCGCGCGGTGGCCTCGTCGAAGAGGTCGGTGCGGTACTCCAGGAAGCCGGCGATGCCGCCCTCGCGCAGTTCGCCCGCGTTGAGGGTGAGGTCGAACTTGGCGGTGCCGGAGGGGATCGCGGCGACGGTGGCGGTGAGGCCGCCGCCGAGCGCGAAGGCCCGGTCGGGGACGGACTGCCAGGCCAGCATGACCTGGAACAGCGGGTGCCGGGCGAGGGAGCGGCGCGGGTTGAGCTCCTCGACCAGGCGGTCGAAGGGCAGGTCGGCGTGGTCGTGGGCGCCGAGGACGGCGGTGCGGGTGCGGCCGAGCAGTTCGCGGAAGGTCGGGTCGCCGGAAGTGTCGGTGCGCAGGACCACGGAGTTGACGAAGTAGCCGACCAGGGCGGCGGTCTCGTCGGAGTCGCGGCCGGCGACGGGGGTGCCGACGGGGATGTCGGTGCCGCAGCCGTGCCGGGTGAGCAGTGCGGCCAGACCGGCCTGGACGGCGGTGAACACGCTGGTGCCGGTGGTGCGGGCGAGCGCGGCCAGGGCGGTGTGGGCGTCGGCGTCGAGGCGGAACGGCACGGTGGCGCCCCGGTGGCCGGCGACGGCGGGCCGGGGGCGGTCGGTGGGCAGGTCGAGCTGGTCGGGCAGGCCGGCCAGGGTCTTGCGCCAGTGGTCGAGCTGGCGGACGGCGAGGGCGCTGGGTGCCTCGCGGGTGCCGAGCAGCTTCGCCTGCCAGTCCACGTGGTCGGCGAACTGCACGGTCAGCGGCGGCAGTTCGGGGGCTTGTCCGGCGAGGCGGGCGGTGTGGGCGGCGGCCAGGTCGCGGGCCAGCGGGGTGGTGGAGGCGCCGTCGCCGGCGATGTGGTGGAGCAGCAGCAGGAGGGTGTGGGTGCCGTCCTGGTGGGCGAACAGGCTGGCCCGCAGCGGCGGTTCGGCGCCGAGGTCGAAGGCGTGGCGGACGGCGTCGGCGATCTCCCCGGTGCCGGTGTGGAGTTCGACCGGGCCGGGCGGCAGGATCCGCTGGTAGGGCTCGCCGTCGGCGGACTCGCCGTAGACGGTGCGCAGGGTCTCGTGCCGGGCGGCGAGGTCGCCGACGGCGAGCGCGAGGGCGTCGCGGTCCAGCGGGCCGGTGAGGGTGAGGGCGAGCGGGATGTTGTAGGTGGGGCTGGGGCCCTCCAGCCGGTAGTGGAACCACAGGCCGCGCTGGGCCGGGGAGAGCGGCAGGTGCTCGGCGCGGTCGACCGGTACCAGGGCGGGGCGGGGTTCGGGGGCGGAGCGCTCGCGCAGCAGGGCGGCGAGGGCGGCCGGGGTGGGGTGGCGGAAGACGTCGGCGAAGCCGACGGTCACGCCGAGGGCCTCGCGGAGCCGGGCGGCGAGGCGGCCGGCCAGCAGCGAGTGGCCGCCGAGGTCGAAGAACTCGGCGTCGCGGGAGAGCGGTCCGGCCAGGTCGAGGAGGTCGGCGAACAGCCCGCAGATGATCTCCTCCTGCGGGGTGGCGGGCGCGGCGCCGCCGGCCTCGGTGGCGGACTCGGGCTCGGGCAGGGCGCGGTGGTCGAGCTTGTCGTTGCCGGTGCGCGGCAGGTCGTCGAGGACGAGGACGGCGTCGGGCACCAGGTGCTCGGGCAGCCGGGCGGCGAGGCCCGAGCGCAGTGCGGCCGGGTCGAGGACGGCTCCGGCGGCGGGTACGGCGTAGCCGAGCAGCCGCTTGCCGCCGGGGCCGGGGCGGGCGATCACCACGGCCCGGTCGACGCCGGGGAGTCCGCCGAGGGCGGCGGCGACCTCGCCGGGTTCGATCCGGAAGCCGCGGATCTTCACCTGGTCGTCGGCGCGGCCGAGGAACTCCAGGGTGCCTCCCCCGGCGTCCGGCCGGGGGTGCCCCCCTGACCGGCGTCGGACGAGGTCGCCGGTGCGGTACATCCGGGAGCCGGGCGGCCCGAAGGGGTCGGCGAGGAAGCGTTCGGCGGTGAGGTCGGGGCGGCCGAGGTAGCCGTGGGCCAGGCAGGCGCCGGCCAGGTAGAGCTCGCCGGTGGCGCCGTCGGGGGCGGGGCGCAGCGAGCCGTCGAGGACGTAGGCGCGCGAGCCGCGGACGACCCGGCCGACCGGGGCGCCGTCCGGGCCGGGGGTCCAGGTGTAGGCGTCGACGGTGGCTTCGGTGGGGCCGTAGAGGTTGACGGGGCGCAGGCCGTCGACGGCGGTAAGGCGGCGCCAGAGCGGCTCGGGGGTGGCCTCGCCGCCGACCGCGACCACGGCGGGGTGGTGGGCGTCCTCGGCGAGCAGGCCCTCGGCGATCAGCACGTCCAGGTAGGAGGGGGTGACGTCGAGGTAGTCGATCCGCTCGTCGCGGACGTGGCCGACGAGGGCGGCCGGGTCGCGGTAGGTCTCGTCGTCGAGCAGGTGGAGTTCGTGGCCGTGGAGCATCCACAGCACCGGGTCCCAGGAGGCGTCGAAGGCGAACGAGGCGCTGTGGGCGATCCGCAGCCGCGTGCGGCCGGTGCGGGCGAGGGCGGGGGCGATGTGGTCCTCGCCGTGGCCGGCGGCGAGGTTGGCGAGCGAGGCGTGGGTGACGACGACGCCCTTGGGGCGGCCGGTGGAGCCGGAGGTGTGCAGCAGGTAGGCGGTGTGCGCCGGGTCGGGGGCGGGCAGCGGTCCGGCGGGCAGGGCGGCGAGTCGGGCGCGGACGGCGGGGTCGTCGAGGGCGACGGCCGGGCGGTCGGCGGCGCCGGGCAGCGCGGCGAGGGCTTCGGCGGTGCCGACGGCGCACACCGGGCGGGTGTCGTCGAGGATGTCGGCGGTCCGCTGCCGGGGGTGGGTGAGGTCCAGGGAGAGGCAGGCGCCGCCGGCCTTGAGCACGGCGAACATCGCGACCAGGGTGTCGGCGCCGCGCGGCATGGCGAGGGCGACGGGGGTGTCGGCGCGGACGCCGAGGGCGGTGAGGAGGTGTGCGAGGCGGCTGCTGGCGGCGTCCAGTTCGGCGAAGGTGAGGGTGGTGGCGCCGCTGCGCAGGGCGACCGCGTCGGGGGTGCGGGCGGCCTGGCCGGCGAGCAGTTCGGGCACGGTGCGGGTGGCGGGCGGCTCGGTGCGGCCGACGGTGGCGCGGCGCAGCGCGTCCTGGTCGAGCAGGTCGATCCGGGCGATCGGGGTGTGCGGGGCGTCGAGCAGCAGCGTGGCGAGGCCGTCGAGGTAGCGCAGCAGGCCGTCGCGGTGGGCGGCGAGGGCGTCGGCGCCGTAGCGGTCGGGGTGGGCCTCCAGGCCGATCCGCAGGGCGCCGTCGGGGCCGGGCGAGACGGCGAGCGCGAGGTCGTCGACGGGGCCGGCGGCGAGGTTGCGGACGGTGCCGGGCAGGCCGGCGAGGTCGAGGTCGCGCTCGAAGGCCTTGATGTTGACCATCGGTCCGAACAGGGCGCGGCGGGTGCCGGTGAGTCCGAGGTCGCGGCGCAGGTCCTCCAGCGGGTAGCGCTGGTGGCGGCGGACGTCGCGGACTTCCAGGACGACCCGGCGCAGCAGTTCGGCGGCGGTGTCGCGGGGGCGGACGGCGAGGCGCAGCGGCAGCACGTTGGCGGTGGCGACGGGGGTGCGCAGGGCGGCGGGGCCGCGGCGGTTGGCGAGCGGCAGGCCGAGCACGACGTCCTCGGTGCCGGCGAGGCGGTGCAGGTAGCCGGCGGTGGCGGCGATGACGAGTTCGGCCCAGGTGGCGCGGGCGGCCCTGGCGGCGGCCTCCAGCCGGGGCAGGGTGCCCGCGGGGAGGGCGGCGGCCATCCGGGGCAGTCCGGCGGGGCCAGCGGGGGTGCCGCCGGGGAGGGTGGCGGGGGCGTCGGCGCCGGCCAGGCGGTCGCGCCAGAAGGCGCGGTCGGCGGCGTGCTCCCCGCCGGCGCGGTAGGCGGCCTCCTCGGCGGCGACCTCGGCGGGGGTGGCGAAGGTGCGGTCGGTGGGGCGGGTGCCGGCGGTGAGGGCGGTGTAGAGCTCGGCGACCCGGCCGGTGAGGAGGGTGAGGGCGTAGGCGTCGACGGCGAGGTGGTGGACGCGCTGGTACCACCAGTGGCGGTCCTCGGCGAGGCGGATCAGGGCCTGGGTGAAGAGCGGGCCCTCGGCGAGGTCGACGGGGCGGGCCAGGTCGGCGCGCATCCAGGTCTCGGCGGCGACCTCCGGGTCGGTCTCGGCGCGCAGGTCGAGCCGGTGCAGGGTCCAGGGGCGGCCGGGGGTGAGGCGCTGACGGGGCGCCGGGTCGGCGTCCTCGCCGCCGTCGGGTCCGGCGGCGTCGGCGTCGACGACGGCGGTGACGACGACGGCGGAGAGCGCCTCGGCCTCGTCGACGGTGCGGCGCAGGGCGCTCTCGAACAGCCCGGCGTCGAGCGGACCGGTGATCTCGACGGCGTCGCCGGTGTTGTAGACCGGGCTGTCGGGGTCGAGCGCCTGGGCATACCAGATCGCCGCCTGGGTGGCGAGCAGCGGTACGTCGGCTGCGGCGGGGACGGCGACGGGGTCGGACGCGGCCTGGTGGCGACGCATGGTTCTGAAAGCTCCTCGGGTCCGGCGAACGGCACGCCAACTGCCTGGTTAGGTTAGCCTAAGCTATCTACATATCGTCTGGTCAACAGCCTGCCGACGGGCAGGCCCTGACAGCCCCGGAGGCACCGATGTCCCCCTTGAACGCGAGCGTGCCCGCGCCCGGTCCGGCCGTCGCCGCCGGACCGGCCGGCCCCACGCCCAAGGAGGCCGTGCGCGAGCGCGTCCTCGCCCACCGGGACGAGCTGCTGGCGCTCAGCCGCCGCATCCACGCCCACCCGGAGGTCGCGTTCGAGGAGCACCGGGCCGCCGAGTGGTGCGCCCGACTGCTGCGCGAGCACGGCTACTCCGTCACCCCTGGCATCGCCGGCCTGCCCACCGCGTTCAGCGCGAGCACCGGCAGCGGACCGGTCACGGTCGCGATCGTCTGCGAGTACGACGCCCTGCCCGGCCTCGGCCACGCCTGCGGCCACAACCTCATCGCCGCCGCCGGCCTCGGCGCCGCGCTCGGCCTCGCCCCCTACGCCGACCGGCTCGGGCTCACCGTGCGGGTGATCGGCGCACCCGCCGAGGAGCGCGGCGCCGGAAAGGCGCTGCTGCTGGACGCGGGCGCGTTCGACGGCGTGGACGCCGCGATGATGGTCCACCCCTGCCCGGTGGAGGTCGCCGACTTCCACTCCTTCGCGCTCGGCACCCTCTCCGTCCGCTACACCGGCCGCGCCGCCCACCCCAGCCTCAACCCGCACGAGGGGCGCAACGCCGCCGACGCCCTCACCGTCGCCCAGGTCGCGCTCGGGCTGCTGCGGCAGCAACTGCCGCCGCAGTGGCGGGTGCACGGCATCACCACGGCCGCCGGCACGGCGCCCAACCTCATCCCCGACAGCGCCACCGCGGAGTACGAGATCCGGACCTCGGCCGCCGAGGACCTCGCGGCGCTGCGCGCCCGGGTCGAGGACTGCTTCCGGGCCGGCGCGCTGGCCACCGGGTGCGAGGTCGAGCTGACCCGGCCGGAGCCGGACTACCTGGACTTCCGCGGCGACCCCGGACTGCTCGCGCTGTGGCGGGCCAACGCGGCGGCGGCGGGCCGCCCGGAGCCGGTCGAGAGCGGGCCGTTCGCCTGCACCGACATGGGCAACGTCTCGCACGCCGTGCCCTCCATCCACCCGGTGCTGGACATCACCGGCGGCTCCTGCGGCCCGCACGAGGCGGCGTTCGCCGAGGCCGCCGTCTCGCCGGAGGCGGACCGGGCGATCCTGGAGGGCGCGGTCGCGCTGGCCTGGACCGCGGCCGACTTCGCGGTGGCGCCGCGCGGGTGACGGGACGCTGACGACGGGCCGCGGACAGCGGCCGACGGGCCCGGAAGTCCGTCGGCCACTGTCCGACCGCCGTCCGACCGCCGTCCACCAGGCCCGTCAGCCGCGCTCCGGGACCAGGTGCACCGGCCCCGGCTCGGGCAGCAGCTCGCCGAGCACCGACGGCGCCGCGCGCAGCGCGGTCACCCCGGCCGCCCGGACCAGCTCCCCGACCTCGCCCGGCCGGTCCGGATCGGCCAGCACCAGTGCCGCACCGGTCCGCAGCGGCCACAGGAACTCCCAGAGCGGCAGCCCCAGTTGCAGCACCCGGTCGCCCGGGCCCAGCCCGTACACGGACTGCAGCTCGCGCACCCGGCGGTCCACCTCGGCGTGGGTCGTCCACACCCCCGCCGGACGCCCGCCCGGCCCGTACGCCCGGTACAGCGGATGCTGCGGGGTCAGCGCCCGCGGCGGGTCGGTGACCGCCCGCCCGGCCAGCTCGGCGACGCTCGGCCGCTCCGCGTGCGGCAACCCCTCCCCCAGCACGCACACCGGCGCGGCGTCAGCCAGCAGCCAGGACAGCCGCCCAGGGGCGTCGTCCGGGTCCAGCGGCAGGTACGCCGCACCCGACTTGGCCACCGCCAGCAGCGCCGGCACCAGGTCGGCCGGGCGGGTCAGCGCGAGGCCAACGACCGTGCCGGGGCGGGCGCCCCGGTCCATCAGGCAGCGGGCCATCCGGTTGGCCGCGGCGTTCAACTCGCCGTAGCGCACCGGCGCCGCACCGGCCGGCAGCAGGGCCGGGGCGTCCGGCGTCCGCGCCGCCCGGGCCTCGATCGGCCCGACCACCGTGGTGGCCGGCCACCGCTCCGTTCGTGAGGGCCCCGCCACCGCCGTACCGGACTCCATCAGGACGCGCCCAGCAGTTCGGCCCAGGCCCCGACGGCCGGACGCTCGGCCAGCTGCAGGAACGCCACCTCGGCGCCCTCCGCCCGCCAGCGCTCGGCCAGCGCCATCAGCCGCACCGAGTCCAGGCCCCAGTCGGCCAGGTTCTCGTCCAGCGGGATGTCCGCCGGGTCCTCGCCGAGCAGGTCGGCGACCTCGGCCCGGATTCGCTCCACGGTGAAGGCCATGGCTGTCACTTCCCTTCCACGACGGCGTCGGTGCCGGTGACGACGCCGCAGCGCCCGGCCACCCAGCTGAGTGCGGCGCGGTGCTCGTCCGCGCCGAAGTCGGCGACCGCGTCGGCCACCACGAAGGCCCGGATGTCCCGCATCCAGGCGTCGCAGGCAGTCGCCTGCACCCCGATGTGCGCGTACACGCCGGTGATCACCAGCTCGTCGCGGCCCTGCTCGCGCAGCAGCTCGTCCAGGTCGGTCCGGACGAAGGCGCTGTACTTCCACTTGGTGAGCAGCCGGTCGCCCTCGGCCGGGGCGACCTCGTCGGCGACGGCCGCCGCCCGCGGGTCGTCCGGAATGCCCGGACCCCAGAAATCCTGCTGCAGGCCGCGCTGTTCGGCGCTCTGGCCGCCCGGCTGCGCCGAGTAGACGACGGGTACGCCGTGCTCGGCGGCCCAGGCGCGCAGCCGGTTGACGTTGGCGAACAGCTCGGTGACCGGCGCGGCCGAGGTGTCGAAGGCGCCCATGAAGTGGTTCTGCAGGTCGTGCACCAGCAGCACGGCCCGGGAGGGGTCGACCGTCCAGTCGACCCGGTTGGCCGGCAGCTCGGCGGCGGCGGGCATCGGATAGGAGGGGATGCGGGGCAGGCCCACGGCGGTGCGTCCTTAACGTTCGGGAGACTGGGAGGTCGGAGGCGGAGACTCGGGGCTCGGGGCTCAGGAGGAGGTGAGGGAGGCCGCGATGGCGGCGCGCAGGTCCTTCTTGCTGACCTTCCCGATGCCGGTGGCGGGGAAGGCGTCGACGAACTCGACCCGGTCCGGCACCTTGAAGTCGGCGAGCCCGCGCTGCCGCACGAAGCGCTTCAACTCCACGGACTTCGGCGGCCGCGCGCGGTGCTCCTCGCGCAGGACGACGTAGGCGCAGGTGCGCTCGCCGAGGTACGGGTCGGGCATCGAGACCACCGCCGCGTCGTGTACGGCCGGGTGGGCCAGCAGATGGTTCTCGATCTCCTCGGCGGCGACCTTCTCGCCGCCCCGGTTGATCTGGTCCTTGGCCCGGCCCTCGACCACCAGGTGGCCGGTGCCGGTGCGGCGGACGAGGTCACCGGTGCGGTAGAAGCCGTCCGCGGTGAAGGAGGCGGCGTTGTGCTCGGGCGCGTTCCAGTAGCCGCGGATGGTGTACGGGCCGCGGGTGAGCAGGTGGCCGGTGGCGCCGTCGGGCAGGTCGCGGTCCTCGTCGTCGACCACCCGCACCTCGTCGTCCGGGGAGATCGGCCGGCCCTGGGTGGTGACGATCAGCTCCTCCGGGTCGTCCAGCCGGGTGTAGTTGACCAGGCCCTCGGCCATCCCGAACACCTGCTGGAGGGTGCAGCCCAGCACCGGGCGCACCCGCCGGGCCGCCTCCTCGCTGAACTTGGCGCCGCCGACGAGCAGCACCTCCAGGCTCTCCAGGCCGGTACGCCCCCGCGCCTCGCGGAGCCGCTCGGCGGCGTCCAGCCAGAGCAGGGCCAGCGGCGGCACCAGGCCGGTGATGGTCACGCCCTCGCGCTCGATCAGCGGGAACGCCGTCTCCGGGCTCGGCTGCGGGCAGAGCACCACCCGGCCGCCCGCGTACAGCGTGCCGAGCGAACCCGGCGAGCTGAGCGGGAAGTTGTGCGCGGCGGGCAGCGCCACGAGGTAGACGCTGTCCGCGTCCTGGCCGCAGAGTTCGACCGAGCCGCGCAGTGAGTAGATGTAGTCGTCATGGGTGCGCGGGATCAGCTTGGGCACCCCGGTACTGCCCCCGGACAGCTGAAGGAAGGCGACGTCCCCGGGCTGCGGCTCGCCCCCGGGCTGCGGTTCGTCCCCGGGCGCCCCGGGTGCCTCCGCCGGGTCGGCCGGGTCGGCCGGGACCTCGGCCAGCGGCGTGTGCTCCCCGGCGTCCCCGCCGACCACCAGGACGTGCCGCAGCGAGGGCGTCTCCGCCCTGATCCTGCCCGCCAGTTCGCGGTAGTCGAAGCCGCCCTCGACGGCCGGGACGGCATAGCCGACCGCCCCGGTGAAGGCGCAGAAGTAGGAGATCTCGGTGTACCGGTGCGCGGGCAGCGCGAAGACCGGCAGCGCGCCGACCCGGAACAGCCCGAAGACCAGCTCGAAGAACTCGGCGACATTGGGGAGCTGGACCACCACCCGGTCACCCCGGCGGATGCCCCGGGCGCGCAGTCCGGCGGCCATCCGGTCGGCCCGCAGGTCGAGTTCGGCGTACGTCCAGCGGCGGGTGGGGTCGTCGCCGGTACCGCCGGCCGGGTCGACGATCGCGATCCGGTCGGGGTGGGCGGCCGCGCGCTCGCGCAGCATCGAACCGAAGGTCTCGCCGCGCCAGTGGCCGTCGGCCCGGTAGCGCGCGGCGAACTCGGCCGGGTAGGGGGCGAATCCCGCCAGCACCTCGGCCATCGGACGGTGCGGATCGGTCACGGCGGAGGCTCCCGGGGTGGTCGGGTCGGTCACCGGGGCACCCCGGCGGCGTCCAGGAAGGTGCGGAACTTGGCGCTGGTCTCGGCGAGTTCGGACTCCGGCCGGGACTCGGCGACCACACCGGCGCCGGCGAACACCCGCAGCGTCCGCTCGTCGGCCTCGGCGCAGCGCAGGGTGACCACCCACTCGCCGTCGCCGTCCGCGTCGCCCCAGCCGACCATGCCCGTGTACAGGCCCCGGTCGAAGGGCTCGATCCCGCGGATCGCCTCGCGGGCCAGCGGCGTCGGACTGCCGCAGACCGCCGGGGTCGGGTGCATGGCGACGGCCAGCTCCAGGGCGGAGACGGCCGGGTCGATCAGCTCGCCGGTGACGGTGGTGGCCAGGTGCCACATCGCGGCGGTGCGCACCAGGGTGGGCCGCGCCGGCACGTCGAGGTCCCGGCAGTAGGGCGCGAGCGCGGCGTGGATGGCGTCCACGACGAAGGCGTGCTCCTGGAGGTCCTTGGGCGACTCCAGCAGCGCGGCGGCGCGGCGGACGTCCTCCCCGAGGTCGGCGCTGCGCGGCACCGAGCCGGCCAGCGGGTTGGCGACGACGGCGGTGCCGCTGCGCGAGAGCAGCAGTTCGGGGCTGGCGCCGATGAGGGTGCGGCCGCCGCCGGCGGGGACGGCGAAGGTGTAGCCGCCGGGGTCGCGGCGGCCGAGGCGCTGGAGGATCGCGGGCAGGTCGAGCGGGCGGTCGGCGTGCAGCTCCAGGGTCCGGGCGAGCACGACCTTGCTCAGCTCGCCGTCGGTCCTGAGCAGTTCCACGGCCTCGGCGACGCCGGCCCCGTACGCCTCGGGCATGGGCACCGGGCGGACGTCCCAGTCGATCCGGTCGGCGGCCGGGGCGGGCAGCGCGATCAGCGGATCGTCGCGCAGCGCGCCGCAGGTGCGGAGCGTCGCGGGTACCGCCAGCTCGGCCCGGCTGTCGTGGTCGAACGCCACCGCGCCCACCACCAGCGGGTGTTCGACGCCGCTCCGGCGGGCCCGGGCGAGGGTCTCGGCGACCCGGTCGACCAGCGGGCGCCCGTCCTGGGGCACCCGGGCGTGCACGCCCTCGGCGAGCAGCGTGCGGGTCGGGGAGGCGAAGAACGCCTGGTCGGCCGCGGCCCGGTACTGGCCCAGCAGCCCGCTGGCCGCGCCGATGACGGTGTGGTCCGTCCCGGCGGGGGCGTGATGCACCGTGGTCACCTGGAATCTCCCAGTCTGCGAGTGGTCGCCGGGCCGTCGCTCGTCGCGGCGGTCGGCGGTGGTCTGGTCCGGGACGCGCCCCGGTGGGGGTGCGGTCCGGTGGGGCGCCGGGCCCCGGGTGCTGTCGTCGTGGGGTCGTGCCGAAGCAGTGCTGGAGGCGCGCCGGATCCGGGTCGGAGCCTGCGCCCGGGGCGTCAGGCCCGGAGGGTGGCGCCGCCGTCCACGTAGAGGTCGTGCATGGTGATGTGGCGGGCCCGGTCGGAGACCAGGAACGTCACCGCCTCGGCGATGTCGGCGGGTTGGGCGATCCGGCCGAGCGGGATGCCGACCCGGTAGCTGGTCGGGTCGCCGTCGATGACGCGCCGTTCGGCGGCCGCCGCGTCGTCCTGCCAGAGTCCGCGCTGCATCTCGGTGTCGGTGGAGCCGGGCGAGACGATGTTGCAGCGCACCCCGGAGCGGCCGAGTTCCAGACCGAGACACCGGGTGTACATGGTGGCCGCCGCCTTGGAGGCCGCGTAGGCGGCCATCCCGGTGCGCGGGACACCGGCCGCGTTGGAGCCGACGGTGACGATGGCGCCGCCGCCGCGCTCGGCCATCCGTCGGCCGAGCGCCCGGGTGGTGTGGAAGACTCCGGTGGTGTTGACCGCGAAGCTGTCCGCCCAGTCCTGGTCGGTGAGTTCCACCGCGGGGGCGACGCGCAGGATTCCCGCGACGTTCACCAGGATTCCCACCGGCCCGAGTTGGCTTTCCATCAGCTCGACGGTGGATTCGACCGCCGCCGCGTCGGAGACGTCCAGCAGGTAGGGGTGGACGGGTCCGCCGGAGGCACCGCCGCCCTGGACGGGCCCGACCGGACGGTCCGACAGCTCGTCCGCGAGCTCGGCGAGCGGGCCGGGGTTGCGGTCGACCGCCGCGACGACGGCGCCCGCCGCGACGAGTGCGCGCGTCACCGCCGCGCCTATCCCCTGCCCGGCGCCGGTGACCATCGCGACGGCACCCGCGAGTTCGGACTGCTGCACTGAAAATCCCCTCCGACCAGCAACATTAGGCAAGGCTAACCTAACACAATTGTTCGGACCCGCCGAGGGGTCGCGCACGCCCGGACGGACCCTGGGGGGTCGTCAACTGCGTTCGGCCGGAGGCCGGGAACGCGTCGGTCGCTCAACGGCCGACCGAGGGTCGGCCCGGCAGTGAATGTAGACGCAACGTTGCGTCCAGTGTTAGCGTCGAGATGTCGAGCCGAGACGCAACGTTGCGTCCAGGTTCAGCTCCGACGGCGCGGGCCGTGACCGAAGGCCCCGACGCGCCCTCCTCCTCCCGCCCCCTCACCTCCGAGGAGCACCCATGCCCTCCGCCCCGCCCCGGCGCCCCGGCGGCCCGCTCGCCCCGGCCGCCGTCGCCCTCGCCTTCTGGGTCACCATGGCCGGGACCACCGTCCCGACCCCGCTCTACCCGCTCTACCAACGCGCCTTCGGCTTCTCGACCTTCACCGTCACGGTGGTCTTCGCCGTCTACGCGCTCGGCGTCGTCGCCGGACTGCTGACCCTCGGCCGCCTCTCCGACCGGATCGGCCGGCGCCCCGTCGTCCTGGCCGCCCTGCTGCTGGCCGCAGCCGCCGCCACGCTCTTCGAACTCGCCGACTCCCTGCCCTGGCTGCTGGCCGCCCGGGTCCTCTCCGGCTTGGGCGCCGCCCTCGTCACCGGCGCCGCCACGGCCGCCCTGCTCGACCTCGCCCCGCCGGAGCGCCGGCTGCGCGCCCAGACCGTCGCCCTCGCCGCCAACATGGGCGGGCTGGCCGGCGGCGCCCTGCTCGCCGGCGTCCTCGCCGAATGGGCCGGCTCACCGCTGCGCCTGCCCTGGACGGTGACACTCGTCCTCTCCGGCGCCGCCCTGCTCGGACTGCTCGCCGTCCCCGAGACGGTGCCCGCCGAGGTCCGCCGCGCGGGCCGCTCCGGCTCCCCGGCCGGGAGCGCCTTCCGGCTGCGGCCACCGCACGTCCCGCCCGGCATCCGCCCCGCGTTCCTGCGCGCCGCGCTCGCCGGCGGGGCCGGATTCGCCGTCACCGGCGTGCTCACCGCCGTCAGCGGACTCTTCCTGGCCACCGTGCTCGGCCTGCACAACCACGCGCTCACCGGGCTCGTGGTCGCCCTGGCCTTCCTCTCCACCGCCGTCGGACAGCTGCTCGTCCGCGTCCTGCCCCCGGCCCGAGCCCTGCCGGCGGCCTGCGCCGGACTGGTCCTGGCCGCCGCGCTGGTGGCCGCCGCGCTGCTCGCCGGGACGCTGCCGCCACTGCTGCTCGGCGCCTGTGTCAACGGCCTCGCCACCGGCACCGCCATCGGCACCGGGCTCGGCACCGTCAACGGCGGCGTGGAGCCGCACCGGCGGGGCGAGGCGGTGTCGGCGTTCTTCGCCGTCCTGTTCACGATGCTCTCGGTGCCGGTGATCGGGGTCGGCGTGCTCGTCCGGGCGACCGGGCTGCGCACGGCCGGGGTCACCTTCAGCGCGGTGGTGGCCGTACTGGCCCTCGCCGTCGCCGCCGGACTGGTCCGCCGGCCGGGGCGCGGAGCGTCGCCGGTGCCGACGGCCGTGGAATCCGCACCGGCACCGGCACCCACGCCCGCAGCGGCAGCTGCCGCCCGTGCCGGGAAGGCGTGAGAGGATGGCGGCGACCGTCGTCAACGGCCAGCAGCCGCCCCCGGACAAGGATCACGCCGCCATCGCCGCCCAGCCCCGCCCCGCCGCCGGAAGCCGGTCCGACGCGAGCCGCGCCACCGGTGACCACGCCGTCGGCGGACGTGCTGCCGGTGCAGCGCGCGCGGCCGAAGCTGGTCGGAGCGGGAGCGCGGACAAGGGCGGCGCGGCCAAGGGCGCTGCGGCCAAGGACGCCGCGGTGAGCACCGGCGGCAGCGGTCGGCGCAGCGAGGCCGCACGGCTGGCGGTGCTGAACGCCGCCGACGACCTCCTGGTCGAGCAGGGCTTCGAGGGCCTGACCATCGAGGGCATCGCGACCGCCGCCGGGGTCGCCAAGCAGACCATCTACCGCTGGTGGAAGTCGAAGGTGGACATCCTCTTCGACAACCTCGTCCTGGACGCCGCCACCGGTCTCGCCTGGCCCGCCGAGACCCCCGCCGACCCGGCCGATCTGCGCGCCTACGTCCACCGGTTCGCGGACTTCCTCGGTGCGGCGCCGGCCGGCAAGGTCCTCCAGGCACTCCTCGGCCACGCCCAATTGGACGCCAGGACGGCCGAGTTGCTGCACGGCGGCTTCCTGGACGCACTGCGCGCCCGGGACGTCGCGCACACCCGCGCCTGCCTCGGGGCCACGACCGGCGAGGACGGCACCGAGGTCACCGAGGTCGGCACCGAACACGGCACCGACGAGGCCGCCGTGCTGCTGGACGCCCTGCTCGCCCCGCTCTACCACCGCGCCCTGGTCCTGCGCCGCCCGCTGGACCCCGCGTTCGTCGACGCGCTGCTCGACCAGCACCTGCCGCGCTGAGCCCGCCCCTTCCACTTCTCCCCGCCGCGCCGCACCGCGCCACCCGTGTCGATTCCGGGGCCGCGCCCGGCGCCACCCGATTCCCTGGAGTCTCCGTGTTCCGTCGCCCCCGGCCGACCCACGACGTACGGGTCACCGCCGTCACCCCGCTCACTCCCGCCCTCCTCCGGCTCACCCTCTCCGGACCGACCCTGGACACCCTCGCCGTCGAACACGCCACCCAGTGGGTGAAGTTGGCGACCCCCGACGGGCACTCCCGGGCCTACACCGTCCGGCACCACCGCGCCGCCGAGCGCGAGACGGACATCGACATCGTGCTGCACGGCAACGGCCCGCTGTCCCGCTGGGCCGCGACCGCCCGCCCGGGCGACCGGGCCCGGATCGCCGGTCCGCGCGGCCGCAGGCCCTCCTTCGAGGGCGCCGGGCACGTCCTTCTCGCCGCCGACGAGAGCGCCCTTCCCGCCGCGCTCACCATCCTGGAGGAGCTTCCGCCGGCAGTGCCGGTGACCGTCTTCGCCGAGGTCGGCGATGCCACCGGGGCCGGCCTGCCACTGCCCGTCCGGGCCGGTCTGACCGTCCACTGGCTGACCCGCCCCCAGGGCCACCCCAAGGGCCGGACGCTCACGGACACCCTGCTCGCGACCGACATCCCGCCCGGCACCACGGCCTGGCTGGCCGGAGAATCGCAGGCCGTGGCGACCGTCCGCCGCCACCTGCTCACCGACTGGACCCTGCCCCGCGAACGCGTCCACGGCAAGGGCTACTGGAAGCTGGGCGAGGCGAACCACAGGGACTGACGTCCCATCAGCTCGCCTCCGTCTCGGGCTACTTGCCGCTCGGGACCGCTCCGCCCGCCGACAGACGGTGCGGGCCCAGGAAGTAGGACAGGGCCGCCAGTGAGGCGCCGTCCGCCACCTCGCCCGACGTCAGCAGTCCGACCACCTCGCGCTCGGTCAGCCATTCCACCCGGCTCGCCTCGGCCCGGTCGACCGGCCCGCCGGTCGGCGTCGCCCCGGTGGCGTGGAAGGCGTGGAAGTGCATCGTCGAGATCCCGGACATCGCGTCGAACTCCGTCAACGGCTCGACCGCCCCCGGCCGCCGGCCGGTCTCCTCCTCGACCTCGCGCGCGGCGGCCGTGGCCGGCGCCTCGCCGGGTTCGATCCATCCGGCGGGCAGCTCCCAGGCCCAGCGCCCGGTGATGAAGCGGTGCCGGTGGAGCATGAGGAAGCGGCCCTCGCTGTCGGTCACCACCGTGACGGCGCATTCCTTGGGCATGCGCAGCACATGGTGGTCGACCCGGCCGACGCCGGGGATGTCGACGTCGTCCAGCCAGAGTTCGACCCACGGCGAGCCGTACACCTGGCGCCGCCCGTGCACCGTCCACTCGGTCACCGCCGCTCCCTCACTGCCGCTCCCTCACTGCCGCACCCCTCGAAGCTCAGCGCGAGGCGGTCGGGGCGGCGGTGGGCGGGGCGGCACTCCGCGCCGCCGGGGCTGCGGGCGCCGAGCCGGCCGGACCCGTGGTGCGCGCGGGCGCGGACGGGGAGACGGACGGGGAGGCGGACGGCGACGCGGGCCCGACGGCGGCCCCCGGGGCGGGGGCGAGGCCGGTGCAGCCCCGGAGCCCGTCCCGGCGCTTGAGCGCGGCGGTGGCGGCGGCACCGGTCTGCGGCACCGGCACGCCCTTGTCGTCGATGGTCGCCGGTGCGAACGCCTCGCCGAGCACCTTGCCGCCCGGGCCCACGGTCAGGGTGGTGACGCCGGTCTCGTTGGAGTTGGCGTAGTTGGAGGTGCCGTACCAGAGGAAGTTGCCGAAGCCGTACCCGATGTAGGTGGAGCCGAGCATGCCCGAGCCGACCATGGTGTGGGCGTGCGTGCCGACCACGGCGGTCGCGCCCGCGGTGGCGAGCCTCTTGGCGATGGCGGTCTGGGCGCCGGTCGGACAGGCCTTGCCCTCCTCGCCCCAGTGCAGGTAGACCAGCACCACCGGCGCCTGCTTCTTCGCCTCCTCGACCGCCTTGACGATCGCGGCCTGGTCCAGCGCCGAGGCGATTCCGGGCTTGTTCACCCCGGCGCGCCACTTCTGGTTGGTGAGGTCCTCGACCTGGCTGGCCGCGACCACCGCGACCTTCACCCCGCGCACGGTGGTGACGTACGGGGCGTACGCCTCCTGGGAGTTGCGGCCGAAGCCGACGATCGGGAGCGGCGAGGACGCCTTGGCCGCGAGGGTGTCGGCGAGCCCGTCGGCGCCGAAGTCGACGGCGTGGTTGTTGGCGAGCGAGACGACGTCGACGCCGGAGTCCTTGAGCGCCGTGAGCGCCTTCGGCGAGGTGCGGAAGGTGTAGGTCTTCGGCTCTGGAGCGCCGCGTTCGGTGATCGCGGTCTCCAGGTTGAGGACGGAGAGGTCGGCGGCGGCGAGGCTCCTGCCGATCGGGCCGAGCGCCGTCTCGGGCGGCTGGACGGAGAGCCGGCCCTCGGTGCGGCCCTCGAAGTGGACGTCCCCGGCGAACGCCACCGTGATGCTGCCGTCCGGGCGGGGCGCCGCGCCGTCGGCGGAGGTCTGGTCCCCGGGGGCGCCGGACCCGTCGGCGGCGTCCGGCGCGGGCTTCGCGGCAGCGGCGGCGTCGGCGGCGTCCTTGGCGGCGCGGGCGGCCTTGACGGCGGCCGGGTCGGGGTCGTCCGGTCCACAGGCGGCCACGGGTATCAGCCCCAGCAGCAGTGCGACGGCGGCCGCGGCACGGCGCATGTGTGTTCCCCCAAGGGTCGTTCCGGAAGCGGTCAGCCTACGCCACTCCCCCGCGCCGC
The DNA here is from genome assembly GCF_034043715.1 of Kitasatospora purpeofusca. Lineage (GTDB taxonomy): Bacteria > Actinomycetota > Actinomycetes > Streptomycetales > Streptomycetaceae > Kitasatospora > Kitasatospora purpeofusca_A. The sequence goes on along the minus strand of NZ_JAXCLC010000015.1, from coordinate 66,186 downwards.
CCCCGCGCCGCGGCCACGGCCCGCGCCGGGCCGCCGGGCGGCGCGCGGAGTGGCAGCGTGGAGGTACGGAGGCATCCGCAAGCACGGCGGAACCCGCCAGGACGGAGGTGCGGTGCACGCGCGGCGGGGAACGGCAGGCACGGGGGGCGGCAGGCACAGGGGACGGCAGGCGAGGGCTCGGGGACCGGACGGCAGGTGGTGGGTCATGGCTGACAACGGGAGCACGGACACCGGGCGGCGGATCGTGGTCGGGATCGACGGTTCGACGCCGTCCAGGGCGGCGCTGCGCTGGGCGGTCGGGCAGGCCGCGCTGACCGGGGCGACGGTGCACGCGGTGGCCGCGTGGGAGCCCCCCTCGCTCCACGGGTGGCTCGTACCGCTGCCGGACGACGACTTCGAGCGGACGGCCATGCGCACCCTGACCGCCGAGGTGGACGAGGTGGTCGGCCGGGACCGGCCGGTGCCGGTGGTGGAGAGCCTGCTGCTCGGGCACCCGGCCGAGGTATTGCTGGAGCTGGCGGAGGGCGCGGAGCTGCTGGTGCTGGGCGGTCACGGTCGCGGGACCCTCGCCCGGACGCTGCTGGGGTCGGTGAGCAACCGGTGCGCGGCGCACGCGTCGTGCCCGGTGGTGATCGTCCGCGCGGACGGCGGCACCGCCGCGCCGGAGGGGCGGCCCGCGGCGGTTGCCGGGGAGGAGGGCGGCGCGGAGCCCGCCGTCCGCACCACCAAGAACTGGCAGCTGAGCCTGCACCTGGCGGAGGAGCGCGACATCACCCGGGTGCACGCCGTACTGGACGCCGACGGCGAGGTGCTGCACAGCGACGCGTACGCCCGCCGCAATCCGCTCGACGATCCGGCGCCCGCGGTGGGCGACGAGTTCGCGGTCGGCCGGGCGCTGATCGATCTCGGCCACCAACTGCTCCGCGCGGGCACCCGGCACGCCACCGGGCCCGCCGAGGAGTGACATGCTGGCTGCCGGGGGACAACGGTCCACGACCGACCGGCGACCCGCGCTCACGGCTCACGGCTCACCACTGACGGACTTCGGATGACGGACAACAGATGACAGATTCTGTCGGCCCACGCCCCGGCCCGGGCCCCGGCCCACGCCCCGGCCCGGGCGACGACCGGGCGCCCGACTTCACCCCCGCCGAGGTCGCCCGGGGCCGCGCGCTGCGCCGCGCCCAGCTGCCCTGGGCGCTCGGCGCGCGGGCCACCGGCCTGGCGCTGGCCCTCGCGCTCGGCCTGACCCCGGCCGGCGCCGGACTGGTGTCCACGGCCGGCGGCTGGTTCGGCGGTTCCCGGACGGCGGAGGTGCTCGCCGGGACGGCCGCCCTGGTGCTGGTCGGCCGGGCGGCGCAGCTGCCGTTCGGCGCGGGCGCGCGGTCGGTCCGCGCCCGGTTCGGCCTGGTCACCCAGGGCTGGGCCGGCTGGGCGGTGGACGCGCTGCGCGGACTCGCCCTCACCCTGGCCCTCGCCCTGCCGGTGGTCCTCGGCCTGTACGCGCTCACCGGCCGCTCCCCGGAGCGCTGGTGGCTCCCGGCGGCGGGCGCCGCCGCACTGCTGACCGCCGCGCTCTCCTTCCTCTACCCGCTCCTCGTCGAGCCGGTGTTCAACCGCTTCACGCCGATGGCCCCGGGCCCGCAGCGCGAGGCGCTGCTCGGCCTGGCCGCGCGGGACGGCGTCCGGGTGAAAGACGTCCTGGTGGCGGACGCCTCGCGCCGGACCACGGCGCTGAACGCGTACGTCTCGGGCCTGGGGGCGACGCGGCGGATCGTCGCCTACGACACGCTGCTTACCACCGCCGATCCGCGCGAGGTGGAGTTGGTGGTGGCGCACGAGCTGGGGCACGTCAAGCACCGGGACGTCCTGACCGGGACGGTGCTGGGCGCGGTCGGCGCGGCCGTCGTGGTGGTGCTGCTGGGCCTGGCGTCCGGCTGGGACGCGCTGCTGTCGGCGGCCGGCGCGGCGGACGCGGCCGATCCCCGGTCGCTGCCGCTGCTGGCGGCGGGCGCGGCGCTGCTGGGTGCGCTGTCCGGCCCGGTGCAGTGCGCGGTGAGCCGCCGGGTGGAGGCCAGGGCGGACCGGCACGCGCTGGAACTCACGGGGGACGCCGAGCAGTTCGTCGCGATGCAGCGCAGGCTCGCAGTGGCCAATGTGTCCGATGTCGACCCGCCGCGGCTGCTCGGGCTACTGTTCGCGACTCATCCGAGCGCCACCCGCCGGATCGCGGCGGCGCGCGCCTGGCAGGCGGGCCGGGCCGGTGCCGCGGACCGCCCGCCGGGGGCTTCGAGCACATCCGAAGCCGTTGTATAGTGCAACTATTGCACCCAGTGAACTACCCGCGCAGTGAATCCCCGCGAATCCCCCGGCGCCCCGAGGAGGCGAGTCCCCGTGCCCGACCGCGAGACGTCGATCGCGACCATCCAGCGCGAACTGACCGCCTTCGCCCGCCGCGCCCGGCACAAGGCCTCCCAGCTGCACCCCGACCTCTCCCTGGTCACCTACAGCATCCTGGACCTCATCACCGAGCGCGGCGGCTGCCGGGCCGCCGACGTCGCCGCGCACTTCATGCTCGACAAGTCCACGGTGAGCCGCCAGGTCACCGCACTGGAGAAGCTCGGGCTGCTGCGCCGCGAGACCGACCCGGAGGACCAGCGCGGCCAGATCCTGCTGGCCACCGAGGCCGGACTCACCCTGCTGCGCGAGGCCAACGAGCAGCGGCGGCTCTCCTTCTCGGCCCGCTTCACCGCCTGGTCGGACGAGGACGTCGCCCGGTTCGCCGACTACCTGGCCCGCTACGGCGCCGAGGACTGACCCGGCCCGGCCGACCTGCCGGTTTCCCCGCCGAGCGCCCCGCCGAGCGCCCCGCCCAACGCCCCGCCGAACGCCCGGCTGAGCGCCCGGCTGAGTACCCCGGCGCCGGCTCGGGGTGCGGCGGACCACCCGGACGGTGTACAGAGGAGAGGTGCCACCCCGGCAGCCTCCCCGCGAGCGGCGTCCCGGCGGACGGCGTCCCGACGAGCCGCGCCCCGGCGCACATCCGCGCGCGCGGCACCCCGACGACCGGCGTCCCCACGACCGCCGTCGGTCCTGGCCGCCCGACCGCCGGGCGCTGACGGCCGTACCGCTCGCCCTGATCGTGGTGATCACGGTGGTGGACGTGGTCGCCCCGCCGGACATCCACCTGGGCCCGCTGCTGATCGTCGCCCCCGCGCTCACCGCGTCCCTGGCCGGTGCCCGCGCCACCGCCGTCGTCGCCCTGCTCTCGCTCGCCGCGCTCACCGTCATCGGCATCCTGCGCGACGGTGTCACCACGGCCAACCACGAGACCCAGCTCGGCGCCCTGCTCGCCGTGTCGGTGCTGATCGTCGCCCTGCGGGTGCTGCGCGACCGGCACGAACGGGAGCTGGCACAGGTCCGCTCCGTCTCCGAGGCCGCCCAGCGGGTCCTGCTGCGCCCGCTGCCCGACCGGACCGGCCTGCTGCGCCTCGCCTCCTTCTACCTGGCCGCCGAGGCCGAGGCCCAGGTCGGCGGCGACCTCTACGCGGCGGCCCGCACGGCCACCGGCACCCGGCTGCTGGTCGGCGACGTCCGGGGCAAGGGCCTGGCCTCGCTCGGCGACGCGGCGCTGCTGCTGGGCGACTTCCGGGCCGCCGCGCACCTGTACCCGGACCTGCCCGGCCTGGTCGCCCACCTGGACGGCAGCATCGCCTGGGACCTCGCCCAGCGCGCCGAGCAGCGGCGCACGCAGCGGGAGGACGGCCTCCGCGCCCGGCCGCGCCTGCGAGCGTTCCGCCGCGCCGGGCCGACGGAGGCCGGGGCTCCACCGGGCACCCCGGCGCCGGACGACGGGCCGAACGGCGGGCCGAACGGCGGACCGGACGCTGGGCCGAACGACAGCACGGCCGACGACAGCGGCGAGTCGTTCATCACCGCCGTCGTCCTGGACGTCCCGGACGACGGCGCGGTGGTGCGCCTGGTCGACTGCGGACACCCCCCGCCGCTGCTCCTGCACGGCGGCCGGGTCACCGCGCTGGAGCCCCGCCGCACCTCGCCGCCGCTGGGCCTCGGCGAACTGGTCCCGATGCCGTACGTGGTGGAGGAGTTCCCGTTCCTGCCCGGCGACCGGCTGCTGATCCACACCGACGGCGTGATCGAGGCCCGCGACGCCGAGCGGCGGTTCTACCCCCTGGCCGAGCGGGTCGCCGAACGGATCGCCGCCCACCCCGCCGAAGCTCCGGCCGCCCTGCTGCTGCACCTGCGCCGCGACCTGCTGGCCCACGCCGGCGGACGGCTCGACGACGACGCGGCCATGGTCGTCGTCGAGCGCCTCGGCCGACCGGGCCCGGTCCCGAACCAGTGAGCGCCGGCTGAGCGCCCGCCGGGCCACCCGCGGCCTCAGCCGACAGTGAGGACGATCTTGCCCCGGACATGGCCGCGCTCGCTCTCGCGCTGCGCCTCGGCCGCCTCCGCCAGCGGGAGCACCCGGTGCAGCGGGAGGTTCAGGCCGCCCTCGGCCGCGAGGGCGATCGCTGCCTCCAGCGCCGGGCGGAGGTAGTCGGTCGGCTCGTCGCCGGCGGTGAAGCGGACCCCGTGCCGTGCGGCGCCCGGTGCGTCGGCGATGGTCAGCACGTGCTCCGCGCCGCCCGCCAGGTCGATCGACAGCGGCAGCACGTTCGCCCCGGCGGTGTCCAGCACCCGGTCCACGCCTTCGGGCGCGGCGGCGCGGACCCGCTCGGCCAGTCCCTCCCCGTAGTGGACCGGCTCGGCGCCCAGCTCGCGCAGGTACGGGTGGTTGGCCTCGCTCGCGGTGCCGATCACCCGGATCCCCCGGGCCCGGGCGAACTGCACCACCAGCGTGCCGACGCCGCCCGCCGCCCCGTGCACCAGCAGCGTCCGGCCGGGCTCGACGCCCAGCAGGTCGAGCGACCGCCAGGCGGTCTCGGCGGCCACCGGGAGCGCCGCGGCCACCGTCCAGTCCAGCCCGGCCGGCTTGCGGACCAGCTGGTCCGCCGCCGCCAGGGCGTACTCCGCGTACCCGCCGCCCCAGACCTGCCCGAACACCTCGTCGCCGGGCCGCCACTCGGTGACGTCGGCGCCGACGGCCTCCACGACGCCCGCGATCTCGTAGCCGAGGACGGCCGGGAAGGTGACCGGGAACAGCTCGGTGAGCGAGCCGGAGCGCACCTTGTGGTCGAGCGGGTTGACGCCGACCGCGCGCACGGCCACCCGGACCTGGCCGGGGCCGGGCGCGGGCACCTCGACCACAGTCGGCCGCAGGACGTCCGCCGTGCCGTACTCGGTGATGGCGACGGCCTTCGTGGCGAGGGCGGCGACGTTGGGGGTGCTGCTCATGGAGGGTCTCCACCGTTCGTTCGGACCTGGGGACTCCGGGGGCGCGGGGCCGCCGTCGTCCTGGTGACGGGCTCCAGCCTGGTACGGCGGACCCGGCCGGGCGGCCGGCTGTTCGGACGGTTCCACCTGGCCGTTCGGCCGGGTGGGCGCGGACGGGTGCGGACTAGGGTTGGGCGCATGGTCGAGCGCGGTGGTGGGCACGGTGGCGGTCCCGATGGCGATCCTGGTGACGGTCCCGGGGGCGAGTGGTCCTGGGAGGACGCCGAGGGGGTGCTCGCCCTCGCCGCCGAGGTGCTGCGCGAGCCCCGGGTGACGATCCTGCCGAAGCTCTCCGAGGTGCTCGCCGGGCTCGTCCCGCACCTCGCGGTGGCGCAGCTCAGCGGCGTCTGCACCTACTCGCCCGCGAGTGCCGTCGGTCCCGAGGAGCTGTCCGCCCGGATCACCGGCACCGAGCTGGCCCGGCTCGCCCAGGAGGTCACACCCGGCCGCCCCTGGCAGGGCGAGGCCGTGCTCGGCGGGCGCCCGCGCCCGGCGGTCGCGGTGGCTTCGGCCCCGGCCGGGAGCAACGGCGCCGTGCTGGTCCTGGTCCGCGCGACCGCGACCGGACCGGTCGTCCCGACCGGACGCGCCGCCGGCCAGACTTCCGGACGGGTCGGCGGAAGGTCTTCCGGACGGGCACCGGAGCCGCCGGAGCCGCTGCCCGAGCGGTCGCTCGGCCTGCTCCAGCGGCTGTGGGAGCTGGTGACCACCCACTCCCACCACCGCGCCGTCGACGCCGCGCCCGCGCAGGCCGCCGCCTCCCGCGCCTCGGCCGGTGCCCGGGCCCGGGCGATCGCCGAACTCAGCGGCGCCCACGCCTCCGCCCTGTCCGCGATCCTCGGGCCGCTGCGGTCCGCCGGCCTGGACGACGCCACCGCCCGGCGCAACGCCACCGAGCTGGCCGTGACCGCCCTGCTCGACCTGCGCAGCGCCGGCGACCTCGACCGCGAGCTGAGCGAGGAACCGGCCGCCACCGCGTTCGCCCGGCTCGCCGACGTGGTGCGGCCGTTGCTGCGGCACAGCCCGGTCCGGCTGGACCTGCTGGCGCCGACCGAGGGGGACCGCTCGGTGCCCACCGACACCGCGCACACCGCCCGCACCACCGTCCGCTCCACCGTGCTCGCCATGCTGGAGCAGGACGGTCTGACCCGGCTGCACGTGAGTTGGCAGTTCGTGGCGGACGGGCTGCGGGCCGTCGTCCGGGACGACGGGCCGGGTCTGCTGACCGCCGACGCGCTGGCCGTCCACCGCACGGCCGACCGGATCGCCGCGCTGGCGGGCCGGTTGACGGTCGAGGCGGTGCCGGGCTGGGGCACCACGGTGACGGTCGACCTGCCGTTGCACGCCCCGGCCGGGCCGATCGGCGCGGCCCGGCCGCTGGAGGGCCTGCAGCCCAGGGAGTTGGAGGTCCTGGACCAACTCGCCCTGGGCCGCCGCAACCGGGAGATCGCCGGCGCCCTGCACATCAGCGAGTCGACGGTGAAGTTCCATGTGGCCAACATCCTGGCCAAGCTGGAGGTCGGCTCCCGGGGCGAGGCCGCCGCCCTCGCCCACCGCGCCGGCCTGCCGGCGACCCCGGCCGCGTGCGCGCCGGCCACCCTGCACGCCGCCTCCTGAACCGCCCGCATCCTTCGGAGGACCCGTAGCCGGTCGGAACTCTCAGTAGTAGCGGCGCAGTTCGGGCCAGAGCGCGGACCACGGCCGGTGCGGGCCCGGGCAGACGAGGACCGGGGCGTGCTGCTCCTCGTTGCGGACACCGTGGCCGTTGTCGACCCGGGCGACCTGGCGGCAGTCGGCGAAGTACCGCTCCACGCCGGGGAATCCCTCCGGGTGGACGAGCAGGACCGGTCCGTCCAGGCCGTCCGGCGGCGGCCCCCAGTCGGCGAGGCTCATGTGGCCCGAGTACGGCGCCGGGAGGCCGAGCGGCGGGCCGTAGTGGGCGAGGGCGCCCGCCTCGCCGTAGTTGACGGCGAACACCACGGCCCGGTCCCGGAGTTCGGGCGGGACGGTGCGCCAGCCCGCGGCGGCGGCCGCGGCGAGTTCGGGCCAGCCGATCTGCTCTCCCTGCTCGTGGTAGATCCAGCTGACGGCCGGGGTCAGCCGGGCCGGGAGGACGGGAAGGGTGATGACCAGGTTGACGGCCGCGCCCAGGGCCAGCGCGCCCGCGAACGACCGGAGCCGGCGCGGTCCGGCCGCCGTCAGCCGCCGGGCGACCGGTTCGCAGCCCGCCGCCGTCAGCACCAGCAGCGCGGGCAGCGCGTAGTACGGCTTGCCGCCGCTCGCCACCACGAGCAGGCACACCAGCGGGTAGGCGACCGCGAAGGGCTTCGCCCAGGCGAGTTCGGCGTCCCGGCGCAGCCGCCGGAAGCCGGCCAGCCAGACGGGCACCAGCACGGGCGACAGGTAGAGGAACTGCATCGGCACGAACAGCAGCCGGTTCTCCGTGCCGTCCTGGTCGCTGATGCCGCCGGCGACGGTCAGTTCGGGCCAGCCGTGCGCGGCCTGCCACCACAGGTCGGGCAGCGCGACGGCCGCGGCGACGGCCAGGCCCGCCACCGGCCACCACCCGCGCAGCACCCCGCGCGGCCCGACCAGCAGCACGGCGAGGACGAGCGCGGCGGCCAGTAGCAGGACGAGGTCCTTGTTCAGCAGCGCGACTCCGGTGGCCGCGCCGACGGCGAGCCACCAGCGGCCGTCACCGGTGCGCAGCAGGCGCAGGGCGAGCAGGCTGACCAGGAGCCAGGCGCACAGGTCGAAGGTGGCGGTGTTGAGCAGGTGCCCGACCGCGAGCACGAACGCCGAGCAGGCCGCGGCGGCGGCGCCGAGCAGCTGCCCGGCCCGTCCGGCGCCCGACTCCCGCGCCAGCAGGGCCACCAGGACGACGGTGGCGGCGCAGAGCAGGGCCGGCACGACCCGCAGGCCCACCGGCCCGTCACCGGGTCCGCCGCCGAACAGCGCCGTGGACAGCCGCGCGAGGAGCGGGGTCAGTGGCGGCTGGTCGACATATCCCCAGGCGGGGTGCCGCCCGGCGATCAGGAAGTACAACTCGTCGCGGTGGAAGCCGTAGCGGCCCGCCGTCGCGATCTGCAGCGTGGCGACCCCCACCGCGACGGCGGCGACCGGCCCCCGGGCGAACGGCTTCGGCGCGAACAACCCCCGTGTGTTCACGAGGGGAGTGTGGCACTCGCGCGGCGGCGCGGGAAGTCGTCGCGGCCGACTTCCCCCACCGGCCGGGCCGCCGGGGACCGGCCCCGAACCCGGAGCACCGGGACCGGGAGCACCTGGCCGGGAGCACCGGGGCGGGCTCAGGACTCCTTCGGGCGGGTGCGGGCGCGCAGATGGATGCGTTCGCCCTGCTTGCCGAAGAGGCTCAGGACCTCCACGTCCCCCGTGCCGGTGGAGCCGAACCAGTGCGGGTTCTGGCAGTCGAACTCGGCCGCCTCGCCCGGCGCGAGGACGACGTCGTGCTCGCCGAGGAGCAGCCGGAGGCGGCCGGAGAGCACGTAGAGCCACTCGTGGCCGGTGTGGGTGGCGAGGGTCGGGGTGTGGTGGGCGGCCGGGATCAGGATCTTGAACGCGCGGGGCTCGGTGCGGTGGCGGGAGAGCGGCACGAAGGTCCGCCCGTCGGCCCGGCCCGGGTGCTGGTGGACCCTCGGGTCCTGGACCCGCGGCCCGGCGACGATCTCGTCCAGCGGGACGGCGAGCGCGGCGGCGATGGGCAGCAGGAGTTCGAGGCTCGGCTTGCGCTGCTCGGACTCCAGGCGGGAGAGCGTGCTCTTGGAGATGCCGGTGGCCTGGCTCAGGTCGGCCAGGGACATGTCCTTGCGCTCGCGCAGCCGGCGCAGCCGGGGGCCGATCTGGCGCAGGGTGGCGGCGATCGCGGGGGCCGAGGCGGCGGCGCGGGCGGGGTGGGCGGCAGTGGCGGGGCCGGGGGCGGCGTCGGATTCCTGGTCCATACGGACGATCGAACCAGGGCGTCCCGGTTCCGGCAACGCGGCGTCCCCGCCACGGCGCCCGCGACGCGCCCCCGTCCCCCGACCCGTCCTCGCCACGGCGCCCCACCGGGGCGGGCGGCCCGGTGGGGCGCCCACCCCGGCGGGACGCCGGGCGCCCGCCGTCAGCCGACGAGCAGCTGGCTGCGCAGGTCGCGCAGGTCCCGCCGGTCCAGGCCGAGGCCGGACTCGAGGTAGGCGTCGAAGGAGCCGAACTTCCGCTGCACCTCGTCGAACCCGGCCGCCAGGTACTCGGACCGGACGTCCAGCAGCGGCTTGTAGATCGCCTGGTAGGCCGGCGGCAGCTGGGCGAGGGTGGCCGCGATCTCGGCGGCGCGGTAGGTGTTGCTGGCGAGGTAGTCGGCCTCGACGGTCTCGCGCGGCACGCCGAGCGCGGTGAGCAGGGCGGCGGAGGCCCAGCCGGTGCGGTCCTTGCCGGCGGTGCAGTGGAAGAGGACGTTCTCGTCGTTCCGCTCGACCAGGGAGTTGAACACCGAGTGGTAGGCGGTGCGGGCGCTGTCGGCCGAGACCATGGTGCGCTCGGCGTCCACCATGGCCTGGACGGCGGCCTGCGGGCTGGTGACGTTGAACGCGCCGGTGTCGGCGACGCCCAGCACATTGGCGTTCACGACGGTGGCACCGGCCGGGACGCGGTCCGGGGCGGTCTTCTGCTCCCCGGGGGTGCGCAGGTCGAAGACGGTGCGGACGCCGAGGCGGCGGAGCTTGGCGAGGTCCTGGTCGGTCAGCTTGGAGAGGTCGCCGGAGCGGTAGACGACGCCCGTCCGCACCCACCGGCCGTCGGCGGTGCGGTAGCCGCCGGCGTCACGGAAGTTCGGCGCCGAGGCGAGGTGCAGCGAGCGGTCGGCGACGACCAGCGGCGCGCCCCGGTCCGGGACCAGCTCGAAGAACCAGCGGTCGGCGGCGGCCAGGCCGGTGACCGTGACGGTGGCGGAGCCGGCGCCCTTGGCGACGGCCTTGCGGTGGCGGATGCCGTCCGGGTCGGTGCCGGCGTAGACGGTGACGGCGCGGGCGCCGGGGGCGGTCCAGGTGAGGGTGAAGCTGCCGTCGGCCTGCTGGGTGGCGGTGGCCGAGGTGAAGGGGATCGCGTGCCGGGCGACGGCCGGGGCGGCGGCCGAGCCGGCGGCGGAGGCGGAACCGGCGGCCGGGGCGGCGACGGCCAGCGCGGGGGTGCCGAGGACGAGGGCGCCGGTGAGCGCCGCCACCGCGGTCAGCCGGGTGCGGGAGATGGTCATGGTCCGGCACGCTAGGCAGTGCGGAGTGTCGCCCCGTGGCCGCCGGATGGCGTGACGGCAACAACCTGTTGAACGTCCTGGTGGGCACCCGTGCGCGGCGGCGCGAAGGCCCGGCAACGGCTACCCGGGAATGGCGCCGGTGCGGAGCACGGCCTGATCGCCGTGGGGGCCGAAGAGGTGGAGGATCTCGACCGCCTCGGCGCCGGCAGGGCCGAACCAGTGGGGTTCGGCGGTGTCGAACTCGGCTGCCTCGCCCGGGTGGAGGGTGAGGTCGCGGTCGCCGACGAGGAGGCGGAGTTCGCCCGCGAGGACGTAGAGCCACTCGTAGCCGACGTGGCTGACGAGTTTGGGCTCGCGCGGGGCCAGGACCTGTTTGAAGACCTGCACCCGGCCCGGGTACTGGGTGAGCGGGACGAGGACGCTGCCGGGGTCCCGGTGGCGGGGCCGGAGGTGGAGCCGGGGATCGCCGGTCGCGGGGGCGGCGATCAGGTGGTCCAGGGCGACGCGGTGGGCGCGGGCGAGCGGGATGAGCAGGTCGAGGGTGGGGCGGCGGTGCCCGGACTCCAGCCGGGAGAGGGTGCTCACCGAGATCCCGGTGATCGCGGCCAGCGCGTCCAGGGTGAGGCCCCGGCCGAGCCGCAGCGCGCGCAGCCGGGGCCCGATGGCCGCGACGATCCCCTGGACGTCGTCGGTCGCGACGGGCGTGGTGTCCGCCACAGCCGGGCACTCGGACCCGGCGGGGCCGGGGGGAGCAGCGGAAGCGGCGGCGTCGGGGGAAGCAGCGGGGTCGGCGTCCATGGGGCCGATTCTGCCCCGTCCGCCGCTTTGCGGTTTCCGCAAGGACGCTGGGCCGCCGCCCGTCACCGGTCCGAGCATGGCGGTCGGCAGGACGACCCGTACTCCGACCGGAAGGCGCCCCACCCATGACCACCTCCCCCGCGGCCCCCGCCGCCGCCACCGCCACCACGGCGGCCCCCGCCCCTCCCCCGCTGAGCGCGCGCCGACGGTGGACCGTGCTCGCGGTCTGCGCGCTGAGCCTGTTCCTGGTCGGCCTGGACACGACGATCGTCAACGTCGGCCTGCCCGCGATCGGGCACGGGCTGGGCGTCGGCACCCGCGACCTGGAATGGATCGTGGACGCCTACACCGTGGTGCTGGCCAGCCTGCTGATCTCGGCCGGGGCCCTCGCGGACCGGTTCGGCCGCCGCCGGGTCTTCCAGTGCGGACTGGTCGTCTTCGGCCTCGCCTCGCTGGTGTGCGCGCTCGCGCCCTCCGCCGGCGCGCTCGTCGCGGCGCGCGCCCTCCAGGGGGTGGGCGCGTCGATGCTCAGCCCGGTGGCGCTGGCGATCGTGGTGAACGCGATGCCCGACCCCCGGGAGCGGGCCCGGGCGATCGGCGTCTGGGCGTCGGTGTTCGGGTTGAGCATGGCGGCCGGGCCGGTCACCGGCGGCGCGCTGGTCTCGGCCCTCGGCTGGCGCTCGGTGTTCTGGGTGAACGTGCCGGTGGTGCTGGCCGCCGTGCTGCTGAGCGTCCGCTTCCTGCCGGAGTCCCGCGCACCCCGGGCCCGCCGGCCGGACCTGCCCGGCCAGCTCCTGCTCACCGTCGCGGTGTCCGCGACCGTCGCCGTGCTGATCGAGGGGCCCCGGATCGGGTGGGGTTCGCCCTGGGCGCTCGCCGGGTACGCGGCGGCCTTGGCGGCGACCGCCGGGTTCGTGCGCGCCGAACGCGGCCGGGCCGAACCGCTGATGGACCTCGGGCTGTTCCGGCGGCCGGCGTTCAGTACGGCCGTGCTGGGCGCGGTGGCGGTGTTCGTCGCGCTGACGGTGACCCTGCTGCTCACCACCTTCCAGCTCCAGCACGCCCGGGGGTGGACGCCGCTGGCCGCCGGGCTGGCCTCGCTGCCGATGGCGCTGGGCGCCACCGTGTGCGCGCCGCTGTCCGGCGTCCTGGTGGGCCGGGGCGGGCCGCGCCGGCCGCTGCTGCTCGCGGCCTGGTTCACCACGGCCGGCGGGGCGCTGCTGCTGGTCCGGGCGTTCCTGGTCGAGGACGTCCCGCACGGCGCGGGCGGCCTGTCCGGCGCGGCGGACCTGCCCGGCCTGCTGCTCGCCCTCCTGCTGCTCGGGGTCGGCTTCGGCTTCGCGAACGCGCCGATCACCAACACGGCCGTGGGGGGACTCCCGGCGGACCGCGCGGGGGTGGCCGGGGCGATCACCTCCACGGCCCGCCAGCTCGGCTCGGCGGTGGGCATCGCGATCGCCGGCGGTCTGGTCGCGGGTGCGGCCCCGGGCGGCCTGGCCGCCGCCTCCCGGGCCGGCTGGGTGGTGGTCACGGTCTGCGGCCTGTTCCTGCTCCTGGTCGCCCGCGCCGCCCGCCGCCGCTGAGCCCGGCCGGGGCGGAGCGGCGGCGGGGGCGGCGGGGGCGGAGCGGCGGGGCCGCGCCGTTCGGGCGGTTCCCGGCCGTCCGGGGCCGCCCGAAAACCTCTCGCGCCCCGTCCGGGGCCCGTGTTACCGTCGATCGCCGAGCCCGGCCTAACGGCCGTTCGAGCTCGCGCGAGGTCCGCTACGGAGACAGGGAAGGTGAATTGTGGTCGCGGTGACAGCCGCTGCGCACGTGCTGCGCGGCACCCGGACTGTTCTCACCTCCCGGGTCCCGGTCTGACGCCCTTCGCTCTCCGGGGCCCCTTCTCCAAGGGACTCCCATGTCTTCTTCCCCGTCTTCTTCCCTGCCCTCTTCCTCCTGGCTCACCCGGGTCGAGCAGCCCCGCGACCTCCCGGCGGTCCACGAGCTGACGGTCGCCGCCTTCGGGCGGCCCTACGAGGCCGAACTCGTCGAGGCCCTGCGCGCCGACGAGGCGTGGATCGACGGTCTCTCGATCGTCGTCACCGAGGCCGGTGCCACAGAGTCCGGTGAGTCCGTCGTCACCGGCTCCCCCGTCGGCCATGTGCTGCTCACCCGCGCCTTCATCGGCGACGCCCCGGCGCTCGCGATGGCTCCGGTCTCCGTGCACCCCGACCACCAGCGGTCCGGCGCCGGCTCCGCCCTCGTGCGGGCCGGACTCGACGCCGCCCGCGCCCGGGGCGAGCGGTTCGTGATCCTGCTCGGACACCCGTCGTACTACCCGAGGTTCGGTTTCGGCCGGGCCTCCGAGCACGGCATCGCGCTCACCGTCGACGCGCCGGACGAGGCGTGGATGGCCCTGAGCCTGGACCCGGCCCGTCACCCGCTGCCGTCCGGGACGGCCCGCTGGGCCGACGCGTTCGGCATCGCGTAACACCCGGCCCGGCGGACCCGGGGGCGACCCTGGTCCGCCGGGCCGTCTCCTCGCGGCGCCGGGCGCGGCGGCCGGGACGGAGCGTGGCTGCGGATCCGGCCACGGACCCGGCGGCCGTGAACCCGCGCCGGGGGTGTTCCCGTTCCTCCGACGGGAGCCCCCCGACCGGCGAGCCGGGGGCGGCGGACACCGTCCGACCAGCCCCGGAAGGGTGTCGGAGCACCGGCGGGAGGCCCTGTGCGAGCGTGAACCGCGTGCTACCGCAGTGTTAAGGACTTGTGTGTGCGTCGTCCGAAGATCGAACGGGCTTTCACTCCTAACACACCGTATGACTAGTATCGCTTCGTCATAAAGCCCGTGCCCCGGACGGTCCGACCCTCGCAGGCCGACCGCCAGCCCCAAGGAGTCAGCTCTGCGCGCGCGTGCGAATCGGCGGCCCCCGACGCCGAAGGCCCCCCGCAGGCGTCGACCGCGCCTGTCGCTGCGGACGGCACTGCTCGTCCTGGCCCTCGTCCCCAGCATCGCCCTGGCCGCCCTCTGGGCGGTCACCAGCGGCGTGACCTTCTTCGACTTCCAGCGTCTGGCCGCCCAGGGCATGCTGGCGCAGAAGGCAGGCCAGCCGTCCAACATCGTCTACTACAACCTCCAGGAGGAGCGCCGGCTCAGCGCCGAAGCGCTCTCCCGGCCCGGCACCGTCACCGACCAGCTGAAGCGCCAGCGCCGGCTGACCGACGAGGCCGTGGAGAAGTTCCAGGCCCTGTCCGGCGAGACCGCCGACAGCGCGCCCACCGAGGTGCGCACGGCCGTCGCCGAGGCCCGGCGCGCGATGGACAAGCTGGGCGACCAGCGGGCCCTCGTCGACAAGGGCACCGCCGACCAGCAGGGCGTCTACGCCTACTACACCGACCTGATCGCGGTCGACCTGCGGCTGTTCACCGCGCTCAGCCATGTCGACACCGGTGAGGTCACCTGGATCTCCAAGACCCTGGTCAACTCGTTCTGGGCCAAGGAGATGCTGGCCCGCGAGGACGCGATCCTGGCCCGGGGCTGGCCGTCCGGCAAGCTCAGCGCCTCCGACTACCAGCTCGTGCAGCAGGCGATCGGCGCCCAGGACCACCTGTTCACCGTCCAGGTCGTGCCCTATGTGCCGACCGACGAGCGGGCCGCCTGGTCCGAGCTGATGAGCGGACCGGCGTGGCAGGCCAAGGCCGCCGTCGAACAGGCGCTCACCCGCCCGGCCGTCGCCGACGCCACCGGCACCGTCCGGCTGCCGCAGCTCCAGGACCAGTGGCGGCAGGCCGTCGACCAGGTCAACCCGCAACTGGTGAAGGTCTTCGAGACCCGTACCGAGGGCGTGGTCGAGGTCGGCAAGGGCTCGATCCTCTCGCTGCTCACCCGGGTCGCGCTGACCTCGGTGATCGGTCTGCTCGCGGTGGTCGTCGTGGTCCTCGCCAGCTGGCGGCTGACCCGCTCGCTGCGCCGCCGGATCAACGAGCTGCATACCCAGGCGCAGGACATGGAGCACACCCTGCCCGAGCTGGTCGAGCGGCTGGCGCGCGGCGAGCAGGTGGACGCCGAGGCGGAGAGCCGGGCGATCACCGCCGGGGCGCACGCCCGCGGCGGCGACGAGCTGGCGCAGCTCGGCCAGGCCATGAACCTCGCCCGCGCCTCGGCGCTGGGGGCCGCCGTCCGGCAGGCCGAACAGCACCGGGGCTTCGAGCGGCTGCTCCAGCGGATCGCCCGCCGCACCCAGCTGCTGATCGGTCAGCAGCTGCGCAAGCTGGACGCCCTGGAGCGGCGGCACGAGGACCCGGAGGTGCTGGAGGGCCTGTTCGACCTCGACCACCTGACCGCCCGCCTGCGCCGCTACGAGGAGAACCTCGTCATCATGGCCGGCGGCCAGCCGCAGCGGAAGTGGCGCAAGCCGGTGCCGCTGCTGGACGTGCTGCGCGCCGCGCAGGGCGAGGTCCAGGAGTACCGCCGCGTCGTGCTGGACGTCGAGGGCTACCCCTGGCTCTCCGAGCGGGCGGTCGGACCGATCGCGCACGTGGTCGCCGAGCTGATGGAGAACGCGGCGAGCTTCTCCAAGCCGCCGACCCCGGTCGACGTCCGGGCGGCCGTGGTCGGCCGCGGGCTCGCGATCGAGATCGAGGACCGGGGCCTGGGCATGGACCCGGAGCAGTACGACCGGGCCAACGCCCTGATGGCCGCCGCGCTCGCGGACGAGCCGCCCCGTACGGACATGCTGGCGCGCGGTGACGACATCCGCCTCGGCTTCCACGTGGTGGCCCGGCTGGCCTCGGCGATCGGCCTGCAGATCGAGTTCCGGCCGTCGGCGTTCGGCGGGACCAGGGTGGTCGTGCTCGTCCCCGGCGACCTGATCCTCGACGGCGACTCCGGGCTGCCGGACAACGCGGCGGTCACGCCGATCCCGCTCGCCCGGCGGCAGCGTCCGGCGGACCGGGACCGGGCGCCCGTGCCGCTCGCCTCGGTGACCGAGATGCCCGCCCCGGCGGCCTCGGCCACGACGGAGACGGCGCGGACGGCGGACACCACGACCTCGTCGGCGGTGGTCGCGGTGGACGAGGAGGAGGAGCGGGCGGCCCACTCGGACGCCGCTCCGCACCCCGGCCAGGCCGTCGGCGACTGGTTCTCCCCCGGCAGCGCCCCCGTCCTCACCCCGGGCGCGGCCTCCGGCGCCCCGGTACCGGCCCAGGCGTTCGGGTACGTCGAGTACGTGCCCCCGTCGGACGACGAGCTTCTCGGCGCCCCGGTCCGGGCCGATTTCGGGAATCACGACGGCTTCGAAGATCCCGACGCGTTCCCCGCGTTCCCCGCGTTCCCCGAGCCCGGCGCCCTCGGCGCGCGGGAGATCTTCGGCGGACCCGACTCCTTCGGCGAGCGCGACGCTTTCGGCGAGCGCGACGGCACCCTCCCCGGCATCGAGGCGGACGGCTCTGCGGACCCGTCGGCCGAGCACGGCCAGCCGGTCCAGCACGGTTCGCCGGCCGAGTACGGTTCGCCGGCCGAGTACGGTTCGCCGGCCCCCGCCGGGGGCGGCTACGGCTACGACGGGCGGCCCTACGACACTTCCCCCCGCTCCACCGGGGACGCCCCTCCCGCCTACCCGGACATCGCCTACGCGACGGTGATGCCCGCCGAGGCGCCGTACGCCGACGAGCAGTACCGGCCCGCCGACCACTACCGGCTGGCGGAGCGGCGGCAGCACGGCGGGCAGCCGGCGATCCCGCTCCCCGGGTCCGCCACCGCACCGGCCGACGCCCCGAGCGGCCCGAGCACCCCCGGCGCCCCGGGCGGCGGTGCCCAGCCGCCGCTGCCCCAGCGGGTGCGCCAGGCCAGCCTGGCCGCCGAGCTGCGCATCCCGCCGCCGCCGCGCACCCCGTACACCGGGGGCGGAACGGGCACCGGCTCCGGCTTCGGCCCCGGTTTCGGCCCCGGTTTCGGCCCCGGCTCCGGAAACGCGACCGGATCCGGCACCGGCGAGGGCCCGTTCCAGCGCCCGCCGCGCCGCTCCGGCGCCACGGTCGGCGCCTTCCAGCGCCAGTCCCGGGCCGCCCGCGGCCTCGGCAACGCGGAGGACCGGTCCCCCGCCGTCGGCCTGCCGCCGGAGCGCGGCGCCCTCCCCCCGTCCGGCCCGGCCTCCCCCACGGCCCCCGGAACCCCGACTCCCGCGCCGGGTCCCTCCCCCTGGGCCCTACCGGCCGCGGACCCCCGAACCACGAGGACGGAAGAGCAGTCATGAACCGCACCATCGCCACCCACCAGGACCTCGACTGGCTGCTGGACGGACTCGTCGACACGGTCCCCGGGACGAGAAGCGCCGTGCTGCTCTCCGACGACGGTCTGGTGGTCAGCCACTCCCGCACCATCGAGCGGTCCGACGCCGAGCGGCTGGCCGCCGTGGCCACCGGTCAGCAGAGCCTCGCCCGGGGCATCGGCCAGCTGTTCGACGGCGGCCCGGTCCACCAGGTGATCGTCGAGCTGGCCGAGGTCTGGCTGTTCGTCATCGCCGCCGCGCAGGGCACCCACCTGGCCGTGGTCGCCGACCAGGAGGTGGACGCCGAGGTGATGTCGGTGGCGATGCACCAGCTCGTCCAGCAGGTCGGCCAGAAGCTCACCACGCCGGTCCGCAGCGAGTTCGACGCCTTCGCCGCCAGGAACCGGGCGTGATTCCCCGGTGAGGCCGCACTGGAGCGAGCTGCCCGAAGAGGACGAGGACGACGACTACGGCGCGGGCACGATGGTGCGCCCCTACACCATCACCCGCGGCCGGACGGCGCCGGAGCGCGACGACCTGACCCTGATCACGCTGATGACCACGGTGGAGGAGCTCGCGGACCAGGCGCTCGCCACCCGGTCGTCCGGTCCGCGCGGGCTCCAGCCCGAGCACCGGCTGATCCTGGAACGGTGCCGCCGGCCGGCCGCGGTGGCCGAGGTGGCCGCCGGACTCAACCTGCCGGTGTCGGTCACCAAGATCCTCCTGGGCGACCTGATCGCCCAGGGAATGCTGTTGGCCCGGGCTCCGATCTCGGTGGCCCGGGCCGCCGGGGACGGCGGTCTGGACCTCGGGCTGCTGACGGCCGTACGTGAAGGACTCCGGAGGCTCTGAACCATGGCACCATCCGCACCCCGCCCCTCCTCCTCGCCCTCCTCCCCCGCCGTTCCCGCCCCCCTCCCCGTCCCCGTCCCCGCAGCCGTCAAGATCCTCATCGCCGGCGGCTTCGGGGTCGGCAAGACCACCCTGGTCGGCGCGGTGAGCGAGGTCGCGCCGCTGCGCACCGAGGAGTACCTGACCCGCGCCAGCGAGGGCGTCGACGACCTGGCCGGGGTGGACAACAAGGAGACCACCACGGTCGCCCTGGACTTCGGGCGGATCACCGTCAACCCGGAGCTGGTGGTCTACCTGTTCGGCACGCCCGGACAGGAGCGCTTCTGGTTCATGTGGAACGACCTGGTGAACGGCGCGCTCGGCGGCGTCGTGATCGCCGACACCCGCCGGCTGGACACCAGCTTCGCCTCGATCGACTTCTTCGAGAGCCGGGGCATCCCGTTCGTGGTGGCGATCAACTGCTTCCACGGCCACAACACCCGTACAGCGGAGGAGATCCGGGCCGCCCTCGACCTCGACCCGCAGGTCCCGATGCTGATCGGCGACGTACGGGTGCGGACGTTCGGGCGGGACCTGCTGCTCGCGCTGGTCGACCACCTCATGGAGCTGTCGGCCGGCGCGCCGGTCCGCTGAAACGTTTCCCCCCTCCTCCCACCACAACCTTGGAGCAACCCCGTCATGACCCCACCCCTGCGCGTCCTCGTCCACGGCGGCGGCATAGGCGGCCTGACCGCGGCCACCGCCCTCGCCCGCCGCGGCCACCGGGTCGACGTCGTCGAGCTGCGCGACGCCCTGGAGGCCCTGGGCGTCGGCATCATCCAGCCGTCCAACGCGCTGCACGTGATGCGCGAGCTCGGTGTGCTGGAGC
Organism: Kitasatospora purpeofusca; assembly: GCF_034043715.1. Lineage (GTDB taxonomy): Bacteria > Actinomycetota > Actinomycetes > Streptomycetales > Streptomycetaceae > Kitasatospora > Kitasatospora purpeofusca_A. Next base: position 46,775 of record NZ_JAXCLC010000015.1, on the reverse strand, counting down.
AGTGCCTGGCAGCCGGGTTCGAGTGGGAGGTGCTCACCATCTGCGACCCGACCGGCGGCATCCTCGCGAAGATCCCGCAGCCGCGGATGGACGGGGCACCGTCCAACAACGGCATCCCCCGCCCCGCGCTGGCCCAGGTGCTGGGCGAGGCCGCCACCGCCGCCGGGGCGACCCTGCGGTTCGGCACCACCGTCACCGAACTCGCCGACGAGGGCGAGGAGGTGGCGGTCACCCTGAGCGACGGCAGCAGCGACCGTTACGACCTGGTGGTCGGCTTCGACGGCATCGGCTCGCCGCTGCGCAAGCGCCTGTACGGCGAGAAGTACGCGCCCGAGTACACCGGCTTCGCCAACTGGCGTGTCACCCTGCCGCGTTCGCCCGAGGTGCAGGGCGTCGTGATGTCCACCGGCAACCTGGCGGCCAAGGCGCTGCTCACCCCGATCAGCGCGGACCTCATGTACCTGGGCTCGGTGTTCGCCGAGGCGGAGGACTTCCGGCCGGACCCGGAGCACGCCCACGAGCAGCTGCGCGAGCGCCTGGCCGGCTTCGGCGGGCCGATCGCCGAGGCGCTGGCGCAGGTGACCGACCCGGCCGCGGTGGTGTACTCGCGGATCTCGCAGGTCACCGTCGAGGAGCCGTGGCACGTCGGCCGGGTGGTCCTGGCGGGCGACGCGGCGCACGCCTCCACCCCGCACCTGGCCCAGGGCGCGGCGATGGCCGTGGAGGACGCGCTCGTCCTCGCGCAGAGCCTGGACGCGGCGGAGACGGTGCCCGCCGCGCTCGCCGCCTGGGAGGAGCGCCGCCGGCCGCGCGCGATGTGGGTGCAGGCGCTGTCCCGGGCGATCCTCAAGCAGGAGACCGGCACGCCGACCACGCCGGAGGAGGACGGGCTGCTCAAGGTCGGCATCCCCGGCGCGGCGCACTTCCTGGTGAAGCCGTACTGACGGAACGGCGGTTGCGGGTCGGCGGTCGACGCCTTTCGGCCGTCGGCCGCCGGCCGCCGGCCGCCGGCCCGTTCGCCGTCGGTCCGTTCACTGTCGGGCCGTCAGCGGGCGGCCCGTCAGCCGGTCGCCGCCGGGCCGGTGATCGTGTGCCGCCGGGCCCAGACCGCCGCCGAGACCCGGGCGACCAGCCGGGCCGCCGGATCGTCCTCGGCGCCGTCCGCGCCGGTGGCCAGCGGGCCGGTGTAGCAGACGGCCAGCAGGTAGGGCGGGCAGTCCCCGGGCCGCACCAGCCCCACGCAGTGCCGCGCGCCGGGGACCCAGCCGTTCTTGAACGCGACCGCGGTCCCCGGCGGCAGCCCGGCCGCGAGGTCGACCCGGAACGCGTTGCGCTCCAGCAGCGCGAGCAACTCCGGTTCCCCGGCCAGGGACTGGAGCAGCCGGACGAGGTCGCGGGCCGTCACCCGGTTGTGCAGGCCCGCCTCCCGCGCCGGATGGTCCTCGATCCCGCGCGGACTGCCGCTGCGGGTGGCGCCCGCGCGCCGCCAGACCTCCGCGACGGCCTCGTGACCGGCCCGGGCGAGGCAGAGGTTGGTGGCCAGGTTGGACGAGTGGGTGATCATCCGCTCGGCGAGCAGGCCCAGGGGCGCGGTGCCGCCGAGGAGGCCCCACGGGACGGGATCGCTGTCCTGGTCCGGATCGTTGGCGAACCGCCCGCCCGCCCGCGACGCGAAGGAGTTCACCACCGGCACGGCCTCGTCGGGATCGGCCCCGGCGCGGTGCAGGGCGGCCAGGACGGCGATCTTCATCGTGCTCGCGGCGTAGTGCGGCTCGTCCCCACCGCGCTCGAACACCGGCTCCCCGCCCCAGGGGGCGACCACTACCGACAGCATGCCCGCCACCGTGCCCACCACCGCCCGCCCCGAAACCGGCCGCCCACGGCCGGGCCACCGTGCACCGGCGGGTCAGCCGGGACCGGCGCCCGCGGCGGGGCGGTGCCCGTGCCCGGGCCCGTGACCGTGGCCGTGTCCGTGACCGTGACCGTGACCGTGCCGGTGACCGGGCGGCCACGCCGGGCGGGGCTTCGCGGGGGCCAGCCGGACGGCCGGGAGCCGGGCGGTGTCCAGTGCCGCCCCCGGCCCGGTCCCGGCGGCGAGCGCGGCGAGGTAGTCGGCCCGGGGCTGCGGGGCGGCGCCGAGGGAGCGCACGTGCGGGGAGTCCCACTGGGCGTCGAGCAGCCGACCGCCCGCGGCGGCGAAGCGGGCGGCGAGGTCCGCGACCGCGACCCGGGCGGCGTCCGGGCGGCGGTGGAACATCGAGTCCAGGCTGAGCACCGGACCGGCAGCGATCCCGAACACCCCTCCGACCAGCTCCCCCTCCTCCCAGACCTCGACGCTGTGGGCCGCGCCCAGCCGGTGCAGGGCGGCGAGCGCCTCCTGCAACTCACCGGTGAGCCACGGGGGTTCGCGGCCCTCGGCACAGGCCGCGAGCACCCGGTCGAAGGCGGCGTCGGCGGTGGTCGACCAGTCCAACCGGTTGCGCAGCAGGCGGGAGAGCTTGCGGCCGAGGCGCACGCCGTCCGGGGCGAGGACGGGGCGGGGGTCGGGCGACCACCAGGCGAGGGCGTACGGGTCCGCGTCCCCGGGCCCTGGCAGCAGGGCGATCCCGCCGGCCTCCACCGCCTCCTCGTAGCGGGCCTCGTTGAAGGCGCTCGCGTAGTCGTCGGCGGCCGGGAGCGGGAACAGCCCGTGCCGGTAGGCGGCGAGCAGGGTGGCGGGCGCGAGGTCGCCGCCGAACGCCGCCGGTCCGTCGGCGGGGGCGCGGGCGACGTCCACCGCCGCGAAGAACTCCTCGGGGGTGGTGGCGGTCATCGCACCGCCCCGAGCGGCGAGGTGCCGAGCGGCGGGGAGAGGAAGCCCTCGGCCGCCAGCCGGTCGAGGTAGAAGTCCAGCAGGCCGCCGTCGACGGCGGGCAGCACCACGCCGCTGCCGGCCAGGGCGTGTTCGGTGTTGGACCGGTCGAAGCGCGGGAAGGTGGGGCGGAAGTACATCTCGCTGATGGACAGTCCGGTGCCCGGCACGCGGTCGACGAACAGCGGCACGAACGGCGTCATCGGGTGGGTGGGGTGCCCGGCGGCGAACCGGACCAGGCCCTGCACCCACTGCTCGTACGGCACTTCGTCGACGGGGTGGCCCCGGGCGCGCAGCCGTTCGGCGAGTTCGGGGAGGTCCGCCGGGCCGGGCGAGGTCAGGTGGTAGACCTCGCCGGCGGCGGGCGCGTGGGTGACGATGTGGCAGACCGCGCGGCTGAACCGGTCGGCCGGGACGAAGTCGAGCGGCAGCCGGACCGCCGGGCAGGTCCCGCTCTCGGCCATGTACTTGATCAGCGCGCACATCTCGGTGCCGGTGTTCATCACACCGGTGCGGAGGTCGCCGGTGACGTCGTTGGTGCGCAGCACGGTGACCGGCAGCCCGGCCTCGGCGGCGTGGTGCAGGAGCTGTTCGGCGACCCATTTGCTCTCGACGTAGCCGACGGCGAGCCGGTCGGCGTGGGCGAGCGGGGTCCGTTCGGTGACCTCGCCGATGCCCGCCGCGCCGAAGCCCGCCACCACGGCGAGGGTGGACAGGTAGTGGACGGGGATGCCGCGCGAGTGCCCGGCGAGTCGGACGATCTCGCGGGTGCCGTCGACGTTGGCGCCGCGCAGCTGGTGGTAGGGGTAGATGAAGTTGACCTGGCCGCCGAGGTGGTGGATGGCGTCCAGGGTGTTGGCGAGGTGTTCGAAGCGCTGCTGGGTGAGGCCGAGCAGGGGTTCGGCGAGGTCGCCGACGAGCGGGACGACGCGGCGGTCGGCGAGGTCCTGGAGGAGGAAGCGCTGCTGGGCGGCGCGGAGGCGTTCCAGGGCGTGTTCCTCGTCGGGGGCCCGGACCAGGCAGTGGATGCGGGCGTCAGTGGTGTGCAGCAGGGCGTCGAGCAGGTGGGCGCCGCAGAAGCCGGTGGCGCCGGTGAGCAGGATCTCGGTGGGTTCGGCGCGGGACGGCGCGGGGCTCCAGGACTGCCGGACGGGCGTGTCCAGGCGGGCTTCGGCGGCCCAGTCGACGGCGGGTTCGCCGCTGCCGTCGCGGTCGCCGTCACCGTCACTGTCGCCGTCACCGTGGCGGTCGCCGTCGCTGCCCGCGGGGTCCTGGGCCCGGGCGGTACCGGCGGCCCGGGCCGGTCCGCCGGTGCGGGCGGCGAGGGTGTCGGCGGCGAAGGCCCGCAGGGTGGCGTCGCGCAGCAGCGAGCGGGTGAGGAAGCGGATCCGGGTGACGTCGATGCCGAACATGATCCGCGCGCGGGCGAGCATCTCCATGGCGAGCAGGGAGTTGCCGCCGAGGTCGAAGAAGTCGTCCTCCGGTCCGACCTCCTCGACGCCGAGCAGTTCGGACCACAGCTGGGCGACGCCCGCCTCGACGGCGGAGCCGGTGCCCCCGGCCGGGGCCGAGCCGTTGGGAGCCGAGTCGTTCGGGGCCGAGCCGTTCGGGGAGGCGTCTCCGACCCCGGCCCCGACCCCGACCCCGCGCGCGGCTCCGGCCCGGCGGGCGCCGGTCGGGTCGCCGCCCCCGGCCGCCTCCTGGCCGTCCCGCCGCTGCAGCTGCGGCCGGGCGTCGGGCAGCCGGCGGCGGTCGATCTTCCCGGCCGCCGTGAGCGGCATGCTGTCGAGGAGCACGAAGTCCGCCGGGACCATGAAGTCCGGCAGCCGTTCGACCAGGTAGGCGCGGATCCGTCCGCGCCGGGCGTCGGCGCCGGACGCGGCGCGTTCGCTGAGCGTGTAGTAGGCGATGAGGACGCGGCTGCCGTCGGCGCTGCCCTCGGCGGCGACCCGGGCCTGCCGGACGTCGGGGTGGGCGGCGAGCACGGATTCGACCTCGGCGGGGTCGACCCGGTGGCCGCGGACCTTCAGCTGGTCGTCGAAGCGGCCGAGGATCTCCAGGTTGCCGTCCGCCCGCCAGCGCCCGGCGTCGCCGGTGCGGTACATGCGCTCTCCGGGCGAGGGCGCGTACGGGTCCGGCAGGAACGTCTCGGCGGTCAGCCCGGGTGCCCGCCAGTAGCCGCGGGCCAGGCCGGGGCCGCCCAGGTGGATCTCGCCCTTCTCCCCGGGCGGCACGGGGCTGAGCCGGGCGTCCAGCAGGTGCACCCGCACCCCGGGCAGCGGCCGCCCGATCGGGACCGGCGCGGCGGACGGATGGGCAGGACGGCCGGGATGGGCGTGATGGGCGCAATGATCGGGATGATCTGGATGGCCGGGACCGGCGTGCTGCGCCCCGGGCTCCAGCACCTCCGGTGTGAGTTCGCAGAGCGTGGAGGTCACGGCGGCCTCGGTCACTCCGTAGGCGTTGACCAGCCGGACCCCTGGCAGCCGCGCCAGGCAGGCCCGGCAGTCGTCGGCGTGCACGGTGTCGCCGCCCACGATGATCAGCCGCAGCCCCTCCGGCGCGGGCCCGCCCGGCGGGAACAGGCCGAGCAGGTGGTGCCAGTACGCGGGCGTGAGGTCGGCCACGGTCAGCCGCAGCTCGCGCATCCGGTGGGCCAGCTCGGTGGGGGCCCAGGTGCGGGCGCCGCCGAGCACCAGGGTGGCCCCCGCGGCCAGGGTCGCGAAGACCTGTTCCAGCGAGGTGTCGAAGCCGAGTGCGGCCAGTTGGAGGACCCGGTCGCGCGGAGTGAGCCCGTAGGCGTGGATCACCCGGTCCAGGGTGAAGACCAGCGAGCGGTGGGTGACCGGTACGCCCTTGGGGGTGCCGGTGGTCCCCGAGGTGTAGATCAGGTAGGCGAGGTCGTCCGGGCCGGCCGGATCCTCGCCCGGGTCGACGTCCCCGCCCCCGTCCCCGTCCGGCGCCACCGTCCGCACGCCCGGGAAGGGCCGCCCGTCCGCCGAGACCACCAGCTCCGCCCCGCAGTCCTCGACCAGCCGGGCCAGCCGCCGCCGCGGGTGCGCCGGGTCCAGCGGCAGGAAGGCGCCGCCCGCCTTGAGCACCCCGAGCAGGGCGGTCACCAGGTCCGCGCCGCGCTCCAGGCAGACCGGGACGATCCGCTCCGGGCCGACGCCCAGGCCGCGCAACACGCCCGCCAGCCGGTCACTGCGGGTGTCCAGGTCACGGTAGGTGAGCGTCTCCTCGTCGGTGACCACCGCGACGGCGTCCGGGGCCTGCGCCGCCCGGGCCCGGACCAGCCCGTGCACGGTGTCCGCGGGGCCCGACCGACCTGCGCCACCTGCGCCACCTGCACTACGACCGACGGCACCCCCGGGACCGCCCGGGCCCGCGCCGAGTTCCGGCGCACGCCACTCACTCTCGACGAACCGACGGCACTCCTCACGCCCGGCGGGCCCGAAGACCGTCCGCCAACCGCTCGGAACCGTGAAGTCCCCGGGCCAGATCGTATACTGACCGTCCTCGTTGACCAGCACGGCGTGACGACCGGAGCCCACTCCGGCACGTGCTCCCCGTGCGCTGTCCGCTGCTTCATCCACCGGCTTGACCTCGTGCTGTAGCGGCAGAATGCTGGGAGGTGCGACATTTCCGACTATACGCACTCAAGGCCCATTTCGAACGTCCGATCGGACCACCCCGGCCCGGCCCGGACGCTCGCGAGCCCCTGCCCGGAAATCCCACCACCCGTCACCACGGGAGGACGGGGTGATGTCGCGGAGGAGGTAGCTCGTTGACACGTCGGCGCCAACGCCTGATGGCCTGTTACCTGGCGTGGATGGTCCTGTTCACCGGCATCTACTACGCCAATCCCTCCCAGCGGATCATCTGGTGGACCGGCATCGGCCTCGGCGGCGTCGCCGCCATCGTGGTCGGCGTCCGCCTCAACCGCCCCTCGCACGCCCGCTACTGGTACCTGCTCGCGCTCGCCAACCTCGGCTTCACGGCGGGCGAGGTGGTCCAGGTCGTCCAGATGCAGTTCCTGCACCTGGGCAGCCCGTTCCCGTCCATCGCCGACGGCTTCTACCTCGCCGAGTACCTGCTGTACGCGGCAGGCGTGTTGGGCTTCATCCGCTGGCGGACCGCGCATCAGGACCGCGCCAGCCTGCTGGACGCGCTCATCCTCACCATGGGCCTGGCGCTGCTGGTCTGGATCTACCTGATCCTCCCCTATGCGCGGAACCCGGACCTCGGCTGGTTCCAGAAGGCCGTCTCGATCGCCTACCCGCTGGGCGACGTCGTGGTGCTGGCCCTGCTGCTCCGCCTGGTCGTACCACGCGGCGGCGTCAGCCGCTCCCTGCAACTGCTCGCCGTCGGCACCGTCGGCCTGCTGGTCTCCGACATCGCCTACGGGCTGATCGTGCTGCACGGCAACTGGCACATCGGCACCCCCGTGGACTTCGGCTGGGCCGCCTTCTACACCGCCTGGGGCGCGGCCGCCCTGCACCCGTCCATGGTCGAGCTGACCAGACCCATCCCCAGTCAGCAGCCGGACCTCAGCCCCGGCCGACTGGCCCTGCTCACCGGGGCCTCACTGATCGCGCCGACCATCCTGATGATCGAGGCCGGCGCGGGCAACACCAGCAACGCCGGGGTGATCGGCGCCTTCTCCGCCCTGATCTACCTGCTCGTGCTCGCCCGGCTGGCGGTCGTGGTGCGTGCCCGCCGGCAGGCCGTCGCCAGGGAACGCGCGCTGCGGGTCGCGGGCTCCGCCCTCACCTCGGCCGTCACCGTGGAGGAGGTCGCCGACGCCGTCCAGGCCGCCGCCTCCACCCTGATGCCGACCGAACCCGGCCATGTCGCGCTGCTCGCCGTCACCGAGGGCGGCGTCCTGCACGTGCGGCACGCCGAGCGCGGCGCCGGCCGCCACCTGCTCGGCGCCGAGCACGACTCCGACGAGGTGCTCGCCCTCGCCGCCTACCGGGAGACCAGGCTGCTGTCCGTCGAGGACGTCGGCAACGACCTCGCCACCCGGCTGAACGGCATGCCGTGCGCCCTGCTGTGCCCGCTCACCCTGGCCGAGCGCCCGTCCGGGGACCCGCTGATCGGCGCCCTCATCGTCACCGGCACCGAGCAGGAGCTGACCAGCCTCTGGGACTCGCTGGAGATCCTGGCCGGCCAGGCCGCCTTCGCCGTCGAGCGCGTCATGCTGAGCCAGGAGATCACCCGGCGGGACAGCGAGGCGTACTTCCGGACCCTGGTGCAGAGCGCCGGCGACGTCATCCTGATCCTCAACTCCGACGACTCCGTCCGCTACGCCTCGGGCGCCTCCGCCGAGCGCGTCCTCGGCTACCCGAGCCTCCCCGGCACCCTGATCACCGACCTCGTCCCGACCGAGGACAGCCGGTCGGTCGGCAAGGCGCTGGCGCGGATGCGCAGCCGGGACGCGGGCCTCCCCGCCGCCCACCCCGCCCGTCCCGGCCGTTCCGGCCGTTCCGGTTCGGACGCCCAGCGCGACCACTGGCGGCTGCTGCGCGCCGACGGCACCCCGATCGAGGTCGAGGTGCACGCCAACGACCTGCGGGCCGATCCGACGGTGGGCGGGCTGGTGCTCACCCTGCGCGACGTCACCGAGCAGCGGCAGATGGAGCGCGAGCTCACCCACCGGGCCTTCCACGACTCGCTGACCGGCCTGGCGAACCGGGTGCTGTTCCTGGACCGGGTGGGCCACGCGCTCTCCCGGGGCGAGCGCAGCGGGGCCGTCACCGGGGTGCTCTTCCTCGACCTGGACGACTTCAAGATGGTCAACGACACCCAGGGGCACGCGGTCGGGGACGAGCTGCTGATCGCCGTCTCGCTGCGGCTGTCGACCGCGCTGCGCAACTCGGACACGGCGGCCCGGTTGGGCGGCGACGAGTTCGCGGTGCTGGTGGAGGACGCGTTGGAGCCGGCCGACGTCGGGGCGCTCGCGGACAACGTGCTGGCGGCGTTCGCCGAGCCGTTCCGGCTGAGCGCGGGCGCGGTGCGGGTGTCGGCCAGCATCGGGGTGGCGACGACGGAGGACAGCGTGGACACCACCGAGCTGCTGAGCCACGCGGACCTGGCCCTGTACTCGGCGAAGTCGGCGGGCAAGCGGCAGTGGTGCCACTACCAGCCGTCGTTGCAGGCGGGGCTGGTGGCCCGGCACGAGCTGAACGAGAACCTGGACACGGCGATCGCCGAGTCCGCGTTCCGCCTGTACTACCAGCCGATCGTCGACCTGGCCTCGGGGGCGCTGGTGGCCTTCGAGGCGCTGGTGCGCTGGCCGCACGACCGGCGCGGCATGGTGCTGCCGGACGAGTTCATCGCCCTCGCCGAGGAGAGCGGCCAGATCGTGCCGCTCGGCGCCTGGGTGCTGGAGCGCGCCGCCCAGGAGACGGCCGTCTGGCACGCCGCCAGCTCCGCCGCCCGCGCCGCCGTCGGCCTGCCGCCGCTGCGGGTCAACGTCAACGTCTCGGCCCGCCAGTTCCGCGACCCGGGCTTCGTGGAGGTGGTGCGCGGCGCGATCCGCTCCTCCGGGGTCCCGCCGCAGTCGCTGGTCCTGGAGCTCACCGAGTCCGTCCTGATGCGCCGGGACGACCGCGTCCACACCGATATGCGCACCCTGGGCGACCTCGGTGTCGGCATCGCGATCGACGACTTCGGCACCGGCTACTCCTCGCTCTCCTACCTGCGCGAGTTCCCGATCTCGATCCTGAAGATCGACAAGTCCTTCATCGACGGCCTCGGCCACTCCCGGCAGCAGTACGCCCTGGTGGAGGGCATCACCAGGATCGCCGACACCCTCGACGTCCAGGTGATCGCCGAGGGCATCGAGCACCCCGAGCAGCGCGACCTCCTCGCCGCCATGGGCTGCCCCCTCGGCCAGGGCTACCTCTTCGCCCGTCCCCTCACCCCCGACCAGGCCCGCGCCTTCATCGACCAGCACACCGCCCCGGTCGCCCCCGTGGGCGAAGCCGCCCCCCTCGACGAACCCGCTGAGCCCGCCGAGCCCGCCGGCTCGACCGGCTCCACCGATTAGGCGGCCGAGCGTCCGGCCCCGGCGGACCCGCCGTCCTCCGGCCGGTCTCCGTGCGGGGAGAAGACGAAGGAGGAGGCGTCCCCGTCGAGGTCGATGGTGAGCCCCGCGTCCAGGGCCCGCGCCAGCCGTCGGAGCAGCGGGAGCGTCGGCAGCGAGTCCCCGCCCTCGATCGTCGAGATCTGCGGCTGCGTCATGCCCGCACGACGGGCCAGTTCCGTCTGCGACAGTCCGAGTTCGGCCCGCCGGTCGTGGACCGCCTGACCGAGCGCGAACGCGTCCCCGGCCTCCACGTAGGCCACCGATTCCTCGACCGTCCCAGCCAGGAGCTTCCTGGTCCGCCGGGTCCTCCACTCGCTGTGGTTCACGGTTCCTCCTTGGTCCGGTTGTATCCGTGCTCGGCGGGGCCGTGCCGGGCCTTCTCTGTATACCCGTGCCGGGGTCAGGTGCGGCGGAAGGTCCCCGCGTGGGCGGCGGCGAGGGTGGCGGCGGCGGCGCGGTCGGCGGTGGCCTCGTCGAGGGGGTCGGGGGTGGTGAGCATCCGGTAGTAGAGGGGTGCGGAGACGGCGCGGACGACTTCGGCGGGGTCGGTGTCCGGCGGGAGTTCGCCCCGGTCGACGGCTTCGGTGACGCACGGGGCCCACTCCTCCACCCGGGCGCGGTAGAAGCGGTGCAGGGCCTCGGCGGCGTCGCGGTCGCAGGCTGCGGCGACGAGGACGGCGCGGAAGAGGGCGCCCTGCCGGGGGTCGGCGAGGGTGCGGGCGACGAGGCGGGCGTTGGTGCGGAGGTCCTCGGCGAGGGAGCCGGTGCGGGCGCGCGGGAGGGACTGTTCGGCCATGTCGGTGAGCAGGTCGGCGAGCAGGGCGCCGACCGTGCCCCAGCGCCGGTAGACGGTGGTGCGGCCGACCTCGGCGCGGCGGGCGACGTCGCCGAGGTCGAGTCCGGCGAAGCCGACCTCCACCAGGGCGTCCTCGGCGGCCTTGAGGACGGCGGTCCGGACGCGGGCGGTCCGGCCGCCGGGGCGCTGCATGTCCGATGCTGTCATTAACGGGATTCCTGTTCCATTAGCGAGCGCGGCGGTGCTAGGGTCGAGACATCTTAACGGCACAGAAGTCCCGTTAGCGAAAGGAACGCCTCTCATGGAGTACCGCCGCCTCGGCGCGTCCGGCCTCACCGTCCCCGCGCTCTCCCTCGGCACCGGCACCTTCGGTGGCCGTGGCCCGCTGTTCGGCGCCTGGGGCACCACCGACACCCAGGACGCGCGCCGCCTGCTGGACATCGCCATCGACGCCGGAGTCACCCTGTTCGACACCGCCGACGTCTACTCCGACGGCGCCTCCGAGGAGGTCCTCGGCCAGGCGATCAAGGGCCGCCGCGACCAGGTGCTGATCTCCACCAAGGCCGGCCTGCCCACCGGCGACGGCCCCAACGACGCCGGCACCTCCCGCGCCCGCCTCACCACCGCCGTCGACGCCGCCCTGCGCCGCCTCGGCACCGACTACCTCGACCTCTTCCAGCTGCACGCCTTCGACGCCGCCACCCCCGTCGAGGAGGTGCTCGGCGCCCTGGACGAGCTGGTCCGGGCCGGCAAGGTCCGCTACACCGGCGTGTCCAACTTCTCCGGCTGGCAGCTGATGAAGTCGCTCGCCGCCGCCGACCGCGACGCCCGCCCCCGCTACGTCGCCCACCAGGTCTACTACTCCCTCGTCGGTCGTGACTACGAGTGGGAGCTGATGCCGCTCGGTCAGGACCAGGGCGTCGGCGCACTGGTGTGGAGCCCGCTCGGCTGGGGCCGCCTCACGGGGAAGATCCGCCGCGGCACCCCGGTCCCGCCCGGCAGCCGCCTGCACGACACCGCCGACTACGGCCCGCCGGTGGAGGACGAGCTGCTGTACGACGTGGTGGACGCGCTGGACGCGATCGCCGCCGAGACCGGGCGCACCGTCCCCCAGGTCGCGATCAACTGGCTGCTGCGCCGCCCCACCGTCTCGTCCGTCATCATCGGCGCCCGCAACGAGGAGCAACTGCGCCAGAACCTCGGCGCGGTCGGCTGGGAGCTGACGGCGGAGCAGGTCGCCCGGCTGGACGCGGCCAGCGTCCGCACCGCGCCGTACCCCTACTTCCCGTACCGCCGCCAGGAGGCCTTCGCCCGGCTGAACCCGCCGCTCGCGGGGTGAGGAGCCGATTGCGGGTTGAGCGGGGTCGCGGGACGGGACGGGACGGGCGCGGCACCGGGCGCGGCACCGCGCGCGGCACCGGGCGCGGGCGCGTAAACCACTTGTCCCCGCAGGTGGGGGCGGTGCATGGTCGGTGCCATGATCGAACTGCGCGAGCTGACCTCCGACGACTGGCCGCTCTTCCGGGAGCTGCGCCTCACCGCCCTGGCCGAGGCCCCGTACGCCTTCGGCTCCACCCTCGCCGCCTGGCAGGGCGAGGGCGACCGGGAGGAGCGCTGGCGTTCGAGGCTGGAGATCCCCGGTGCCCTCGACCTCGTCGCCCTCGTGGACGGCGAGCCCGTCGCGATGGCCACCGGGGTGCCGGACGGCGGCCACGCGGAGCTGATCTCGATGTGGGTCGGCCCGAAGGCGCGCGGCCGGGGTGTCGGCGCCCGGCTGATCGCCGAGATCGAGGGATGGGCGGCCCGGCAGGGCTTCGCCGCGCTGCGCCTCGCCGTGATGCCGCACAACCCCCACGCCATCGCCCTCTACGAGCGCGTCGGCTTCACCGACACCGGAGAGCCGGGCGACCTGCTGCCGGACGGCGTCTCCCGTGAGTTGGTGCTGGCCAAGCCGCTGTCCCCCTGAGTACCTGCGGCACCGGGCTACCAGCTCCCAGCTCCCTCGACTCCCTTGTGTTCCACCTCCCACCAGGCCCTGGCGGGAGCGGGAACCCGAGCGCCCCCGGCCGCTCGCGGCCGGGGGCGTGTGCGCGCGGGGGCGGGTGCGCGCGGGGCGTGTACGCGCGGCTAACCCTCCGGGGGGACGGGGTGGGGGTGGCCGAGGTGGGGGAAGGTCGGGAGCAGGTCGGTGTGCGGGGGGATGTGGTCGCTCGCGATCTTCCCGCCGGAGACCATGGCGAGCCGGGCGGAGGTCACGTCGTCGGTGAGGGTGCGGCCGTTGGGGTAGGCGGCCGGGCGGGAGCGGTCGTAGCGGAGGATGTCGGGCAGGACCAGCCGCAGCGTCTCGGTGGCGGCGTCGGCGGTGTAGCCGCCGGTGTGCTGGAGGACGGCCGTCCACGGCTCCCGGTACTTCGCCCAGTCGTCGGCCGGCTCACCGGCGTTGTACGCGTCCTTCACCTCCTCCGCGTTGAAGTACGCGGTGAGGGAGGGGTGGGCGCCCCGGTCGACGGAGAGCAGTTGGCCGTCCTGGTGCAGGCCGACCCGCGCCCACACGCCGATCTCCGGCTCCGGCCCGAGGTCGGCGTCCGGCACTTCGAGGGCGATGCCGAAGATGTTGGCCTCCGCCATGGCGTCCTTGCCGGTCCAGGTGAAGTCGTTGACGATGCCTTCCAGGTCGGCGAAGAAGGGGTCGCTGCGCAGCCCGACGGAGACCTTGCGCCCGTCGGCCTCGGCGACGTCCGGGGTGCTGCCGAAGGCCACCGGGACATCGGCGAACAGCACCTCGCCGGTGGCCTCGTGCTTGCGCGCGGCCTCGCCGGTGGCGCGGCGGACGGTCATGCTCTGGGCGCCGTCGGCGGGCGCGGAGAAGGTGAAGGAGTAGGCGACGTCGGCCTGGTGGTCGCCGTCGTTGTCGATGTTGATCCGGTAGACGGCGTCCGGGTGGAACTCCGCACCGCCGGTCGGGGCGTAGGGGTTGACGTTCATGATCAGGACGGTCCGGCCGGGGGTGTCGGCGGCCGGGAAGGCGAACAGGTCGGTGAGGTCGAGCCGGGCGTCGCCGCGCGGGGAGCGGAGGTTCGGTCCGCTGAGGTGGTGGGACATGGCCGAACAGCTACCAGTACCCGCCGGGGCGGCGCCGGAGGACACCCGGCTGCGGGGCGACTGTCCACCGATCGGCGGCACCGCGCTCAGAGCAGCCAGGACGTCGTCCCGCCGTCGGGCGCGGTGAAGCCGACCGTCTGCGGGCCGTCGGCGCGGACGGTCAGCGTGAGCCACTCGCGGCGGGGGCGGTGGTGGCTCCGCCAGCCGGTCCAGGCGGACTCGACGAGCTGCCAGAGGTCCCGCGGCCCGCTCGTGGTGACGGCGGACGGGCGGCCGGGGTGGTCCCGGTGGTCGTCGACGTGGGCGGTCGAGCCGTCCGCCGGGTCGTGCAGGGTGCCGCCGTCCCGGAGGACGGTCCGGGGCAGGCAGAGCCCGGCCCAGAACGAGAAGGCGTGGTCGTCCAGGACGCGGGCGCCGACGACGCTCGTCCGACGCCGGCCCGTGACCTGCGCCGTGACCTGCGCCGGGATCTTCCCGGGTTCCGCCGCGGCGTCCGCCCGCAGGGGCATGAACGCGGCGGGCCGGTGCAGGAACCGGCCCGCCGCACCGCCGCCGGGCAGCTTGGTGAGGCAGGCGACCGCGCCGCCGCCGAGCGCGTTGCCGATCGGCGCGACGATCACCCCGCCGGTCACGCACTGCTCCAGCCACGCCGGGGGGACGCGGCGGACGGCGCAGGTGGCGATGATCCGGTCGAACGGCCCGCCCGCCGGGGGCGTGCCCGCACCGTCGGCCCGCAGGACGGCGGGCTCGAAGCCGACCTCCCGCAGCCGCTCCCGCGCCGCGTCCACCAGGCGCGCGGTGCGGTCGACGGTGGTGACGCCCCCGGCGCCCGCGAGGTGGCAGAGCAGCCCGGCGTTGTACCCGGTGCCGGTCCCGACCTCCCACACCCGGTTGCCGGGCCGGACGTCGAGCGCGTCCAGCATCTCCGCCATCAGCCCGGGCGCGGTGGAGGAGGAGGTCGCCTCCCCGGCGACCCCGCCCTCCGGCGCGTCCTCGGCGCGCACCCCGTCCACCTCGGTCACCAGCACCTCGTCCGCGTACACGGCCCGCAGCCACGCCGGCCCGGGGCCGCGCGTCGGAACGTACTTCGCACCGTCACGCCGGTAGAAGGCCGGGACGAACGGATGCCTCGGCACGTTGAGAAAGGCTTCGACCACCCGGGAGGAGAGCACGGACGCCCCCCGCTCGACCTCCCGGGCCAGCCGGATCCTCGCTTCGAGTTCCGCGGTCATGTGCTGCTTCCTTCCAGGTAGTCGCAGATGGCAGCGGTGATGGGCAGCCCCGTCGCCTGCTCGACGAACCCGTACTGCCCGTTGGGGTTGACCTCCAGGAACACCCATTCGCCGGAGGGCGTGACGACGAAGTCGAACGCCCCGTACGGCAGCCCGAGTTGCTCCAGTACGCGGTGCACACCCGCCGCCACAGCGCGCGGCGGCTCGCACACGCGGTAGTCCAGGCTGTCGTAGTCGCTGCGCCAGTCCACCCGGGCGGCGGCCGAGCCCGCGTGGATCTCGGCGGCGAACAGCCGCCGCGCGACCGCTGTGAGCCGGACCTCGTACGCCTTGGGCACCCATTCCTGGAACAGGTGCGCGGTCGTGGCGATCGACGGATGCCCGAGGTCCTCCGGCCGGAGCAGGCTCGCGTAGACCGCGACCGACTGCCCGCCGACCGTCCCCCGGACCGGGGTGAACGGCTTGTAGACGACCGGCCCGCCGATCCCCTCGGCGAACTCCGCTGCGGAACCGGGGCAGTTGGTAATCAGCGTGCGGGGGACGCGCAGCCCGGACTCCGCCGCCACTCGTAGTTGCAGCGGCTTGGACTCGGCCTCGGCGGCCCGGCCCGGCGGCGGGAGCCACCGGGCCGGCAGCGCCGCCAGCAGGCCGCCGAAGCCGCGCCGGGCTTCGGCGGCCGCCACCGCCCGGGCCTCCGCGGGGAGTTCGGGAGGAAAGTCGGACGGGGTCGGGCGGCGGTAGTAAACGGATCGGACTGCGGCGAGGTCCAGCACGCGGTGGCCGGTGGCGACCGTCCCGTGCCACCCGGTCGGTCCGTCGAGGCCGGCCGCGACGGCCAGCCTCGACGGGAACCATGCCGTGTCCGCCCGGAAGACCGGCACCGCACGCCGGTTGAGTTCCTCGATCACCAGATCGGCGGTCGGGTCGAACGTCCCCGTGATCACGAGAACGGCTCCGGAGTCGGACATCTCAGTCGTTGCTGCTTCCGGGATCGTCCGGCGCGTCCATCTCACCGGAGGGCTGCGTCGGACCGTAGGTCTTCGGCGGGTTGCTGGTCATGTAGACGCCGGGCGGCAGGCCCGCGTAGGTGCAGGTCTGCGTCACCTCGTCGTACCCGAGGTCGGACGCGAGGATGCCTCCGGCGCCCGTGACCGGGCTCAGGAACCTGAACGCGAACGGACGCTCCGGGCCGACCAGTTCGTCCAGCACCGGCAATACTGCGGTGGACATGGATCTCCCTCACCTTCTGCCCGCCGAATTCCGGCGGGCGGGCTCCACGGTAGGGGTGGATCCGAGGGGGAATCAGGAGGTTTCCCGTTGCCGCAAGAACTCGTCCCGGAGGTGCGCGAGCATTTCGCGCATCGCATCGCCATCCAGGGACACCTGCTCGAATCGGCGGAAGCGCGCCAGATAGAGGTCCACGTCCTTGGGATCGGTGGTGGAGATCTCGGCGTGCGGGATCTCCACAATGACCAGCCGATTGTCGTAGACGATGAAGGAGGAGGAACTGACCTCCGTCATGCGTGCGGAGAGCGGAACAACTCCGATATGCACGTTCGGAAGCCGGGACAGGGCCATGATCCTGTCGATCTGCACCGCCATCTGCGCGGGCGGGACGATCAGCCAGCGCAGGACGGACTCGGTGATCAGGTAGCGGAAGGACTTCCGCGCATCGAAGAGCACCGACTGCCGTTCGAGCCGGGCCGCCACGGTGCGCGCCAGGACATCGGGCGTGAGCCCTTTGGGGGCGAGGACGGCCCGTACGTACTCCGGGGTCTGGCAGAGACCGGGGACGCAGGAGGGTTGGAAGACCCGCTGCACCGCCGTCTCCGCCTCGACCGCGCGGATGCTGTCCTGGTGATGGTGGAACCCCGCTCGCCGGAGGAACCGCCAGGCAACGGTCTCGGTAGCCTCCCGGCGGGCCATCTCGACGAGATCGGCACGCACGGCGTCGGGAACGCCGATGGCGGAGAGGATCCGCTCGACGTCGATGGTGGAGGGCGTGGTTCTGCCGGTCTCGATCCTGCTCAGCTGGGACGGCGACATGGCGGCGCCACGGGCGACCGCCTTGGCCTCTTTCCCCGCCGCCTGACGGAGCTTCCGCAATGCGCCGCCTATGTCGATCGTCATGCTGGTCGATGTTCCCGATTCCCGCCCATGGGTGGCAAGCGCGGCGCCTTGCGGGAACGCGAAATCGGGGCGGTGCACAGGAAGTCGGGCGGGCCGACTTCCTGGAGGTCGCCGAGCAAGCTTCCGGTCTGGCATCGTGAGCAGGATCTGGAGCCGGCCGGGCAGTACGCCCGCGCGGCCATGAAGATCAGCGACCATCACAAGGAGCTGCTGTGACCGTCACCTCTCCCGAGTTCGTGGCCGGCCTGGCGGCCGATGCCTCGGCCGCCGGCATCACCGGCTTCGTCGCCGCCGCCGTGATCAGCCACGACGGGCGGGTCCTGCTCCTGCGCCGTAACCCCGATGACTACATGGGTGGCCTGTGGGAGGTCCCCTCCGGGAGGGTCGAGGCCGGGGAGACCATCCTGGATGCCCTGCGTCGTGAGACGAATGAGGAGACTGGCCTGACCATCAGCCAGGTAATCGGTTATATCGGTCACTTCGACTACGGGAACAGCTACGGCGGCACCACCCGCCAGTTCAACTTCGCCGTCACCGTGGAGAAGACCGAGCCGATCGTCCTGACCGAGCATGACGCCCACCAGTGGGCCCAGCCCGACAAGCTGCCCGAAGTCAGCGACGCGGTCCGCAGGCTGCTCACCTCCTGAGCCGGAGCCGGTGTGAAGGGCAAGACCGGGGCGGTGCGCAGGAAGTCGGGCGGGCCGACTTCCTGCGGGTCAGCCGATGCCGGTGGCGGTGGAGGCCAGGGAGAGGAGGAGGGCTCCGGTGGCGCCGAGGGTGGCGCGGATTCGGGCGGGGCGGGGGTCGGGGTGGTGGCGGAGGTAGTGGGCGGTCGCGGCGGCGAAGGCGAGGCCGCCGGCGATGAACCACGGGCCCCACAGGTAGAGGTACCAGTGGGTGAGGCCGAGGAGGTCGGCGTCGACGGCGCTGGCGCCGGTCTCGACGAGGATGCCGTGGACGACGAAGAGGCCGCCGTGCCAGAGGAGGAGGACCGCCCCGCCGCCGCCGCAGAACACCAGGGCGCGGCCGGTCAGACGGCCCCGGAGGCGCGTCAGGCCGATGCCGATGGCCGCCCCGAGGAGCTTGAGGAAGCCCGTCACCCACAGGACGGCCAGGAACCACGGCACCCGGTCCTGGGCGAGCCGCACCAGTTCGGGCGCCACGGTCGACCGCGCGCCGAAGGTGCTCCCCATCGCCCAGAGGAAGCTCGGCACCGCGAACAGCACCCCCCACACCGCTACGGCGTACCCCCACCGCGTGCCCGTACCGCTCTTGATCGACATGACTCCACCGTGGCAGGACGGCGGCGGAGGGGGGTCGTCCCCGTGGATGATCCCCCTCCCCCGTGGGAGGCATACCGCCCCGCGTGGGAGCCACACCGCCCCGCGCGGGAGCCGCTACGAGCTTCGGGCGCGCAGGGCGTCCGTGAACCAGCCGAACACCGGCGCCAGGCCGGCCTGGACGGGCCACCCGTTGATGACGGACAGCAGGTGCCAGTAGCGCTCCGCACGCGGGTCGCCGGCGATCTCCAGGCGGGCCAGCAGCCAGAGCCGCAGGTCCGCGTCGTCGGCGCGGTCGAAGGTCTGCGCGTAGCGCGCGGTCAGGGCGTCGACGACGGCCGCGGCCTCGGGCGAGGCCGGAGCGAGACCGGCCTCGAGCGCGCGGCCGACCTGGTCGCGGACGGCCTCGGTGAGGTCGTGGTGCAGGCCGGTGCGGTCGCCCCGGGCGCGTTCGGCCGCCTGGTACTCCGCCATGCGGCGGACGGCGGCACGGAAGTCCGGGTCCTGGGTGAGTTCGGCGAGTTCCACCCAGGCTTCGACCTGCTCGGGTCCGGGGTCGTCCGGCAGTTCGGGCATGGCCGAGCGCATCATGTCGACGAACTCGGCGTTGGCGTCGAGCCCGCCGAAGGTGTCGTCGATGAAGTCCGTGATCAGGCGTCGGCGTTCGTCGTAGGAGAGCTTTGCGAGCTTGTGCATGAGGTCCATTTCCTCGGGAGTGGAATCGCGTTCGGCCACCGCGCGCAGCACCGCGCGCCGCAGGCGGAGGACGCGGATCTGCACCTCCAGGGCGTCGGCGTGCGCCGCCGCGACCTCGGCCACCGAGACCTCGCGGTCCAGCACCCGCCGGACTACGGCGAGGTCGAGGCCGAGTTCGCGCAGGGTGCGCACCAGGTCGAGGCGCGCGAGCGCGCCGAGGTCGTAGAGCCGGTAGCCGGCCGCGCTGCGGTCGGTCGGCGGCACGATCCCGGAATCCGACCAGAACCGGATGGTCTTGACCGTCAGCCCGGTGCGCCGGGCCAGGTCGCCGATCGTGAAGAGCGTGTCCCCGTCCATGCCCCTACTCTCGCGTCTCCCCCCACGGGAGACTCAAGCCCCTACCGAGCCGCGCAGGTAATCGTCCCTGACGCCTTCGACGGCAACGCGCATCGGGTCGTCGTGGACGGCCGCGGCGGCGAAGCGGTCGAAGGTCTCCCGGTAGGCCCTGAGGTCCTTGGGGTCCCGGGTGGTGATCTCCGAGTGGAACGTCTCCACGATGGCGAGGCGGTCGTCGTGAAGGCTGAAGCAGGTCATCGGGAAGTCGGGCATCCGAGCGTCCTGGAGGAGCAGGCCGACGGCCACGTTGGGAAGGCGGGAGAGCGAGACGAGCCGGTCCAATTGCCCGACCATGACCGTCGCGTCGCAGACTCTCCACCGCAGCACGTGCTCGCAGATCAGGAAGTGGAAGGAGCGGCTCTGGTCGTGGAGTGCCTGCTGCCGGGCCAGCCGGGCGGCGGCGGTCCTGATCCGCGATTCCTCCGACAGGTCGGGCAGGAGGTCGAAGACCGCCGAGATGTACTCCGGCGTCTGGAGCAGCCCGGGAACCAACTGTCCCTGGAAGAGCCTCAGCTCGGTCGTGCGCTGCTCGATGGCCTGGATCGCCTGCTGGTGCTTCCAGAACCCCGTGCGGTGGATGAGCCGCCAGGCGGTCGCCTCCGTGACGGCGACACGAGCCTGTTCGAGGAACTGCTCCTTGGCCGCTTCGGACACACCGAGTGCCGTGAGGACGAGGTCGACATCCACGACGCTCGGGAGCACCTTCCCGTGCTCGATCCTGCTCAACTTGCCCGGAGACATGGAAGCCCTACGGGCCACGGTCTCCCCGGTGAGTTCCGAGGCATGACGCAGGGCTCGTAGGGCCTTTCCGATGTCTTCGGCAGTACTCAAGGCCGGTGCTGCCGCCAGTACTCGGCGAAGGGGACCGCGTTCGTCTCGGCGATCCGCTGGTAGCGGCGGTATTCGGGGGTGGCTTCCGCGGGGAGGTGTTCGGCCCCGGTGAATCTGCCGTCCGCCGTGTAGTGCATGCGGTAGGCGTCAGTGTCGTCGAAGAGCCAGAAGTCGTGGTCAGGCAGCCCGGCCACCGGACGGGCTGCCCGGTCGATGATGCCGATGGTCTCGCCCGCCGCGATGTTCCCCGGGTAGGCGGAGAGTTCGTACCGCAGGTAGTCGGTCAGGGGCGAGGCGAGGACGTGGACGCGGGCCACGGTCTCGCCCTGGGGAAGGTCGATCTGGGCGAGCTGCTCGGGGTCGGTGACCACGTAACCCTGCACGAGGAAGGCGGTGTTGTCCTCCGTCTCCCACAGCGTCGGGCAGGTGCCGCTCTTGCAGTCCGAGTCGCCGGACAGTTTGCGAAGAGCCACTGTTCCTCCTCGTTCTGTTGTCGGGTCGATGGTTCATGCTCATCCTGCCGAAAGGCAAGGGGCCGCGCTTTCCACTACGGGAAAGCGCTGAGCAATGGCTCTGGTCGGGGACGGCTGATCAGGTGGCCAGGGCCGGGGCGCTGTCCGCCCTCGGGCCAGGAGCAAGGTCCACACCTGGTACTAGGTTCACCATGAAATCGGGTACAGGTTTCATGGCATCACCCTGCTGCGGTGCCCTAGCGTCGTGCCATGACGATTCCAGCTGGACTGAGACGCACGGTCCTCCGGGCGCGGCGGGACACCGGCTTTCTTGCCGCCGGTGTGCTGCCGCACCTGGCGCTGGTGCCCGTGTGGGCCTGGGCGGCGACGACTGCCGCCAGGACGGGGGACTGGCTCCTTCCGGTTTCCGTGTCGGCCGTCCTGGTCCTGCTCTGCACCCCGGGGCTGACGGGCGTTCAGCGGGCTCGCTACCGGGTGCTCATCGGTGTGGACGTCCCCCGGCCCGACCCCACCGGGCCGGCGCCACGGACGTGGGCCTCGACCGCCCGGTGGCTCGCGGCGGTGCGGCCCTGGCGCAAGATCGGCTACCACCTCCTGCTGGCTCCGCTGCTCGCGCTGCTGGAGCTGCTGGTGCTCGCGGCGGCAGCGGCGTGCCTGGCGGGCGTCATCGCCTTCGCCGGGTCATGGACGCTGCCGGCCGGATTCCGCCGGGACTGGTTCGGCCACCTGAACCAGCTGCCGGCCTACACGGCGGCGGCCGGGCTCATCCTCCTGTGCGGCCTGCCCTGGACGGCGCGGGCAGTAGCCCGGGCCGAGGCGCGGCTGGCGTTGGGCCTGCTCGGGCCCAGTCGGGCGCAGCGGCTCCAGGAGCGGGTCGATCAGCTGGCCGTGAGCCGGACGGACTTGATCGAGGCCGTCGACGCGGAGCGCCGCCGGATCGAGCGCGACCTGCACGACGGCACCCAGCAGCGGTTGGTGTCGCTCGCGGTCAACCTGGGTCTGGCCATTGCCACCCGGCCGGACCTGCCGGGTGATGCCCGCGAGGTCCTCGCGGGGGCGCATCTGGAGGCGAAGGAGGCGATCGCCGAACTCAATGACCTGGTGCGGGGGCTGCATCCGGCCGTGCTCGAGGACCGAGGTCTGGACGCGGCGCTGTCCGGGCTGGCCGCCCGCACGCCGCTGCCGGTGCGGCTGCGGGTCGACCTGGAGGAGCGGGTGGCGCCCCACGTGGAGTCGGTCGCGTACTTCGTGATCTCCGAGGCGCTGACCAATACGACGAAACACGCCCACGCGCTGCAGGCGGAGGTGATAGTCCGCCAGGTCGGCGAGGTGCTGCGAGTGCGCGTCACCGACGACGGGCTGGGCGGTGCCGACGCCGCCGCCGGCACGGGGCTGACCGGGCTGGCCAAGCGGGTCGGCTCCCTCGACGGGGCCTTCCACGTCAGCAGCCCCGTCGGCGGGCCCACCACCATCACCGCGGAGCTGCCGTGCGCGCGGTGATCGCCGAGGATTCGGTGTTGTTGCGGGTCGGCCTGATCAAGGTGCTGGAGATGGGCGGGTTCCAGGTCGCCGCGGAAGCCGGCGACGCGGAGGGGCTGTTGGCGGCGGTGGCGGAGCACCGGCCCGATCTCGCCCTGATCGACGTCCGGATGCCGCCCGGCTTCACGGACGAGGGGGTGCGGGCGGCGATGGAGATCCGTCGGCGCTGGCCGGGGACGGCGGTGGTGCTGCTCTCGCAGTACGTGGAGGAGCGGTACGCGGCCGACCTGCTGTCCGCGAACACCAGCGGTGTGGGCTATCTGCTCAAGCAGCGGGTCGCCGATGTCGCCGACTTCGTGGCGGCGGTCCGGCGGGTGGCGGACGGGGGTATGGCCCTGGACCCGCAGGTCGTGGCCCAGTTGCTGCTGCGGCGCGACAGCGACCCGCTCGCGCGGCTGACCCCCCGCGAGCGGGAGGTGCTCGGCCTGATGGCCGAGGGCCGCTCCAATGCCGGCATCGCGCAGGCGCTGGTGGTCAGCGAGAGCGCCGTGGCAAAACACATCAACAACATCTTCGCCAAGCTCGACCTGCCCGTGGTCGACGCGGACCACCGCCGCGTCCTGGCCGTGCTGCGGTTCCTCGGAGCGTCCCGGGCCTGACCTTCCCGTCCGTGATCACGATCCACGGCTGGAGCATCGGGGCGACGGCCCTGCCCGCGCCCCCACCCTGGGTGGCGCGGGCGCGGGCGGGGGCGTGTCAGCTGTAGTAGGGCGAGTCCAGGTCGACGCTGGCCTCCTTGACGACCTCACCGTCGAACAGGCGCGTCGTCGCCGGGGAGCCGGCCCGGCGAGCCTCCTCGGCGAAGGGGCCCTGGGCGAAGGCCAGGGCGTTCTCGGCGCTGTCGAACTCGTAGAAACCGCCGATGCTGTGGGTGCCGATCCCGGACAGCCAGGTCTTGCGGATCAGGCCCGGTGCGGTCTTCAAGGACGCGTTGACCTGCTGCCAGTCGAACTGGTCGAACGGAACCGCTGCCTGGATCTCGGTGTAGAGAAACGCCTTGCCCATCACGAACCTCCGATTGCGGGGCCTGTGCGGCCACTCACTAGTACGTGCGTCCTAGTGACCCGAGCTTGGAGTAGGATGCACGTACTAGTCAAGGGGGTAGTGATGGCCGCGGACACCAAGTCCCGCATGATCGGCGCCGCGATCGGGCTGCTGCAGCGCCACGGCCTGGCCGCGATGTCCTTCACCGAAGTCCTGGCGGAGAGCGGTGCCGCGCGCGGGGCGATCTACCACCACTTCCCCGGCGGCAAGCAGCAACTCGCACTCGAAGCCGCCCGCCAGAACGCGGCGGACATCCGCGGTCACCTGCACGAACTGCCGGACCGCACACCGCGCGAGGTGGTGGAGGCGTTCCTCGGCAACGTCCGCCCGGTGGTGGAGGCGTCGGCCAGGGGCGGCGGTTGCGCGGTGGCGGCGGTCACCATCGACGGCGGAGCGGCCATCGCCGACCAGGGCAGCCTGCTGGCGGTCGCGGCCGAAGGATTCGCCGGCTGGGTCGGCGAACTCACCGGGAAACTCACCCACGCCGGACTGAGTGAGCCCCGGGCCGCCGACCTGGCCACCCTCATGGTGGTCACGCTCGAAGGCGCCCACGTCCTCTGCCGGGCGGCGGGCAGCGTCGCGCCCTTCGACCGGGCCGCCGCAGCCGTGCTGTCCACCGTCCCGGACCCGGACTGACCCGGGCGCGATCATGGTGGAGCCCGACCCGGACGAGGAGAGCGCCCAACCCAGCGCCGTGATTCCCAGCAGCAGGACGCGCAGGCCGTTGTCGATCGCCGCCGTCCGCTCGGTCGGCGAGAGGTCGGGCCGCAGGTCGACCAGTAGGGTGGCGAGCCCGTGCACGGTGGCCCAACTGGCCACCACCGCCGCCCCGGTCTCCTGCGGCGGGAGGTATCCCGCCTCGGTCAGCCGGTCGAGGGCCGCCAGGAGAATGGCGTCCGGCTTCGGGCGGCCCTCGGGGTCGGGAGCCGGCCCGTGGCCGGGCGTTCCCGGTGTGCCCACACCTGAGGGACTGCCGTCCATGGCGGTCCGGAACAGTCCCGGCTCGTCGAGTGCGAACCGCACGTAAGCACGGCCGACCTCGCGAGGGCCTGCAGGCTGCCGGCCGCGTACTGGCCGACGGAGCAGCCGGTGATCGCCACCGACAGCAGCAGCATCACGGTCCAGCTGGAACGGGAGCCGCGGCGGGGCTACTCGGCCCCCGGCCACTCCCAGCCGAGCTGGAGGAAGAGACCGAGGCGGTCACTCACGGCACGGATCTCGGTGATCCTGCCCTCGGCCAGGGTGAAGATCCAGATCGCCTCGTTCTCGAAGCTCCGGCCGGTCGGCTCGGGCATGCGCGGGTGGGTTCCGCCGTGGACTCCGCGCTGCGTGACACGGGCGACCACCTGGTCACCCTCGCCGATCAGTTCGTCCACCTGGACCGTGAGCGGCTCGAACGCGACCAGCTGCTGACGAAGGCCCTCGAACGCGGCCCCCGGCTCGTCGGCCTCCCCATGGATGATCTTGTTGTGGTCCACGACATCGTGTGCCATGAACCGGGGAAGGTCTGCGAGCCGACGATCACCGACCGCTTCGAAGAATCCCAGAACGACCTTCTTGTTGTGGTCCACCACTGACCGCACCCCCGTCTGATCGATTGCCAGCCACCGGATCCTAATCCCCTTGATCCACGGGCCCGTCAACACGTTCGTGGCCGGCGTCGGTTCTCGGGGTGAGTCGATAGCGACCCACGCGGACTACGAGAGCCAGCACGCGCAACCACGCGCGTAACGAACTGTTCCTTCCAGGTCGGAAAGGCCCAACATCTCCGTCCGGAACGCGGCGCGCCGGAACTCCCGGAAAGCCGGCCGAGTCCGGTCCCGCTATCTCCTGGAACCGCCGAGCAGGCCGCGGATGAAGGGGATCGCGAGGAGGGAGAGGAAGAAGGTGCTGATCCCGTCGCGCGAGACGCTGTAGAAGACGACGAGCCCCACGACCACGGCGAGGGAGCCGATGCAGCCGCAGCCCCGGCGGATGCGGACGTCCATCCGCTCGCGCTCCTGGCGGGCCCACTGCCTCCGGGTCTCCTCGATGAACTGCCGGCGGAAGGCGATCTCCTCGGAGCTCTGCGGTGGTGCCGCCCAGGTGAAGGTGATGTTCCCGTGGACATCCCGGATCTGGTACACCGGGCCCTGGAAGTGCCCACCCGAGATGTGATTGTGGATATTCGGATCCTGATCGCCCCTGTCCCCCATGTGGACCAACGTTAGAGGCAGTTTGACGATCCGTCAGCGGGACAGAACGGGGGTTCTCGGATGGATCCGGTAGCAGTGGGACTGCTCGCCGAGCCGGCCGGGGTCTCGGCGGGGACGGCGGTCGGCGGGCACGGGAGACGCCCGGTGCGCTGGTGCGGCGGCCGACCGGGGTCGGCTCGGGCGAGGCGGCCTGCTCGGTCAGGGACTCCCGACAGCCGAGGTCGACCGAGTCGGCGAAGCTCCCGGGGTCGTGCGGCTCCAGTGAACCGCAGCGCTGTCCGTCGCGGTCCAACTGTGCACCCAGGGCGACAGTCCGGAGAGTCGGCCACGGGCGTCCCGGGCGTGCCACGCGGAGAAATCGTCGGGCCGCAGATCCGTGCTCGGCCAGGGCACGCGACCGTTCGGCGAGGCGCTGGACGACGGGACGCCGTTCGGGGCCGAACTCCCGGTCCTCCAGGTACTCGTAGAAGATGTTCACCCGACCATCCATGCAGGCCGGGCAGGGCCCGAACGCGAACTCAGGCGGAGCGGGCGTAGGCGACGAAGGCCGCCCAGGCGGCCGGGGTGAAGGTGAGGTGGGGGCCGGACTTGTCCTTGGAGTCACGGACGAGGACGGCGGCCGTCGTCTCGGCGACCTCGACGCACTCGCCGCCTTCGTTGCCGCTGTGGCTGCTCTTGCGCCAGGCGATCTCGACGCAGGCTCCGCCCTCGTTGCCGCTGTGGCTGCTCTTGAACCAGACCAGTTCGCTGCTCATCGCTCTCCCTGGAGTGAGGGGTGTCGTGGCGCGCGCCCAGGATAGGGAACAACTCCTCTGCGGGCCAAGGGCACGGCCCACACAGCTGAGCGGTGGGACCCACACAGAAAGCGACCGTCCACCGGTCGGTGGACGGTCGCGAGGCGCTGAGCGGGGAGACTGGTCGTCAGACCGACTGCGCGAACTCGACGAACGCCTCCCAGGCGGCCGGCGAGAAGGTGAGCTGGGGACCCGATTTGTCCTTGGAGTCACGGACGAGGACGGCCGACGTCGCGTCAGCGACCTCGACACACTCGCCACCCTCGTTGCTGCTGTAGCTGCTCTTGAACCACACCAGTTCGCTGCTCATCGTTCTCCCAGGATCTTCTCGATCAACGACATGGACTCCGGCGGAGTGTGCGCCTGCGACCTGAGCGTGCCGTACCGCGCGTTCAGGATCCGGACTTCGCTCTGATCCGTGATCAGCCTACTGCTCGTCTGCACCTCGATGTAGCCCATCTGCGAACGGTCCTTCGGGGTGATCAGAATGAACGGTCCACCCATACCAGCGTGGTCAGTGCGGTCGAGCGGCATGACCTGGACCACCATTCCCCTGGTATTCCCAACCTCCAGCAGATGACGCAACTGCGCCGCATGAATGCCCCAGCCGCCCAGCGGCCTCCTGAGCACGCTCTCACAGATGACCCAGCTGAACATGGTCCGGGGCCACCTCGTGAGAACCTCCTGCCGCGCCATGCGAGCCGCTACACGGGCCTCGATCGTCTCCTCCGTAAGGAGCGGCTGACGCATCGCGTAACCAGCTCGCGCGTGGTCCTCGGTCTGAAGTAGTCCCGGCATGCCGTACATACTCCAGTTGTTGAGCTCCTCCGCCTGGGCCTCCAGGCCCGCATAGCCCCGGAACCACTCCGGATGCCGCACCCGCGCCTTGGCCTTGGCACTCTCGATGTCGTCCGACGTGACGATCAGCAGCCCGCCGGCGTCCAACACCCGCTCCGCCGCCTCCAGCAACTCCCGCTGCGGCGTTCGCTTCCCCTGCTCCACCGCGCCGATCAGGCTCTCGGTGTACCCGACCTTCTTGGCGAACTCCTTCTGCGTCAACCCCGCCCGCTCGCGCAGCAACTTGATCTGCTTGCCGATCGCCTTGAGGAAGTCGGACACCTCCGAGAGGTCCTCCTCCAACTCGGGCCGCACATCGCCGCTGTCTCCGCCGCCCCGAACCTCAGCCATAACGGCCTCCCCTATTTTCCGGTCACGGCCGACGGCCGTCACACAACACGTTCCGCACGCATACAGGCACTCACCGTGCCCACCCGATGCATCGTCAGCGTAAGCCCGGGGGGGCAGGCTTTTCCCCATGAAGTCCGAAATCCCCTTCGACGACCCGGCCCCGCGCGCCCACACCGCGCTCCTCTCTTCCACCCCCAAAGGGGCCGCGATCGGCCGCCGGACGGCCAGGGAGCAGCTGGCCTCCTGGGAGGTCAACTCCCTTTGCCCGGAGGCTTTTCACTCCGCGCTGATCATCGTGGCCGAGCTGGCCGCCAACGCCTCGATCCACGGGCGCGCACCGGGGCGCGGGTTCGAACTGAGCCTCTCGCTCACCTCCGTGCGCCGGTCGCGCACCACCGTGCTCCGCATCGAGGTGTCCGACTGCCGGGGCGACAAGCGGCCCGTCCTCCCGGACCCGAGGGCGTGCTCCACCGACGCGCAGTCGGGGCGCGGGCTCACGCTCGTCGACGCCCTCGCCGACCGCTGGGGCACCCTCCCCCGGAAGCCCGGCGCCAAAACGGTCTGGGCCGAACTCGACCTGCCCGAGGAGAAGTTCGAGGGCACCGATGCCACCGCCTGACCGCCGCCCCGGAGACGCCGCGACCGCCATGACCGCCGCGGCCTGCACCGTCCTGCCGATCACGCTGCTGCTCGCCCTGGTGGCCTGGATCTACCCCGTCCTGAACCACCACCACGTCCCGCGTCCGACCCCCGCCCCCGTCACGTCCACCCCACCCGCCCCTCGGTGACAGCACACCGAAAGCGCCCTCGGGCCCTTCCCTTCGAGGAGGGAACCGAGGGCATCCGCCGTGGCTCAGGAGACGACCACCGCGACCTTCCACCGGGCCACGAACGGCGGGCAGACCGTTCGCGGGTCCGGCACGCAGCGGCCGACGGCGTTGATGTCACTGGTGCCGGCGGTCGAAGCCGTGAAGGTGGCACGGGAGTTGCCGTTCGGATCGGCGCTGGCCGCCACCCCCGCCGGCCCGAAGCTGCGCCGAACGCACAGCCCGCGCACCCCGCACGCTCCCCCGATCACCGTAGGCGGCCCCTGCGCCGCCCTTGTCCTTCTCCCCACACTTTGCAAAGTCGCACTTTGCAAAGTGCGGAGAGGGAGTCCGGTCCCCGCCCGGGGTGCTCACCCCGATCACCGCAGGCAGTTCCCGACCCCCTGAGTGACGGCCCTTGGCCCTTGGACCTTGGACTTTGGCCCTTGGCCCAAGGTCCATGCCACTGCATGGCGGCCCCCGCACCGCAGGGTCCGCCTGCACCGCGTTCGCCCTCCCACACTTTGCAAAGTGCGACTTTGCAAAGTGCGAGGACGAGGCTGCCGCGCAACGCCCGCCACTCACCGCAGCCCGTCTCCCCACCCACCCGGCATCCTCACCCGACTCGTTGGGACCTGCATCGCCGCCTGTCCGGCCGCAGCGGATCTTGCGCCGACAAACGACCGCACCTAGGGTCCCGATGTATCGACTCGATACATCGGACCGATACATCAACACCTGGCGCAGGAGCCGCGATGACATTCACCCGCGCACTGACGGACGGCGAACGACAGCGCCACCGCACCTCGTTCGGCACGGCGGCGGGCGCGTACGCCGAGCACCGGCCGGACTACGCGCCCGAGGCCGTGCGGTGGGCGCTCGCGGGGGCACCCGGGGCACGAGTCCTGGACCTCGGAGCAGGGACCGGGAAGCTCACCGGCACCCTGCTCGGGCTGGACGACGCGCTGGACGACGCGTTGGACATCACCGCCGTCGAGCCCGACGCGGCGATGCTGGCGGAGCTGCGGCGCGGCCTGCCCTCGGTGCGGGCGCTGCAGGGCAGTGCGGAAACGATTCCGCTCCCGGACGGGTCGGTGGACGCCGTAGTCTCCGGGAACGCCATGCACTGGTTCGACATGGCGGCGGCCGGGCCGGAGATCGCCCGCGTCCTCGCGCCCGGCGGGGTGCTCGCGGGGCTGTGGAACGTCTTCGACGACGGCACCGACTGGGTCGCCGGACTGGCGCGGGTCACCGGCCCGGCCGCGATCGGCCCGCGGGACGTGCCCGCCGCCTGGCGGATCGAGACGGCGGAGCTGCACCTGCCCAGGACCGGCGCGGACAGCCCGTTCCACGCCCCCGAGCAGGCGGAGTTCCCGCACGGCCACCGCCGGACCGCCGAGTCCCTGGTCGCCACCCTCGGCACCAAGGCGGGCGTGCTGGTGATGCCGGAGCAGGAGCGGGCGGACCTGCTGGCCCGTGCCCGCGCCCACCTCGCGGGCCACCCCGCCACCGCGGAGGGCGAGTTCACCCTCCCGCTGCTCACCAGCGTCCTGCGGGTGCGCCGGCGCCCGTGACGAGTGCCCGCGCGGAGTGGGAACTCGGAGTGAGAAGTCGGAGTGGGAAGTCGGCGGGACCGACTTCCCACTCGCGCAAGGCAGCTACTCCCCGGCCGCGCGCGGCCGGTACGCGTCGACCTCGATCTCGATCCGCATCCGCTCGTCCGCCAGGCCGGTGACCAGCATCGTCGCCGCCGGGCGGACGTCCCCGAAGCAGGCCCGCAGCACCGGCCAGCACGGCTCGAAGTCCGCGCGCTCGGGCAGCAGGTACCGCACCCGGACGACGTCCGCGAAGGTGCAGCCGGCCTCGTCGAGGGCCGCGCCGATGTTGCGCAGGCACTGCTCGGCCTGCTCCACCACGCCGTCGGCGATCGTCATCGTCGTGTAGTCGTACCCGGTCGTGCCGGACACGTGGACGTGGTCGCCGACGACGACCGCGCGGGCGTAGCCGATCTGTTCCTCGAAGGTCGAACCGCTCAGGATCGTACGTCGCTCCGTCATGCGCCGAACGCTAGGTGACCTGCGGTGATACGTCCAATACCCGAGGATCCATCGTCTGGTATCTCTAGGGATATGGACCGCCCCGAACTCCCCCTCCCCCAGTTGCACGCGTTCACCGTGCTCGCCGAGGAACTCCACTTCGGCCGGGCCGCCGCGCGTCTCGGTATCGCCCAGCCGCCGTTGAGCCAGCAGATCGCCCGGCTGGAGGCGAAGGTCGGGCATCCGCTCTTCGTCCGCGCGCCCGGGCGGGTCGCGCTCAGCCCGGCCGGGCGGGAGCTGCTGCCCTCGGCGCAGCGGGCGCTCGCCGGGCTCGCGGACGGGCTGGCCGCCGCGCGGGCGGTGGGGAGCGGACGGGCGGGGCGGTTGCGGATCGGGTTCTCCGCCTCGCTGGCGCTGACCGTCCTGCCGGGGCTGCTGCGGACCTTCCGGGAGCGGTTCCCGGACGTCGAGCTGGACATCCGTGAGATGACCACGGCGCCGCAGCTCGCCGCCCTGCACGAGGACGCCGTCGACATCGGGCTGCTGCGCGAGCCGCCGCCCGCCGGGGAGGAGGGGGCGTTGGGCTTCCGGACCGTCCTGACCGAGCCGTTCGTCGCCGTGCTGCCCTCGGACCATCCGCTGGCCGCCCGGCGGACGGTGGGGGTGGGCGCGTTGGCGGAGGAGCCGTTCGTGCTGCTCCCCCGGGCGGTCGGGCCGCGCCTGTACGACCGGATCACGGAGGTGTGCGGGTCTGTGGGGTTCGCGCCGAGGATCGTGCAGCACGCGGTGGAGTGGCAGACGGTGTGCGCGCTGGTCGGGGCGGGACTGGGGGTCTCGCTCGCGCCGGCGAGCATCCGGCGGATCCGGCTGCGGGGTGTCGCGTTCCGGCCGGTCGAGCCGGGGACCGCCCGCACGCGGGTGGCTGTCGCCTGGCGCCGGGACGACCCGAACCCGCTGGTGGCGCGGCTGCTGGAGGTCGTCGGCGCCGAGTGAACGGGCGCCTGGGACGGGCGGCTCGCGCGGGTCGCGCAGGGCCGTCCGCCCGGCGACCGGGCGGACGGCGACCGGGCGGACGGCTCACGCGGTGCGGCCCGTGGCGGGGCCGTCAGGTCCGGTCAGCCCGCGGTCGGCGCGGCGTCGGCGGCGTCGGCGGCGTGGGCGGCGTGGGTCGACGTGCGGTTGTCCTTCAAAGTCTGCTGGATCCAGCCCTTGTAGGCGGAGGCACTGGTGTAGAGCCCGGGGCCCTCCGAGCAGGGCACCCCGAGGGCGCCCGGGCCGGAGGTGACGCCGATCAGCTCCCAGCGCCCGTTCCGGCCCTTCTGGACCTGCGGGCCACCGGAGTCGCCGTGGCAGGCCATGGCCTTGGGCTTGGTGGAGACCGTGCACAGCCTGGTCCGGTCCGCGAAGCCGGGGGCGCAGTCGGACGCGGCGCCCAGTCGGGTGTTCAGCTCCTGGAGCCGCTCGGGGAAGGCGAACTCGCCGTCGACGGTGGTGCCGAAGCCGAGCAGCCGGGTGGCGGTGCCGGGGCGTCCGGGCTCGGCGATCCTGATCGGCCGCTCGCCGACCGGGCGGTCCAGGCGGACGAGGGCGAGGTCGTCCTTGTTGGCGGCGACGCCCGCGCCGTTGACGTAGCCGGGGTGGACGAAGGTGCGGTCGATCTTCCGGACGGTGCCGCCGGTCTTCCGGTGGTCGCTGCCGACCCGGACGATACCCTCCAGTTCGATGCCCTCGACGGCGATGCAGTGCGCGGCGGTCAGCACCCACTGGGGGTCGATCAGCGAGGCGCCGCAGTTGCCGTCGAGGAGGCCGAGGGTGGGGGCGGACTCCGGGATCGTCGCCATGAACGGGTAGCGCTCGGTGGAGTCGCCGCCGTTGACGATCGCTCCGGCGCTGCCCGCCATCAGGGTGGCGCAGGCGGCGACGGCGAGGGCGCCCACGGCGGTGGCTCGGAAGGCGGTGCGGGTGGTGCGGGCAGTACGGGTGGCACTGGCGGTGCCAGCAGTACGGGCAGTACGGGCGGTGCGGCTGAACACGATTGGTTCCCTTTGTTCGGAAATGCCGATGTGCTCAGCCTCGTCGACCAAGATCCACCGGGCCAGGGTGGCACCCGGTGGACCGGCCGTCGGGGCAACCGGACGACGCACGGTGGGGGAATCCCCCGGCCGCCGGTGCGGTGAAAGGCCCCGGCCCGGGCCCCCGCGAAGAACAGGGAGGCCCGGGCCGGGGGTTGGGGGGATCACCCGTCAGGTGGTGGTCCACTTCTGGTTGGGGCCGCCGTTGCAGTCCCAGATCTTGAGCTCGGCACCGTTCTCGGCCCGGCCTCCCGGGAGGTCCAGGCACCGGCCGGACGGCGCGTTGACGATGGCGCCGTCACCGCTCATCGCCCACTGCTGGCTGTTCCCGGCGGTGCCGGGGAGGCAGGTCCAGAGGATGAGGCGAGTGCCGTTGTCGCCGCTGTTGTCGGCGCCCGCGAGGCACTTCCCGTACACCCGGAGGGTGCCGTCGGTGTAGAAGGTCAGGTACTGGTTGGAACCGTTCCAGCAGTCGTACACCGTGATCTGCGCGCCGTCGTAGGCGGCGAAGGCGTCGACGCACTTCCGGCGGTCGACCGCGCTGTGGAGCGGGCTGGGCCCGTTGGCCGTGGTGGTCCAGCGCTGGTTGGTGCCACCGTTGCAGCCCCAGAGCGCCAGGTCCGTCCCGTTCTCGCCGTTCGACTGCGGGACGTCCAGGCAGGAGCCCGACGACGGGTTCTGGATGGAACCGTCCGCGCGCAGCTCCCACTTCTGGCTGTCGGTCGCCGAAGCCGTCGGGCCGGACGGGCAGGGCTGGACGACGATCCGGCCGTCCGCCCCGATGGTGACGCACTTGCCCGAGACACGCAGGGTCTTGTCGCTGTGGAAGGTGAAGTGCTGCCGGTCACCGTTCCAGCAGTCCCAGAGGTTCAGGCTGTCACCGTCGTTGGCGGCGCGGGCGTCGACGCACCGGCCGGTGAGCGCCGTGTGGATGCTGACGGTCCCGCCCGGGAAGCCGAGGACGGGCTGTCCGGCGAAGCCGCTGACCGGGGTGGCGGCGGTGCCGTCGGCGGTGGTGCCACGCCAGTTGTCGAGCCCCCCACTGGAGTTGAGAGCCCACAGGTCGGCGATGCCGTCGCCGGCGAGGTCGCCGGAGGAACCGACGGCCGGGTAGACCAGCGGAGTCAGGCCGACACCGATGGCGCTGTCCGTCACCGGGTTGCCGAAGGCGGCGAGGTCGCCCTTGCCGGCGGCGTTCCTGCGGCTCGGGTACTGGAGGAGCTTGCCGGACTGCCGGTCCCGGGCCCAGAGGTCGGCCAGGCCGTCCCCGGTGGTGTCGCCGGGCGCGATCAGGTCGAGGTCGCGCCAGTCACCGGTGGAGAGCAGGACCGGGTTGTCCACGACGCCGGTGGCGGCGGTGCCGCGGAACAGCCAGAGCTGGGTGCCGCCCTGGCCGTTGTCCTCGACGGTGAGCAGGTCCGTGCGGGTCTTGTCCGGAGTACCGCCCTCGGCGGAACCGAACGCGAGGACCTGCCGCACCCTGGTCCAGTCGGTGGCGTAGGCGGAACCGCACGCCTGCCCGTCCAGCAGCTTGCAGCGCCCGGCCGCGGGCCTCTTGACCGCGATCGTGGCGTTCGCGGTGAAGTACTGCGAGGTGGTGGCGAAGGTGCCGGTCGTCAGGGTGTTGCGGTAGAGGGTCAGCTCCCCGTCGCGGTAGGCGTACAGGTCGTCCACGTGGATCCCGTTGCCGCCGCGGTGGGTGACGAGGGTGTTCTTCCAGCCCTTGCCGCCCGGGCTGTTGGCCTTGTCGGACGCCAGGATGCCGGTGGCGCCGGGGTCGGTGGCGGCCGGGTAGACGCGCAGGTTGTCGCCGGAGTCCGGAAGCAGCAGGTCGACCCGGTCGTCGTTGGTGATGTCGCCGAGAACCGTCCTGTCGTTCGGGTCGCTCGGTGCGTAGAAGGTATAGGTGTTCTCCTGCGAGCGGTTGCCGGCCCGGTCGACCGCCTGGACCCGGAGGATGTTGGTGCCCCACATGGTGGGCGTCAGGTTGAGGACCGCGGAGCCGTCGCCGCCGGCGTAGGCCGTCGCGGCGCCGCCGACCGGGATGGCCGAGTTGAAGGCGTACTCGTAGTAGAGGATGCCGCTGGCGTTGTCCGTCGAGCGGACGGTGAAGGCACCGGCCTGGCCGATCACCTTCGCGGAGCCGGGCAGGGTGCCGGACGGCGGGTAGTCGGTGGAGGTGACGGTCGGCACCGACGGCGGGGTGAGGTCCAGGCTGAACATGCAGCCGAACGCCCACTCCGAGGCGAGTTCGCCGTCACCGGCCTGCACCCGCCAGTAGTACG
The DNA here is from genome assembly GCF_034043715.1 of Kitasatospora purpeofusca. Lineage (GTDB taxonomy): Bacteria > Actinomycetota > Actinomycetes > Streptomycetales > Streptomycetaceae > Kitasatospora > Kitasatospora purpeofusca_A. The sequence goes on along the minus strand of NZ_JAXCLC010000015.1, from coordinate 11,936 downwards.
TGTGGCCGTCCGAGAGGTTGCCGGGCACGACGGCGGCCTCGTGATTGCTGTTGCCGAGGTTGCCCCAGCCGCTGCCCCAGACGACCGGCTCGCCGGCCGCGCCGGAGTCGCGGACCTCGAACTGGGCGTCGATCTGGTTGGCGTCCGGGTCGCCGACCCAGGCCGACAGCCGGATGCCGGTGGCGGCGTTGGTGGCGCCGATCCAGCCGCAGCCGTTGCCGTTGGCGTTCACCGGGGTCGGGCTCATGCCCAGGCTCCACGGCTTGTACGGGGCGCGGTTGTACTCGACGTAGATGTAGGGCAGCTTGCTCGGGGTGCGGGTGAACCGCTTGAAGCCGATGTTGCCGGCCTGCTCGGACTCGTCGGCCGCGAACAGCGCGAAGGTCAGCGCGCCGCGCCAGTTGTTCGCGGTCAGGTGGTCGCGGATGTCCCACTCGCCGGTGGCGGTGGCGCCGGGGCAACCGTCGCCGCCGGCGCTGTTGAGCTTGAACGTACCGAGCGGGCCCCAGTCCCAGGGCTGCTGGCCCCACGAGGTGGAGCCGTCGATGGGGTGCGTGGGGTGCAGCACGACACCGAACTCGGAGGCGCAGTTGTTGGCCGCGCCGTAGGACTGGGTGGCCAGCACGGAGGCCTTCCGGATGGCCTTGTCACCCAGGTCGCCGGTGTCGATCTGGAAGTAGTAGCGCTCCAGGCCCTTCCTGACCTGCCACTGCTGGTAACCGACGCCGGGGTCGTACTGGTCGCCGTAGTCGTCGTAGTGGGTCTTGGTCGGGTACGCCTCCTGGACCCAGGTCCAGTGCTGGGTCCCCCGGCTGGTGGGGGTCCAGGGCGGGTCGATGTAGACCGGGTAGGTGGTCGTCGGCGCGTCGAGGAACGCGGTGTCCGGGGTGATCGTCAGCGAGGTGCCGGCCGGGGTGGCGGCCACCTGCGAGACCTTGGCGGCGGCGCCGGGGCCGGCCGCGTCCGAGTGGGTCTTCAGACCGTCGGAGTCGGCGGGCGCGGCGGGGGCGGCGGGCGCAGAGGGGGCGGCGGGCGAGGCCGCCGCGTCGGGGTTCGCGTCCCCGGCCGGTGCGGCTGCCGTCGCGACGGCCGTCCGGAGGCCGGCCTTCGCCGCTGCGGGGGCGGCGGGCACGGTCGGGGCCTGCGCGGCGGTGCTGGAGTCCCACATGGTGGGCGCCGGCGCGCGGAAGACCACCCGGCCACCGGCGTCGGTGGCGTTGAGGTTGCCGCCGGCGTCGGCACTCACCGAGACGCCGTCGGCCCTCATGCCCAGGGTGAGGTCCTTGATCCTGGGGTTCTTCGCGGCCTCCGGGGTCTTGACCACCAGGACCTGGGTGAAGCCGCCCGCCTGGTTCGCGGTGACCTTCAGGTCGACGCCGGGCACGACCTCGGCGTAGGTGGCGGTCTCGCCGTCCAGGGCGGGCGCCGGAAGCGTGCCGGGCCAGCTCAGGGCGAGCTTCTTGCCGTCCTGGTCGAGCGAGGCGAGCGGCCCGGAGCCACCGCCCGAGAGGGTGAGGCGGTTGCTGGTCACCTTGGGGGCGACGCTGCCGTCGGCACCGCGGGCGAGGGTCGCGTCCAGGTCCTTCCAGGCCCCGTCCTGCTGCTTGGCGCGCGCGGGGGCGACCGTGCGCCGCAGGCCGAGCGTGCCGTTCGGGTTGGCGACCACCGTGTCGGTCTCGGTGGTCAGGGCCGGGATCCCGACCGGCTTGCCGGTGCGCTTCGCCTCGGCCAGGGCCGCGGCCTCGGCGGAGCGGTGCTCGGCGTCGGCGGCCTGGGCGGCGGCGGTCCGGTCCGCGCCCGGGGCGGCCGTGCCCGGAGCGACTGCGCCGGGCACTGTCGGGGCGGTAGCGGCCGGGGCGGTAGCGGCCGGGGCGGTAGCGGCCGTGCCGGGCGCGGTGGTGGCGGCAGCGGTCGGGGCGGAGCCGGTCGCGGCGAGCGCCGGTCCGGTGGAACCGAGCGCGCCGACGGTCAGTACGAGGCCGATCGATGCGGCGAGCACCGATCTGCGTCGACGACCGCGGTGCGGGGGGGATATCGACCCCATATGTGGAAACCCCTCGTCAGATCGTGGAGAGCCGTGCGGATATCGGCGAACGGGAACTTAACACCCGCATGTGGCAACCAATCTGACGGAAGGTCGTCGCCAATGTGACGCGGCTCACAGGCGACAGCTCTGCGTAGTCATTCGATTCGCCTCGGTGGGTCGTTCGCCTGCACTCGGTAATGGAACTTCGGGAATCCGGCACAGCAATGCAGGCAAACCACCCACCATTCCTTGACGCTCCGTGGTGGCCGGAGAAGAAGTCGACCTCACATCAGTTCGTTCCCTATCGGTGCGGCCCGGGTTACCGATGGATCGCTTCTCCGACGGGCGTTAGGCTCCGCGCAAATATCTCCGTTCAGCAGGCCTTCCGGTCGGAAGGTCTGCTTCGGCGTGCCAGGGGGCAAGTCGTGTCGTCATCATCAGGGGGACTCCGCGCCGGCGGGCGGTCACGAGGGAGACGACGGCTCAGCACCGTCGCCGTCCTCGTACTGTCGATGCTCGTCGGCGTCGGGCCCGCCCACGCGGTGGAGTGGAAGCCGCGCAATCCCAAGGTCTGGTCGCCCCGCGACCTCGTTCCGGTCCCGGCGGTCGGCGGCAAGAACGCCGCCCCCGTCAAGCCCGCACCGCTCAAGGGCGACGGTGCTCCGGCCTGGCGGGCCAAGCCCGTCAGCTGGCCGGCGGCGGTGGACACCGAGGTCGACCTCGCGCCGAGGAGCGCGACGCCGGACAGCGTCAGCGGATCGGCCTTCGCCGCCGCCCCGTCGGCCGTGCCGGCCGGTGGCCGGGCGGGGGCCGCACCGGTCTGGGTGAGCTCGCCGGCCGTGGCGGCCGTCGCCGCCGCGCCAGGGCTGCTGGGCGCGCGGACGGCGCCCGCACCGCAGAAGGTCCGGGTCACCGTCGCCGACCGGTCGGCCGCCGAGAAGGCGGGCGTCAACGGCCTGCTGCTGTCGGTGCGGCCGGCCTCGGACGGCGGTGCCGGTGCTCCGGTCGAGGTCGACGTGGACGTGTCCTCGGTCGAGGGCGCGTTCGGCGGTGACTGGCTCTCCCGGGCCCGCCTGGTGGCGCTGCCCGAGTGCGCGCTGACCACCCCCGAACGGCCCGAGTGCCGCACCCAGACGCCGGTCGAGACACGCCGCACCCAGGCCCGTCCCGGTCTGCTGAGCACCGACGTCGAGCTGCAGGCGGGGACGGCGCAGGCCGCGCCCGCCGCAGCCGAGCTCTCCGCCGCCCGCTCGGCGGCCTCCGGCCCCTCGGGCGGGACGGTGCTGGCCGCGTCGGCCGCCCCCGGCGGCGGCGCTGGTACCTACGGCGCGACCGGCCTCGCCCCCTCGGGCACCTGGAGCGTCGGCGGCAACACCGGCGGGTTCAACTGGTCCTACCCGATCGCCGTCCCGGACGGCCTGGGCGGGTCCAAGCCGAACGTCAGCCTGTCGTACAGCTCGCAGGCGGTGGACGGCCGGACGGCCGCGACCAACAACCAGTCCTCGTGGATCGGCGAGGGCTGGGACTACACCCCCGGCTTCGTCGAGCGCCGCTTCAAGCCGTGCGCCAAGGACGGTCAGGCCGGCTCCGGCGAGCAGTGCCTCGCCGGCTGGAACGCGACGATCTCGCTGAACGGCCGCTCCTCCGTCCTCGTCCGCGACGACGCCACCGGCAAGTGGCGGCTGGAGGGCGACGACGCCTCCCGCGTCGAACTGCTGACCGGCGCCGTCAACGGCGACAACAACGGCGAGCACTGGAAGGTCACCACGACCGACGGTACCCAGTACTACTTCGGGGCCGGCCGCAAGCCGGGCGGCAACGCCTCCTCGCCGGCCACCAACTCGGCCTGGACCACCCCGGTCTACGGCAACAACGCCGGCGAGGAGTGCAACCAGCCGACCTTCGACGCCTCCTGGTGCGACCAGGCCTGGCGCTGGATGCTGGACTTCGTCGTGGACCCCCGCGGCGGTGTGATCTCCCACTGGTACGAGAAGGAGACCAACCAGTACCAGCGGGGCGTCTCCGCCCAGAACCCGTCCGGCACCCGCACCCCGTACGTGCGCGGCGGCTACCTGACCCGGATCGCCTACGGCTCCAGGCTCACCGACGCGGACAGCGTCAAGCCGACCGGCCAGGTGCTGTTCAGCACCGCCGAACGCTGCCTGCCCGACGCCGGCTTCGACTGCGCGCCGGCCAAGCTGACCACGGCCGACGCGGCCAAGTGGCCGGACGTCCCGTTCGACCAGAACTGCGCCGCCACCGGCGCCTGCGCCAACTACAGCGCCACCTTCTGGTCCACCCGGCGCCTGACCGCGATCACCACCCAGGTCCTCAACGGCGGCGGCTACGCCGACGTCGACTCCTACGCGCTCGACCAGGAGTTCCCGGACCCGGGCGACCGCACCGCCCCGGCCCTGTGGCTGAAGTCGCTCACCCACACCGGGTACGACGGCGCCGACAAGATCCAGCAGCCCGCCATCACCTTCACCGGGAAGTTCCTCAACAACCGCGTCGACTCCAGCACCGACGGCCGCCCCGCGCTCAACCGGCGCCGCATCATCGGCGTCACCGCCGAGACCGGCAAGGTCACCGAGGCCGTCTACGCCGCGACCGACTGCGCGCCCGGCGCGCTCCCCGGCAGCCAGGACGGCAACGGCAAGCGCTGCTACCCGGTCTACTGGAACGCCGACGAGAAGAGCCCGCTCGACCCCAGCCTCGACTGGTTCCACAAGTACGTCGTCGCCCAGGTCAACGAGCGCGACCCGTTCGGCGGCTCGCCCGCCCGCACCACCACGTACGAGTACGCCGGTGACGCGGCCTGGCACCGCGACGACGACGAGTACACCGACCCCAAGCGCCGCACCTGGAACCAGTTCCGCGGCTACGAGCAGGTCATCACGCGCAGCGGCGCGGCCCCCGACCCGATCGGCAAGGCCGTCTCCTTCTACCTGCGCGGCATGGACGGGGACTACAAGGCCGACGGCGGCAAGCGCACCGTCACCTACACCGACATCAACGGCGGCACCGTCAACGACGCCAACCCGCTGGCCGGCTCGCTCCGCGAACGGCACACCTACACCGCCGACGGCGGCACGGTCGTGGCGATCACCAAGTCCGACATGTGGCTGTCGACATCCACCGCCACCCACAACCGCGGCACCGGGCTGCCCCCGCTGACCGCGCAGATGCTGCGCAACGGCACGGGCAAGGACAGCGCGCTGCGCTCGGACGGATCGTGGCAGTCCACCTCCAAGTCCGCGGTCTTCGACGAGTACGGCATGCCCAAGCGGGTCGTCGACCGCGCGGACGGTCTGCCCGACCTGTGCGTGGTCACCAAGTACGCCCGCAACACGGCGGCGTGGATGGTCGACCGGGTCGCCGAGACGATCCAGGGCCAGGGCGACTGCGCCACGGACCCGACCGAGGCCAACACGCTCGGACGCAACCGCGCCTACTTCGACGGCCAGGCGTTCAACACTCTCAACGGCCCCGGCCAGGTGACCCGGACCGAGGAACTGGACGGCTTCTCCGGCGGCCAGCCGGTGTTCTCCCTGGTCTCCACCGTCGGCTACGACGCCTACGGCCGGGTCACCACCAGCACCGACGCCGCCGGCGCGACCACCACCACGGAGTACCAGCCGGCCGCCGACGTGCTGCCGACCAGCGTCAAGGCGACCAACGCCAAGGGCTGGAGCAGCACCACCACCTTCCACCCGACCCGTGAGGTCCCGGTCAAGTCGGTCGACCACAACGGCCGGACCACGCAGCAGACCGTCGACGCCCTCGGCCGCACCACGGCCGCCTGGCAGCCCGGCCGCAACCCGGGCACCGACCTCGCCGACAGCCTGGTCGAGTACCAGCTGACCAACACCGGCACCAGCTCGGTCACCACCAGGAAGCTGCGCGAGAGCGGCAAGAGCTACACCGTCGGCGTCACCATCCTGAACGCCTTCGGCGAGCCGGTCCAGAGTCAGAGCTCCCCGGCCAACGACGCCGCCGACGCCCGGATCATCAGCGACACCTTCTACAACAGCCACGGCCAGACGGTGAAAACCAACCAGCCGTACATCAACCGCACCGGCGACCCCGGCACCACCCGCTTCGTCGCCAACGACAACGAGGTCCCCGGCCAGACCGCCGCGTTCTACGACGGCCTCGGCCGCCCGGTCGTCCAGACCTTCTCGTCCAAGGCGATCGAGCAGTGGCGCTCCACCGTCTCCTACCCGGGCGTCGACCGCACCGACGCCACCCCGCCGCAGGGCGGCGTCGCCACCAGCACCCTCGTCGACTCGCGCGGGCGCACCACCGAACTGCGGCAGTACAAGAACGGCGCGCCGCAGGGCGCGTACGACACGACGAAGTACACCTACGACGTCGAGGGCAAGCTGAGCCAGGTCACCGACCCGGTCGGCAACGCCTGGACGTACGGCTACGACATCCACGGCCGGCAGACCCGTTCGGAGGACCCGGACAAGGGCGCCACCACCACGGTCTACGACGCCGCCGACCGCCCGGTCTCCACGACCGACGCCCGCGGCACCACCGTCGCCGTCAGCTACGACATCCTCGGCCGGCCGCTGTCGCGCAACCTCGGCAGCACCACCGGCACCCCGCTGGCCACCTACGAGTACGACACCCTGCTGCCCGGCCTGCCCACCTCCGCGACCAGCTGGTCCGACGGCAAGGGCTACCGCCAGGAGGTCACCGGCTACAACACCGCCTACCAGGCGACCGGCACCCGGATCACCGTCCCGGACGGCGAAGGCGCCCTCTCCGGCACCTACGGCAGCGAGACCACCTACGACCCGGTCTCCGGCCTGCCGGCCCTGAGCGACCTGGGCGCGACGGGCCCGCTGCCGGCCGAGACGGTGTACCTCGGCCGCAACCCCAACGGCCTGCTGATCTCGATGGGTTCCTCGCTCGGCGACGACTACGTCAACTTCACCGTCCACGACGAACTCGGCCGGCTCGGGCGGATCACCTACGGTGACGTCCCCAAGCAGGTCGCCGTCACCCACACCTACGACGCGGGCACCGGCCGGCTGCTGCGCTCCCTGCTGGACAAGGAGGACGGCCGGACCTCGGTCGACGTCACCGACTACACCTACAGCCCGGCCGGTGACGTCACCTCCGTCTCCACCTGGCGCAACGACGGCGCCACCGACACCCAGTGCTTCACGTACGACCACCTGAAGCGCCTCACCCAGGCCTGGACCGACACCGGCGGCACCACCACCCGCCCCGGCCCGTCCGTGCCCGGCGTCGGCGGCTGCACCAACACCTCCCCCGACTCCGCCGCCCTCGGCGGACCGGCCCCCTACTGGCAGTCCTTCAGCTACGACACCACCGGCAACCGCACCGGCACGGTCGACCACGACCCCACCGGTGACACCGCCAAGGACGTCACCGCCACCCACACCTACCCGGCACCCGGCCAGCCCCGGCCGCACGCCCCGACCGCCACCCAGACCCGCACCGGCGGCGGTCCGACCGTCACCACCGGCTACACCTACGACCAGACCGGCAACACCCTCACCCGCCCCGACGAGGGCGGCAACACCCAGACCATGACCTGGGACCCGGACGGCCACCTGGCCACCGCCGCCACCAGCGGCGGCACCTCCACCTACGTCTACGACGCCGACGGCAACCGCCTGCTGCGCCGCGACCCGGGCAGCACCACGCTCTACCTCGGCAGCACCGAGCTGACCCTCAACACCACCACCGGCACGGTCACCGGCACCCGGTACTACCCGACCGACGGCGGCCCGACCATCGCCCGCACCTCGGACGGACGGCTCAGCTACATCGCCTCCGACCTCAACGGCACGGGCACCACGGCGGTCGACGCCTCCTCGCTCGGGGCGACCCGGCGCGCGTTCAAGCCCTTCGGCGAGGAGCGCGGCGCGCAGCCGGCCCCCGGCGAGTGGCTCGGCGAGAAGGGCTTCGTCGGCGGCGCCCAGGACAAGGCCACCGGCCTGACCCACCTCGGCGCCCGTGAGTACGATCCGAAACTCGGCCGCTTCCTGTCGGTCGACCCGGTCATCGACACGAGCGACCCGCAGCAGCTGCAGGGCTACCTGTACGCCAACAACAGCCCGCTCACCTTCTCGGACCCGAGCGGTCTGTGGTGGGGCTCCAGCATCGTCAAGAAGGCGACGCAGGCGGTCAGCAAGGCCGTCGACGTGGTCAAGGAGAACTACAGCACCATCTCCAACATCGGCCACACCGTCCTGGACGTGGCCGGCATGATCCCGGTGATCGGCGACGCCTGCGACATCGTCAACGGCGTCTGGTACGCGGCCGAGGGCGACTGGAAGAACGCGGCCATGTCGCTGGTCGCCGTCATCCCGGTGATCGGCAGCGCCGCCACCGCGGCCCGCATCGCCTCCAAGGTCGCCAACGCCGTCGACACCGTCACCGACGTGGTCAAGGCCGTCGAACGCGGCAGCGAAGCCGCGAAGGGCGTACGGGGCGCCGCCAAGTCGATGCCGAGTTCGCCGTCCCTTTCGCGGGCCGCGGCCGCCAAGAAGTCCGGTCCCGCTCCCGGAGCCTCGAAGGCGGGCGGCGGAAAGTCGCCCTCCCGGAGCAACGGGGTGTCGAACAGTGGCGCCCGCGCCAAGGCGGGGCCCGGCAAGGGAAATGCGGCGGTATGGAACCAGCGGGGACGCCCCGACAAGCAGAAGGTCATCGCCGGACACGGCGCCTACATCAAGGGATCGGGTGAGGTCGAGGTGCCGAAGGGCACCACGCTGCACTTCTACGTCAAGGACGGCGAGGAGCTCGATCAGATCGATGGGCTGAACGTAGAGCTGGGAGGGTTCCCACAGCCGAAGATCGCGGAGACCATCAAGGGCGGGAAGGGGGCCAAGGTGCAGGACTACACTGTGTTCCCGGGCCCCGACATGGAGATGTCCGTCAAATCGATCACCGTGAGCGACGCGATGCGGCTCAGTGAAATCCTGAAGGAGAACATGGGCGTCGTGCATGTTGCCATCTGCAGGAAGTGGTCGAACTCGTGACGTACTACCCGGACGGATCGCCGTACGCGTACCACAAGCCCGCCGAGGGGATGGTGAACATCGGCTGGTTGGACAGGTCGCACGAGTACCAGCGGGGCGAGGTGGCCGACGAGGTCGTGGACGGCCTGCTGAGGCTGCTCACCAGGCCGGACAATCAGATGCGCGGACTGCACGAGTGCCATTTCTGCGGTGTCATATTTCTGATGGTGGACAACCCGCACGCCAAGAACGGCACCAGCTTGCTGGGGAGCGCGGAGATCCACGTCCGGGGGTCCTCGGACGACACCGTCTTCGTGGCGCCGACCCTGGTGATCCACTACATCGTCGAGCACGGATACCGGCCGCCGGACGAATTCCTGGACGCCGTGGAGGTCGAGGTGCGACGGCGTTCCGGCGAGCAGGTCTGACGAACCGCTCGTTCTGACAGCCGAGGTGACCGCGTCGACGGTCAGGGGCCCCGCCGGATTTCCGGCGGGGCCCCTTCGGCTTGGCCCACTCACCGTCCTACGCCGCGGGCGGCCGAGGGCGGCGGCCGCCGCCGTCATGGTGCCCGGGTCCGCGAGTTCCCGCAGCCGGAGGAGCCGCGCCGGGTCCGGCATCAAGCCGTCCTTGCAGGTCTGCGAAGCAATACCTGGTGGACCTCAAAGATCCTTTCGGGGCATCCTGCCGCATGCACCGGGCAGCGGGCCCGGGCGGGGACGGGAGAACACCTTGATCGACACGCGGCTGATCGAACGCCACGCGGCACGGGCCTGGCCCGCCGAGGAGGTACGGGAGGAGGACGGCTGGCTGCTGCGGCACACTCCCGGGGTGCCGCGGCGGCGCTCCAACTCCGCGCTGCCGGTGGGGCGGGGCCCCGGCCTGCTGGACGGGCTGGAGCGGGTGGAGCGGTACTACGCCGGGCACGGGCTGCCGGTCGCCGTGCAGGTCGCGCCCGCCGAGGAGCACACCGCGCTGGACGCCGCGCTCGACGCGCGCGGGTACCGGCGGGACGCGGCGACCCTGGTCTGCACGGCACCGGCCGCCGCGGTGGCCGAGGCCGTGCGGCCCGCGACGTCGCTGGACGTCACCCTCGCCGAACACCCCACCCGGGCCTGGCTCGACGCCTACGCGGCGCTGGAACCGTCCGGGAGCGGCCGGGCGGAGGCCGAGCGGCTGTTCCACCGCATCACCGGACCGGCGGCCCATCTCGGGGTCGAGCGCGAGGGCCGGCTCGTCGGCATCGGGCTCGTGGTGGCGGCGCCCGGCTGCGCCGGCGTCTTCTGCATGGCCACCGACCCCGCGCACCGGCGCCGCGGCATCGCCGGGGCGATCCTGCACGTCGGCGCGCGCTGGGCCCAGGCGCGGGGCGCGCAGACGCTGTACCTCCAGGTGACGGCCGGGAACACGACGGCGCGGCGGCTGTACGAGCGGGTCGGGTTCGAGGTCTCGCACAGCTACCACTACCGGCTGAAGCCCTGAACGCCCCGGTGGGGTGACGGGCCGCCGACCCGGTGGTCGGTCGTCTGTTGACCACCTGTCAACCCGCGTCGCGGAGGCTCTTCCCCAGGAGGACCGCACGGAAGCGGTCCGGGAACGAAGGGAAGATCCCATGGCACAGCGAAGGACCCTCGTCAGGGCGGCCCTGGCCGCCGCCGGCCTCGCCGCGATGCTCGCCACCGCGGCGCCGGCCGGCGCGGCCACCGGCGAGAGCCAGTCCTCGATCCAGACCGCGGCGCGCAGCACGCAGGTCTCGCTCGTCAACTGGAGCAGCTGTGAGCTCCGGCTGCAGAACTACTGGCTGGACCACGGGGTCTGGTCGGACGGTCTGGCCCCGGCGGACGTGATCTACGACGGGAGCTCCGCGCGCTGGCAGTCCGAGAGCAACGGCTTCCTCACCGGCACCGAGGGCCACGTCATCTACGACGCGTTCAACTGCAAGGTGAGCCTGCTCAACGGCAAGCGCGTGCAGCTGCACTGGAACAACCCGTACGCGGGCAGCAACTCGTACGACAACTTCGGGTCGGACCCGAACTTCCGGTTCGGGCGCAACGGCGGTGACGGCAACAACGCCGCCGTCTACTGGCAGATCATGACCCCCTGACCCGCTCTCCTGACCGTCCCCGGCGGCCGACGGGGACGGTCAGGAGCCGTCCTGGCAGGAGGACTTGCGGCGCTTCTCGAAGTCCTTGGCGTTCAGCAGCTTGTAGTCCCAGTCCCAGCCGCCCGCCGCCCACTTGCCGGCGGGCAGGCCCAGCAGCACGTCGCCGGGCACGGTCACGGTGAGGGCGCGGTCGCGGACGACCTCCACGGTGTAGCGGCGGTCGGCGACCACCGGGCCCGGGGGCTTGCCGGAGGTCGTCCAGCCGGGCGGGAGGGCGCCGAGGTCCACGGTCTCGGTGACGGAGCGGCCCTCGCGGGGGTGCACCTCCAGCTTCTCCGTGCCCGGGAACACCTTCACCCGCACCACGTGCAGCCGCTCGTCGTGGCACATGCCCGTCCGCACGACCAGCCGCCCGGCGTCCAGGCGCACGGCGATCAGCCGTTCGGCCGGCGGCTCCGGATCGCCGCACCCGGCCACCGTCCCGGCGACCACCGCCACGGCCGCGGCCGTCACCGCCGCCCTGTGCCACCACCGCTTCACGAGCCCCCGCTCCCTGCTGTCCGCCTGCGCCGGAAGTCGGCCCGGCCGACTTCCCGCGCCGGGGCGGCGGACGAGTTCCGTCGGGCCATCATCCCAGGGTGTGCGCACCACCCGGGCAGGGGTCAGGGGCGGCAGGGGGGCTGGCGGGGAGTCAGGGCCCAGGAGGGGGAACGCGAACGGGGCGCGGCCCCGAAGGCCGCGCCCCGCGCGAAGGAGTGTGGGGGGGGGGGGGCGCCCGCGCCGCCCGGCGGCCCCCCCCCCCCCC
>NZ_JAXCLC010000149.1:0-5099 GCF_034043715.1 Kitasatospora purpeofusca | reverse complement strand
CCCCCCGCCGGGGGCAGGGGGGGGCCCCCGGGGGGGGGCCGCCCCCCTTCCGCGTTCTCGCACCGCTTGTCGCACCGCTTCTCGCACCGCTTGTCGCACCGCGCGAAGTCCGCCGTTCACTCCCTGCTCTCCCTGCTCTCCCTGCCCTGGTCGCCCTTGGCGTCGATCTCGGCGATCAGGCCCTCGATGAGGCCCTTGATCTCGTCACGGATCGGACGGACGGCCTCGACGCCCTGGCCGGCCGGGTCCTCCAGCTTCCAGTCCAGGTACTTCTTGCCGGGGAAGTACGGGCAGGCGTCGCCGCAGCCCATGGTGATGACGTAGTCGGACGCCTGGACGGCCTCGGTGGTCAGCACCTTCGGCTCCTGGCCGGAGATGTCGATGCCGAGCTCGGCCATCGCCGCTACGGCGGAGGGGTTGATCCGGTCGCCCGGGATCGAGCCCGCCGAGCGGACCTCGACGCGGTCTCCCGCGAGGTGGCGCAGGAAGCCGGCGGCCATCTGCGAGCGGCCGGCGTTGTGGATGCAGACGAACAGCACGGAGGCGGTCGGCGCGGTCATGGCGGGGTGTCCTTCGGGTGTGCGGTGCCCGCCGGGAGTCCCGGGTCCGGCACCGGCGGGCGTTCGGTCATCGGGTTTCCGGCCCTTCGGGGAACGGGGGCCTCGCTCCCGAGCTCGGGCGGCGGTTCGTGGGGCGACGACACGCGGGTTCCCCGGAGGTGGCCGGACGGAAGGGGACTCGCTTCGCGGCCCCGACGCAGGTAACGTATCAGCCTATGGTGACATCAGTCGACAGTGACGTCTTGAAGGCCCTGGCCGACCCGCTCCGGATGCGGATCATCGCACTCCTCGCCGAGGAGGCGCTGTGCACGACGCACCTGGTCGCGGAGACCGGCGCCAGGCAGACGAACCTGTCGAACCACCTGAGGATCCTGCGCGACGCCGGCCTGGTCGACACCGAGCCGTGCGGGCGCTTCACGTACTACAAGCTCCGCGCCGAGGCCGTGGAGGCCGTGGCGGCGGAGTTCGCCGGGCTGGCCGCCACCGCCCGCGAAGCCGCCGAGGGCAACCGCAAGCGGTCCTGCTGAACCAGCCCAGCCCGATCCGGCGGCCCACACCCGCCTCCCCGCACGAGGAGTCCCCCTGTTGAGCGCCATAGACGAGGCCAGACCTGACGCCACCGTGGCCGAGCCCCTCGCCGTCGAACCACCGGCGATCCCGCTGCTGAACCGGGTCGCGGCGGAACTGGTCGGCACCGCCGCGCTGGTCGCGGTCGTCGTCGGCTCCGGCATCCAGGCCACCGAACTCAGCCAGGACGTCGGCCTGCAACTGCTCGCCAACTCCCTGGCCACCGTCTTCGGCCTCGGCGTCCTGATCCTGCTGCTCGGCCCGGTCTCCGGCGCGCACTTCAACCCCGTCGCCACACTCGCCGAGTGGTGGACCGGCCGCGAGGACCCCAAGGGCCTGGGCCCGCGTGAGGTCGCCGCGTACATCCCGGCCCAGATCGCGGGCGCGATCGGCGGCGCCGTCCTGGCCGACGCGATGTTCGGCAAACCGCTGGTCGAATGGTCGACCCACGACCGCTCGGCCGGGCACCTGCTGCTCGGCGAGGTCGTCGCCACCGCCGGCCTCGTCCTGCTGATCTTCGGCCTCGCCAGGACCGGCCACCTGCGGTTCGCCCCCGTCGCGGTCGCCTCCTACATCGGCGCCGCGTACTGGTTCACCTCCTCCACCTCCTTCGCCAACCCCGCGGTGTCGATCGGCCGGGCGTTCACCGACACGTTCGCCGGCATCGCGCCGTCGTCCCTGCCCGGCTTCCTCGGCATGCAACTGATCGGCGGGGTCGTGGGCCTGGCCCTGGTGGCCCTGATCTTCACCCACCGCCGCAAGGCCACGGCCGAGTGAGCGGCGTCCGGCGCGTCCAGGTCCTCGTCGTCGGGGGCGGCCAGGCCGGCCTCGCCGCCGGGTACCACCTACGGCGCGCCGGACTCGATTTCGCGATCCTCGACGCCTCCCCCGGCCCGGGCGGCGCCTGGCAGCACTACTGGGACACGCTGCGGCTGTTCTCACCGCCCGCCTACTCGTCCCTGCCCGGGCGTCCCATGCCCGGGCAGGCAGGGACGGCCTACCCGGACGCCGCACACGTGGTGCGCTACCTCGCCGAGTACGAGAAGCGCTACGACCTGCCCGTCCACCGTTCCGTCCAGGTCGAGGGCGTCGAACGCGGCCCCGCCGGGCTCGTCGTCCGCACCGACGCGGACGCCACCTGGCAGACCCAGTCGCTGATCATGGCCACCGGCTCCTGGCAGCGGCCCTTCGTCCCCGCGGTCCCCGGCCGCCACGACTACACCGGCCGCCAGCTCCACACCTACGGCTACCACGGCGCCGCCGCCTTCACCGGGCAGCGCGTCGTCGTGGTCGGAGGCGGCAACTCCGGTGCCCAGATCGCCACCGACCTTATCGGCGAGGCCGCAGCCGTACGGTGGGTCACCCGCCGCCCCGCGCGCTTCCTCCCGGACGAGATCGACGGCCGCGCGCTCTTCGACCTCGCCACCCGCCGCGTCCGGGGCGACGGGCCGCGCATCGGCGACCTCGGCGACCTCGTCGCCGTCCCGCCCGTACGCGCCGCCCGCGACGCCGGACTCCTCACCGCCCACCCGATGTTCGACCGCCTCACCCCGGCCGGCCCGGCCTGGGCGGACGGCACCGCCTGGCCCTGCGACGCCGTCATCTGGTGCACCGGCTTGCGCCCCGACCTCGCCGCCCTGCGGCCCCTCGGCCCGGCCCTGACCCGCGGGCGGGTCCGCACCGACGGCACCCGGCTGGTCGAGGACCCGCGAATCCACCTGCTCGGCTACGGCGACTGGACCGGCCCCGCCTCTGCCACCCTCGTCGGCGTGGGCCGCACCGCCCGCCAGGCGGTCGCCGAGACCGCCGACCTCCTCTCCCGGCAGCGCGGTCCAGCCGCCTCTCCGAGGACGTCCCCGCGCCCGGTACCCGGTCCCGCCTGAGGGTGCGACAGCACGCCCGTGACGGCCGCGAGGTCAGCCGACAGCAGGGCTGCGGCGGCGGCCGACGCGCTGGTACGCCCGGGCCGCCCCGGCACCCGTCAGCTGGCCGCGGCCAGCATGCCCGCCATCGCGGCGAGCACGCCGGGCGCGACCCGGTAGTAGACCCAGGTCCCGCGCCGCTCACTGGTCAGCAGGCCGGCCTCGCGCAGCTTCTTCAGATGGTGCGACACGGTGGGCTGGGAGACCCCGACGTCCTGGATGTCGCACACGCACGCCTCCTGTCCCTCGTGGGCCGCGACCTTGGAGAACAGCCGCAGCCGCACCGGGTCGGACAACGCCTTGAACATGGCCGCCATCCGCACCGCGTCCGCCTCCGAGAGTTCGGCGGACGTCAGCGGCGGGCAGCACGGGGCGGCGTCGGGCTCCAGCACGGTCAGCGGCTTCGCGTTCGACATGCGTCTATGTTGACACACGTCGAATCATCGCGGCAGGGATCTCAAATTCGATGAATGTCTATGTTGACCGATATCTAAGCAAGTGCCATCCTTGCCACAGGACATCGACTGTTGTCGAATCAGAGGAGCCACCCGTGACCGCCCCCACCGCCACGAACCCCCTTCCCGTCGTCGTCACCGGCGCGGGTCCGATCGGCCTGGCCGCCGCCGCGCACCTGGTCGAGCGGGGTATCGAACCGCTGGTCCTGGAGTCCGGCGCCTCCGCCGGGGCGGCCGTGCGGGAGTGGGGCCACGTCCGGCTCTTCTCGCCCTGGGCCGAGGTCGTCGACCCCACCGCCGAGAAGCTCCTCTCCCCCACCGGTTGGGTACGCCCCGACGGCGCCGCCTACCCGTCCGGCGGCGAGTGGGTGTCGCGGTACCTGCAGCCGCTCGCCGACGTCCTCGGTGACCGCGTGCGCTACAACGCCCGGGTGACCGGCGTCGCCCGCGCCGGACGCGACCGCATCGTCGACTCCGGCCGCGCGGAGCAGCCCTTCACCGTCCACGTCGAGCACGCGGACGGCCGCGAGGAGCGGATCACCGCCCGCGCCGTGGTCGACGCCTCCGGCACCTGGGCCACCCCGAACCCGCTCGGCGCCGACGGCCTCCCGGTACTGGGCGAGCGCGCCGCCGACGGGCGCGTCTCGTACCGCATCCCCGACCTCGCCGACCCGGCCGTGCGGAAGCGGTTCGCCGGCAAGCGAACCGCGGTGGTCGGCACCGGCGCCTCCGCCTTCACCGCGCTCGCCCAGCTCGCCGACCTCGCCGAGGAGGAGGACGGCACGCACGCGGTCTGGGTGCTGCGGCGCGGCCTCACCGGCTCCACCTACGGCGGCGGCGCGGCCGACGAGCTGCCCGCGCGCGGCGCGCTGGGCCTGCGGGCCAAGGCCGCCGTCGACGCCGGCCACGCCTCCGCGCTCACCGGCTTCCGCACCGCCGCGGTCGAGACCGAGGGCGAGGGCCTCGTCCTGGTCGCCGAGGACGGCCGGCGCAGCGAGAGCGTCGACCAGGTCGTCGTGCTGACCGGCCTGCGCCCGGACCTGTCCTTCCTCTCCGAGGTCCGTCTCGGTCTTGACGAGCGGCTCCAGGCACCGGTGGAGCTGGCACCGCTGATCGACCCCAACCAGCACTCGTGCGGCACGGTCTACCCGCACGGTGCGAAGGAGCTGTCCCACCCCGAGAGCGATGTGTACCTGGTCGGCATGAAGAGCTACGGGCGGGCGCCGACGTTCCTCGCGATGACCGGCTACGAGCAGGTCCGTTCGGTCGCTGCCGCGCTCGCGGGCGACCACGAGGCCGCCGCGCGCGTCGAGTTGACCCTCCCGGAGACCGGCGTGTGCGGCGGCGCCGGCCTGTTCGACCAGCCCGACGCCGAGCAGGGCGCGGGCGGCGGCTGCTGCTCCGTCCCCGCCGCGCCGGAGGTCCTGAGCATCGGCCTCGGGGCGCCCACCGGCCCTGCCGGCGGCAGCTGCTGACCCTCCCCGTGGCGTCCGCTCGGGTCAGCGGGGGCCGCGACCGGGTCGGAGGACCCGTCGCGGCCCCGCGCCGCGCTGCCCGGACTGCGCCTGAGCAGGATCACCGGGTGGGGTGCGGGA
>NZ_JAXCLC010000148.1:0-5107 GCF_034043715.1 Kitasatospora purpeofusca | reverse complement strand
TTATTGGGGGGGGGCGGGTGCGGGGGCCGGTGGGGGGGGGGGGGGGGGCACGAGCCCCACCCCCGCCCCATCCCCACCTCACTCCAACGGCTGCTCCGTCCAGATCACCTTCCCGGTGGCGGTGTACCGCGTCCCCCACCGGTCCGCGAACTGTGCGACCAGGAAGAGCCCGCGCCCGCCCTCGTCGGTGGTGGCCGCGTACCGCAGGTGCGGCGACGTACTGCTCCCGTCCGACACCTCGCAGATCAGCGACCGGTCGAGGAGCAGCCGCACCCGGATCGGCTCCGTGCCGTACCGGATCGCGTTGGTCACCAGCTCGCTCAGGATCAGCTCGGTGACGAACGCGGCCTCGTCCAGCCCCCATTGCCGCAGCCGCTCCGCCACCGCCGCCCGCACCCCGGACACCGCGGCCGGGTCCGTCGGCACGTCCCACTGCGCCACCCGGTCCGCCGGCAGCACCCTGGTCCGCGCCACCAGCAGCGCGATGTCGTCCTGCGGCCGCGTCGGCAGCAGCGCCCCCAACACGTCCGCACAGGTCTGCTCCGAAGTGCGCGGCGGCCCGGTCAGCGCCGCCCTCAGCAGCTCGAGCCCGACGTCGATGTCCCGCTGACGGTCCTCGACCAGCCCGTCCGTGTACAGCACCAGCCGGCTGCCCTCCTCGACCTCCAGCTCCACCGTCTCGAACGGCAGCACCGCGAGCCCCAGCGGCGGCCCGGTCGGCAGCTCCGGGAACACCACCGTCCCGTCCGGCCGCACCAGCGCCGGCGGCGGATGCCCGGCACTGGCCAGCGTGCACCGCCGCGACACCGGGTCGTAGATCAGATAGAGACAGGTCGCCCCCGTGACGGCCGCGGCCGCCCCGCCGGTCGCCGACTCCTCCTGGTCGATCCGGTTCACCAGCTCGTCCAGGTGCCCCAGCAGCTCGTCCGGCGGCAGGTCCAGCGTCGAGAAGTTGTGGATCGCCGTCCGCAGCCGCCCCATCGTCGCGGCGGCGTGCAGCCCGTGCCCGACCACGTCCCCGACCACCATCGCCACCCGCGCGCCCGGCAGCGGGATCACGTCGAACCAGTCGCCGCCCACCCCCGCCTGCGCCGGCAGGTACCGGTGCGCCACCTCCAGCGCGTTCTGCGCCGGCAGGCTGCGCGGCAGCAGACTGTGCTGCAGGGTGACCGCCATCGCGTGCTCCCGGGTGTACCGGCGCGCGTTGTCGATGCAGACGGCGGCGTGCGAGACCAGCTCCTCGGCCAGCGCGAGGTCCTCCTCCTCGAACGGCTCCTCCCGCTCCGACCGCCAGAACCGCACCACCCCGAGCAGCACACCGCGCGCCTTCAACGGCACCCGCACCAGCGAGTGCACCCCGTGGGCGAGCGCCCGCTCCGCGCCCTCGGGGTCCTGCTCCCGCCACGCCCGCGCCTCCGCGAGCTGCGGCTCCATCCCGGGCAGCCCGCTGCTCAGCGCGCCGGCGAGCGGTGTCGACGGCACGACCTCCACCACCGTGCCCACCGGGTAGAACGGCGAGTCGTCCCGCGCGGTCGACAGCGCGGCCCGCCGCATCCGCAGCAGCGCCGGACCGGCCGGCGGCTCGTCGCCCTCCAGTACCTGCTCGGCGAGGTCGACGGTGACGATGTCCGCGAACCGGCCCACCGTCACCTGGGCCAGCTCCTCCGCCGTCCGGGTCACGTCCAGCGTGCTGCCCACCGTGACGCCGGCGTCGTACAGCAGCCGCAGCCGCCCCTGCGCCACCTCGGCCCGCCCGGTCAGCGCCAGCAGCTCGGTGGAGTCCCGCAGCGTCGCCACCGAACCGGGCGGCCCGCCGTCCCGGTCCGTCGGCCGCACGTTCACCGCGAGCAGCCGTTCACCGGCCATCACCACCTCGTCGGTGACCGCCCCGCCGGCTGTCAGCAGCTCCAGCGGCGCCGGTTCCAGGCCCAGCTCGGCGAGCCGACGCCCCTCGGCGTCGAGCGGCAGGCCGAGCAGCCGCCGCGCCTCGTCGTTGCAGAGCAGCAGCCGTCCGTCACCGCCCAGGATCAGCACGCCCTCGCGCACCGCGTGCAGCACCGCCGCGTGGTGCTCGTACATGCGGGTCATCTCGGTCGGCCCCAGCCCGTGGGTCTGCCGTTTCAGCCGCCGGCTGATGAGCGCCGCCCCACCGGTCGCCAGCCCGAGCGCGGCCGCCGCCGCGCCCAGCACCACCGGCAGCTGCCGCTCGCTGGCGCTGGTCACATTGGCGATCGTGATGCCCGCCGACACCATCCCGACGATCTGCCCGTCCGGCGCCCGCACCGGCACGATCGCCTGCACCAGCGGCCCGATGGTCCCGGTGACCTCCTCGGTCACCACCTGCCCGGACAGCGCGGGCTGGTAGTCGCCGACGAACTTGTGGCCGATCCGGTCCGGGTTCGGGTGGGTGTAGCGGATGCCGTCGTTGTCGAGTACGACGATGAAGTCCACGCCGGCGTTGATCCGCGCCGCCTGTGCCGAGGGCTGGAGGACCGCGCTCGGGTCGGGGGAGCGCAGCGCCTCGACGATGCCCGGCGAGTTGGCGTAGGTCTGGGCGACCGCTACCGAGCGGGTGGTGGCCTCCTGCCGGGCGTCGTTGCGGGACTGCACCACCAGGGCGACCACGGCGGCCACCACCAGCAACAGCACCACGACGACCTGCAACGCGAAGACCTGTCCGGCCACCGAGCGCAGCCGGACCGGCTTGGACCGGGCCGTTCGGGCGTACTGGTGCCGACCGTGTGGGCGCCCACCGGGGGAGCCGGCGGCGGCACCGGTGGATCGGGAGCCGGAAGCGGAACCGGTCGCACCAGGGTCCGACGGAGCCCAGGATCGGCCCGAAAAACGGGCCATACGTCATATTTGCACTCCACGAGCCGACGGGCCAAGGCCACCCGCGACGACGTTGGGCCGGTTGGCCTTCCCCGGCCCGACTTGGCAGGATCACAGGGTGTCCGAACCCAGCGCCATCACCGACCCCGCCGACCCCCGTCTCGCCGACTACACCGGTCTGACGGACGTCGAACTCCGCCGCCGCCGCGAACCCGCCGAGGGCCTGTTCATCGCGGAGGGCGAGAAGGTCGTCCGCCGCGCCCTCGCGGCCGGCTACCGGATGCGGTCGATGCTGCTGACCCCCAAGTGGCTGGACGTGATGGCGGACGTGATCGCCGAGGCCGACGCCCCGGTGCACGTCGTGGAACCGGGTCTGGCCGAGGCCGTCACCGGCTACCACGTCCACCGCGGCGCGCTCGCCTCGATGGAGCGGCAGCCGCTGCCGGACGCCGCCGACCTGCTGGCGGGCGCCCGCCGGGTGGCCGTCCTGGAGGGCCTGGTCGACCACACCAACCTCGGCGCGATCTTCCGCAGCGCGGCCGCCCTCGGCATGGACGCCGTGCTGCTCTCGCCCGACTGCGCCGACCCGCTGTACCGGCGCGCGGTCAAGGTCTCGATGGGCGCGGTCTTCGCCGTCCCGTACGCGCGGCTGGAACCCTGGCCGGCCGCCCTGGACGCGGTGCGCGCCGCCGGCTTCCAGCTGCTCGCGCTCACCCCGGCCGAGACCGCCGTCGACCTGGCCTCGGTGGTCACCGACGGTCCGGCCAGGACGGCCCTGATGCTCGGCGCCGAGGGCGACGGCCTCACCCAGCGGGCCCTGGCCGCAGCCGACCACGCCGTCCGCATCCCGATGGCCCATGGCATCGACTCCCTCAACGTCGGCGCCGCCGCAGCCGTCGCCTTCTACGCCGTCACCGCCGCCCGCTGACCCCACGCCTCGAACCCCCGGGCGGGCGGCGCGTGGGAAGTCGGCCCGCCCGACTTCCCACGCCGTGCGGCGACGGGCCTGTGCGCACTGGTCCGACGGCCCGGGGCTCCCGTGCGCCGACGTGGCTGCGGAGGAAGTCGGTCCGCCGGACCTCCCGCGCAACGCGGGGACGCGGTGGACCAGCGGGCAGCGGGCAGCGGGTGCCCGCCGGGTGACGCGGGAGGCCCCGCCCCGGCGGGAGAGGGCGCCCGCGTGGGACGTCGGATCCGCCGACTTCCCACTCCCGGACGCTCCCGGACAGGCCAGGAAACCCCCGGAGGTCAGCCCGCCGGGGCCGTGGGCGGTGCCGGTGCGGCGGCCGGGGGCGGGGTCACCGCCGGGAGAGTGGTGGCCGAACCGGGCCAGGACTCGTCCAGCGTGCCGTCCGCCCGCAGCGCGTAGCGGGTGGAGGTGGTCGCCCCGGTCTGGGTGGCCCGCTCCTCGCGGACCAGCGCGCCGTTGTCCAGCCGCCAGGTTGCGACCGCCTGCGGATCCGCCGCCGAGGACCGCGAGGTCAGGGCCACCGGGGTGTCCCCGGTGAACGAGAAGAGCTGGACCAGGTCGACCGGGACCGACCCCTCCGAGCGCCGTAGGACGACCAGCGCCGCCGGCCCGCCCCTGTACCGCGCCGGGAGTACGGCGCTGAGCACGACCTGCGGCCCCGGGCCCGCCGAGCGGCCGTCCCGCAGGGTGATCGCGGGACCGCCCGCCGGATCGGCGTAGGAGCGGTTCGGCCAGTCGACCGCCGGCCCGGCGCCCTGGGCGGGTGCCAGCGCGGCGTCCCCGGCCGCCGGCGCGCCGTGGGCCGCGGCCGCCAGCGGGCTGGTCGACGGCGCGATGCCGTCCGCGGAAAGTCCCGCCGGGGGCGTCCCGCCGTTCGGCTGGTTCCCCGAGGCGGTCGCCCCGGCCGCCCCGACAGCCGCTCCGGGGGCATCCGCCGGGCCCGGTGCGACGGAGGAGCTCACGGACGGCCGCAGCCCCTGGTTGTCGCGGTTCTCGCACCCCTGCGCCGCCGCGATGGCCAGCGCCACTCCGACCGTCACCGTCACGAACACCACGAGCCGCTGCCGCAGCAACCGCTGTCGTGCGGTGCCCGGCCGGCCGCCCGGCACCGGGGTGTGCTGCCGGTCGCGGGGCCGCCCCGGCCGCTGGACCCGCTCGCGTCCGGGCGGCGGCGTGGCCTGCCGCTCGCGCATCGGCCGGGTGGCCTGGACCGCCTCGGGCCGGGGGAGCGGGGCGGTGACCGCCTGGCTGCTGTCGTGGCCGGGACCGGGGGCCCGCCGGACAGCGCCGCCGGGCGCCCCGCCG
>NZ_JAXCLC010000147.1:0-5246 GCF_034043715.1 Kitasatospora purpeofusca | reverse complement strand
CGGGGTTGGAGATTCCTTTATGAAGTAAAACACTAGCGAGGACGCAGTGCGCGGGGCCGCCTATTCCGGTGGTTGCCGTGCCGCTCAACGCGAGTGGGCACCCGATTACGGGTAATCATTCACGGAGAGTTTGATCCTGGCTCAGGACGAACGCTGGCGGCGTGCTTAACACATGCAAGTCGAACGGTGAAGCCCTTCGGGGTGGATCAGTGGCGAACGGGTGAGTAACACGTGGGCAATCTGCCCTGCACTCTGGGACAAGCCCTGGAAACGGGGTCTAATACCGGATATGACCTGGGACCGCATGGTTTCGGGTGTAAAGCTCCGGCGGTGCAGGATGAGCCCGCGGCCTATCAGCTTGTTGGTGGGGTAATGGCCTACCAAGGCGACGACGGGTAGCCGGCCTGAGAGGGCGACCGGCCACACTGGGACTGAGACACGGCCCAGACTCCTACGGGAGGCAGCAGTGGGGAATATTGCACAATGGGCGAAAGCCTGATGCAGCGACGCCGCGTGAGGGATGACGGCCTTCGGGTTGTAAACCTCTTTCAGCAGGGAAGAAGCGCAAGTGACGGTACCTGCAGAAGAAGCACCGGCTAACTACGTGCCAGCAGCCGCGGTAATACGTAGGGTGCGAGCGTTGTCCGGAATTATTGGGCGTAAAGAGCTCGTAGGCGGCCTGTCGCGTCGGATGTGAAAGCCCGGGGCTCAACCCCGGGTCTGCATTCGATACGGGCAGGCTAGAGTGTGGTAGGGGAGATCGGAATTCCTGGTGTAGCGGTGAAATGCGCAGATATCAGGAGGAACACCGGTGGCGAAGGCGGATCTCTGGGCCATTACTGACGCTGAGGAGCGAAAGCGTGGGGAGCGAACAGGATTAGATACCCTGGTAGTCCACGCCGTAAACGTTGGGAACTAGGTGTTGGCGACATTCCACGTCGTCGGTGCCGCAGCTAACGCATTAAGTTCCCCGCCTGGGGAGTACGGCCGCAAGGCTAAAACTCAAAGGAATTGACGGGGGCCCGCACAAGCAGCGGAGCATGTGGCTTAATTCGACGCAACGCGAAGAACCTTACCAAGGCTTGACATATACCGGAAACGGCTAGAGATAGTCGCCCCCTTGTGGTCGGTATACAGGTGGTGCATGGTTGTCGTCAGCTCGTGTCGTGAGATGTTGGGTTAAGTCCCGCAACGAGCGCAACCCTTGTTCTGTGTTGCCAGCATGCCTTTCGGGGTGATGGGGACTCACAGGAGACTGCCGGGGTCAACTCGGAGGAAGGTGGGGACGACGTCAAATCATCATGCCCCTTATGTCTTGGGCTGCACACGTGCTACAATGGTCGGTACAAAGGGCTGCGATGCCGCGAGGCGGAGCGAATCCCAAAAAGCCGGCCTCAGTTCGGATTGGGGTCTGCAACTCGACCCCATGAAGTTGGAGTTGCTAGTAATCGCAGATCAGCATGCTGCGGTGAATACGTTCCCGGGCCTTGTACACACCGCCCGTCACGTCACGAAAGTCGGTAACACCCGAAGCCGGTGGCCTAACCCGTAAGGGGAGGAGCCGTCGAAGGTGGGACCAGCGATTGGGACGAAGTCGTAACAAGGTAGCCGTACCGGAAGGTGCGGCTGGATCACCTCCTTTCTAAGGAGCAATATGCCGGTTGCAGGCGAATGTCCTGCACGGTTGCTCATGGGTGGAACGTTGACTATTCGGCACACTGGGCATGGGTCCTGTTAGTACTGCTTCGGCGTGGAAAACAGAACACTGGCTGGTGTGTCGGGCACGTTGTTGGGTCCTGAGGGAACGGAAACGTTACCTCGGTGATGCCGGTCCCATGCGGGCGGTCCTTTGGATCGTTGCGGGTGGGTGTCTGGTCGTTGTTTGAGAACTGCACAGTGGACGCGAGCATCTGTGGCCAAGTTTTTAAGGGCGCACGGTGGATGCCTTGGCACCAGGAACCGATGAAGGACGTGGGAGGCCACGATAGTCCCCGGGGAGCCGTCAACCAGGCTTTGATCCGGGGGTTTCCGAATGGGGAAACCCGGCAGTCGTCATGGGCTGTCACCCATACCTGAACACATAGGGTATGTGGAGGGAACGCGGGGAAGTGAAACATCTCAGTACCCGCAGGAAGAGAAAACAACCGTGATTCCGGGAGTAGTGGCGAGCGAAACCGGATGAGGCTAAACCATGGGCGTGTGAGACCCGGCAGGGGTTGCGCTTGTGGGGTCGTGGGATTTTTCTTGATCGGTCTGCCGGCCGGTCGGCGAGTCAGAAACCGTATGGGTAGTCGAAGGACATGCGAAAGGTCCGGCGTAGAGGGTAAGACCCCCGTAGACGAAATCTGTACGGCTCGTTTGAAGAACTCCCAAGTAGCACGGGGCCCGAGAAATCCCGTGTGAATCTGGCGGGACCACCCGCTAAGCCTAAATATTCCCTGGTGACCGATAGCGGATAGTACCGTGAGGGAATGGTGAAAAGTACCGCGGGAGCGGAGTGAAATAGTACCTGAAACCGTGTGCCTACAAGCCGTGGGAGCGTCGGACATGCAGCTTGCTGTGTGTCTCGTGACTGCGTGCCTTTTGAAGAATGAGCCTGCGAGTTTGCGGTGTGTAGCGAGGTTAACCCGTGTGGGGTAGCCGTAGCGAAAGCGAGTCCGAATAGGGCGACCGTAGTTGCATGCCCAAGACCCGAAGCGGAGTGATCTAGCCATGGGCAGGTTGAAGCGGAGGTAAGACTTCGTGGAGGACCGAACCCACCAGGGTTGAAAACCTGGGGGATGACCTGTGGTTAGGGGTGAAAGGCCAATCAAACTCCGTGATAGCTGGTTCTCCCCGAAATGCATTTAGGTGCAGCGTCACGTGTTTCTTGCCGGAGGTAGAGCACTGGATAGGCGATGGGCCTCAACGGGTTACTGACCTTAGCCAAACTCCGAATGCCGGTAAGTGAGAGCGTGGCAGTGAGACTGTGGGGGATAAGCTCCATGGTCGAGAGGGAAACAGCCCAGAACACCGACTAAGGTCCCTAAGCGTGTGCTAAGTGGGAAAGGATGTGGAGTCGCAGAGACAACCAGGAGGTTGGCTTAGAAGCAGCCACCCTTGAAAGAGTGCGTAATAGCTCACTGGTCAAGTGATTCCGCGCCGACAATGTAGCGGGGCTCAAGCACATCACCGAAGTCGTGTCATTGCAGCATATAGGGCCAACGCCTGCTGTGATGGGTAGGGGAGCGTCGTGTGCCGGGTGAAGCGGCGGTGGAAACCAGTCGTGGACGGTACACGAGTGAGAATGCAGGCATGAGTAGCGATACAAGAGTGGGAAACTCTTGCGCCGATTGACCAAGGGTTCCTGGGTCAAGCTGATCTGCCCAGGGTAAGTCGGGACCTAAGGCGAGGCCGACAGGCGTAGTCGATGGACAACGGGTTGATATTCCCGTACCCGCTTTGAAGCGCCAACGCTGAACCAGGTGATGCTAAAGCCGTGAAGCCGGCCCGGAGTCTTCGGACAAAGGGACGTGGTGGAGCCGCTGATCCAAGTCTGTATTAGGTGAGCGATGGGGTGACGCAGGAAGGTAGTCCAGCCCGGGCGGTGGTTGTCCCGGGGTAAGGGTGTAGGCCGAGTGATAGGCAAATCCGTCACTCATTAAGGCTGAGACCTGATGCCGAGCCGATTGTGGTGAAGTGGATGATCCTATGCTGTCGAGAAAAGCCTCTAGCGAGTTTCATGGCGGCCCGTACCCCAAACCGACTCAGGTGGTCAGGTAGAGAATACCGAGGCGTTCGGGTGAACTATGGTTAAGGAACTCGGCAAAATGCCCCCGTAACTTCGGGAGAAGGGGGGCCATTCCTGGTGACGGCACTTGCTGCCTGAGCTGGGGGTGGCCGCAGAGACCAGCGAGAAGCGACTGTTTACTAAAAACACAGGTCCGTGCGAAGCCGTAAGGCGATGTATACGGACTGACGCCTGCCCGGTGCTGGAACGTTAAGGGGACCGGTTAGCTTGGATTCGTCCAGGCGAAGCTGAGAACTTAAGCGCCAGTAAACGGCGGTGGTAACTATAACCATCCTAAGGTAGCGAAATTCCTTGTCGGGTAAGTTCCGACCTGCACGAATGGCGTAACGACTTCTCGACTGTCTCAACCATAGGCCCGGTGAAATTGCATTACGAGTAAAGATGCTCGTTTCGCGCAGCAGGACGGAAAGACCCCGGGACCTTTACTATAGCTTGATATTGGTGTTCGGTTCGGCTTGTGTAGGATAGGTGGGAGACTTTGAAGCTGTGACGCCAGTCATGGTGGAGTCGTCGTTGAAATACCACTCTGGTCGTGCTGGATGTCTAACCTGGGTCCGTGATCCGGATCAGGGACAGTGTCTGGTGGGTAGTTTAACTGGGGCGGTTGCCTCCTAAAGAGTAACGGAGGCGCCCAAAGGTTCCCTCAGCCTGGTTGGCAATCAGGTGTTGAGTGTAAGTGCACAAGGGAGCTTGACTGTGAGACTGACGGGTCGAGCAGGGACGAAAGTCGGGACTAGTGATCCGGCGGTGGCTTGTGGAAGCGCCGTCGCTCAACGGATAAAAGGTACCCCGGGGATAACAGGCTGATCTTCCCCAAGAGTCCATATCGACGGGATGGTTTGGCACCTCGATGTCGGCTCGTCGCATCCTGGGGCTGGAGTAGGTCCCAAGGGTTGGGCTGTTCGCCCATTAAAGCGGTACGCGAGCTGGGTTTAGAACGTCGTGAGACAGTTCGGTCCCTATCCGCTGTGCGCGTAGGAGTGTTGAGAAGGGCTGTCCCTAGTACGAGAGGACCGGGACGGACGAACCTCTGGTGTGCCAGTTGTCCTGCCAAGGGCATGGCTGGTTGGCTACGTTCGGGAGGGATAACCGCTGAAAGCATCTAAGCGGGAAGCCTGCTTCGAGATGAGCACTCCCACCTCCTTGAGAGGGTAAGGCTCCCAGTAGACGACTGGGTTGATAGGCCGGATATGGAAGCCCTGTGAGGGGTGGAGTTGACCGGTACTAATAGGCCGAGGGCTTGTCCTCAGTTGCTCGCGTCCACTGTGTTGTTCTGAAACAACGACCCCCATTTCCCCCTTTGGCCGGGGTGTGGGTGCGGTTGACAGTTTCATAGTGTTTCGGTGGTCATAGCGTGAGGGAAACGCCCGGTTACATTCCGAACCCGGAAGCTAAGCCTCACAGCGCCGATGGTACTGCAGGGGGGACCCTGTGGGAGAGTAGGACGCCGCCGAAC
>NZ_JAXCLC010000146.1:0-5280 GCF_034043715.1 Kitasatospora purpeofusca | reverse complement strand
TTCGGAACGCTTTCCGTCAGAGCGTGAGCTTGAAGCCCAGGTGCGAGGGGACGAAGCCGAGGCGTTCGTAGAAGCGGTGCGCGTCGGTGCGGGTGATGTCGGAGGTCAGCTGGACGAGCTGGGCTTCGAGTTCGCGGGAGCGCTCGATCGCCCACTCGATCAGTTCGGTGCCGAGGCCGCTGCCGCGTTCGTCGCCGTGTACGCGCACTCCCTCGATGACGGTCCGGGTGGCGCCCTTCCGGGAGAGGCCGGGGACGACGGTCAGTTGCAGGGTGCCGACCGTCCGGCCGGCGCGTTCGGCGACGACGAGGTGCTGGTGCGGGTCGGCGTCGATGCGGTCGAACGCGGTGCGGTAGGGGGTGAGATCGTCGGGGCTCTCGCGGGTCCCGCCCAGGGGGTCGTCGGCGAGCATCGCGACAATGGCCGGCAGGTCGTCGCCGGTCGCCCGGCGGATCGTCAGATCGTTCATGGTCACACCCTAGAAGGGCGGTTTCCGCCCTCAGCCGGGCGGGGCGCTGGTGACGACGGCGAAGGCCGCGCCGTGCGGGTCGACGAGCCGGGCCAGGCGGCCGACGCCGTGGACGTCCTCGGCGGGGAGCCGGACGGTCGCGCCGAGCCGTTCTGCCGTGGCGAGGGTGGCGTCGACGTCGGTCACCTCGAAGGAGGGGAGCCAGTGCGAGGAGATGCCGGCGGCGGCGTCCTCCGGCGGGATCGGGCAGATCCCGCCGTGCGCGTCCGCCGTCCCGCCGCCGGGCGGGGTGAGCACCGTGTACAGGTCGAGGCCGAGCGGGACGTCCTGCTCCTGCCAGCCGAACACCGCGCGGTAGAAGGTCTTGGCGGCCTCGGCGTCGATGCTGAAGCACTCCGTCCAGCAGAGGCTGCCGGGTTCGGTGACGGTACCCAGGCCGCGGAGGTCGTGCGGTTGCCAGACCGCGAAGTCGGCGCCGGTCGGGTCGGTGCAGCCGGTGGTGCGGCCGCTGCTGAGGACGTCGAAGGGGCCGAAGCGGATCCGGCCTCCGGCCTCGCGGACGAGGGCGGCGGTGCGGTCGGAGTCGAGGGTGCGGAAGTGGACCGTCCAGGCGGCGCGGTCACCGGCGGAGGTGACGGGGCCGAGCGCGGCGACCGTCCGGCCGTTCCGGCGGAAGAGGCTGTGCCGGGCGGCACCCGGGCCGGTGGCGGAGGTCCAGCCGAACAGCCCGGTGTAGAAGTCGGTCGAGGCCGCGGTGTCCGGGCTCGCGAGGTCGAGCCAGTTGGGGGCACCCGGCGGGAAGGCGGTGGTCAGCACGGTTTTCCCTCCTTCGACGTCGGACCTGGCCCCCAGCCTGGCACTGACGCCCGGGATGTCGCACCCGGACGGTACGGTGCGTAGCGGAAGTCGTTCCGCACGGTGACAGGAGGCCCGGTGGCCAGGCAGACAGCGGCGCGTACCGGGACCGGGACCGGCGGCGACCAGGCGGTGCCGCGTCAGCTCGCCCAGGTGGAGGGTGTGCTGGAGCGGATCACCTACGCCAACGAGGAGACCGGCTACACGGTGGCGCGGGTCGACACCGGGCGGGGCGGCAACGATCTGCTGACGGTGGTCGGCGCGCTGCTCGGGGCGCAGCCGGGGGAGTCGCTGCGGCTGCACGGGCGGTGGGGATCGCATCCGCAGTACGGGCGGCAGTTCGTGGTGGAGAACTACACGACGGTGCTGCCGGCCACGGTGCAGGGCATCCAGCGCTACCTGGGGTCGGGGCTGATCAAGGGGATCGGGCCCCGGTTCGCCGAGCGGATCGTGGAGCGGTTCGGGGCGGACACCCTGGAGGTGATCGAGCACGAGCCGGGCCGGCTGATCGAGGTGCCGGGGCTCGGGCCGAAGCGGACGAAGAAGATCGCGGCCGCTTGGGAGGAGCAGAAGGCCATCAAGGAGGTGATGGTCTTTCTGCAGGGGGTCGGGGTCTCGACCTCGCTGGCTGTACGGATCTACAAACAGTACGAGGACGGCTCGATCGGGGTCGTGAAGAACGAGCCGTACCGGCTGGCCTCGGACGTCTGGGGCATCGGCTTCCTCACCGCGGACCGGATCGCGCAGGCGGTGGGCATCCCGCACGACAGCCCGGAGCGGGTGAAGGCGGGCCTGCAGTACGCGCTGTCCCAGAGCAGTGACCAGGGGCACTGCTACCTGCCGGAGGAGCGGCTGATCGCCGACGGGGTGAAGCTGCTCCAGGTGGACGTGGGTCTGGTGATCGACTGCCTGGCGGAGCTGGTGGCCGCCGAGGGGGTGGTGCGCGAGCAGGTGCCGGGGGCGGCGGGGGAGCCGATCACGGCGGTGTACCTGGTGCCGTTCCACCGGGCGGAGGTCTCCTTGGCCAACCAGCTGCTGCGGCTGCTGCGGGCGGACACCGACCGGATGCCGTGGTTCGGGGATGTGGACTGGCCGGCGGCGCTCAGCTGGCTGGCGCGGCGGACGGGCGCGGAGCTGGCGCCGGAGCAGGAGCAGTCGGTGCGGCTGGCCCTGACCGAGCGGGTCGCGGTGCTGACCGGGGGTCCCGGTTGCGGCAAGTCGTTCACGGTGAAGTCGATCGTGACCCTGGCGCTGGCGAAGCGGGCCAAGGTGGTGCTGGCGGCGCCGACCGGGCGGGCGGCGAAGCGGCTGGCGGAGCTGACCGGGGTGGAGGCCTCGACCGTGCACCGGCTGCTGGAGCTGCGGCCGGGCGGGGACGCCGCGTACGACCGGGACCGTCCGCTGGACGCGGACCTGGTGGTGGTCGACGAGGCGTCGATGCTGGATCTGATCCTGGCGAACAAGCTGGTCAAAGCGGTGGCGCCGGGTGCGCACCTGCTGTTCGTGGGGGATGTGGACCAGTTGCCCTCGGTGGGTGCCGGGGAGGTGCTGCGGGACCTGCTGGCGCAGGGCGGGCCGATTCCCTCGGTGCGGCTGACCAGGATCTTCCGGCAGGCGCAGCAGTCGGGGGTGGTGACCAACGCGCACCGGATCAACGAGGGGTTGCCGCCGCGGACGGAGGGACTGCCGGACTTCTTCCTGTTCGCGGAGGACGACGCGGAGCTGGCGGCGGGTCTGACGGTGGACGTGGTGGCGCGGCGGATCCCGCAGAAGTTCGGTTACGACGCCCGGCGGGACGTCCAGGTGCTGGCGCCGATGCACCGGGGCCCGGCGGGCGCGGGGAACCTCAACACGCTGCTCCAGGCGGCGGTGACGCCCGCCAGGGAGGGGCTGGCGGAGCGGCGGTTCGGCGGGCGGACGTTCCGGGTGGGCGACAAGGTCACGCAGATCCGCAACAACTACGACAAGGGGCGGAACGGGGTCTTCAACGGCACCGTGGGAGTGGTGACGGCGCTCAGCGTGGACGACCAGCGGCTGACGGTGCTGACGGACGAGGACGAGGAGGTGCCGTACGAC
Organism: Kitasatospora purpeofusca; assembly: GCF_034043715.1. Lineage (GTDB taxonomy): Bacteria > Actinomycetota > Actinomycetes > Streptomycetales > Streptomycetaceae > Kitasatospora > Kitasatospora purpeofusca_A. The sequence continues at coordinate 1,880 of NZ_JAXCLC010000146.1, read as the reverse complement.
TTCGACGAGTTGGACGAGCTCGCGCACGCCTACGCGGTGACCATCCACCGGTCGCAGGGCAGCGAGTACCCGGTGGTGGTGATTCCGGTCACCATGTCCGCGTGGACGATGCTCCAGCGAAATCTGCTCTACACCGCGGTGACCAGGGCCCGAAAACTGGTTGTGCTGGTCGGGTCACGGAAAGCGATCGCCCAGGCGGTTCGCAGTGTCAGTGCAGGTCGGAGGCATGCCGCGCTCGACCACCGGTTGGCGGCTGGATGATCCTCCAAGGGATGCTTGCCTCTATTGTTCTCTTGACGTGAAGAGATTTACGGCAGAGCCTGGTGGGGTGCCGATCTTGTCCGGTTCGTACCGGCTGCGGCGGCAGGTTTTGTAGGGGCGGGCCCTTTCGGGTCACCCCGGGTGCGCGGCTGTCCGCCGGATGGGGGATGGTAGAGACAGTCAGGGCACCTTGGAAGAGGATTCATTTCGTCGGTGAGGAAGACGTGAGCGACAACTCGGTAGTACTGCGGTACCAGGACGGCGAGTACGAGTACCCCGTCGTCGAGAGCACTGCGGGCAACGCCGGCTTCGACATCTCGAAGCTGCTTCCGCAGACCGGCCTGGTCACCCTGGACAACGGCTTCGGCAACACCGCCGCCTACAAGTCCGCGATCACTTTCGTGGACGGTGACAACGGCATCCTGCGGTACCGCGGTTACCCGATCGAGCAGCTCGCCGCCAAGGGTGACTTCATCGAGACCGCCTACCTGCTGATCAACGGCGAGCTGCCGAACGAGGCCCAGCTGGTGGCGTTCAGGCGCGAGATCACCCAGCACACCCTGCTGCACGAGGACGTCAAGCGCTTCTTCCAGGGCTTCCCGCGGGACGCCCACCCGATGGCCATGCTGTCCTCGGTGGTCGGCGCGCTGTCGACCTTCTACCCGGAGAGCCACAACCCGTTCGACGCGGCCCAGCGCCACCTGTCGACGGTCCGCCTGCTGGCGAAGCTCCCGACCATCGCGGCGTACGCGTACAAGAAGGCGATGGGCCAGCCCTTCGTCTACCCGCGCAACGACCTGAGCTACGTCGAGAACCTCCTGCGGATGACCTTCGCGGTCCCGGCCGAGGACTACGAGCTCAACCCGGTCATCGTCAACGCGCTGGACAAGCTGCTGATCCTGCACGCGGACCACGAGCAGAACTGCTCGACCTCCACCGTGCGCCTGGTCGGCTCCAGCCACGCCAACCTGTTCGCCTCGATCTCGGCGGGCATCTCGGCACTGTGGGGCCCGCTGCACGGTGGCGCCAACCAGGCCGTGCTGGAGATGCTGGAGAGCATCCAGAAGGACGGCGGCGACGTCGATGCCTTCATCGCCAAGGTCAAGAACCGCGAGTCCGGCGTCAAGCTGATGGGCTTCGGCCACCGCGTGTACAAGGCCTTCGACCCGCGCGCCGCGCAGGTCAAGCTGCTCGCCCACGAGGTGCTCAGCCAGCTCGGCAAGTCGGACGAGCTGCTGGAGATCGCGCTCAAGCTGGAGGAGCACGCGCTCAAGGACGACTTCTTCGTCTCGCGCAAGCTCTACCCGAACGTGGACTTCTACACCGGTCTGATCTACCGCGCCATGGGCTTCCCGACCAGCATGTTCACCGTGCTGTTCGCCCTCGGCCGGCTGCCGGGCTGGATCGCCCACTGGCACGAGATGATCAACGACCCGACCAGCCGGATCGGCCGTCCGCGCCAGATCTACACCGGCACCGAGATCCGGGACTACGTCGGGATCGACGCCCGCTGACGCCAAGCGCACGCCCTGACACCGTGCCACGGGGGCCCGGCCCCCCGTCTGCGGCCGGGCCCCCCGGCGTTGCTCCACCAAGTCCCGCGCCCCACACCCGGGGGG
>NZ_JAXCLC010000145.1:0-6195 GCF_034043715.1 Kitasatospora purpeofusca | reverse complement strand
GGGCGGGCCGGGGCGCCCCCCCGCCCCGACGGCCCCGGCGTCGGTGCCGGCGCAGGAGCTCCGGCGGCGACCGGCGCGAGGCGTCCGTCGCCGCCGGGGCGCTCCGGGCCGGGGATGCCGGGCTACGGGCGGACCACGTTCGCGAGCGGCAGGCCCGCGAAGAAGGCCACCGCCTCCTCGCGCCAGTGCGGGTGCCACGTCCCGGCCTCGGCGGCAGCCGCCTCGGCGCAGCGGCGCATGTCGGCCCGGAGCTTGCGGTCCACGCCCAGCCGCCGGGCCAGCTCGCGGACCCGCTCGACCGTCGCGGCCGGGCAGTGCGGATCGCCGAGCGCGGACTCCACCAGAGCCCGCTGCTCCTCGTCGGCGGCCGCGAGCAGGGCGCTCACGGCGTAGCTGCGGCGCCCCGCGCGGAGGTCGGCGCCGGTGGACTTGCCGGTGCTGTCCTCGTCGCCGAACAGGTCCAGGTAGTCGTCGCGCAGCTGGCCGCCGATGCCGACCGGGATCGCGTAGCGGCGCAGCCGGGCGTCCTCCTCGTCGCCGAGGCGCTCCCCGGCCGCCAGCAGCCCCAGCCGCAGCGGTGCGAGCACGGAGTACCGGGTGGACTTGTACTCGCAGACGGTGTGCAGGAACTCCTCGTCCGGGATCCGCCGGAGGTCGCGTTCGAGGTCGACGATCTGGCCCGCCACCGTCTCGGCGCCGGCGTCCAACTGCACCTCCAGCAACGCCTGGCGCAGTTCGGCGGGGACGTCCGCCTCCAGCAGGACGCGCATCGACAGGAAGGCGGCGAGGTCCCCGGCCAGGACGGCCAGGCCGAGCGCGGTGCGGTCCGCCGCCGGGAACTCCTCGCGGTAGGCGTAGTAGGTGGACGGGCCGCCGCGCCGCAGGGGTGCGTCGTCGATGATGTCGTCATGGACGAGCCCGTGGGTCTGCAGCAGTTCGATGCTCAGCGCGGCCTCCGCCAGGCCGGGCACCGGATCGGTGGTGACCAGCCGGGCGGCCTCGTACAGCAGGGCGACCCGCAGCCGCTTGCCCCCGCGCAGCGAGAGGTCCCGCAGCAGCTCCAGGCAGCGCGGGGTGAAGCGGCTGAGCGCGGGCGTGTCGAGGCGCTCCGGCAGGGCGTCGAAGTACGCCTCGAAGCGGAGGTCGAACCGCCGCCGGTGCCCGGCGGCGCGTTCGCGGGCAGCGGCCATGATCGTCTCGTTCACGCCCCCACCCTCGCATCCGCCCGCCCCGCCGCCGCGGCCGGCCCGGCCGGGGGTGTCCTGTCCGTAACGGTGCCGTCGGCCGCCACCCCTGGGTGCGGCGCGTGGGGGCCGACGGCGCCGGTCCCCACGCGTCGGCCGCTCGCCGGTTCAGCAGGAGATGTTGCCGCCGCCGACGTCGGTGCCGAGGAGGCCGGTGAAGTTTCGGAAGAGGTTGATGCGGTCGTTGCGCTCGTCGGGGTTCTTGCCGTCGCACTCCAGTGCGCCGTTGATGCTGCGGATGGTCTCGCCGAAGCCCTTGTTGTCGACAATGGCGTCGTGCGGGGTCGTCCGCCCGGCGCCGCTCTGCGTGTTCCAGAACCAGAGCGCGGTCTTCCAGGCGACGGCGGAGTTCCGCTCCACCTGGTACGGGTCGTGCAGCAGGTCGAGGTGCAGGGCGTCGCCCGCCGCCTTGTAGTTGAAGTTCCAGCTCAGCTGGAGCGGTCCGCGCCCGTAGTACGCGGACTGTCCGGCCGGACAGCCGTAGGGCTGCGAGCTGTCGCAGTAGTGGGGGTAGGTGGCGGTGTTCTGCTCGACGACGTACCTGAGCCCGCCGGTCTCGTGGCTGACGTTCGCGAGGAGCGCGGCCGCCTCGCGCCGCTTGGTGGCGTCGTTCCCGGTGTTGGCGAAAGCCGGGTATGCGCCCAGGGCGTCGACCAGGCCGCCGTAGGTGTAGAAGGCGTTCCGGTTCGGGAACATCTTGTTGAACTGGGCCTCGCTGACCACGAAGGAGCCGGCGGCCGCTGCCGGTTCCGTCCGGGTGGCCACGGAGAGGGTGCTCAGGAGGGCGGCCGAGGCCAGCAGGGGCAGGGTGCGGAAGAGCTTCATCGTTCCTCAGGTTCGGGGGCAGGTGTTCGGGAGTCGGCGTTCGGGAATCGGCGTTCGGGGATCGGTCTTCAGGTGTGCGAATGTGCTCATGCGGGCGCTTCGTCGGCGAAGCACCCGAAGCATCATCGGGGCCGAATCCCGGGCATCCCGGTATGTGAACGCTCAAACCGCTCGTTGGAGTTGTTTCCGGTCAACCGCCCGCCGTCCGGCGCTCGTTCCGCCCGGGCCCCATGCGTGATCCGGCCCTCGTTCCGTCCGGGCCCCATGGCATCGTGGACACGCCAAAGTCTTCGTCTCTGCGATGCGGGAGCACCCATGGAACGCGGCAGCGGAACGCTGGACCTCGTCGACGGCGAGTGCGAGATGGCGTACGGCGCGGCCCGGCCCAGGCTGCGCGAGTACGTGCTCGGCTACCGGGGCTACCGGCTGGAGTCGGACCGGCCCCGCCGTCGGCTGGAAGTGCCCACCGACGTGGTGACGCTGACGGTCGGTTTCGACGGATCGCTGCGGCTCACCGACGCCGTCACCGGCGCCGGCACCGACTCCTTCGGCTCCGTCCTGGCCGGGCTGCGGCGCACCGCCACCGTCGCCGAGCACAGCGGCCGGCTGCACGGCCTCGCCGTCTCGCTCACGCCCCAGGGCGCGTACCGCATCCTCGGCCCGGCGCTCGGCGACCTGGACGGCCGGTGGATCGAGGCGGGTGCGGCCTTCCCCGGCCCGGGTCCGCGCGAACTCGTGGACCGGCTGCGCGAGGCGCGGACCTGGTCGGCGCGGTTCGCCCTGCTGGACGCCTACTTCGACGCGCGGTTCGCCGACGGGCGGCTCTGGGACCCCTCGGTGAGCTGGGCCTGGGAGCAGCTGCGCGCCTCGCACGGGCGGACCTCGGTGCGCACGCTGGTGGACGGCACCGGCTGGAGCCGTCGGCGGCTGGAGCAGCGTTTCCGTGAACACCTGGGCCTGGCGCCGAAGCAGGCCGCCGACATCCTCCGCCTGCAGCGCGCCCTGCTGACCTACGAACGGCGGCCCGGCTGGGGCGGGGCCCGGATCGCCGACCACTGCGGCTTCTACGACCAGGCGCACCTGGTGCACTCGTTCCACGCGATGGTGGGCTGCCCGCCGACCGCGTTCTTCGCCTCCCGCCGGGCCGCGCGGGCGCCCGAGCCGACCGACCGCCTGGCCGGCCGGATCACCACCGCCATCGAGTTCGTCGACGTCGGGCGGCACGGCTGACCGGACTGCGCATTTTTACAAGCCCGACCCGCCGCTTGCGCGGCATCCTGATCCAACGGGGCGGCTACGGGGGAGCCGCCCCCGCCTTCGTTCGCCGTCCGCTGCCGTTCGCTGCCGTTCGATGCCTCGCAGCCTTTCGGACCGCCGGGGGGACAGGAGTGGGAAGTCGGCCCGGTCGACTTCCCACTCCGGCTCTCACCCCCGCGCCCACCTTCACTTCCGCTTCCGTCCCTGAGCCCACGCCGCGCCCCGGCAGGTGGTGCGGTGCCCGGTCCGCGCACGGCACGCCCCACCGGGCCGTGCGGGAGCCCTCGGCGCAGCGGCCCCCCGACCGCAGACCCCGCGCCGAAGGCGACTCCGCCGTCCGCGCAGGGAGTCGGCCCACCCGACTTCCTGCGCGGACGGGACCTCGGGCCCGGCTGCCGGCGGCGGTCGGGCGGCTGCCCGCGGAATCCGATCGACGCCGATCTGTCCGGCTGGTAAGTTCCCGCGAAGGTGCTTCCCCGTCCCGAGAGAGTGGGTTCTGTCCATGGCGTGCCGGATCAGTGAGATCGTGCTCCAGTGCCACGACCCGGAGGTGCTGGCGCGGTTCTGGTGCGAGGTCCTGGACTTCGTCGAGCTCGACCGGGAGGCCGAGGGCTGCATCGAGATCGGCCCGCGCGAGGGCTTCGGCGGCGCGCAGTCGACGATCTTCCTCATCCGTACCGACCTGCCGAAGCCCGGGAACAACCGGCTGCACATCGACGTCAACCCCACCGACCGCGACCAGGACGCCGAACTCGAACGCCTCCTGGCCGCCGGGGCCGTACCGGTCGACGTCGGCCAGCCGCAGGACGCGAGCTGGCACGTCCTCGCCGACCCCGAGGGCAACGAGTTCTGCCTGCTGAGGACGCGCCTCGCACCCGTCTGAGGGGCACCCGCCCGAAATGCGGGTGCGCCGGGGCGCGGGTCCTGGGAGGCTGCCGGGGCCGTTGTCGTCGATCGTGTCGAGGAGGAACCGTGGGTTCCGCCGTTGGGGTGCCGCTGCTCGAAGGGCCCGTGCTGGAGGGCGAGATCGTCCGCCTGGAACCACTGGGACACGCCCACGCACCGGATCTGGCGCTCGCCGCGGAGGAGGACCGAGGCGGTTACGGCTTCACCTGGGTGCCCCCGGCGGGTGGCTTCTCCGCCTATGTGGACACCCAACTGGCCCGACGCGACACCGGGTTCGTGGTCCCGTACGCACAGGTGGACCGGGCCACGGGGCGGGCCGTCGGGGCGACGGCGTTCCTGGACCCGCGCCGCCACCCGGCCGACGGCGGGCTGTTCGCGATCGAGGTCGGCTTCACCTGGCTGGCGGCCTCCGCCCAGGGCAGCGGACTGAACACCGAGGCCAAGTACCTGCTGTTCCGGCACGCCTTCGAGGTCTGGGGCGTCTCCCGGCTGGACCTCAAGACCGATGCCCGTAACGGCCGGTCCCGCGCGGCCATCGCGAAGACGGGCGCCACCTTCGAGGGCGTGCTGCGGAACTGGTCCAGCTCCTGGGCCCCGGGCGAGGAGGGCCTGCTGCGCGACTCGGCGATCTTCTCGATCACGGCAGCGGAGTGGCCCTCCTGCCGGACGGCCCTGGAGCACCGCCTCGCCGCCCTGCGCGAACGCCGAGCGGCCGCTGTCTGACCGCCGCGCCGTGACCGAGCCGTGGGAGTGCGAGTGGGAAGTCGGCGTCACCGACTTCCCACTCCCAACGGCGGTGGCGCTGTCGTGCGGTGGGTGAGAGGTTCACGGACGGCACGACAGCGGTCGGTTCGGCGTGTCCGCCGGCGACGGCGAGGCCGGACTGATGACGTACGGCCATGACCACCAAGCCCTTCCCGCCCGAGCTGCGCGACCGGGCCGCCGGCCACCTGCCCGGTCTGGCCTGGCCACGAGCGAGGACCGCTCCTGGCCCCGGAGCAGCTCCCGGGTGCGGCGCGTGACGGCCGGCCCCCGAGCGGCCTAGGTGAAGATCGGCCCCAGCGACCTCGACCGCGAACGCGAGGTCACCGGTTACGCCTACGCCGCAGCGCACCTGACCGCGCCGCAGTACGGGCCGAGCTGCGGCGAATCCTTCAATAGATCGTCGGTCTTGACGTGAAGTGCGGTCGCCAGGGAGTCCAACTCTCTCTTCGAACACTGATGTTGGACTCCCTCGTCTCACGCGCGCAGGCGATCCCCGGAAGCGGCCCCTACTCCCCGGTTATGACTCATTTCGCCCCGCCGGCGGGCTTGTCCCAGACGAGCGAATAGCGCCACAGCAGATGGCGACGGAAGCGGTGCCCGGGCAGCAGTCGTCTCGCCTCCCCGCGAACCTCGCCCCAGGCCATGGTCGGCATCTGGACGGGCATGCCGTCCGGGTCGGTCTTGCCCCCGTGACGGCGGGCGTTGAACCGGGCTACCGGGACTCCCGCGCCGCTGATGATCCAGTCCTGCGGCGTCCGGTTGCGGGCCAAGCCGATGATCACCAGACGTCCACCAGGCGCGAGCAGGCGAACCATGGCCTCGACCGCCTGTGCGAACTCGACATGATGAACTACCGCTACGGCACTGACGAAGTCATATGTACCTGCGGCAAGCGGACCACTCGAAGCCCCGTCAAGGAAGTCCGCCTCCAGGAAAGTCACCCCACCCAGACCCGCGCTGTGTGCACGAGCCAGACGGATCATTTCGGCGGAGCTGTCCACACCGGTCACCGACCGGGCTTGTCGGGCCAGCTTGCGCACCAGCAGTCCCTCGCCGCATCCCAGGTCCAATGCTGTACGGCAACCGTCCGGCACGGCGTCGAGCACGAGCGGATGGTAGTGAACGTTGTGGTTCCAGTAGCCCGAGGTCATCGCTCCACCGTATGTCGCACAGCATCCGCGCCTGCCGCCTACGACCA
>NZ_JAXCLC010000144.1:0-6451 GCF_034043715.1 Kitasatospora purpeofusca | reverse complement strand
GGGACGGGGCGCCGGCCGGCCGGCCGGGGGGGGGGCCGCCCGCACGGCCCTTGTCAGGTGCTGCTGCCGCGCTGCCGCGGCGGACCTAGTGGGCGGCGGAGCCGCCGCGCTTCTTGTGCAGGCTGATCGACACGGTCTTGTCCTCGGCGACCGTGGACTCGACCTCGCCGGCCAGCGCGGAGAGCACCGTCCAGGCGAAGGTGTCGCGTTCGGGTGCCCGGCCGTCGGTGGTGGGCGCCGAGACGATCACCTTGAGGGAGTCGCCGACCAGGCGGAACTCGCAGCAGAGGACCGAGCCGGGGACGGCCTGCTGGAGCAGGATGGCGCAGGCCTCGTCGACCGCGATCCGCAGGTCCTCGATCTCGTCCAGGGTGAAGTCCAGCCGGGCCGCGAGGCCCGCCGTGGCTGTACGCAGGACCGAGAGGTAGGCCCCGGCCGCGGGTAGCCGGACCTCCACGAAGTCCTGAACTCCGGGCTCGCCGTCGATCTGGGACACCCCCACCTCCTGGGTGACGCGCTGTGCTTCCGGGCCGGTGGCCGCGGCACTGTCTGTTGCTTGGCTCAACTGCTTCGCCCCAACTGTCCAGAGGGGTGGTGCGGTACGTACCGGTCTTACCCCTCGGGGGTCGTCCGGACGCCGCCGTCCGTCCGAGACGTTACCGCGTTCGTGCCCCGGAGCGGGAGTCACTCATGGTAAGGCATCGCGACTCAGGGTGGCAGGGGTCCGACGAGGGACCTTGTGCGCCCTCCGCGTACGCCCTCCGCGCGCGGGTTCGGTGCGCCTGGTTCGTGCCCGGTTCAGCGCGCGCCGGCGGCGGTGAGCGCCTCGCCGGTGAGGCGGTAGACGGTCCAGCCGTCCATCGGCACCGCGCCGAGCGCCTTGTAGAAGTCGATCGAGGGCCGGTTCCAGTCCAGCACCGACCACTCGACCCGGGCGTAGCCGCGCTCGACGGCGATCCGGGCGAGTTCCAGCAGCAGCGCCTTGCCGTGGCCGCCACCGCGGGCGGTCGGGTCGACGTAGAGGTCCTCCAGGTAGATCCCGTGGCTACCGCGCCAGGTCGAGAAGTTGAGGAACCAGAGCGCGAAGCCGACCGGCTCGCCGGTGGTGTCGTCCTCGGCGATCAGGCCGAACACGGCCGGCTGCTCGCCGAACAGGGCGGCCCGCAGCTGCTCCTCGGTGGCGATCGCCTCGTGCGCGGCCTTCTCGTACTCCGCGAGCTCGTGGATCATGCGGTGGATCACGGGGACGTCGGCGGGAACTGTGGTGCGGATCATGGCTCCGAGCCTACTGGGCGGCCCGGTTTCCGTCCCGGGCCGTCCGCCCCCGGCCGGGAGCGTCGGGGCGCCTCAGCGGGCCGGGACGGTCCGCAGGTAGGCCGCCAGGGCGGTGACCGCGGCCGGGTTGCGGGGGCTCTCGACCAGGTCGACGTAGTCCAGTACGAAGATCCGGTCGTTGCGGACGGCCGAGACGCCGGCCAGCGGCGGGAAGGACTTCAGGAACTGCCGCTTCGCCTCGGCGTCGGGGGTGCCGTAGTTGTTGATCACGATCACCTCGGGGTCGCGCTCGACCACGGTCTCCCAGCCCACCGTGGTCCAGGAGTCGGCGACGTCCCCGGTCACGTTCCGCCCGCCGGCCTTGGTGATGATCTCCTCCGGTGCGGCGAACCGGCCGGAGGTGAAGGGCTTGTCCTCGCCGCTGTCGTACAGGAAGACACCCGGACGGTACGCGGGCTCGGGGACGGCCGCGATCTCCGCCTTGAACCCGGCGATCAGCCGGTCCGCCCGGTCCCGGACGTCGAAGATCTCGCCCAGGTTGGCGAGGTCCGTGTACAGCGCGTGCAGCGGGGACATCACCCCCCGCTCCGTGCCCTTGCCGCTGCGGCAGGACTCGCTGAGCACGTAGGAGCCGATGCCGAGGCCGGCCAGGGCCTGCGGGGTGACGCCCAGGCTCTCGTCGAAGCCGTAGTGCCAGCCGGCGAACACCAGGTCGGCCCGGGCCTCCAGCGCGATCTCCTTGGTGATCTGCTTCTTGGAGAGCCACCGGGCGCGCTGGTAGGCGTCCTTCCAGGCGACCTTGTCGACCTGGCCCTTGTCGTCCGGCATCACGTAGCCGGCCATCCGGTCCTCCAGCCCGAGCGCGAACATCAGCTCCGTGATGCCGACGTCGTTCGTCACCGCGCGGGCGGGCTTCTGCGCGAAGGTGACCGGGCTGCCGCAGTTCTCGACGGTCACCGGGTAGTGGGCGGACGCGGCGGCGCCGTCGCCGCGCGGGGCGATCTCGGCGCCGCAGCCGGTGAGGGCGAGGGCGAGCAGGGCGGCGGCGGCAACGGCCTTGGTGCGCATGGGAGGTCCTCGGGGCGGTGGGCGGTCGGTCGGGCGGACGGGAAGCCGGGCCGGTCAGGGCAGGCGGTCGAACAGCAGCTGGACGGCGCCGGTGACCGGGTGCCGGACCGGCGTCGCCCGGACCTTGAACACCTCCGCCAGCAGCGCCGGTTCGAGCACCTCGGCGGGCGGTCCGGAGGCGACGATCCGCCCCTCCATGACCACGTACAGCAGATCGCAGTGGCCGGCGGCCAGATTGAGGTCGTGCAGCGCGGTGAGCACCGTCGGCCCGGCCTCCCGGACGAGCGCCAGCACCTCCAACTGATGGGTGATGTCCAGGTGGTTGGTGGGTTCGTCGAGCACCAGCACCCGGGGCTCCTGGACCAGCGCGCGGGCGATCAGCACCCGCTGCTTCTCGCCGCCGGAGAGGCTCAGGTAGCCCCGGCCGGCCAGGTGCCCGGCGCCGACCCGGCGCAGCGCGGTGGCGCAGTGCTCCTCGTCGGCCGCGGACGGGCCGCCCAGGGCGCCGCGCCGGTGCGGCAGCCGGCCCATGCCGACCACCTCGGCGACGGTGAAGTCGAACTCGGCGGAGTGCTCCTGCGGCAGCGCCGCGACCCGTCGGGCGGCCTCGCGCGGGGGGAGCCGGTGGATCTCCTCGCCGCCCAGCAGGACGGCCCCGGCGGCGGGCCGCAGCGCCCGGTAGACGCAGCGCAGCAGGGTCGACTTGCCGCTGCCGTTCGGGCCGACCAGGCCGACCACCTGGCCGGCGGCGGCGGTCAGGGTGACCTCGTGGACCAGCCGGACGCCGGCCAGGTCGACCGAGACCCGGTCGACGGCGAGGTGCAGGGCCCCGCTAGTGCCGGCGGCGCTCACCGGCCGCCCCCGAAGGCGTAGCCGCGACGGCGCATCAGCAGCAGGAAGCAGGGCACTCCGACGGCCGCCGTGACCACGCCGACGGGCAGTTCGGCGGGGGCCAGCAGGGTGCGCGAGACGATGTCCACCCAGACCAGCAGCAGCGCCCCGGCGAGCGGCGCGACCAGCAGCACCCGGCGGTGGCCGGCGCCGACCAGCATCCGGGCCAGGTGCGGGACCATCAGCCCGACGAAGCCGATCGCCCCGCTGACCGCGACCACGGTGCCGGTGACGGCCGCGGTCACCACGAACAGCGCGCGCCGCAGCCGGTCCGGGTCCACGCCGAGCGAGGCGGCCGTCTCGTCGCCCATCGCCAGCGCGTCCAGTCGCCCGGCGGCGCGGGCCAGGTACGCCAGGCCGGCCAGCACGGTGACGGCGGCGATCGGCACCGAGCCCCAGGTGGCCCCGCCGAGGCTGCCGAGCAGCCACATCATGGCCGAGCGGGCGGCCTCGCCGCGGGCGGCGGCGAAGACCATCAGCGCGGTCACGGCGGAGAAGCCGTAGGACATCGCGGTACCGGTGAGCACCAGCCGCAGCGGGGTGAGCCCGTGGGCGGTACGGGCCGTCAGATAGACCAGCACCATGGCCAGCAGGGCCGAGGCGAAGGCGGAGGCGGAGAGCGCCCAGACGCCGAGCGAGGCGAAGGCGCCGAACATCAGCACGGCGTTGGCCCCGACCGAGGCCCCGGAGGAGATGCCGAGCACGAACGGGTCGGCGAGCGCGTTGCGGACCATCGCCTGGACGGCGACCCCGGTGGCGGCGAGTCCGGCGCCGACCACGGCGGCCAGGACGGCGCGCGGCAGCCGGATCTCCCAGACGATGGCGTACGCGGCGGCCTCCTCGGCCTCCAGCCGACCGCCCGTCAGGCCGGCGCCCAGGAGCCGCAGGACCTGGACCCAGCCGAGGCCGGCGGAGCCCACCGCGACGGCGCAGACCAGCGAGCCGAGCAGGGCCGCGGCGAGTCCGGCGGCCAGGGGGAGGGCGGGTGTCCGGCGGTGGCCCGGTGGGGCCGCGGCGGTGGCCGGTGCGGCCGCGGTGCTGCTGCTCACTGGTGCACGCCTTGCCTCGGGCCGGGTGCGGCGAGGGGCGGCGGGTCCGGGCGCGGGTGTGCCGGGGCGCCATCCCCTCGCAGTCCGCGGCGAGTTGTCGGGAGGTCGGCGCCCCCGGGCGATCGGGCTCACGGCCGTAGGGGCCGCTTACCGTTGCGGGTCAGCGCCGGATTCGCACCGGCTTCCCCCGTGGGACGCCCTGGCAGCATAACAAGCGCTCGCGGCCTACGACCCTTACTGGTCGAACCGTCGAACGGTCGTGCCCGTCCGGCCCCGAACGCGCGACCGCCCCCGTCCGGATCCGGACGGGGGCGGCCGAAAGGCGACCGGGCGGGGATCAGCCCTGCTTGGTCTCCCAGAAGATCTTGTCCACCTCGGCGATGAGGTCGAGCAGCGCCTGGCCGGTGGCCGGGTCGGTGGACGCCTTGGTGGCCGAGGCGGCCTTCAGGGTGTCGTTGATGAGCTGGTGCAGCTGCGGGTACTTCTCGAAGTGCGGGGCCTTGAAGTAGTCGCTCCACAGCACCGAGATGTGGTGCTTGACCGCCTCGGCGCGCTGCTCCTTGATGATGATGGCGCGGGCGCGGAAGTGCGCGTCCTCGTTGGCCTGGTACTTCTCCTGGGTGGCCTTGACCGACTCGGCCTCGATCCGGGCCTGGGCCGGGTCGTAGACACCGCAGGGCAGGTCGCAGTGGGCGTGGGCGGTGGCGCGAGGTGCAAACAGACGAGAGAACATGGGAGTCCTTCCTTAGATCGTCTTCCCGCGCCCGAGATTACCTGCCGGACCGTCCGGTTTCCCGGCCGGGCGGCCCGCCTAGGGCAAAAGACCGAGCCGGAACCGGATGAATCCGGACATCGGCGGCCGGCGGCCGGTGCGGCAGACTGGTCGGTGACAGGCGACGCCGCGACAGCGGGACGGCAGGACGCGGCGGGAGCCGGACGGGAAACGGCGGGACGCGAGCCGGGAGGAGGAGCCGTGGCACGGAGCGCGGAACCGGAGGGCGGTCCGCCGGGCGGCGGCGCGCCGTTCGGGCTGATCGACGTGGCGGGGGACTCGATGGTGCCGACGCTGCGCGACGGGGACCAGTTGCTGGTCCGCTACGGCGCGCGGATCCGGCCCGGCGCGGTGGTGGTGTTCCGTCACCCGTTCCAGCAGGACCTGCTGGTGGTCAAGCGGGCCGACGGCCGCCGGCCCAAGGGCTGGTGGCTGCTCTCCGACAACCGGCCGGTGGACAGCGACAGCCGCAGCTACGGGGCGGTGCCGGACGAGCTGGTGCTCGGCCGGGTGCTGCTGCGGCTGCGCCCGCGCCCGGCCTGGCTGGCGCCCGGACCGCGGCTGGAGCGGCTGCTGCTGGCCGTCCCGTTGGCGCGGGTGCCCGGGCTCGCCCGCCGCCTCGGCGTCTGGATCCGGCCGGAGGAACTCCCGGTCCGCTAGTGTCCGGCGGGCTCCGCTAGTGCCCGGCCGCCGCGGCCTCCTGGGCCTCCAGGCGCTTGCGGGCCCGGTAGGCGGCCACGTTGGCGCGGGTGGCGCAGCGGTCCGAGCAGTACCGGCGGGACCGGTTGGTCGAGGTGTCCAGATAGGCGTTGCGGCAGGGCGCGGCCTGGCAGATGCCGAGCCGGTCGGCGCCCAGCTCGGTCAGGTGGACGGCCAGGCCCATGCAGGCGACGGCGCTGTAGTGCGCGGTGGCGGTCGGCGAGTTGTCGGCGAGGTGCAGGTGCCAGCGGGGCCGGCCGGCCTCGTCGAGGTGGTCGTGCCCGGAGACCAGCGGGCTGACCGGGAACTCCATCAGCAGGCTGTTCAGCAGGTCGACGCTGCGCACCTCCTCGCCCTCGGCGGCGGCCTCGAAGACCCCGCGCAGCCGGGTGCGGACGGCCCGCAGCCGGGGCAGGTCCGATTCGTCGGCGAGGTCGCGGGCGCGGGAGGAGGCCGAGAACAGGCCGCGCACCGCGTCCACCGAGGTCAGCGAGTCGGTGCCGCGCGCGGGCTCCTCGGTGTTCACCAGCCGGACGGCCAGATCGGCGTACGAGGCGAGCTCCACGGTGGTCCTTCCAGAGATCGGTAACGGGCTGATCGCCTCCAGCCTATTACCCATGGGGCGAAAGCGGTAAAAGCGCGGCGCCCGGCCGGCTCGGCCAGCCCGGCGCCCTCCACCGACGCCGTCAGAGCACCG
>NZ_JAXCLC010000143.1:0-6779 GCF_034043715.1 Kitasatospora purpeofusca | reverse complement strand
CCCCCCCCCCCCCCCCCCCCCCCCCCCGGCTGTTCCTCCGCCTACGCCTACGCCTCCGCCGCCCCCGGTGCCTCCGCCCGCACCTCGCCCGACCGCTACGCCGTGCGGCGCAGCAGGGCCAGGTACATCGCGTCCGTCCCGTGGAGGTGGGGCCAGAGCTGGACGTCGGGGCCGTCGCCGAGGGCCGGCACGCCGGGCAGCAGCGGTCGGGCGTCGATCCACTCGACCCGGCCGCCCTCCTCCCGCAGCACGTCGTCGACGACCGCCGTGGTCTCCGCGAGGTGCGGCGAGCAGGTGGCGTAGCCGACCACGCCGCCGACGCGGGTGGCCTCGACGGCCGAGCGCAGCAGATCGCGCTGGAGCGGCCCGAAGGCGGCGACGTCCGCCGGCCGGCGGCGCCAGCGGGCCTCCGGCCGGCGGCGCAGGGCACCGAGGCCGGAGCACGGCACGTCGACGAGCACCCGGTCGAAGCCGCCGGACTTCCAGGCCGGCCGGGTGCCGTCGGCGGCGATCACGGTGTACGGGCCGGGGTTGCCGGCCAGGGTGCGGGCGACCAGCCGGGCCCGGTGCGGCTGCTTCTCGCTGGCGACCAGCGCGGCCCCGCGTTCCGCGGCGAGCGCGCCGAGCAGCGCGGCCTTGCCGCCGGGGCCGGCGCAGCCGTCCAGCCACAGCCGGTCCGGGCCGTCCAGCGGTGCGGCGGCGAGGGCGAGGGCGACCAGCTGGCTGCCTTCGTCCTGGACCCCGGCCCGGTTGTCCTGCACGGCCGCGAGCGAGCCCGGGTCGCCGCCTTCGGCGAGCCGGAGCGCGAACGGGGACCAGCGGCCCGGATCGGCCTCCGGCAGGGCCTCGGCCAGCTCCTCGACGGCGATCCGCCCGGGCCGGGCCACCAGGGTGACCTCGGGGCGCTCGTTGTCGGCGCGGAGCAGTTCCTCCATCGCCTCGCGCCCGGCGGCGCCCGGCTGCCAGCGGCCGAGCGAGTCCCACAGGGCGGCGACCACCCAGCGCGGGTGCGAGTGCACGACGGCGAGGTGGTCCTCGGCGTCCTTGTCGTACGGCGGGGCGACCTGCTCCAGCCAGGTGTCCAGGTCGTGGGCGCTGATCCGGCGCAGCACCGCGTTGACGAACTTGGCCTTGCCGTCGCCGAGCACCGCCCGGGCGAGTTCGACGGTGGCCGAGACGGCGGCGTGGGTGGGGATGCGGGTGGTCAGCAGCTGGTGGGCGCCGAGCGAGAGGACGTCGAGGACCGGCGGGTCGACCTTGCTGAGCGGGCGGTCCACGCAGGCGGCGATGACCGCGTCGTAGGTGCCCTGGAGCCGGAGGGTGCCGTAGAGCAGCTCGGTGGCGAGTGCCGCGTCGCGCCGGTCCATGCCCTTCTGCTCGGCCTCGCGGAGCAGCGAGGGCAGGATCAGGTTGGCGTAGGCGTCGCGCTCGTCGACGGCCCGCAGGGCGCGGAAGGCGACCATCCGCGCGGGGTCCTTCTTCGGGCGCCGGTGCGGGCGCGGGGCGCGCTTTCCGCCGGACGCGCCGGACGCGCCGGAGGTGGTGCCGGAATTGCTGTGGGGCGTGCTCATGGGATGTGCCTCAAGGTGCTACGGAAGTTATGTCGTGATCTCTCGAACAGTAACGCGAAAAGCGAACCGGCTCAGCTCGCGCCGCTCCCGAACGCGCTCCCGAACGCCCCTCGCCGGGGATGTCCGGGTGTCCGCGCTCCGGGCGTCGGCGCGCACTTGGCAAAGTGCACTTTGCAAAGTCCTCACGCACTTTGCAAAGTGCACGCCGACCCGCCCGGCCAGGCTCATTCCGCGGGGCGCTCGCCCAGGCGCTCGCCGGACTCGATCCGCGCGCCGCGCGCCCAGTCCGCCGCCCGCATGGCCTTCTTGCCCTGCGGCCGCACCTCGCCCAGCTCGACCTCGTGGCTGCCGGTGCCGACCCGGACGCTGTTCTTGCCGACCGCCAGCTCGCCCGGGGCGAGCGCGGCGGAGGCCGGCACCAGGGTGACCGGGCCGGTGACCTTGAGCCGCTCGCCGCGGAACTCGGTCCACGCGCCGGGGGCGGGGGCGCAGCCGCGCACCACCCGGTCGACCCGCAGGGCGGGCGCGGCCCAGTCGATCCGGGCGTCCTCGACGGTGATCTTCGGGGCGAGGGTGATGCCCTCGGCGGGCTGCGGGACGGCGTGCAGGCTGCCGTCCGCAATGCCGTCCATGGTGGCGGCGAGCAGCCGGGCACCCGAGTGGGCGAGGCGGCCGAGCAGGTCGCCGCTGGTGTCGGCCGGGCGGACCTCCTCGGTGATCACGCCGTAGACCGGGCCGGAGTCCAGGCCCTGCTCGATCAGGAACGTGGACGCGCCGGTGACCTCGTCGCCGGCCATCACCGCGTGCTGGACGGGCGCGGCGCCGCGCCAGGCGGGGAGCAGCGAGAAGTGCAGGTTGACCCAGCCGTGCTTCGGGATCTCCAGCGTGCCGGGGCGCAGCAGGGCGCCGTAGGCGACGACCGGGCAGCAGTCGGGCGCGAGCTCGGTGAGCCGGGCGACGAAGTCGGGGTCGCTCGGCTTCGCCGGCTTGAGGACCTCGATCCCGGCCTCCTCGGCGCGCTGGGCGACGGGGCTGGCGACGAGCTTGCGGCCCCGGCCGGAGGGGGCGTCGGGGCGGGTGACCACCGCGACGACCTCGTGCCGGTCGGAGGCGAGCAGGGCGTCCAGGGCGGGAACGGCGACCTCGGGGGTGCCGGCGAACACGAGGCGCATCAAGTGCCTTTCTGCAGCGCGGAGTTGACGTCGATCGAGGAAGATCGAGGAAGATCGGGGAGGATCGGGAAGATGGGGAACGGCCGGGCAGGCGCTCGGCGCGCCGGGCCGCGGGTACGACGGGCTCAGCTCAGCGCGCCGCGCCGAAGGTGCTGTGCGGGGAGACCTTGACCACCGGCACCGGACCGGAGCCCCAGTCCGTCTCCCGGATCGCCCGGAGCGCGGCCTTCCGCTGCTCCGGGTCGAGACGGTCGATGAAGACGATGCCGTCCAGGTGGTCGGTCTCGTGCTGGATGCAGCGGGCCAGCAACTGGGTGCCCTCGACGGTGACCGGGTCGCCGTACATGTTGAAGCCGCGGGCGACCACCCCGTACGCGCGCCGGGTGTCGTAGCGCAGGCCGGGGAGCGAGAGGCAGCCCTCGGGGCCCTCCTGCTCCTCCTCGCTGAGCGACAGGTCGGGATTGATCAGATGCCCGGTGACGCCGTCCACGTGGTAGGTGAACACCCTCAGCGAAATGCCGAGTTGAGGCGCGGCCAGACCGGCGCCGGGGGCGTCGAGCATGGTCTCGGTGAGGTCCCCGACCAGGGTGCGGAGTTCCTTGTCGAAGGTGGTGACGGGCTGGGCGGTGGCACGCAGGACGGGGTCTCCGAAGATTCGGATCGGCTGGATCGCCACGGGCACGGGCTCCTTGTCCGTCGGGGTGCCGGCTGCTGGAAACGAGCGGGCCGGGCAGTGTACGCGCGGCCGTCGGCAAGTCTATGCAATCCGCCCGCACGAGGTTCTGGCATATCCCGCTAGCCCTGCCTGCGTGACCCCGGCGGCCGGTCCGGCGTTGGTCAAGGGGGATTGACCGTGGCCGGAGCGCGCGGGAAGGGCGCTCCGGTCGAGTGAACCGTACGGAAGGCGGCACGTAGGCCATGGCCGAGCAGATCAACCACGACGCCCGGGCGCGGGCGAGCCTGCACCTGTTGGTGCGGGACATCGAGCGGGTGAGGCGGCAGGTCGACGCGCTGCGGACGCTCACCGCCCAGTTGGGCAACGTCTACCGCCCCCGTCGCCCCAGCACCTCCGCGGGCTTCGTGGTGTACGGACGAGCCCCCGCGCCGACGGTGCGGCTGGCGCAGGAACTGCGGGAGAGCGTGGAGACGCTGGTGGCGGCGGCGGTCGAGTTCGACCGCGCGCTGGGATTCTCCTGGGACTCGGTGGGCTCGGCCCTCGGGGTGACCAAGCAGGCGGTGCACCGCCGCTACGGCATGCGCCGGCCGACCGGCGAGCTGCTGGCGGCGAGCGGCGCGGTGCCCAACCCGAGCCGCCCGGACCGCTCCGAGGAGCTCTCCGGCCACTCGGCGCCGCACCCCGCGACCCACACCCCGCAGCACGCCGCGGCCGGCCACCCGCCGGCCCACACCAACCCGGCCCACACCACCCCGGGCCACACCGCCCCGGGCCACCCGGCGGTGGAGCGCGACCGCTCCCCCGCCCCGACCGGCCTGGCCACGACCGTCCCGGCCGCCCGCCAGGGCGGTCTCGACCGCACCGCCCTGGACCGCAGCGCGCTCGACCGCTCCGGCGTCCCCCTGCGCGGCTGACGCACCACCCGGACGCCGGGTGAGGGCCGCGGACGCACGAACGCCGCGCCCGCCCCTCACCCGCTGTCCGGCACCACCACCGAACACACCACCGAACCGCCGAACGCACCACCGCACTGCCGGACGCACCACCGAACCGCCGGACCGCCCCCTCCCAGCCGATTCAGCCGATTCAGCCGATGTCCGTCGGATCGATCCGCACCTTCACCACCTCCGGCGTCCGCAACGCGATCCGCGCGATCTGCGCCGCCTTCAACGCCGCCGCCAGCGCCGCCCCCTGCCCCGGAGGCACCCGCAGCAGCGCGCGCTCCTGCTCCTCCCCCCGCAGCGCCGCCACCGGCACCGGCCCGAGCACATCCGCGTCCGGCGGCAGCCGGACCAGGCTCAAGAGGTCCGCCACCGCCGCCGGACTCCCGGTCACCGAGGCCATCCGGGCCACCGGCGGGAAGTGCAGCTGCACCCGCTCGTCCAGCTCGAACCCGGCGTGCCCGAGCGGGTCCCAGCGCACCAGCGCCTGTACCGGCCGCGCGGTCGGCTCGGCGACCACCACCACCGTCCCGCCCTCCCCGGCCGGCCGGACCAGCGCGGCGGCGGCCACCCAGAGCCGCAGCGCCTCCTCCCCGGCCCGCAGGTCGGGGCGGCCGAGCAGCGCCCAGCCGTCCAGCAGCAGCGCCGCCGCGTACCCGCCGCCGCTCTCGACGACCGGCTCGGCCCCGGGCGTGGAGATCACCAGCGCCGGCTCGTCGGGCACGGTGGCCAGCACCGCGTCCCGCCCGGAGGTCCGCACCGGGACCCGGGGGAACGCCTTGCCGAGCTCCTCGGCCGTCCGCCGGGCGCCCACCACCTGCGCCCGCAGCCGGAACGACCCGCACTCCGGGCAGTGCCAGTCCCGCTCCTCCTCGCCGCACCACCCGCAGCACAGGGGCGCGTCGGCCCCGGCCGCCTCCAGCGGGCCCTCGCAGCGCCGGCAGCGGGCGGGCGTGCGGCAGCGCCCGCACGCCAAGCGGGGGACGTAGCCGCGCCGGGGCACCTGGATGAGCACCGGACCGCCGGCGGCCAGGCCCTCACGGGCGGCCTCCCAGGCGATCGAGGGCAGCCGGGCGGCCTGCGCGGCGGCGTCCCGGTGCTGGTCGAGGTCGGTGACGGTGCGGACCCGGGGCGCGGTCCGGCGGACGGTCTCCCGGTCGGCGGTCAGCGCTCTGGCCCATCCGGTCCGCACCAGCTGGGCGCCCTCGACGGTGACCACGTGCCCGCCGAGCAGCACCGCCGCGCCCTCCTCGGCCGCGCGCAGCAGGGCGACCTCACGCACGTGCGGGTGCGGGGCGCGCGGGTCGCAGTGGCTGGAGTCGCCGTCGGACCAGACGACCACGAGCCCGAGGTCGTGCACGGGCGCGAACATCGCCGCCCGGGTGCCGACGGCGGCGCGCACCGAGCCCCGGCTGACCGTGAGCCAGCGCCGGTAGCGCTCGCGCGGGCCCAGGTCGGCGGCCAGGACGGCGTGCCGGCCCTCGCCGAGCAGTTCGGTCAGGGCCCGGTCGACCCGGGCCACCGAACGGCCGTCGGGCAGCACGACGAGTGCGCCGCGCCCGCTCGCCAGGGTGGCCGCGACGGCCCGGGCGATCTCGTACGGCCAGCCGGGGCCGGGCAGGGCCGTCCAGACCGCGCGCGGCGCCCCGCCGCCGGCCAGCGAGGCCAGGAAGTCCGGTCCGGCCGGGTAGCGGGTCCAGCCGCCGGGCTCGGGCGGGTCCGGGCGGGGCGGCGCGGGCGGCGAGGGCTCGGCCTCCGCCTTGGCGTGCCGGGGCGGCACGGCGAGTTGCAGGACGTCGGCGAGGGTGCCGGCGTACCGGTCGGCGACGGTGCGGCAGAGCCGGAGCAGTTGCGGGGTGAGCACCGGCTCGGGCGAGAGGACCTGCGCGAGGGGGGCCAGCGGCCCGGAGAAATCGCTCTTC
This sequence comes from Kitasatospora purpeofusca, assembly GCF_034043715.1. Taxonomy (GTDB): domain Bacteria; phylum Actinomycetota; class Actinomycetes; order Streptomycetales; family Streptomycetaceae; genus Kitasatospora; species Kitasatospora purpeofusca_A. The sequence goes on along the minus strand of NZ_JAXCLC010000143.1, from coordinate 497 downwards.
TCCAGCCGGGCGACAATGAATCCGTCGTGCAGTTCCCCGCCCTCGCGCTGGCCCTTGACCACCCGCGCGCCGAAGCGGACCCGGACCCGGACACCGGGTTGGGCCTCCTCCGCCATCGCGGCAGGCACTTCGTAGTCGAAGAACTTGTCGATGGTGAGCACGCCCTTGTCGACGACCACCCGGGCGACCGGCAGGTGCTCGGCCCGCTTGGCACCCCGCCAGCTGCGCGGCTTGGCCCGCCGGACCGTCTCCCGGATGAACGCCAGCTGCTCCGGCGCCCCGCCGCCCTCGCCCGCCACCTCCCGGCCCTCGGCCTCCTCGCCCGCCACCCCGCCGTCCTCGTCACTCCCCTGCCTGCTGCTCATCGCACCCAGTCCTACCAGGTCCCACCGACAGAACAGCAGCAGGTCCAGCGACGAAACGGCAGGTGGTGGCCGCCCGGCGTGCCGGACGGCCCCCCCCAGCCGGCAAACGATCAAACCATAAGATGAGCCGAT
>NZ_JAXCLC010000142.1:0-6927 GCF_034043715.1 Kitasatospora purpeofusca | reverse complement strand
GCGGGGGGGCCCCCCGGGGCCGGCACGCCCCCGCCCCGCGCCCCCCGGCCGGGGGGGGCGCCGCCGCCGCCGGGGGGGGGCGCGGGCCGCGCCCGGGGCGCCCCCCCGGCGCACGACAGAACAGGGGCGGACCATGCAGAAGAGGCGCACTCCGTGGGCGATCGCCTACTTCCTGGTCGGACTTGTCTGCTTGCTGACGGCCGTGGCCGTGGCCGCGTCGAGCACCAGGGTCGACGACCTCATCCCCATCGCCATATTCGGAGTTCCGGGCCTGGTGCTGACCTTCCGCGCCCCGATGTTCGGCGTGTCCTTCGGAGCCTCCGGAGTGAAGTATTCCGGTCTGCTCAACTCGCGTTCCTACGCGTGGTCCGAGGTCCAGGAGGTGAAGTCCGCCGTTGTGACCGGGACGGTGTTCTCCTCCAACGTTCCGGAGCTGGTGCTGGCCTCCGGCAAGGTCGACCAGCTGTCGATCCTGGCGGGCTACGGGGCGGGGGGAAACACGCAGAACGAGCGGGTCGAGCAGTTGGTGACCGAACTGGAGACGACCCGTACGTCCGCCCTCCCCGCGTGATGCCGATGTTCCCGGGGCCGCGAAGGCGCGCTGCGTTTACAACAACGGCCGCCGGACAATGCCGCATCGGGACGAGAGGACCACGGCATGGCATCGATGTACGGACCACTGCGGTACGAGCCGGACGGCGCCCGGCTGGGGTGCGGGAAGCGCAGTGCCGGGGAGCCGGTGTTCGACCGGGAGGGGCTACGGCGGGAGGGCGGCGGGGAGGAGATCCGCTGGGGCGTGATCGAGCGGATCGATGTGGAGATCCGGGACATCGGCCTCAAGTCCTGGGCCCAGAACGCGCTGATGTTCCTGCTCACCGTCGGTTCGGTGACGCAGCGGGCACCGGGGACCGAGGACTCGTACCTCTGGGTGAAACCGGTGGACGGGCCGCCGGTGAACTGGGGCTTCGCGGTGCCGCCGCGGTCCGAGGCCCGCTGGAGCCCGGGGGCTGTACGCAGGTTCGTGCGCAGGCTCGACCGGACCGGCAGGCGGGCCCACCTCGGGTCGCCGGAGCTGGCCGGCAGTCTGGCGGCGCTGCGGCGGATCCCGCGGTTCCCGCCGTGGACGCGGGACCGCGCGGTCGACCGGATCGTCGATGCGCTGCCGGGTACCGATCGGGTGCGGGACCAGCCGTGACGGAACCGATGTGACGCGGCGACACTGAGAGGGGGGATGTGGAACTACGGCCCCTCGGGAACGTCAGGGCGTGGCGCAGTCCGGTGACTTCGCGGCGGCCGGCCGCGAAGCTGGATTCGTCGCTGGGACGGATCGCCGTCTTCCGAGGGCCGATCGGCGGCTATGTGCCGCTCGGCGGGAGCACCGAGCGCTAGGAGTTCGTGCTGAACGGCAGTGAGATCCTCTCGGTCGACGGCCTGGGTACGCCGGGCTACGGGGCCCGGCGTCAGGTGAGGCGCGGGGTGGACGTCTCGCTGCTCGGGGTGAAGGGGCGTGTGACCGGCAGGCGTTCGCTGGGGCCGCGTGGGCGCTTCGTCAGGCTGGAGGCAGGTGGGACCGTGTTCGTGGCCAGGGCACGTCTCCCGCGCAACTACGTCGTCGACTCCTCGGGCGTCGAGCTCGCGGACTTCAACGGACCCGACTGGCTCTTCGAGGCGGCCGAGCCAGGCATTGTCGCGTTCGCGGCTCTTGTCGTCGCGGCCGGCCTCGAGGTGACGCTGACGTCGCCCCTGCTCGAGATCTTCTGAGGCGCCTCCCCCGTCCGCTCCCGCTCCGCAGTGGGATCGGCGATGATGGATCCGGTGTGACGGGTCGTGGGGACGGTCGTCCGGGGCGGCCCGTGCCGGACGAGCATGCGGAGGCCCGATGGAGCACGGTATCGACCGCAACCTCGCGACGTCCGCGGACCGGGCGGACTACCTGGTCGAGCTCTCCAACATCGTCCGGCGCACGGACTTCGGCGGGCCCGCGCCGCGGTCGCTGCACCGGCTGGGCCTGGTGGTGGAGGCGCTGGTGCGGCTCACCGGGGACCGGCGGGTCGCCGTCTACTGCGTCGCCGACCGCAGCCTGCTGGGTGGGCGGCGGGAGTTCACGGAGCCCGGGGACGCGCCGACGTTGGCCCGCTGGGTCGCCGAGGGGCTGGTCGAGGAGGTGCCGGACGCCGACGAGCGGGTGTTGGAGATCGCGGGGATGACCGGAATCCAGGTGGTGACCGGCGACTACTACGACGACCACCGGATCGAGCACCCGTGGATCCAGGGGAACACCTGGCAGTTCCTGCGGCCGGAGGCGGCCGGGCGGGGTGCGGTCCGGCTGGCGCCGCTGGACATGGGGCACCGGACCGGCGCGGAGATCTCCAAGAAGATGGAGCTGTCCGTGCTCAAGAAGCAGGGGCTGCTGACCGCCGCCCGCAAACCGCTGGTCGAGGTGGTCGGGCGGGCCTGGCGCTGCCCCGACGCGCGGTGCAGCCTCTACAGCGTGCACCGCGGCGGGCGGGTGATGCTGCCGCGGATGCGCGGCGGCGTGCCGACCTGCGAACTGCACGGCGCCCCGCTGCTCGACGACGGGGCCCGGCCGGGTGCCGCCCAGGTGAAGCTGGTCCTGGACGGGGAGTGCGTGGGCCGGTACACCCTCGACGAGGGCGCGCACACCGAGGTCGGCCGCGCCCCGGGGACGGCGGACGGCATCGCGCTGGCCGGGCTGCTGCCCGCCGAGCGCGCCGCCCGGGTCAGCCGCCGCCACCTGCTGCTCGCGGTGCGCGGCGGCGCCGTGGTGGTGCGGGACACCAGCACCTACGGCAGCCGGATCCGGGTGGCCGGGCGGCGCGGGCACCTCGGCCCGTGGGAGCCGTTCGCGGGGGCGGCGGCGGCGGGAGCGGCGGCGGGGGCGGGGGCCGACCGGCCGTTCCGACCGGGCGACGAGGTCGAACTCACCCCCGGCCTGGTGCTGACCCGCAGCGGGCGCCGGTTCCCGGCCGAACTGGCCGGCGCCTGGCGGGCGGAGGGGGCACGCACCGCGCTGCCGCCGGGCGCGGCGGAGCCGACCCGCTTCGTCTGACGGAACTTCCCCCCAGCCCCGCTGTCAGACGCTGCGGTCCGTCAGGACCTCCCGGACCACGTGGCGGGCGTTGGTGGCCAGCGGGGGGTTGGTGGTGCGGTAGTACGGCAGCTGGACGAGGGCGATGGACAGCGCCCAGGCACGCCCGCGTTCCCAGGTGGCGTCGTCGACCGCCAGGGCGGAGCGGAAGGCCGGGCGGGCCGCCGCCGGAAGCACGTTCCAGGCGGCGATCAGGTCGACCGTCGGGTCGCCCGCCCCGAGCAGCCCGAAGTCCAGGACGGCGCCGAGGCGTTGCCCGGCGACCAGGAGGTTCCCGGCGGTGAGGTCGCCGTGCACCCAGGCGGCCGGTCCGGTGGGGTCGGGCAGCCGCAGCGCCTTGTCCCAGAGGGCGGTGGCCGCCTCGGTGTCGATCACGCCGCGCAGCCGTCCCACCGCCGCGCGGGTGGCGGCGTCGCGGCCGGCCAGCGGACCGCCGCGGGAGGCCGGCGGGGCGTCCGGCCCCGGCTCGACGGCACGCAGGGCGCCGAGGAACCCGGCCAGGTCCCGGGCGAGTTGCCCGGGATCGGCGAGCGCCCCGGGGGCCGGGTTGACGCCGTCCAGCCAGCGCAGCACCGACCACTCCCACGGGTACCCGGCGGTCGGCCGGCCCTGGGCGATCGGCACCGGTACCGGCACCGGCAGCCGCGGCGCGAGGTGGGGCAGCCAGTACTGCTCCCGCGCGATGTTCCCGGCGGCCCACGCGGCCCGGGGCAGCCGGACGGCGAGGTCGGCGCCGAGCCGGAACATCGCGTTGTCCGTGGCGTTCACGCCGACCGGGGTCAGCGGCAGGCCCGTCCACTGCGGGAACTGGGCCGCGATCAGCCGTCTCACCAAGCCGGTGTCGATGACGGGTTCTTCGTCGTGCAGACGGTCGTGCAGGAAGTCGTCGTCGTGCATGCGGTCGGGCGTCCGGGCGGCTGCGCACATGCCCGGCACTGTACGCCGGGACGGGCCCCGCGATCAGGCGGATTTCGAACACCAGGGTGAGAACGTGAGGACTTCACAGGGGTGTTGGGTTTCGTGGGGGGCGCTCGGGGAGCGCTCGGGGACGCGTCGGTGCTGCCGGGAGCCGCCGGTCCGGGCCGGTCGGCGCGGTCATGGGGCCGGGTGGGGCGGGGCGCCGGGGCGCGCCCGCGACAGCGTACGCCGCCCGGCCGGGGCCGCCGCCGCGCCACGCCCGGGGTGGTGGCGGCGGGGCGGGGCGTCGGTGGCGGCTGTCAGAATGCGGGGGTACGGACAGCAACTCTGAAGAAGGTGACCGGCTTCGTGACCACGCCAGTCGAACAGGCGGCCCAGCAGGCCCAGCAGGCGATCGGGCGGAAGATCGCCGAGGAACTGGGCGTCCGGGAGGGGCAGGTGAGGGCGGCGGTCGAGCTGCTGGACGGCGGTGCGACGGTGCCGTTCGTGGCCCGCTACCGCAAGGAGGCCACCGAGTCGCTGGACGACGCGCAGCTGCGCACCCTGGAGGAGCGGCTGCGCTACCTGCGGGAGCTGGAGGAGCGCCGCGCCGCCGTCCTGGAGTCGGTCGAGTCGCAGGGCAAGCTGGACGACGAGCTGCGGGCGCGGATCCTCGCCGCCGACTCCAAGGCGCGGTTGGAGGACATCTACCTCCCGTTCAAGCCGAAGCGGCGCACCAAGGCCCAGATCGCCCGCGAGGCCGGTCTGGAGCCGCTGGCGGACACCCTGCTCGCCGACCCGACGCAGGACCCGGCGGCGCTGGCCGCGCGGTTCCTCAACGAGTCGGTCGCGGACGCCGCAGCCGCGCTGGAGGGCGCCCGGTCGATCCTGGTCGAGCGGTTCGGCGAGGACGCCGACCTGGTCGGCTCGCTGCGCGAGCGGATGTGGAGCAGGGGCCGGCTGGTCGCCACCGTCCGCGAGGGCAAGGAGCAGGAGGGGGCGAAGTTCGCCGACTACTTCGACTTCGCCGAGCCGTACACCAAGCTTCCCTCGCACCGCATCCTGGCGATGCTGCGCGGCGAGAAGGAGGAGGTGCTGGACCTCGACCTGTCCCCGTACGACGGCGACGAGGGCGGCGACCTTCCCGGTGCCGGTGACTACGAGCAGCGGATCGCCGCCCGCTTCGGCATCGCCGACCACGGCCGCCCGGCCGACAAGTGGCTCGGCGACACCGTCCGCTGGGCCTGGCGCACCCGGGTGCTGGTCCGGCTCGGCATCGACCTGCGCGGCCGGCTGCGGGCCGAGGCCGAGGACGAGGCGGTCCGGGTGTTCGCCGCGAACCTGCGGGACCTGCTGCTGGCCGCCCCGGCCGGCACCCGCGCCACCATGGGCCTGGACCCGGGCTTCCGGACCGGCGTGAAGGTCGCCGTGGTGGACGCCACCGGCAAGGTGCTCGGCCACGACACGATCTACCCGCACCAGCCGGCCAACAAGTGGGACGCCGCGCTGGCGACCCTGGCCGCGCTGGCGAAGAAGCACGGCGTGGACCTGGTCGCGATCGGCAACGGCACCGCCTCCCGGGAGACCGACAAGCTCGCCGAGGACCTCCTCAAGCGGCATCCGGAGCTGGGTGTCACCAAGGCGATGGTCAGCGAGGCCGGCGCCTCGGTGTACTCGGCCTCCGCGTTCGCCTCGCAGGAGCTGCCGGACCTCGATGTGTCGATCCGCGGCGCGGTGTCGATCGCCCGCCGGCTCCAGGACCCGCTGGCCGAGCTGGTCAAGATCGACCCCAAGTCGATCGGTGTCGGCCAGTACCAGCACGACCTGAGCGAGGTGAAGCTCTCACGCTCGCTGGACGCCGTGGTCGAGGACTGCGTCAACGCGGTCGGCGTGGACGTCAACACGGCCTCCGCGCCGCTGCTGACCAGGGTCTCCGGCATCACCGGCACGCTCGCGGACAACATCGTCGCGCACCGGGACGCCAACGGCCCGTTCCGCACCCGCAAGGAGCTCAAGAACGTCGCCCGGCTCGGCCCGAAGGCCTTCGAGCAGTGCGCGGGCTTCCTGCGGATCCCGGACGGCGACGACCCGCTGGACGCCTCCGGCGTGCACCCGGAGGCGTACCCGGTGGTGCGCCGGATCCTGGCCGCGACCGGCGGGGAACTGCGCGAGCTGATCGGCAACGGCAGCCGGCTGCGCGCGCTGCGGCCCGGCGACTTCGCGGACGGCACCTTCGGCGTCCCGACCGTCACCGACATCCTGGGCGAGCTGGACAAGCCGGGCCGTGACCCGCGTCCGGCGTTCCGCACCGCCACCTTCAAGGAGGGCGTCGACAAGATCGGTGACCTGGAGGTCGGCATGGTGCTGGAGGGCGTGGTGACCAATGTGGCCGCGTTCGGCGCCTTCGTCGACGTGGGTGTGCACCAGGACGGCCTGGTGCATGTGTCGGCGCTGTCGAAGAACTTCGTCAAGGACCCGCGCGAGGTGGTCAAGCCCGGCGACATCGTGACCGTCCGGGTCACCACGGTGGACGTGCCGCGCAAGCGGATCGGGCTCACCCTGCGGCTGGACGACGAGGTCGGTCGCGGTGGCGGCGAGGGCGGGCGCGGCGAGGGCGGGCGCGGCGGCGACCGGCAGGCGCGCCCGCCGCGCCAGGAGCGGCGCGGCGGTCCGGGTGGCCAGGGCCAGGCCGGCCAGGGCGGCGGCCAGGGTGGTCGTGGTCAGGGCGGCGGCGGTCAGGAACGCCGGGAGCGGGGCGGGTCGGGCGGTTCGGGCGGCTCCGGGGCGCTGGGCAACAGCGCCATGGCGGACGCGCTGCGCCGGGCCGGTCTGGCCGGCGGCGGTTCGGACGACCGCCGCTCCGGGCGGCGCTGACACACGGCGTGGGGGGGGGGGGGGGGGGCGGCCCCCCCCCCCCCCCC
>NZ_JAXCLC010000141.1:0-7399 GCF_034043715.1 Kitasatospora purpeofusca | reverse complement strand
GCCATCGGCACCGCCCACACCTCCGGCCTGACCCTCCCCGGCGGACCCGCCGAAGCCGACGAACTCCCCCACCACGCCGCCCGCCGCCACACCGACACCCAGACCGGCCTCGTCCTGCCGCTGCGCACCATCCTCGCCACCGACCACACCCCCACCCAACTCCTCCCCGAAGCCCTCCACTTCGTCCACTGGGGCGGACGCCTCACCCCCACCCAGGAAACCACCGTCGCCCGCCACCGACCGCCCCACACCGTCACCGCCGTCCACTGGCTCCACCCCACCCAACTCGCCGACGCCATGCACCCCGACCACCACCACCGCACCACCCACGCCCTCGACGCCCTCACCCGCGGCACCCACCTCCCCTTCCTCCTCCGCGGCACCCCCGCCGAATAGCCCCCGGACACCGATGTCCCGTTGGCAGCGGATCACTTCGATCCGCTGCCGGCCGTCCCGTCCGACCTCCTATGAGGAGTGGAAGCAGGCGAGGGAGGTCGACCTCTACCGGCTGCTCGCGGGCCTCGGAGCCTCGCCCGTGCCGCGAGTACTGCACCATTCGCTGACCGGTGCACGGGGAGGTCGGGCCGTCGCGATCCTGGGCCTGCTTGAGGGACGACCCCCTCGGTGGGCGCAGCCCTCGCGACCGTCCACCAGGTCGGCCGGGAACCCTCCGGATACCTGACCGACCGCATCCTCGACCCTGGCCCCGGAATCCAAGACCTCGGGCGGCGACGACCGCCGAATGGAGGGCAGATTCGCCCCCGCGAGGGCAGAGGTCAGCCGGAGGATCCGAACTGCTCGGATTGGATAGGCTGAGCCGGTGAACAGCCCGCCTGCAAGGGTGACCGAAATACCCGAATCTCTGGAAGTTGCAAAATCCCGCCTCTTTGCCGGATAGACCCGCAGCTCACCGACTCTGCTCCCCGCGCATGCGGGGTTGGTCCCATCGGCCCGTCGACCAGCCGGACGTTGGTGCGCTGCTCCCCGCGCATGCGGGGTTGGTCCCTGTGCAGTTCAGATGAGGTGTTGGCGGCTGTTCTGCTCCCCGCGCATGCGGGGCTGGTCCCTCGACGCGCTGCTCGGCCTCGGACTGGGTGATCTGCTCCCCGCGCATGCGGGGTTGGTCCCGAAGGCGTGAAATCGTCTCGGTATGGGAGAGACTGCTCCCCGCGCCTGCGGGATTGGTCCCCCGGGGCAGATCGATGTCATGGAGAGACGCGGTCCGTCCTGCGCCCGTACAGGGTGGTCACCGGGCTGAAAAGCCTGCCTGGACCGGTGACCACCGACGGCCAGCGGGCCACGATGATGCTCGCACCCTGCTGCCAGCAGCCGTTCCCTCACCCGTTCGAGCCGGCAGGAATTGCGACCGGGCGGCCGAAATGAATTTCGGCCGCCCAGCACGGGCCGGTCAGTAAATCCGGCGCCACTGGCTGAAATCGCCCTGATTGGAGTCCAACCAGGTGTAGTAGCCCCCTGTGGTGAGATAGCCACCCAAAGTGGACGAGAGGGCGGAAGGGTTCGTCCCGTACCACCAGCGCGAGCTGCTCGAGCTGCAGGTCGCGGTGCCGGGCTGGCCGTTCCGGTTGACCAGGCAGACGTTCTCGTTGTTTATCTCCACCAGCTTGTCCTGGTAGTTGGCCCACCACTGCGACGAGTCGTAGCGGTTTCAGTCCTGGACCAGCACCTCGGCGAAGCCGGTGCCCGCATTGGTGGCAGTCAAACACTTCCCTGTCGCCACGTTCTGCAGCATTACCGACGTGGTCAACGACATGCTGTCGCCCGGGACGGCCGCCGCAGAAGCCAGGGAAACGGAAGCGGTGCCGACCGCACCGATCGCCAGGGCGAGTGCGGACATGATCTTTGCTGAACGGAGGAGCACGGAATACCCCATTCCGATAGACGATGATCCTTTCGGAAGAGACTGCTTCTCCCTCGAGGCACAACAGGCCAATTGGAGAGCGCTCTCAAGGGCACTAAGTTGAGCCAAATTTGAGGATTTCGAAAATAACTCCAGTGGCCGCCAAATCGGTACACTTTTACCGTTCGGACCGATGGCAGCATAAAATGCGCGTGCAGATAGCATGTCATGCAGCAGCGCTTCATCGAGATTTCTGCCAGGTCCGACGGGGCCCCATGTCGGTCGCGGCTTCGATGTCACCGCGATGGTCACCCCGGGTCGCTGCATGCAGCTTGAACCTCGGCGAACATCATTCATCCGTGGTTCCAGGCGACTCCCGAACAACCGACGTCATAACGCCTGGACCGGCCCCGCCCGGGCGGCCGCGCTGTCGTCAGCGGGCGAACTTCTCGATGGCCACCGGCGTGACAGGGGTGAAGAAGTTGACGAGGTTGCCGTCGGGGTCACGGAGCAGGAGCGAGCGGTTGCCCCAGGGCATCGTGGTGGGCTCGGTCACGAAGTCGGCGACGAAATCGGTCAGGTTCCGGTACACGCCATCCACGTCGGCGACGAGGAATTCGATGATCACAGTGTTGTTGTCGGCCGGACGGGCGGAGCCGGGTGCGAACAGTGCCACGGTGCGGGTGCTGCCGATCGCGAGGGTCGCGCCGGCGGTCCGCAGTTCGGCGAAGTCCTCGGTGGACCAGTCCGCCCGCACTCCGGTGGCTCGCTCGTAGAAGTCGACGAGGCGCGCGATGTCGCCGGTGATGATCCGTGTCGAAACGAAGTCCATGGTGCTCTCCTCGGCTTGGTGAAGCGGTTGAACCTCGGACGCTAGAGCAGATAGTGGACACAATCGGTCCAGTATCAGCGCTAGGCTCGTGGACATGGCTCGACCTACCAGCCGCGTGCTCACCCTCCTGGAACTCCTGCAGTCGGGCGGCATCAGAACGATGGCCGAACTCGCCGACCGGCTCGGCGTCGACGGGCGCACCGTGCGGCGGTACGTGGACCACCTGGTCGACCTCGACATCCCCGTTGAGGCGGTCCGTGGCCGCTACGGCGGGTACCGGCTCGCCGCCGGATACCGCCTGCCTCCGCTCATGCTCAACGACGACGAGGCGCTCGCCGTGCTGCTCGGTCTCGTCGCGGGCCGCAGGGCGGGCTTGCTGACGGCGACCGAAACGGCAAGCGAGACGGCAGCGGCCAAGATCCGCCGGGCACTGCCCGAGCGTCTGGCCTGCCGGCTCGACGCCGTCATGGAATCCCTCGCCTTCACGGCTCCGCCCGGCGAGTTGGCCACCCCGGAGACAGGGGTCCTGCTCGCCGTCGCCGATGCGGTACGCCATCGCCGCCCGATCTCGATCAGGTACACCGCCCGAGACGGCCGACGAAGCGAACGCACGCTGCACCCGTACGGGATCGTCACTCATTCGGGCCGGTGGTACGTCACAGGCGCCGATCCCGGGATCGGCCAGGACCGGACTTTCCGGCTCGATCGCATCGCGGACGCGAGGACGCTGCCAGGCTCGTTCGAGCCCCCCGCCGGAATCGATCCGGCACAGCGCGTCCTGTCAGGGCTCGCCAAGGCCGCGTACCAGCACGAAGTGACCCTGCGGATCCATGGGACGGTCGACCAGATCCGCACCCGACTGCCCGCCAGCATCGCGAGCGTGGAGGGGCCCGCACCCGCGGAAGGGCCAGATCCGCACACCGAGCGTTGGCTCCGCGTCGAGTTGAGAGCAGAGCGGCTCGACTGGTTGCCTCCGGTCCTCGCCTCGCTCGACCGGCCGTTCGTCATCGAGCGACCGGACGAACTCCGAGACCTCGTCCTCGCGCTCGCCGACCGGCTCACCACCTCTGCCCGCCAAGTCTGACGTCGCCGTCAACTGCGAGAATCCCCCGCTGCGGATTCCCAAGCCACTTGGCCTCCGGTCCGCACACGTCGCCAACGGGACATCAGGGATGGACCAGATCAACTGAGACACCACCCGGCATCCAGGCCTCCGGGACCAGATCGCTTGAGACTTTCGGCGGTCCGGCGTCTCGATTGATCTGGTCGCCGCAGGTCACCGCCCTGGAACCGGACCAGAGCATTTGAAACGGGACACTCATCGGGAAGGAGGGACCCGCCACCTCGCCCCGGCCATGCGCGGCACTGGACGCCACCTGCGCCGCCTCACCCTCACCGGCATCGAGTCCGAGCGCGTCCCGCCGGCCCACGGGAGCGCTCTCCACGGCTTCCCGGGGCACGCTGGAGAGCGCCAACCCGGCGACACCACATACCAGGGCGAAACGCCCGATGAACACCACCGGAGCAACGACCGCCACACTGTTCGACAAGATCAAGCTCCGCACCAGCGGCCTGGTCTTCTGCGGAGATGAGGTCGCGCTGCCGCACCGGGAGCGCCCGAGCTCTATGCACTACACCGCCGTCGGCGGCAACGTGCTGCCCGACGAGGCGCTCCCCGACGCCCTCACCTGGGTACTGAGGAAGAAACCGCTCTGCATCTCGGGTTCATTCCGACGGACCGCAAGGCCCTCCCTATCGGTCGGGTGCGATCCCGCGTCCGCTTCGCCGGATATTGACACTCCGCCAATGTCCCGCGCGAGTGCCTTCCGGTCATGGCTTCCCCGCACAAGCCACGCTGTGGTCGGGGCAGCCGCCTCCGTCGCGCCCGTGGGCGAAGCTACGAGACCAGGTGCGTTCGCGAGCGCGGGTAAGACCGGTCGGGATGGATAGGGTGGCCCTGATGCGCAGCCTGTCGGCAAAGGTGACCGAAATGCCCGAATCTCTGAAAGTTGCAAAATACCGCCTCCTTGCCGGATAGACCCGCAGCTCATCAACTCTGCTCCCCGCGCACGCGGGGTTGGTCCCTACCTCCCGACGCCAAGGCCCCCAACGCCCTCCTGCTCCCCGCGCACGCGGGGTTGGTCCCTGCCTGGTCTCCGCACCTCCCCTGTACTGGGCTGCTCCCGCGCACGCGGGGTTGGTCCCTTGCCCAGCAGGTCGGCTTCCGGGAGCCCCCGCTGCTCCCCGCGCACGCGGGGTTGATCCCTCCTGGAACGCCGCGAGGACCGGCAGCCGAGCCCTGCTCCCCGCGCACGCGGGGTTGGTCCCAACTTCGCGGAGGACGAGGAGTACCGGCAGCTCCTGCTCCCCGCGCACGCGGGGTTGGTCCCCGGATCGTGGCGCGCGTGGAGGCCGCCGAGGGCTGCTCCCCGCGCATGCGGGGTTGGTCCCACCTCGACCTCGCCGTCGCCGACATCGTCACCTTGCTCCCCGCCCATGCGGGGTTGGGCCCTACTGGCAGCAGCGGTCGAGGCCGAGGCCGTGACCGTCGTCGATACGCTCGGCGGCGACTACTACGCCCAGCAGCACCTTCCCGGTGCCGTGGCGCTGGTCGCGGCGGAGATCGACACCAGGGCGGCGACCGTGCTTCCCGACCGTGACGCCGCGATCGTCACCTACTGCTCCAACCCGGCCTGCCCGAACAGCGGGCAGGTCGCCGACCGGCTCGCCGCGCTGGGCTACACCGACGTCCGCAAGTACCGCGAGGGCATCCAGGACTGGGTCGGGGCCGGTCTGCCCACCGAGGCCGCCTGACCTCGGACGGAGGGGCCGGCGGGGGGGCGGACAAGCAGGTGGACGGGCGGGGGTCGCGCGTGCGGCCCCCGCCAGTCCGCCGCCGGACGACGAGTGGCCATATCCGGCACACCCAATGCTCACCAACCGACAGACCTTCAAACAACAGGACAACAGCTCGACTCGGCTGGGAAATGGAGAGCAAGTCTCGAAAACTGGTGTAGAATCATAGGTGCAAGGGGAGCCTTGGGGCTGATGCCAAAGCCATCGGCAGGCCACCCGCCGGCAGGGGGAACAACCGTCATGACCTACCATCTCGAAACCGCTCGCGCGATCATCGACGAGCGGATGCGGGAGGCCGAGCAGCACCGCCTCGCCCGCGCCGTGTACGCCAAGAACCGCGCCGAGACCAAGACCCGCCGGGCACGCCTGCTCCTCGCCCGGCTCGGCGCTTGAGCACCACCGCGGCATGTTGCCGCCCACAGCGTTCCGGCCGGACGAACAGTCGTCCGGCCGGTCGCTGACCCGGGAACACCCCGTCGGAAGCGCGACACCGCGCCCGACCGTTCCCACCCAGCTCCGGGCGTCGACCGAGTCCGCCCGGGAAGCTTCCGCACACCCGCGTCGGCGGGCGGTGCGGCGAATTACGAGGACCACCGCCTCACGCGGCCCGCGCCGGAGCGGCTACTGACCGCTACTGGCCGACCCGTCCGTCCACGCACTCGCGCAGGAGATCGGCGTGGCCGCAGTGGCGGGCGTACTCGTCCACCATGTGCAGCATGACCTCGCGGATCGCCAGCCCCTCCCGGCCCACGCGCGCACCGAGGTCCGCGTAGTGGACGGCCAACGCGGCGTCCAGGGAAGCCTGTTCGCGCTCCAGGTCGGCGAACGCGGCGTCCACCACGGCCTGGTCGGCCACGGCGCCGTCGAAGTCCGCGTCCCGCGCGCCGTAGAGCTTGGGCAGCCGCTCGCCGTCGGTGATCCAGTTGTGCCAGTCCCGCTCGACCTCGGCGAGGTGGCGGACCAGGCCGAGCAGCGACATCGTCGACGGCGGCACCGAACGACGGGCGAGCTGCTCGGCGTCCAGGCCGTCGCACTTGAGGCGCAGGGTGAGCCGGTAGTTGGTGATGGCCTCCCGCAGGGTCGGCAACTCCCCGTCCGCCGCGGGCCCTTCGTTGTCACGGGGGTCGTCGTCGGGGTTCAGCCACATGTCGGGATAGACGGTCGCCTGGGTCCATCGCTCGGGTTGATCATTCATGCGGGCCATGCTCGCCCGTGAACGCCCGTGCCGCCACCTCATTTTCCCCGACGAGCCGCGCGGTCGACCGACAGGCTAGGGGACGAGCACGACCTTGCCGAGGTTGCGGCGCTGCTCGATGACGGCGTGGGCCCGGGCGGCGTCGCGGAGCGGGATCTCCTCGTGCACGGCGGGGCGCAGGGTGCCCGCCTCGCGCAGTTGCCAGAGCTCGCGCAGCCAGCGGTGGTAGAGCTCGGGCCTGCCGACGGCGACGGCCCGCATCTGGAAGCCGATCAACGAGGCCCCGCGGAGCAGGAGTTCGTAAGCCTCCACCGTGCCACCGCCGGAGCTGAAGGCCACCAGCCGGCCGCCCGTCGCCAGGGCCCGGACGGCAGGGCCGAGCAGGTCGCCGCCGACGCCGTCGAGAATCACGTCGTACGGGGCGCCCCAGTCGGCGTCCCCGTAGAGCACGACCTCGTCGGCGCCCAGTCCGCGGACGAAGTCGGCCTTGTCGGCGCTGCTGACGGCGGCGACGACGTGCGCCGCCCCGCCGGCCCTGGCGTACTGGAGGGCGAGCGTGCCCACGGCACTGGCCGCCGCCGTGACCAGCACCGATTCCCCCGGCTCCGGACGGGCGGCCTCGTAGGCGCCGCGCGCGACCAGCCCGCTGCGGACCAGC
>NZ_JAXCLC010000140.1:0-7677 GCF_034043715.1 Kitasatospora purpeofusca | reverse complement strand
GGGGGGGGGGGGGGGGGGGGGGGGGGGGGGGGGGGGGGGGGGGGGGGGCGGGGGGGGCGGGGGGGGGGGGGGGGGGCCCCCGGCGGCAGGTGCACCGCCGACCTTGTCCTCCCCCGCCCCGCGTGGCGCACACGTACGACGTGTCACAGGACTGTAACCGAGGGTGAATCAGATGTTTGGAGTCACGCACGGTTGTGCGCCCGAGCGGTCGCGCCCCGCGCATCCGCCCCGCGCGAGGCGCTGTCGTCACACCCCGTGCCCACCCGCTCACACCGTTTCGGCCATCCACGCCCGCGCACACCCCCCACCGCACGCCCCCACCCGAGCGGCGCCGCTGCCCCGACGAGCGGGCGACTCCCGCCCCGAGACTCCCCCCACAAGCGGGCGACTCCCGCCCCGAGCCGAAGGGGCGCGCCGGTGCCGAGAGGGAGAAGCGAGGAGGCCCCTGAGGAACGAAGGGGCATCGGAGCGCCGACCGTCGGCACCGGACCAAAGCGCCCCGGAGGCGAGCGGGCGAGCTACCTGGGCACGCGGGCCAGTTGCCGGGACTGGGCGACCAGGCGGCCGGTCTCGTCCCAGACCTCGGCGTCCTCCTCGAAGTACCCGCCCGCCAGGTTCCGGGTCGCGTGCACGACCCGCAGCCAGCCCGGGGCGGGCCTGGCCCGCAGGTGCACCGTCAGTTCCACGGTCGGCGCCCAGCCCGGCTTCCCGAGGTCGAAGGTGACCGGCGGCAGCGCGTCGGCGACCAGCAGGAGCAGCAGCGGATCGGGCTCGCGGCCGTCGGCGAGCCGGAACCAGCCCTGGATCCGGCCGGTGCCGGACGGCTGTCCGAGTGCCCAGCCGATGGTCGCCGGGTCGAGCCGCATGTCGAACCGTTCCAGCAGCGCGGCCTGCGCGATGAGTTCGGCGGGCGCGTGCTCGACGCCGACGCACTGGTCCGGCGGCGGCAGCTGCGGCGGGGTGGCGCTGGTCCGCACCTCGCCGTCGTGGGTGGCGAGGTCGCCGTGGGTGGCGAGCACCCGCAGCCGTTCCACGCCGCCCTGGCTGAGCGCGGCGGTGCCGGTGGAGAGCGTGCGGCCGGTGCGGACGACGTCGGTGCGCACGGTGGCCGGTCCGGGGGTGGCGGCGGAGAGGTAGTAGCCGCTGATCGACACCGGGTCGGTGTGGCCGGCACTCTCGGGGCGGGCCGTGTGCGCGAGCGACAGCGCGTGGCCGGCGACGGCCAGCAGCAGTCCGCCGTTGACGCCGCCGCCGATCTGCCAGCCGGCGCCGAGTTCGCCGTCGTACCGGCCGGGCTCGTCGGCGTGCTGGGTGAGGGCGATGCCCTGGTCGAACTCGCTGCGGATCGCCGTGGTCATGGGGGGTGGCCTGCCCTTCACTACGGGGTCGCCGGCGGGCGCGGCCGCCGGAGCACCAGGTTACTGGCGAGTAGGGCCACCATACGCCGAACGGGTGAACACGCCGAACGGCCGCCGGACCGTTTCCGGTCCGGCGGCCGTCGGTACGGGTACGCGCCTCAGCGACGGATGCTCGGCTTGAGCTCCATGAAGCGGGCCAGCAGGCCGTTGACGAACGCCGGGGAGTCGTCGGTGGAGTACTCCTTGGCGATCTCCACCGCCTCGTCGACGACGACCGCGTCCGGGACGCTGTCCTCCCAGATCAGCTCGTAGGCGCCGAGCCGCAGGACGTTGCGGTCCGCGATCGGCATCCGGTCGAGCGTCCAGCCGACCGAGTACTGCGAGATCAGCTCGTCGATCCGGCGGGCGTACTGGACGTACCCCTCGACCAGCTCCATGGTGTACTCACCGACCTGCGGGGTGCCCTCGTCCGGCTTGGGCTCCCGGGCCCGGGCCACCCAGTCGGCGAGGACCGTCAGCGGGTCGACCCCGCGGTGGTCGGCCTCGAACAGGATCTGGAAGGCGCGCGTACGGGCCTTGGTGCGTGCGGACGACACGGACTTACTTCACCCGGCCGAGGTAGCTGCCGTCGCGGGTGTCGACCTTGACCTTCTCGCCGGTGGTGACGAACAGCGGCACCTGGATCTCGGCGCCCGTCTCCAGCGTGGCCGGCTTGGTGCCACCGGTGGAGCGGTCGCCCTGGACGCCCGGCTCGGTCTCGGCGATGACCAGCTCGACGGCGGCCGGGAGCTCGATGTACAGCACCGCGCCGTCGTTCACGGCGACGAGCGCGTCGAAGCCCTCCAGCAGGTACTTGGAGGCGTCGCCGACCACGTTCGGCTCGATGGTCAGCTGGTCGTAGGTGTCCATGTCCATGAACACGTAGTTCTCGCCGTCCTTGTACGAGAACTGCATCGTGCGCTTGTCGACGTTGGCGGTCTCGACCTTGGTACCGGCGTTGAAGGTCTTGTCGACGACCTTGCCCGTCAGGACCTCCTTGAGCTTGGTGCGCACGAAGGCCGGGCCCTTGCCGGGCTTGACGTGCTGGAACTCGACGACGGACCAGAGCTTCCCGCCGTCCAGCTTGAGGACCATGCCGTTCTTGAGATCGTTCGTGGAAGCCACGGGCGCACTTACTCCTGGATATAGCTGTCAAGGAACCAAGGGGTCGCGTCCTGGGACACACCCGTGTCACAGGGCGAGGAGCTCCTTGGTGGTGATGGTGAGCAGCTCGGGCCCGCCCTCCTCAAGGGGGCGAACGACGAGCGTGTCCTCGATCCGGACCCCGCCGCGTCCCGGGAGGTGGACCCCCGGGCCGACAGTGACCGGCACGCGGCTGTCCAGTTTACCCATGTCCGTGGGGCCGAGACGCGGTGCCTCCCGGATCTCCAGCCCGATACCGTGGCCGACCGGGTGCGGAGAGGTCTCCGTGTGCCCGGCGGAGCGGAGAATCTCCCGCGCCGCCTGGTCGGGCACGTGCTGCTCGACCCCCGGCCCGAGCGCCTCCCGGGCGGCCCGCTGGGCCCGGAAGACCAGCCGGTGCAGCTCGACCTGCCAGGGGGCCGGGGCCGCGCCGATCACGAAGGTCCGGGCGGTCGAGACCCCGTAGCCCCGGTACCGGGCGCCGAGCACCACGGTCAGGAAGTCGCCCTCCTCGACCCGGCGGTCGGTGGGCTGGTGCGCCTGCTGACCGGAGTGGCTGCCGGTGCCGACCGAGACCGGGAACGCCGCGCGGTCCGCGCCGTGGTCGATCATCCGGCGCTCCAGCTCCATCGCCAGGTGCCGCTCGGTCCGGCCGACCAGGATGGACTCCAGCAGCTCGCCGAGCGCCTGGTCGGCGATCTCCGCGGCGATCCGCAGATCGGCGATCTCGTACTCGTCCTTGACCACCCGCAGCCGCTCGACCGCCTGTCCGACGTCCACCAGCCGGGTGCCCTCGACCAGCCCGGCCACGGCCCGGTGCCGGGTGACCGTCAGGTCGTGTTCCTCCACCGCCAGTCCGGCCACCCGCAGCTCCGCCGCGGCGCCGGCCGCGGCCAGCGCGGTGTCCGCGCCGGCCGCCACCTCCAGCCGGGTCACCTCGGGCGGGATCAGGTGCTCCCCGGTGTCGTCCGGCGGCAGGTCGTCGGGCAGCACCAGCAGCGCCCGGTCCCGGGTGAGCAGCAGGGTCGCCCCGCACGGCGGACACCCGGTGAGGTACCGCACGTTCGCCGCCCGGGTGATCAGCGCCGCCTCGGTCCCGGACGCACCGCAGTGATCCCGCAACCGCTCCCGCCGGCCCGCGTACGCATCAGCCATGCGTCGAGCCTACGAAGCCCGCCCCCGATCCGCCCGCCGAACGCCCCCACCCGGGCCCGGAGGGCTACTCGGCGCCGCCCGCCGGCGCCGGGGCGGGGGCGGGGGCGGGGGCGGCCCACTTCTGCTCGACGCCGGCGAGGCGCCAGTAGGCGATGGCGGCGG
Organism: Kitasatospora purpeofusca; assembly: GCF_034043715.1. Taxonomy (GTDB): domain Bacteria; phylum Actinomycetota; class Actinomycetes; order Streptomycetales; family Streptomycetaceae; genus Kitasatospora; species Kitasatospora purpeofusca_A. Next base: position 3,820 of record NZ_JAXCLC010000140.1, on the reverse strand, counting down.
CCCAGACGACGAGGAACAGGCCGACGATGGCGTAGCCGACGTTGTCCAGGGTGATGTCGGCGATCCAGCCGGTCACCGGGTCGGTGAGGTCCAGCTTCTCGTGCAGGACGCCGACGAGTTCGATCGTCCCGATGATGAACGCCACCGCGATGGACAGTCCGGTGATGGTCAGGTTGTAGTACACCTTGCGCACCGGGTTGGAGAACGCCCACTGGTAGGCGAAGTTCATGAAGGTGCCGTCCAAAGTGTCGAACAGGCTCATGCCGGCCGCGAACAGCAGCGGCAGGCAGACGATCGCGTACCAGGGCAGGCCGGAGGCCGCGCCGGAGCCCGCCATCACCATCAGGGTGACCTCGGTCGCGGTGTCGAAGCCCAGGCCGAGCACCATGCCGACCGGGAACATCTGGCCGGGGCGGGTGATCGAGCGGGTGGCCCGGTTCAGCACCCGGGCCAGCAGGCCGCGCGAGTTGAGGTGGTCCTCCAGCTCGGCCTCGTCGAACCGGCCTTCCCGCATCGAGCGGAAGACCTTGAGGATGCCGAACAGCGCGGCCAGGTTGAGCGCGCCGATCAGGTAGAGGAAGGCCCCGGAGGCCGAGGTGCCGACCATGCCCAGCCACTGGTGAGTGGTGGACTCGTCGTCCATCAGGGTGCCGGCCAGCTGCGCACCGCCCGCCACCAGGGCGGCCATCAGCACCACCATCGAGGAGTGCCCGAGCGCGAACCAGAAGCCGACCGAGACCGGCCGCTTGCCGTCCGCCATCAGCTTCCGGGTGGTGTTGTCGATCACCGCGATGTGGTCGGCGTCGAAGGCGTGCCGCATGCCGAGGGTGTAGGCGGTGATGCCCAGGCCCACCCCGAAGACCTGGGTGCCGACCTCGTACTTCTCCGGCGCGACCAGGAAGATCAGCGTTCCGAAGGCCGCGACGTGCATGGCCAGGATCACGCCCATCAGGCCGGCGGTCCGTACGGTGTCCTCCCGCCGCCATCGGAAGGTGGGCAGGGCGGTGGGCGCCGCCGGGGCGGCGACGGTTTCGGGCAGGGTCATCCTGGGATCACGCTCCAGCACCTCGTGGAAATACTTCGTGAGATGCCGCGGCCGGTCTCCTGGCTGACGGGGCTCCCGTACCCGCCTTCCCAGCCGCGCGAGGCGCCCAGTGGCGATGTGGGTACGGACACTCTCCCCCGATCACAGTGGCGAGGGCCGCTCCGGACTGGGACCCCTGAGGGTCCGTCACCGGTCTTCCCGAGCACCACGGCGAGCAACACCGTAGGGGGCGGGCGGCGACCCTTGCAAGGCTGCGCACCTGCGCAGGTGTCCAGGATCACAGCGTCCGCCTGCGAGAATGACCCGTATGCATCTCGTACCGGCCGACCGCGCGGGCCACCGCACCATCGACGGGCACCGGGTCTGCGAGGCCATCGCGGCGATCGGCGACACCGCCCACGTCCGCTCCTGGGCCGAGCGCTTCTCGCTGCTCGCCGACCCCGGCCGCCTCGCCCTGCTGCTCGCGCTGCACCGCACCGGGCCGCTCGCCGTCACCGACCTGGCGGTCGCCACCGGCATGCGCGACCCCGCCGTCTCCCAGGCGCTGCGGCTGCTCCGGACGGCCGGGGTGGTGACCGGTGAGAAGGAGGGACGTGTCGTGCGCTACCGGCTCGTGGACGCGGACCTGCGCCCCCTGCTGGACGCGTGCGCCGTCGACACTCCCGCCCACCCCGAACACGACGCCGCGACCGGCTGACCCCGCCCGACCTACCCCGCCCGCCCGACCCCGCCCGCCCGACCTACCTCGCCCGGCCGACGAGCCGGACGGCGAGCGGGGGGTGCGAACCGGTCAGCGAACCGGCGTACCCGCCGGCTGGCAGGACGGGCACCAGAACAGGTTGCGGGAGGCGTGCTCCTCGGCCCGGACCTCGGTGGCGCAGACCAGGCACGGCATCCCGGCCCGCCGGTAGACGTACACCTCGCCGCCGTGGTCGTCGACCCGGGGTGGTCGGCCCATCGCCTCGGGGGTGTGCTCGGGGCGCACGGTGTCGATCCGGCCCGCGCCGACGCCCTCGCGCATCAGCGCGACCAGGTCGGCCCAGATCGCGTCCCACTCGGCCCGGAGCAGTTCGCGCCCGGCCCGGTGCGGATCGATGCCGTGCCGGAACAGCACCTCGGCGCGGTAGACGTTCCCCACCCCGGCCAGCACCTTCTGGTCCATCAGCAGCGCGGCGACCGTCGTCCGGCTGGCCGCCATCCGCCGCCAGGCGGCGTCCGGGTCGGCGTCGGCGCGCAGCGGGTCGGGCCCGAGCCTGGCGGCCACCGCGGCCTTCTCGGCGCCGGTGATCAGCGCGCAGGTGTTGGGGCCGCGCAGATCGGCGACGTGCTCGTCGTTCTCCAGCCGCAGCCGGACCAGGCCGACCGGCGCCGGCACCGGGCCGTCGCCGATCGCGCCGAAGGTGAAGCCCCCGTACAGGCCGAGGTGGATGTGCACCCAGGCGTCCTCGCCGAAGCCGAGGAACAGGTGCTTGCCGACAGCCTCCGCCGCCTCCAGCTCCCGTCCGTCGATCAGCTCGGCGCCGTCCGCGAACCGCCCCTGCGGGCTGCTGGCACGGACCGCCCGGCCGCCGAAGGCGCGGTGGTTCTCGGCGGCGAGGCGGTGGATGATGTGGCCTTCCGGCACGGGCGCGGCTCCCCCCGGTGGAACGTTCAGGACCCGTCCATCATCGCAGCCGGCACCGACGGACCCGCCCGGCCACCAGGCCCCCTGGGCACCGGCCCGGTGCCCCTCAGCGGACCGGGATGCCCATCAGCCGGGCCAGGATCACCCGGTCGAGTTCGGCGGCGGTCGCGGCCACGTCGAGGTGGGAGTTGTCGATGATCGGCAGCCCGGAGTTGTACCAGCCGGCCATCCGGCCGTGGATCCGGGCCACCTCCTCGTCGCCGAGCCGGCGGTTCCCGCTGCGCCGGGCGTTGCGGTGGAGCACCGAGTCGAGACTGGGCAGCAGTACCACCGGGATCATGCCGGGCCCGATGTGCCGCTTCCAGCCGCCGAGGCCGATCGCCGGGCGGTCGGGGAAGACCGCGTCGTCGATGATGCAGGAGATGCCGTTGGCGAGGTAGTTGCGGCAGGCGAAGCCGCAGGTCCGGCGAGCCAGCCGGTACTGCGCCTCGGAGGCGTTGTTCCAGCCGGACTGCGGGTTGGCGAAGCCGGACTGTACCCACTCCCGGACGTCGTCGAGGCTGATGTGCGCGGTCGGGGTGGGACGCCGCTCGGCCCAGTGCCGGGCGACGGTGGTCTTGCCGGCGCCGGCCGGACCGATCAGCAGCACCGCGATCGGGCCGGCGGGCGTGTGCTGCTGCGGCGTCCTGGCGGGCAGCTGGACGGGCGCGCCGGAGGGCAGCAGGAAGTGCCCGGTGGACCCGGCGGGCGCCGGGGCCGGGGCCGGGGCCGGGGCGGGCGGCGCGGCCGAAGCGGGGGCCGGGGCCTGGACGGGAGCGGGAGCGGGCGGAGGGGACGGGAGCACCGGCAGCGGAACGGTCGGTGGCCCCGAGGAGTCGGTCGTGGCGGCCACCGGGACGGGCACCGGCGCGACCACCCGGACAGGCACCGCGACGGCCACCGGAACAGGTACCGGCGCCACCGCGACCGGCACCGACCCGGCCACCGGAACAGGCACCGACCCGGCCGCCACCGGATACCCCGGCACCGGCGGAGCGACGGGACGTGGGGGGACGGATCCACCCCCGGCGTACTGCGTCACGGCACCTCCCGACTTCCTTCAGCGGGACACTACACGGCGGTGGGGGGGGGGGGGGGGGCCCCCCCCCCCC
>NZ_JAXCLC010000014.1:0-125089 GCF_034043715.1 Kitasatospora purpeofusca | reverse complement strand
GGGCCCGCCCGCGTCATGCGGGTGTCCGCGCGGGTCCGGCCCGCCGGCCGGACCCACGCGGACGGAACGCGGTCAGAAGTGGAACAGGGCGGTGTGGGTGGTGCCGTCGTCGAGGCCGAGGGTGAAGGTCCGGCAGGTGCCGGCCCACGCCTTGTCGGTCTTCCAGACGTAGGTGTAGGTGGCGGTGGCCGGGTCGTACTGGAGGCTGCTGCCGCCGGCGGACGCCGCGGGGGCGGGGGTGCCGATGGGTGCGCCGGTGGTGCAGTCGGTCTGCTGCACGGAGGGCCGGCCGCCGGTGAGGATGTCGAGGCCGCGGTCGCCGCCGAGGGAGAACTTCATCGGGACGGCGCGTCCGGCGTGGGCCTGGTTGACGGCGGGCGGGTTGGTGACCGGGCCCTGGAAGCCGCCGAAGTCGTACGCGTAGGCGTAGCTGCCGGCGGTGCTGGCGGTGCTGGTGCCGGCGGGGGTGGTGACGGTGATGTCGACCGTGCCGACGGCGGTGGCGGCGGGGGCGGTGGCGGTGATCCGGGAGTCACTCTCGACGGTGAACGCGGTGGCCGGGACGGTGCCGAAGGTGACGGCGGTGGCTCCGGTGAAGTCGGTGCCGGTGAGGGTGACGGTGGTGCCGCCGGCGACGGGGCCCTGGGCGGGGGCGACGGCGGTGACGGCCGGTGCGGGCCGCTGGTAGGTGTAGGTCCCGGCGGGGACGGTGCGGGCGCCGGTGGTCAGCGAGACGTCGACGGTGCCGGCCGGGTGCGCGGGTGCGGTGGCGGTGACGGTGTGGTCGTCGACGACGGTGACGGCGGTGGCGGGTGTGTCGCCGAAGGTGACGGCGGTGGTGCCGGTCAGGTCGGTGCCCGTCAGGGTGACGGTGGTGCCGCCGGCGGTGCTGCCGTGGTCGGGCGTCAGGCCGGTGACGGCCGGGGCCTTCTTGGTGGGGGCGAGGGCCATGCCGAACGCGTAGTGCCCGGTGGGGGTGGTGCTGACGACCGCGTTGGTCGCGGTGTCGATGACGACCAGGTCGCGGTTGCTGGTGGCGACGTAGATGCGGGTCCCGTCCGGGTCGGCGACCACGTTCATCGCGGTGTCGGCGAGCACGGCGGACACGGTGAGGGTCGCGGTGTCGACGACCGCCACGCTGCCGGAGCCGCCGGAGTTGGTGGCGATGGCGTAGGCGCGGGTGCCGTCCGGGCTGAGCGCGAGCGCGCCGGCGTAGCGGTTGAGCTGGACGCTCCCGGTGAGCGTGCCGGTGACGGTGTCCACGACCGAGAGGGTGCCGGTGTTGGTGTTCGTCGCGAAGACCTTGGTGCCGTCGGGGCTGATCGCCAGGGCGGAGAGGGAGCGGGTGTCGCCTGTGGGGATGCTGGCGGTGACCGTGTTCGTGGCGGTGTCGACCACCTTGACGTCGCCGGACTCGGCCGCGTAGAGGCGGCTGCCGTCCGGGGTCGGTGCGAGTACCGACACGCTGTAGGTGGTCGGGATGCTCGCGGCGACCGTGCGGGTGGCGGTGTCGAACACGTCGATCCCGGGATGACCGCCCCGGTTCTCGGCGGCGTACACGTGCGCGCCGTCCGGGGAGAAGGCTATGGCGGACGGGTACTGGCCGCCCGTCAGAGTGGCGGTGACCGTGCGGGTGGCGGTGTCGATCACCGAGATCGAGTTGCCGAACTGGTTGCCCACCCACACCTGGGAGCCGTCCGGCGAGACCGCCACGGGGCCCGGCCGCATCCCGACCGGGACGGTCCCGGCCACACTGCCGCTCGACAGGTCGTAGGCCACCAGGGAATTGGCGAAGGCGTCGGTCAGGTACACCAGCTGCGCCGGTCCGGCCGCGTGCGCGGAGGCGGCGGGCAGCACCGCACCGACGGTGCCGAGCACCGCGGTGGCCAGTGCCGCGGCGGCGCCGCGCCGAAGGCGGCGCAGGTACCGGTCCGGCGCCAAGCGGCTCTCAGTGGTCAGTGGCATGGGTCACCTCTCGGACGGAACTGACCGGAGGCCATCGCTCCGGTTTCAACTCATGTTATTCACATCTCTCTTGATGATTCGTCACACGTCGCCTTGTGGGCACACAAGGCCATTTGTGTCCGAAGTCTGGCTGGTTTTGATCAGGCCACACCGCTCTTGGGCTTGCGGGCGCATGGCAAGGCGAACGGCTTCATGCCGCTGACCTCGGCATCTTCTGCGCGGGCCGGCCCGGATGGCCTTTCGTACGCCGATCGCCGGATGCTCGCTGGACGCCGGTTCTGGTGCAATTGCACTGCGTTGGGGACGGTTTGCTTCCGCTTCCCGATAGGTAACATCCGGCGGGGCCCCACCGGGGCCTCGTCCTGCGGACCTGTGTGTACCGCGGGTGGGAGGGGCATGAGTATGTGGCGCGACAGGAAGACCAGGGCCGGACGCTTATCCGGCCGCTCGGCGGTGGCCGTGGCGATCGTGCTGGGGCTGGCCGCGGGCTCCGCGGGAGCGGCCGGGGCGGCACCGCCGCCCGTGCGGGCGAGCGCCGCGGCCCAGGGGGTGCAGGCGCCGCTGATCGACTCCGTGCAGCCGTTCGCGACCGGCACGGTGCGGGTGACCGTCACCCCCGGGGACACCGCCCAGGAAGCCGTGGCCCGCGTCGACGTGTCCGCGTACGCGCTGGACGCGGACGGCAACGCCACCGGCGCGCCGGTCGCCACCGGCACGGTGCAGAACCCGAACCCGGCGAACCCGCCGGTGGTCGAGATCAACGGCCTGACCGATGACGTCGGTTACGCGTTCACGGCGACCGAGACCACCGCCGGCGGCGTCGTCTCCGGCGCGTCGCCCGCCTTCGTCGGCGGGCCGCAGACGCCCAAGGCCCCGCTCGCACCCACCCTGGCCACCCTGCTGGGCCGGGACGGCGGGCTCCTCGTCTCCTGGAACCCCGCGCACCCCAACGGCTCGCCCGTGACCGGCTACACCGTCACCGCGACCCCCAACGGCCCGGGCGCGAGCGTCACCACCGCCGTGGCGGGCGATGTGCAGAGCACCGCCGTCACCGGGCTGGTCAACGGCAAGTACTACGCCGTCTCGGTCACCGCGACCAACGCGGCCGGGACCGGGCCGGCCGGCGTCTCCGACAGCCAGACCGTCGGCGCCGAGGCCAACGGAACCGTCAGCGCCAAGCCCGCCTACACCGTCGGCGCCCCGCAGGACGTGACCGCGGCGCCGCCGCCCGTCGGTGAGGACGGCAGCCAGCCCGATCCGACCGCGCTCAAGGTGACCTGGGACGCACCGCTGGACGACGGCGGCAGCACCATCACCCACTACACCGTCGACGCCACCGCCCCCGGCCACCCGCCCGTCACGGCGACCGTGCAGGCCGCCGCGAAGGAGGCGACGCTGACCTCGCTGGCCCCGGGCGTCGAGTACGCGATCACGGTCACCGCCGTCCAGCAGGACGGCGCGCGCGGCGCCACCAGCCCCGTGGTCAAGGCCGAGCCCGCCCCGGTCCTGGCGGCCGGCACCGTGGTGCTGTCCGCCGCCTCGGCAGCGGCCGTCACCCGGGTCACCGGCACCACCGTGGTGTTCACCGCCCCGCCCGCGCAGGTCACCGGCCTGAACGTGAAGGACATCATCGTCGTCGGGCGGAGCAGCAACCCGCTGCTCCACGGCGGCCTGCTGCGCACGGTGGAGAAGATCAGCGCCGCCGGCGGCGTGGTGACCCTCACCACCAGCCAGGCCGCGCTGGAACAGGCCTTCCTGTCCCTGGACTTCACCGCCAGCGGCAGTCGGCTGGCCTCCGGTCCCGACGGCCTGCGGATCAAGATGCTCAACCCCGACATCCAGGCCTCGGTGGCGTCCCAGGGCTCCGGCATGGTCGCGAACAAGACCTTCACCCTCGACCTGGCCGAGAAGCTCACCAGCGATCCCAAGATGAAGGAGCGGCTGGGCGACAACACGACGGTCACCGCGAAGCTCACCGCGGCACTGAGCCTGAGCACCGACTGGTCGGCCACCGCCGGTTTCGAGCGTGATCCCAGCTACTACCGCGTGGATCCTCGCGGTTACACCGGGACCTTCGACTTCAGTGCGACAGCGACCGCGAAGGCGTCGATCGAAGGCGAACTGGGCGTCGCCTACAAGCACGAGACGAAGCGCGATCCGCTGCTGACCATCAAACCGGCGACCTGCCTGCTGGTGTACATGATCGAGCTGTGCCCCTCGCTGACGGTCTACACCGAGACCTCGATCGAGGGATCGATCAAGTTCTCGTTCTCCGCCTCCTACGAGCGGACGATGGGCGGCAGGATCAACCGTGACAACACCGGGGTGGTCCACAAGACGGACCTGACCAAGGACCCCGTCACCAAGTTCGACTACTCGCTGAACGCGGCGGCCAAGGTCACCTTCGCCTTCCCCGTGGCGCTCGAGATCCTCGTCTTCAACCTCGTGGGTCCGCGGCTGGAGATCACACCCGCCATCGAGGTGACCGCGGACACCTCCGCCGATCCATGGCTGACGGTGAGAGCACCGTTGAAGGTCGCGATGTTCTTCGTCCTCGACATCAAGCTCGCCAGCTTCTCCACCGGCGGCGACGTGTACAACACGACCTTCGACCTGTACAAGGCTCCCGGTCCCTTCCCCGGACCGAGCCTGTCCAGCGCCGCGGCCCTCGCCCCGGGCGCGCGGAGCGCACCGTCGTCCGAGAGCTCCGAGAGCTCCGAGAGCCTCACCGCGGCGGCGGCCCAACCGCACCAGTACACCGTGAACTGGCCGGCCGGATGCGACCCCGCCCAGGCGGTCGCCTGGTCCATGACACCCGGATCGCTGGGCACCGTCGACCAGAACGGCCTCTACACACCGCCGAGCCCGCGCCCTGCCCACTACGTCGACCTGGTCACCGCGACCACCGCCGGCACGCCCACCTGCCCGCCGGCCACCGCCCAGGCGGCCGTCCACCACGGGTCGACCCTCCCGGGCGCCCCCAAGCACCCCGCGATCAGCCCGGACGGCTCGACCGTCACCTGGACCGCGCCCGCCGCCGGCGGCAGCGCCGTTCAGGAGTACGTGGTGACCGTGCTGCACGATCCCAGCGACCCGGCCGGTGCCGAAACGGTCCTGGGAACCGCGCCCGGCACCGCGACGTCACTGCCCGTTCCGGCCGACCGCGTCGCGCAGATCGAGGCGGACCACGCCAGGGTGCAGGTCACCGCGGTCAACGACCGCGGCCAGGGGCCCGCCTCCGTCCTGTCGCACCCCGCCCCGTCCACCAACCCGCTGCCCTTCGTGGCCCGGGCGGAGGGAACCGCCGACGGCGGCACCCTCCACGTGACTCCCCACATGGTGAACGTGGGCACGAGCGACGCCACGAACGTCCGCTACCGGCTCAGCTACCCCGAGACGTTCACCAGCCGCACCAACCCGTCCGCCTGCACCGTGGACCAGGCGCAGCGGCTCCTCACCTGCGACATGGTCGACATCGCCTCCGGCCACCAGGCGGTCACTCCGCTGATCTCCTTCACCGTCGGCCGGCTCGTCCCGGGCACCGTCTACCCGCTGACCATGACCCGCCTGTCGGCCAGCCCCTACCCGAGCGATCCCAACAACGGCACGATGACCCTGCTCTGCACCGCCGACACCGCCGGCAAGGTCACCTGCGCCTGACGGTCCCGAGCGACACGGACCGGCGTCCGCCGACTCCCCAAGCTTCGGGGGTCGGCGGACGCCGTGCTTTCCGGACGGCGCGCGGCGGCCGTCCCCGCTCCCGGTGTTCGGAACGGGGACGGCCGCCGGGAGCGGCTACCAGCCGCGCTCGCGCCACTCCGGCAGGTGCGGGCGCTCGGCGCCCAAGGTGGTGTCGTCGCCGTGGCCGGGGTAGACCCAGGCCTCGTCCGGCAGCACGTCGAAGACCTTCTCGGTGACGTCCCGGAGGAGGCTCGCGAAGGCGTCCTTGTCGCCCCAGGTGTTGCCGATGCCGCCGGGGAAGAGGCAGTCCCCGGTGAAAACGTGCTGGTGGCCCACCGGGTCGTCGTAGATCAGCACGATCGCGCCGGGGGTGTGGCCGACCAGGTGCCGGACGGTCAGCTCGCAGCGGCCCACCGCGAGGGTGTCGCCGTCCGCGAGCGGCAGCGCGGTGGGGACGTCGATGCCCTCGGTGTCGTGCTCGCCCGCCGCGGTGCGCGCGCCGGTGGCGGCGACCACCTCGGCCAGCGCCCCCCAGTGGTCGTGGTGGCGGTGGGTGGTGACCACGGTGGCCAGCCGCTCGCCGACCGTCTCCAGCAGCACCGGCGCGTCGGCCGCCGCGTCGATCAGCAACTGCTCGTCGGTGTCGCGGCAGCGCAGCAGGTAGGCGTTGTTGTCGTGGGGGCCGACCGCCACCTTGGTGATGATCAGGTGCGCCAGCTCGCGCACGTCCGGCGGCCCGCCGACCTTGACCGCTCCGTGGTACGTCATCGTCCGCTCCTTGTAGGGCTGCAGGGGTCAGGGCCATCCTCGCGCCTGCGAGGCGGCTCAGCCCAACGGGGGGAGGACCGGCAGGCCGGTGCCGGGGGCGCGGCGCAGGCCGGTGCCGTCGGACCGGCCGGAGAGCCAGGCGAGCAGGGCGCGGACGGGGCCCTCGAGGGTCAGGGCCGGGGTGCCGGCGCCGATCACGGCGCGTTCGGCGGTGTCCTCGGCCAGCAGCTCGACGCCGGGCAGCCCGGCGCCGGCCGGCCCGGCCAGCTTCTCGGCGAGCCGGCGGAACTCGGCGGTGGCGAACTCCTGCGGCCACTGCGCGGGGGTGTAGCCGGAGTCCAGGTCGACGTGGTGGTACTCGACCTCCGCCAGCCGCTTCCAGGGGATCTCCGCCGCCGGGAAGACGGCGCCGCTGCGGTGCTTGACCTCCGCGGCCCAGGCCCCGTCCGGCAGCAGGGCCGCCGCCGCCGCGAAGCGGGCACCGGAGGCGCGCAGGTCGGCGAGCTGCTCCTGCACCGGGCGGGGCGCGCCCTCCTCGATGCCCCGGTCGCGGGCCTCCTCGCTCGGGTACTGCGGGATGTCGGTGCCGGTGCGGGCGCCGTCCAGCAGGTTGACCAGCGAGTCGGCGTTGCGGGCGAGGTGGGCGAGCACATGGCCGCGGGTCCAGCCGGGCAGTGCGGAGGGCCCGGCGAGGGACTGGGCCCCGATCCCGGCGACGGTCCGCAGCAGCCGGCGGGTGCTGTCCTCGACCTCGGCCAGGCGCCGGGCGGCGACGGCGGCGGGGGAGGCCGCGGCGGGGTCGGCGGGGTCGGCGGGGGCGATCTGCGGGTCGGCCTGGGGGGCGATCTGCGGGTCGGTCTGCGGGTCGGTCTGCGGGTCGGTCATCGATTCGGCCTTCGCTGGGAGACGGCGCGTTGCCCCGGCGGGGCTTCGCTCGTTGACCAGGTGACGCTACCGCCGTCACCCCCCCGCCGAGCAGGGGCTTTTCGGTCCGCGCGTCAAGACTCCGCGCATCGTCCTCACTCGTTCGGGTGGACCCGGCTGGACGAACTCGATAATCGAACGCGTGAGCTAGTAGGCTGGCTGCCGCATCCTGGAAGAAGTACACCCCTCGACACCCAGCCCTCTCGCCCCGGAGAAAGGCGCCAGAAGCAGTGGCCGACCGCCTCATCGTGCGCGGTGCTCGCGAGCACAACCTCAAGAACGTCTCGCTCGACCTGCCCCGCGACTCCCTCATCGTCTTCACGGGCCTCTCCGGCTCCGGCAAGTCCTCGCTGGCCTTCGACACCATCTTCGCGGAGGGCCAGCGCCGCTACGTCGAGTCGCTGTCCTCCTACGCCCGGCAGTTCCTGGGCCAGATGGACAAGCCGGACGTCGACTTCATCGAGGGCCTCTCCCCGGCCGTCTCGATCGACCAGAAGTCCACCAACCGCAACCCCCGCTCGACCGTCGGCACCATCACCGAGGTCTACGACTACCTGCGGCTGCTGTTCGCCCGGATCGGCAAGCCGCACTGCCCGCACTGCGGCCGCCCGATCGCCAAGCAGTCCCCGCAGGCCATCGTCGACAAGGTGCTGGAGCTCGCCGAGGGCACCCGCTTCCAGGTCCTCAGCCCGGTGGTGCGCGAGCGCAAGGGCGAGTTCGCCGACCTCTTCGCCGACCTCCAGTCCAAGGGCTACGCCCGGGCCCGGGTGGACGGCGAGACGATCCAGCTCGCCGAGCCGCCCAAGTTGAAGAAGCAGGAGAAGCACACCGTCGAGGTGGTCGTCGACCGCCTCACCGTCAAGGACAGCGCCAAGCGCCGGCTGACCGACTCGGTGGAGACGGCCCTGCGGCTGAGCGGCGGCATGGTCGTGCTCGACTTCGTCGACCTCCCCGAGGACGACCCCGAGCGCGAGCGGATGTACTCCGAGCACCTCTACTGCCCGTACGACGACGTGTCGTTCGAGGAGCTGGAGCCGCGCTCGTTCTCGTTCAACTCGCCCTTCGGCGCCTGCCCGGACTGCTCCGGCCTCGGCAACCGGATGGAGGTGGACCCGGAGCTGGTGGTGCCCGACGACGAGCGCTCGCTGGACGAGGGCGCCATCCACCCCTGGTCCGGCGGCCACACCAAGGAGTACTTCCAGCGGCTGATCGACGCCCTCTCCGGCGAGCTGGGCTTCCGCACCGACATCCCCTGGGCCGGGCTCCCGGCCCGCGCCAAGAAGGCGCTGCTCTACGGCCACAAGCACCAGGTCGAGGTCCGCTACCGCAACCGCTACGGGCGCGACCGCTCCTACACCACCGGCTTCGAGGGCGCGGTGCCCTTCATCCAGCGCCGCCACCAGGAGGCCGAGAGCGACTCCAGCCGCGAGCGCTTCGAGGGCTACATGCGCGAGGTGCCCTGCCCGACCTGCCAGGGCACCCGGCTCAAGCCGGTGGTACTGGCGGTCACCGTCGAGGGCCGCTCGATCGCGGACGTCTCCTCGATGTCGATCAGCGACTGCTCCGACTTCCTCGGCGCGATGAAGCTCAACGCCCGGGACGAGCAGATCGCCGAGCGGGTCCTCAAGGAGGTCAACGAGCGGCTGCGGTTCCTGGTCGACGTCGGCCTGGACTACCTCTCGCTGGACCGCGCGGCCGGCACCCTCTCCGGCGGCGAGGCCCAGCGGATCCGGCTCGCCACCCAGATCGGCTCCGGCCTGGTCGGCGTGCTCTACGTGCTGGACGAGCCGTCCATCGGCCTGCACCAGCGCGACAACCACCGGCTGATCGAGACCCTGGTCCGGCTGCGCGACATCGGGAACACCCTGATCGTCGTCGAGCACGACGAGGACACCATCAAGATGGCCGACTGGGTGGTCGACATCGGCCCCGGCGCCGGCGAGCACGGCGGCAAGGTCGTGCACTCCGGCTCGTTGAAGCAGCTGCTGGCCAACAAGGAGTCCCTCACCGGCCAGTACCTGTCCGGCAAGCGGAGCATCCCGATCCCGGCCGCCCGCCGCGCCCGGGACAAGAAGCGCCAGCTCACCGTGCACGGCGCCCGCGAGCACAACCTCAAGGACGTCACGGTCGGCTTCCCGCTCGGCACCTTCACCGCGATCACCGGTGTCTCCGGCTCGGGCAAGTCCACCCTGGTCAACGACATCCTCTACACCCACCTCGCCCGGGAGCTGAACGGCGCCCGCACGGTGCCCGGCCGGCACACCCGGATCACCGGCACCGACCAGGTGGACAAGGTGGTGCACGTCGACCAGTCGCCGATCGGCCGCACCCCGCGCTCCAACCCGGCCACCTACACCGGCGTCTTCGACCACGTCCGGCGGCTGTTCGCGGAGACCCAGGAGGCCAAGGTCCGCGGCTACCTGCCCGGCCGCTTCTCGTTCAACGTCAAGGGCGGCCGCTGCGAGAACTGCTCCGGCGACGGCACCATCAAGATCGAGATGAACTTCCTGCCGGACGTCTACGTGCCGTGCGAGGTCTGCCACGGCGCCCGCTACAACCGGGAGACGCTGGAGGTCCACTACAAGGGCCGGTCCATCGCCGAGGTGCTGGACATGCCGATCGAGGAGGCGCTCGGCTTCTTCGAGGCCGTCCCGGCGATCGCCCGGCACCTGCGCACGCTCAACGACGTCGGCCTCGGCTACGTCCGGCTCGGCCAGTCCGCGCCGACCCTCTCCGGCGGCGAGGCCCAGCGGGTGAAGCTCGCCTCCGAGCTGCAGAAGCGCTCCACCGGCCGGACGGTCTACGTACTGGACGAGCCCACCACCGGTCTGCACTTCGAGGACATCAGCAAGCTGATCAAGGTGCTCTCCGGCCTGGTGGACAAGGGCAACACGGTCATCGTCATCGAGCACAACCTCGACGTCATCAAGACCGCGGACTGGATCGTCGACATGGGCCCCGAGGGCGGCTCCGGCGGCGGCAGCGTGGTCGCCGAGGGCACCCCCGAGGAGATCGCGGCCGTCTCCGAGAGCCACACCGGCAAGTTCCTCCGGGACATCCTGCCGGGCGGCTTCGAGGAGGCCCCGGCCGCGCCGGCCAAGGCCAAGGCCCCCCGCAAGCGCGCCACGGCGGCGCGCAAGTAGCGGACGGGCGCCGACACCGCGTCCCCGCCCGCCCCCGGCACCCCGGGGGCGGGCGGAGGCGCGCCGCATAGAATTCCGGGCGGCCCGCAGCCGCGAAGCCACCGCCGAACGCCGCCGCCGAACCAGGAGCACCCTCATGTCCGAGGCCCCCGAGAGCCCCGCCCCCTCCCGCCGCACCCTGCTCTGCGGGGCCGCGGCCGTCCTCGCCGCCGGTGGCACCGTCGCCGTCACCGGCTGCTCCTCGACCTCCGCCGGCTCCGACTCCGCCGCCAAGACCCCGGTCGACCTCGGACCGGCCTCCGGCGTCCCGGTCGGCGGCGGCACCGTCTTCCGCGAGAAGAAGATCGTCGTCACCCAGCCCGCCGAGGGCCAGTACAAGGCGTTCAGCGCCAAGTGCACCCACGCCGGCTGCATCGTCGACCAGGTCAAGAACCAGAAGATCCAATGCCCCTGTCACGGCAGCCTGTTCGGCATCACCGACGGCGCCGTGCTGGACGGCCCGGCCCCGACCCCGCTGCCCGCGTACGACGTGGCGGTCGAGGGCGGCAACCTCAAGGTGACCTTGCGCTGAAGCAGTTGATCTCCCGCACGCGCCCCCGGCCCGAGTCGGTACGGTGGACCCATGGCTGACCCGTCCACCTACCGTCCGGCGCCGGGTGCGATCCCGACCTCGCCCGGTGTCTACAAGTTCCGCGACGCCCACGGGCGGGTCATCTACGTAGGCAAGGCCAAAAGCCTCCGGCCCCGGCTGTCCTCCTACTTCCAGGACCTCGCCGGACTGCACCCGCGCACCGCGACCATGGTCACCACCGCCGCCTCGGTGGAGTGGACCGTCGTCGCCACCGAGGTCGAGGCGCTCCAGCTGGAGTACTCCTGGATCAAGGAGTTCGACCCCCGGTTCAACGTCAAGTACCGGGACGACAAGAGCTACCCGGAGCTCGCGGTCACCCTGAACGAGGAGTTCCCGCGGGTCCAGGTGATGCGCGGCGCGCACCGGAAGGGCGTGCGCTACTTCGGCCCCTACGGCCACGCCTGGGCGATCCGCGAGACCGTCGACCTGCTGCTGCGGGTCTTCCCCGTCCGCACCTGCTCCACCGGCGTCTTCAAGCGCGCCGCCCAGGTCGGCCGCCCCTGCCTGCTCGGCTACATCGGCAAGTGCGCCGCGCCCTGCGTGGGCCGGATCACTCCGGAGGACCACCGCGCGCTGGCCGAGGACTTCTGCGACTTCATGGCCGGGCGCACCGGCAACTACCTGCGCCGGCTGGAGGCCGAGATGCGGGAGGCCGCCGCCGACCTGGAGTACGAGAAGGCCGGCCGGCTGCGCGACGACATCGGCGCCCTCAAGCGGGCCATGGAGAAGAACGCCATCGTCCTCGCCGACGCCACCGACGCCGACCTGCTGGCCGTCGCCGAGGACGAACTCGAGGCGGCCGTCCAGATCTTCCACGTCCGCGGCGGCCGGGTCCGGGGCCAGCGCGGCTGGGTCACCGACAAGGTCGAGGACGTCGACACCGCCGGCCTGGTCGAGCACGCCCTCCAGCAGCTCTACGGCGGCGCCGGTGCCGACGACCGGGGCGAGGGCGTCCCGCGCGAGGTGCTCGTCCCCGCACTGCCCGACCCGGCCGAGCCGGTACGGGAGTGGCTGTGCGGACTGCGCGGAGCCCAGGTGGACCTGCGCATCCCGCAACGCGGCGACAAGAAGGACCTCATGGCCACCGTGCAGCGCAACGCCCAGCAGGCGCTGGCGCTGCACAAGACCAAGCGGGCCTCCGACCTCACCACCCGCAGCCGCGCCCTCCAGGAGATCACCGACGCGCTGGAGCTGGACAGCGTCCCGCTGCGGATCGAGTGCTTCGACATCTCCCACCTCCAGGGCGAGGACGTGGTCGCCTCCATGGTGGTCTTCGAGGACGGCCTGGCCCGCAAGAGCGAGTACCGCCGCTTCGAGATCAAGGGCTTCGAGGGCCAGGACGACGTCCGCTCGATGCACGAGGTGGTCAGCCGCAGGTTCCGCCGCTACCTCCAGGAGCGCGAGCGCACCGGCGAGTGGGCCGTCCCCGAGGAGGGCCCGGAGGACGCCGCCGACGCCGCCGCGGACGGCAGCGGCACCGGCGTGGACGGCACCGGCACCCGCGCCGAGGACGGCCGCCCCCGGCGCTTCGCCTACCCCCCACAGCTGCTGGTCGTCGACGGCGGGCAGCCGCAGGTCGCCGCCGCCCAGCGGGCCCTGGACGAGCTCGGCATCGACGACATCGCGCTGTGCGGCCTGGCCAAGCGCCTGGAGGAGGTCTGGCTGCCCGGCGAGGACGACCCGGTGGTGCTCCCGCGCAGCAGCGAGGGCCTCTACCTGCTCCAGCGGGTCCGCGACGAAGCCCACCGCTTCGCCATCGGCTACCAGCGCGGCAAGCGTTCCAAGCGACTCACCGCCGGAGAACTGGACTCCGTCCCCGGCCTCGGCGAGACTCGCCGTCAGGCGCTGCTCAAGCACTTCGGCTCGCTCAAGAAGCTCCGGGTGGCCACCGTCGACGAACTCTGCGCCGTCCCCGGCATCGGCCGGCGGACAGCGGAGACCGTTGCGGCGGCGTTGTCGTCCCGTACACCTCCCGCACCAGCCGTGAACACCGCCACGGGCGAGATCATCGAGGACGGCGCCGACGAGCCGGCGCCCGCGGCGCCCGAGACCGCACCGATCCAGGAGACGCCATGACGGCCGACGCCGCCCGTCAGCCGGCGTGCCCCGCGCCCACTCGTCCGAGTGGCGCCGGGAAGCATGCCCGTGCGACGCGCGTTCTCCACAGCAGAACCACCGAGAGCGGGGAACCGAAGTGACCGTGTCCGATTACGGGGGCACCGCCCGGCCGGAGGCCGGCGGCGAGAACACCCCGGAGCTGGTGATCATCTCCGGCATGTCCGGGGCGGGCCGCTCCACCGCCGCGAAGTGCCTGGAGGACCTGGGCTGGTTCGTGGTGGACAACCTGCCGCCGGCCCTCATCCCGACCATGGTCGACCTGGGGGCCCGCTCCCAGGGCAACGTCGCCCGGATCGGCGCCGTGGTGGACGTCCGCGGCCGGCAGTTCTTCGACGACCTGCTGACCTCGCTGGACGAGCTGGAGAAGCGCGGCGTGCGACTGCGCGTCGTCTTCCTCGACTCCTCCGACGACGCCCTGGTCCGCCGCTTCGAGAGCGTGCGCCGCCCGCACCCGCTCCAGGGCGACGGCCGGATCGTCGACGGCATTGCCCAGGAGCGCGAGCTGCTGCGCGAGCTCCGCGGCGAGGCCGACCTGGTGATCGACACCTCCAACCTCAACGTCCACCAGCTGCGGGCCAAGCTGGACGCCCAGTTCGCCGACCACGACGAGCCCGAGCTGCGCGCCACCGTGATGTCCTTCGGCTTCAAGTACGGCCTGCCGGTCGACGCCGACCTCGTGGTGGACTGTCGCTTCCTGCCGAACCCGCACTGGGTGCCCGAGCTGCGGGCCAGGACCGGCACCGACGCGGACGTCGCCGACTACGTGTTCCAGCAGCCCGGGGCCAACGAGTTCCTCAACGGCTACGCCGAGCTGCTGCGCATTGTCACCGAGGGCTATCGCCGCGAGGGGAAGCGTTACATGACCCTTGCCGTAGGCTGCACCGGTGGCAAGCACCGCAGCGTCGCGATGTCCGAGCGGCTGACGAAGCGTCTGATCTCGGACGGCGTGGAAACGGTGCTCGTCCACCGTGACATGGGACGGGAGTAGCCGCCGCACCCCCTGCCGGGCCGCCGGCGGAGGTCGGCGGCCCGGCAAGAGGAACGCGAGGTAGGTGTGACGGGATACGTGCCCGGCCGGCAGCTGCAGAACAAGACCGCCGACCGGAGCGTGAGCACGGCCAGGTCCATCGTGACCGGCCGGGCCCGCAACGGGGCGGCCCGCACCGGCCCGGCCCGTCCCCACCAGACGCCCAGGAGCAGTCAGGCCCCGCGGATCGCCGCCCTCGGCGGCGGCCAGGGCCTGTCGGCCTCGCTCTCCGCGCTGCGCCGGCTCACCACGGACCTCACCGCGGTGGTGACCGTCGCCGACGACGGCGGCTCCAGCGGCCGGCTCCGCGAGGAGCTCGGGGTCCTGCCCCCCGGCGACCTCCGCAAGGCGCTCGCCGCGCTCTGCGGCGACGACGACTGGGGCCGCACCTGGTCCGAGGTGATCCAGCAGCGTTTCACCGGCACCGGCGAACTGGGCGGCCACGCGGTCGGCAATCTGCTGATCGTCGCGCTCTGGGAGAAGCTCGGGGACCCGGTGGCGGCCCTGGACTGGGTCGGCCGGCTGCTCAACGTCCAGGGCCGGGTGCTGCCGATGTCGGCGGTGCCGCTGGACATCGAGGCGATAGTCAGGGGGCACGACCCGGCCTTCCCCACCGAGCTGGGCGCCGTCCGCGGCCAGGCCAGCGTGGCGGTCACTCCCGGCACCGTGCAGTCCGTCCGGCTCGTTCCGGACGAGCCGCCCGCCGTGCCGGAGGCGGTCACCGCGGTCCGGGAGGCGGACTGGGTCGTGCTGGGCCCCGGCTCGTGGTTCACCAGCGTGCTGCCGCACCTGCTGGTCCCCGAGCTGGTGAAGGCCCTGATCGAGACCCGCGCCCGCCGCCTGCTCACACTGAACCTCGCCCCGCAGCCGGGCGAGACCGAGGGCTTCACCCCGCAGCGTCATCTGGAGGTCATCGCCGACCACGCCCCCGCGCTCGCCGTGGATGCGATCCTGGTGGACGAGCGCGCCGTCACCGGCGGCGCCTTCGGCCAGGCCGACCTGGCCGGACTGGAGAAGGCCGCCGAGCGGATGGGCGCCGCCCTGGTGCTCGGCCGGGTCGCCCGTACCGACGGCACGCCGCGACACGACCCGGAGCTCTTGGCGGCAGCGTACGACCGGATTTTCCGGACACATGGAAGGATCGGGCCATGGCGATGACTCCAGCGGTGAAGGACGAGATCAGCCGGCTCCCGGTCACCCGGGCCTGCTGCCGCAAAGCGGAGGTGTCGGCGATCCTGCGTTTCGCGGGCGGGCTGCACATCGTGAGCGGCCGCATCGTGATCGAGGCGGAGCTCGACACCGGAGCCGCCGCCCGACGCCTGCGCAAGGACCTGCTGGAGATCTTCGGACACTCCTCGGACCTGGTCGTGATGGCCCCCGGCGGCCTGCGGCGCGGCAGCCGCTACGTGGTCCGGGTGGTCAAGGACGGCGAACTGCTCGCCCGCCAGACCGGGCTGGTGGACGGCCGCGGTCGCCCGATCCGCGGTCTGCCCCCGGCCGTCGTCTCCGGCGCCACCTGCGACGCCGAGGCGGCCTGGCGCGGCGCCTTCCTGGCCCACGGCTCGCTCACCGAGCCCGGCCGCTCGTCCTCGCTGGAGATCACCTGCCCCGGTTCGGAGGCCGCCCTCGCCCTGGTCGGCGCCGCCCGCCGGCTCGGCATCCCCGCCAAGGCCCGCGAGGTGCGCGGTGTGGACCGGGTGGTGATCCGCGACGGCGACGCGATCGGCGCGCTGCTCACCCGGCTCGGCGCGCACGAGTCGGTGCTGGCCTGGGAGGAGCGCCGGATGCGGCGCGAGGTGCGGGCCACCGCCAACCGGCTGGCCAACTTCGACGACGCCAACCTGCGCCGCTCGGCCCGGGCCGCGGTCGCGGCCGGCGCCCGGGTGGCCCGCGCGCTGGAGATCCTCGGCGAGGAGGTGCCCGAGCACCTGGCCGCCGCCGGCCAGCTGCGGATGCAGCACAAGCAGGCCTCGCTGGAGGAGCTGGGCGCGCTCGCCGACCCGCCGCTGACCAAGGACGCGGTGGCCGGCCGGATCCGCCGACTGCTGGCGATGGCCGACAAGCGCGCCTCCGAGCTGGGCCTGCCGAGCACCGAGGCCAACCTGACGGACGAGATGGCGCTCAACTGACTCCTGACGATCGCGTTCGGTGATGATCTCCCCGCCGGTGCCCGCTGTTTCGGGTACCGGCGGTGCCGTGTCCGGGGACCGGGACGGAGGGCCCCTGCCGGAGGGCTCGCGGCCCTAGGACCAACTGCCCGGGACGGCAAGGACGGAAGACCCGAGGACGGCTGAACAACGCGCCACGCCAGGGGTTGCCAAGCGGGCTGATGTGCTCTACCCGCTTCTGGAGGGGTAGGGTCATAGGCGGTCGGGGACATCCCAAATTCCACCCCGTCGGCATAGCGTCCGGCGTACCTAACGAGGAGATCGGTTCGTGACGATCCGGGTAGGCATCAACGGATTCGGCCGCATCGGCCGCAACTTCTTCCGTGCGGTTCGGGCGCAGGGCGCGGAGATCGAGATCGTCGGCGTCAATGACCTGACCGACACCAAGACCCTGGCGCACCTGCTCAAGTACGACTCGATCCTGGGCACCTTCCCGGGCGAGGTGTCCCACACCGCGGACAGCATCACCGTCGACGGCAAGACCTTCAAGGTCATCGCGGAGCGCGACCCGGCCAACCTCCCCTGGGGCGAGCTGGGCGTCGACATCGTCATCGAGTCGACCGGCATCTTCACCAAGGCCGAGGCGGCGAAGAAGCACGTCGCGGCCGGCGCGAAGAAGGTCATCATCTCGGCGCCCGCCACTGACGAGGACATCACCATCGTCATGGGCGTCAACGACGAGAAGTACGACGCCGCCAAGCACACCGTCATCTCCAACGCCTCCTGCACCACCAACTGCGTGGCGCCGCTGGCCAAGGTGCTGAACGAGAACTTCGGCATCGTCAAGGGTCTGATGACCACGGTGCACGCGTACACCAACGACCAGGTCACCCTGGACTTCCCGCACAAGGACCTGCGTCGCGCCCGCGCCGCGGCCCTCAACATCATCCCGACCTCGACGGGTGCCGCCAAGGCCACCGCCCTGGTCCTGCCCGAGCTCAAGGGCAAGCTGGACGGCACCTCGCTGCGCGTCCCGGTCCCGACCGGTTCGATCACTGACCTGGTCGTCACCCTGGAGCGCGACGTCACCGTCGCCGAGGTCAACGAGGCCTTCAAGAAGGCCTCGGAGACCACCCTCAAGGGCATCCTGCAGTACACCGAGGACCCGATCGTCTCCTCCGACATCGTGAACTCGCCGTTCTCCACGATCTTCGACTCGCTGATGACCATGGCCCAGGGCAACCAGGTCAAGATCTTCGGCTGGTACGACAACGAGTGGGGCTACTCGAACCGCCTCGTCAACCTGACCACCCTCGTGGGTGACCGGCTCTGACGCTGCGGGAGCTGACGTGAAGTAGGGGGGAGGGCCCGGAAGGCGTGTGCGTAGCCGCCGGGCCCTCCGTCTGCGCACCCTCAACTCCCCTTTGACGGCCCGCCGTTGTGCCGTCGCCTGCTCCACCATCTCGCCAGGAGACCGAAGACCGTGAAGACCATCGAAGACCTGGACGTCGCCGGCCGGCGCGTGTTCGTCCGCGCGGACCTGAACGTCCCGCTGTCCGGCGGCACGATCACCGACGACGGCCGGATCCGCGCCGTCGCCCCGACCATCGCCAAGCTCGTCGAGCGCGGTGCGAAGGTCGTCGTCGCCTCCCACCTCGGCCGCCCCAAGGGCGAGCCGGACCCGCAGTTCTCCCTCGCGCCGGTGGCCGTCCGCCTCGGCGAGATCCTCGGCCGGCCGGTCGCGTTCGCGACCGACACCGTGGGCGAGAGCGCGAAGGCCACCGTCGCCGCCCTGGCCGACGGCGAGGTCACGCTGCTCGAGAACCTGCGCTTCAACGCCGGTGAGACCAGCAAGGACGACGCCGAGCGCGGCGCCTTCGCCGACCGGCTGGCCGGCCTCGCCGACCTCTACGTCGGCGACGGCTTCGGTGCCGTGCACCGCAAGCACGCCTCGGTGTTCGACCTGCCGGCCCGCCTGCCGCACGCGGTCGGCGACCTGATCGCCACCGAGGTGGGCGTCCTCAAGCGCCTCACCGAGGAGGTCGAGCGCCCGTACGTGGTGGTGCTCGGCGGCTCCAAGGTGTCCGACAAGGTCGGCGTGATCGACAACCTGCTCGGCAAGGCCGACCGCATCCTGATCGGCGGCGGCATGGCGTACACCTTCCTCAAGGCCAAGGGCTACGAGGTCGGCAGCTCGCTGCTGCAGGAGGACCAGATCCCGACGGTGCTGGACTACCTCAAGCGCGGTGAGGAGAACGGCGTCGAGTTCGTGCTGCCGGTGGACGTCGCGATCTCCGGGACGTTCCCGGACCTCAGGACGCAGGCACCGGTCGGCGACTTCGCGGTGGTCGGCGCCGACGGCATCCCGGCGGGCACGCTGGGTCTGGACATCGGCCCCCGCTCCTGCGAGCTGTTCGCGGAGAAGCTGGCCGACGCGAAGACGGTGTTCTGGAACGGCCCGATGGGCGTCTTCGAGCACCCGGCCTTCGCCGACGGCACCCGGGCCGTCACCCAGGCCCTGATCGACAGCGACGGGTTCACCGTGGTCGGCGGCGGCGACTCCGCCGCGGCCGTCCGCACCCTGGGCTTCGACGAGACGAAGTTCGGGCACATCTCGACCGGCGGTGGCGCGAGCCTCGAGTACCTGGAGGGCAAGACCCTGCCCGGTCTCGCCGCACTGGAAGGCTGAAACACGTATGACTGAGCGTCTCCCGCTGATGGCGGGCAACTGGAAGATGAACCTCAACCACCTCGAGGCCATCCAGCACACCCAGAAGCTGGCGTTCGCGCTGGCCGACAAGGAC
The DNA here is from genome assembly GCF_034043715.1 of Kitasatospora purpeofusca. Lineage (GTDB taxonomy): Bacteria > Actinomycetota > Actinomycetes > Streptomycetales > Streptomycetaceae > Kitasatospora > Kitasatospora purpeofusca_A. Next base: position 105,920 of record NZ_JAXCLC010000014.1, on the reverse strand, counting down.
TACGCGGCGGTCGAGGTGGCCGTCCTCGTGCCGTTCACCGACCTGCGTTCGGTGCAGACCCTGGTCGACGGCGACAAGCTGAAGATCAGGTTCGGCTCGCAGGACATCTCGCAGCACGACGGCGGTGCCTACACCGGCGAGATCTCCGGCCCGATGCTGGCCAAGCTGAAGTGCACCTACGCGGTGATCGGCCACTCCGAGCGCCGCGAGTACCACGACGAGACCGACGAGCTGGTCAACGCCAAGGTCAAGGCCGCCTACCGGAACGGGATCACCCCGATCCTGTGCATCGGCGAGCCGCTGGAGATCCGCAAGGCCGGCACCCACGTCGCGTACACCCTGGCCCAGCTCGACGGCGGCCTCAAGGACGTCCCGGCCGACCAGGCCGAGTCCGTCGTCGTCGCCTACGAGCCGGTCTGGGCGATCGGCACCGGCGAGGTGGCGACCCCCGAGGACGCCCAGGAGGTCTGCGCCGCCATCCGCGCCCGGATCGCCGAGCTGTACTCCGCCGAGCTCGCGGACAAGGTCCGGGTGCTGTACGGCGGTTCGGTCAAGTCGTCGAGCGCGGCCGGCCTGATGGCCAAGCCGGACATCGACGGCGGCCTGGTCGGCGGTGCCTCGCTGGACGCCGAGGAGTTCGTCAAGATCGTGCGGTACCGTGAGCAGGCAGTAGGCTAACGCCGCCGCAGCAACGTAGGCTTTGGGGCCGGACCACCTGGCGTGGTCCGGCCCCTTCGCCGAAGATACGAGAGAGTTGGTCCCGCCGTGGTTCTCGGGTTCTCGATTGCCCTGATCGTCTTCAGCCTGCTGATGATCCTCCTGGTGCTGCTGCACAAGGGAAAGGGCGGCGGCCTGTCGGACATGTTCGGTGGCGGCGCGATGTCCACCGGCGGTGGCTCCGCGGTCGCCGAGCGCAACCTGGACCGCATCACGATCGTGGTCGGCCTGGGCTGGTTCGCCTCGCTGTTCGTACTCAGCATGGTCCTGAAGTACAAGAGCTGACATACCTCTGACGCCCCGTCGCCCCGCGGCCTATCCTGGGAGGGTCCGGGGCGGAGCCGGTGGTGGCGCATCCTTAACTCCTGCTTACACTAGGACGACTTTCGCCACCGACGCGCATCGCGGCGCGTCGGCGCACCAGCACCAGGGAGTCAGACCGTGGCAAGTGGCAACGCCATCCGTGGCAGCAGGGTCGGAGCCGGCCCGATGGGTGAGGCGGAGCGCGGCGAATCCGCCCCCCGCAACCGGATCTCCTTCTGGTGTGCCAACAAGCACGAGACGCGGCCGAGCTTCGCGGCCGAGGCGGTCATCCCGGACACCTGGGACTGCCCGCGCTGCGGCTTCCCGGCCGGGCAGGACGAGCACAACCCGCCCGCGCCGTCCCGCAACGAGCCGTACAAGACCCACCTGGCCTACGTGCGCGAGCGGCGTACCGACGCCGACGGCGAGGCGATCCTCGCCGAGGCGCTGGCCAAGCTCCGCGGCGAGATCTGAGCAGGCGAACACCGAAGGGCGCCACCCGTCACGGGTGGCGCCCTTCGGTGTTCCCGAGCCTCAGGCCGAGGCCGGGGGGTACAGCTGGGGCGGCAGCCGGTCCGCGGCGGCACGGTCCAGCAGCCACAGGGTGCGACTGGTGCCGTGCGCGCCGGAGGCGGGCGCCTGGAGCTCACCGGGGCCGGACAGGGCCAGCGCGACCGCGTCCGCCTTGTCCTCGCCGGCCGCCAGCAGCCAGACCTCGCGGGCGGCCCGGATCGCCGGCAGGGTGAGCGAGATCCGGGTCGGCGGAGGCTTCGGCGCGCCGCGCACGCCGACCACCGTCAGCTCGGTCTCCCGCACCCCGGGGTGCTCCGGGAACAGCGAGGCGACATGGGTGTCCGGGCCGACGCCGAGCAGCAGCACGTCGAAGGCGGGCACCCGGAGCCGGTCGGCGGGCCCGGCGGCCTCGGCGAGCTCCGCCGCGTAGCGGGCCGCCGCGGCGTCCACGTCCGAGCCGTCGACACCGTCCGAGGCGGGCATCTCGTGCACCCGCGCCGGGTCGAGCGGGACGGCGTCCAGCAGCTCGGCGCGGGCCTGGACGGCGTTGCGCTCCGGGTCGCCGGAGGGCAGGAACCGCTCGTCGCCCCACCAGAGGTCCAGCCGCGCCCAGTCGATCGCGTCGCGCGCCGGGGAGGCGGCGATCGCGGCCAGCAGGGCGTTGCCGTTGCGTCCGCCGGTGAGCACCACCGAGGCGGCGCCGCGGGCGGCCTGGGCGTCCACGATCCGGGTGATCAGCCGGGCCGCGGCCGCCTGGGCCATCAGCTCCTTGTCCCGGTGGACGACCAGCTGCGGGGTGGCCGCGGTCATGCGCCCGCCTTCTTGGCGGCGCGCTTGGCGGCGCCCTTGCGGGCCCCGCCGTCCGGGGCGGTGGCGGCGGCCGTCTCCTCGGCCACGGCCTCCTCGACGGCCTCCTCGACGGTCGCGCCGGCGGTCGCGGCCGGCCCGGTGGTATCCGGCTCCTTGAGCCGCTCCACCGGGGTGCGCACGGCCGTCGCGTAGATGTCGTCCGGGTCGAGCCGGCGCAGTTCCTCGGCGATCAGCTCCGAGGTCTCGCGCCGCTTGAGCGCCACCTGGCGGTCCGGCGAGCCGGGCATGCAGAGCGTGCCCAGCAGGCCGTCCGGGCGGTCCAGGGTGATGTCCCCGTCCGTGGTGCGCAGGTGCACCGCGGTGATGCCCGGGCCGTTGGTGACGACCCGCTCGACCGGCACGTGCAGCCGGTTGTGCAGCCACAGGCCGAGCAGTTCCACGCTGGGGTTGTACGACTCGCCCTCGACCGCCGCGGAGGTGATCGCGGACGGCCGCTGGTCCAGCGCGGCGGCCAGCATCGAACGCCAGCCGGTGATCCGGGTCCAGGCCAGGTCGGTGTCGCCCGGGGTGTAGCTCTGGGCCCGCTGGGCGAGCTGGCCGACCGGGGACTCGGCGGTGACCGCGTCGGTGATCCGGCGCTGGGCGAGCGCGCCGAGCGGGTCCTGCGCCGGGTGCAGCGGCGCGTTCTCGGGCCACCAGACCACGACCGGGGCGTCCGGCAGCAGCAGCGGCAGGACGACCGACTGGGCGTGCGCGGCGAGTTCGCCGTGCATGCGCAGGACGACCGTCTCGCCGGAGCCGGCGTCGGAGCCGACCAGGATCTCGGCGTCCAGGCGGGTCTCGGCGCGGGCCCGGGGCGAGCGCCCGGCGCGCTTGATGACCGCCAGGGTGCGCGAGGGGTGCTCGCGGGAGGCGTCGTTGGCGGCCCTGAGGGCGTCGTACGCGCTGCCCTCGTCAGTCACGATCACCAGGGTGAGCACCATGCCGGCGGCCGTCGAGCCGCTGGCCCGGCGCGCCTCCATGAGCGCTGCGTTGATCTTGCTGGACGTGGTGTCCGTGAGGTCGGTCTTCATGGCCGGCGCCAGCTCCTGCCGTCTCGTGCGAGCATCTCGTCCGCCTCGGCCGGGCCCCAGGTGCCGGCCGCGTACTCGGCGGGCTTGCCGTGGGCGTCCCAGTACCTCTCGATCGGGTCGAGGATCTGCCAGGAGAGCTCGACCTCCTGGTGGCGCGGGAAGAGGTTGGCGTCGCCGAGCAGCACATCGAGGATGAGCCGCTCGTACGCCTCCGGGGAGGACTCGGTGAAGGACTCGCCGTAGGCGAAGTCCATCGTGACGTCCCGGACCTCGAAGGAGGTGCCCGGCACCTTGGAGCCGAACCGCACGGTGACGCCCTCGTCCGGCTGCACCCGGATGACCAGGGCGTTCTGCCCCAGCTCCTCGGTCGCGTAGGAGTCGAACGGCAGGTACGGGGCGCGCTGGAAGACCACCGCGATCTCGGTGACCCGGCGGCCCAGCCGCTTGCCGGTGCGCAGGTAGAACGGCACCCCGGCCCAGCGGCGGTTGTTGATCTCCAGCTTGATGGCCGCGTAGGTGTCGGTCTTGGAGTCCGGGTTGATGCCGTCCTCGTCGAGGTAGCCGCCGACCTCCTCGCCGCCCTGCCAGCCGGCCGTGTACTGGGCGCGCACGGTGTGCTCGCCCAGGTCGGCCGGGAGCTTGACGGCGCTGAGCACCTTGAGCTTCTCGGCCACCAGCGCCTTCGGGTGGAAGGACGCCGGCTCCTCGATGGCGGTGAGCGCCATCAGCTGGAGCAGGTGGTTCTGGATGACGTCACGGGCGGAGCCGATGCCGTCGTAGTAGCCGGCCCGGCCGCCGATGCCGATGTCCTCGGCCATCGTGATCTGCACGTGGTCGACGTACGACCGGTTCCAGATCGGCTCGAACATCTGGTTGGCGAACCGGAGGGCCAGGATGTTCTGGACGGTCTCCTTGCCCAGGTAGTGGTCGATCCGGAAGACCTCGTCCCGGGGGAAGACCTCGTGGACGATCCGGTTCAGCTCCTGGGCGGACTCCAGGTCGTGGCCGAAGGGCTTCTCGATGACGGCGCGGCGCCAGGAGCCCTTGGGGGGGTCGGCCAGCCCGTGCTTCTTGAGCTGCTGGACGACGGTCGGGAAGAACTTCGGCGGCACGGACAGGTAGAAGGCGAAGTTGCCGCCGGTGCCCTGCGCCTGGTCCAGCTCCTCGATGGTCTCGCGGAGCTTGTCGAAGGCATCGTCGTCGTCGAAGGTTCCGTGGACGAAGCGCATGCCCTTGGCGAGCTGCTGCCAGACCTCCTCGCGGAAGGGGGTGCGGGCGTGCTCCTTGACCGCGTCGTGGACCTCCTGGGCGAAGTCCTCGTCCTTCCACTCGCGGCGGGCGAAGCCGACGAGGGAGAAGCCCGGCGGCAGCAGGCCGCGGTTGGCCAGGTCGTAGATGGCCGGCATGAGCTTCTTGCGGGAGAGGTCGCCGGTGACCCCGAAGATGACCAGGCCGGACGGCCCCGCGATGCGCGGGAGCCGCCGGTCCGAGGGGTCGCGAAGCGGGTTGACGGGTGCCGGCGGGAGGTTGTCCGCGTCCTGCTCCGAAGTCAACTCAGGGAAATCAGTGCTCACTTGATGGGCTCCGCTTTCGTGCGCCGTTCGCAGGGGGTCACTTCTCGTCGGCGAAGGAGGCGAGCGAGGCGGTGACGGTGTCGAGCAGCTCGTTCCAGGACTGCTCGAACTTCTCGACGCCCTCGTCCTCGAGCACCTGGACGACGTCGTCGTAGTCGACGCCCGCGGCGGCGATGGCGTCCATCACGGCCTTGGCGTCGGCGTAGTTGGGGACGATGGTGCCGCCGGTGACCACGCCGTGGTCGTCGGTGGCGTCCAGGGTGGCCTCGGGCATGGTGTTGACGGTGCCGGGGGCGACCAGCTCGGTGACGTAGAGGGTGTCCGGCAGCGCCGGGTCCTTGACACCGGTGGAGGCCCAGAGCGGACGCTGCGGCTTGGCGCCCGCGGCCTCCAGGGCGACCCAGCGGGCGCTGCCGGCGTTCTTGCCGTCGACGCTGCCGAAGACCTCCTCGTACGCCTGGTAGGCGAGGCGGGCGTTGGCCAGCGCGGCCTTGGAGCGGAGGTCCTTGGCGTCGCCGCCGATCTTCTCCAGGCGCTTGTCGATCTCGGTGTCCACGCGGGACACGAAGAAGGAGGCGACCGACTCGATCTGGGAGAGGTCCAGGCCCTTGGCCTTGGCGGCCTCCAGGCCGGTCAGGTAGGCGTCCATGACGGCCTTGTAGCGCTCCAGCGAGAAGATCAGCGTGACGTTGACGCTGATGCCCTTGCCGATGACCTCGGCGATCGCGGGCAGGCCGGCCCTGGTGGCGGGGATCTTGATGAAGACGTTCGGGCGGTCGACCAGCCACCACAGCTGCTTGGCCTCGGCCACCGTGGCGGCGGTCCCGTGGGCCAGTCGCGGGTCGACCTCGATCGACACCCGGCCGTCGCGGCCGTTGGAGGCGTCGTAGACCGGGCGCAGCACGTCGGCCGCGTCGCGGACGTCCGAGGTGGTGATCATACGGACGGCCTCGTCCGTGGTGACCTTGCGGACGGCGAGGTCCTTCAGCTGGCCGTCGTAGGAGCTGTCGCCGCCGCCGATGGCCTTCTGGAAGATGGTCGGGTTGGTGGTCACGCCCACCACGTGCTTGTGCTGCACCAGCTCGGCGAGGTTGCCGCTGTTCAGCCGCTTGCGGCTGAGGTCGTCCAGCCAGATCGCCACGCCTTCGTCGCTGAGGCGCTTCAGTGCGTCGGTCATGGTGCTTCAGTCCTTCTTCTGCTGTGGGGTTTGTGGGGCGGGCCGGGGCGCCGGTGTGCGGCGGCGCCCCGGCCCGGGTGCCGCTAGCGGCTGACGGCCTCGAGCGAACGGAGGGCGTTGTGGGCCTCGGCGACGACGCGCTCGGCGGTGATGCCGAACTCCTCGAACAGCACCTGGTAGTCGGCGGAGGCGCCGAAGTGCTCCAGCGAGACGATCCGGCCGTGGTCGCCGACCAGCTCGCGCCAGCCCTGGGCGATGCCGGCCTCGACCGAGACGCGGGCCTTGACCGACGGCGGCAGCACGCTGTCGCGGTAGGCCTGGTCCTGCTCCTGGAACCACTCGAAGGACGGGACCGAGACGACGCGGGTGGCGACGCCCTCGGCCTCCAGGACCTCGCGGGCCTTGACGGCCAGCTGGACCTCGGAGCCGGTGCCGAGCAGGATCACCTGCGGGGTGCCGCTGGAGGCCTCGGCCAGGATGTAGCCGCCCTTCGCGGTGCCCTCGGCGGAGCCGTGCACCGTGCGGTCGAAGGTCGGGACGTTCTGGCGGGTGAGGGCCAGGCCGACCGGGCCGGGGTGGGTGGTCTGGCGCTCCAGCACGGTGCGCCAGGCGACGGCGGTCTCGTTGGCGTCGGCCGGGCGGACCATGGCCAGGCCCGGGATGGCGCGCAGCGAGGCCAGCTGCTCGACCGGCTGGTGGGTCGGGCCGTCCTCGCCGAGGCCGATGGAGTCGTGCGTCCACACGTAGGTGACCGGCAGCTTCATCAGGGCGGCCAGCCGGACGGCGGGGCGCATGTAGTCGGCGAAGACCAGGAAGGTGCCGCCGAAGACGCGGGTCTTCCCGTGCAGCGCGATGCCGTTCATGGTGGAGCCCATGGCGTGCTCGCGGATGCCGAAGTGGATGGTCCGGCCGTAGGGGCCGGCCGACTTCAGCGGGTTGCCCTCGGGGAGGAACGAGCTGTCCTCGTCGATGGTGGTGAGGTTGGACTCGGCGAGGTCGGCCGAGCCGCCCCACAGCTCCGGGATCACCGCGCCGAGGGCCTTGAGCGTCTCGCCGCTGGCCTTGCGGGTGGCGACGGCCTTGCCGGCCTCGAAGACCGGGACGGCCTTCTTCCAGCCCTCGGGCAGCTCGCCGGCCGTGATCCGGTCGAACTCGGCGGCACGGTGCGGGTTGGCGGCGCGCCAGGCGTCGAAGGACTTCTCCCACTCGCCGCGCAGGGCCTTGCCGCGCTTGACGACCAGTCGGGCGTGCTCGAGGACCTGGTCGCTGACCTCGAAGGCCTTCTCCGGGTCGAAGCCCAGGACCTTCTTGGTGGCGGCGATCTCGGCGGCGCCGAGTGCGGAGCCGTGGGCCTTGGCGGTGTTCTGGGCGTCCGGGGCCGGCCAGGCGATGATCGTGCGCATAGCGATCATCGACGGGCGGGAGGTCTCGGCCTTGGCGGCGGTCAGGGCCTCGGCGAGCGCCGCGACGTCGATGTCGCCGTTCGACTTCGGCGAGACGCGCTGGACGTGCCAGCCGTACGCCTCGTAGCGCTTGAGGACGTCCTCGGAGAAGGCGGTCTCGGTGTCGCCCTCGATCGAGATGTGGTTGTCGTCGTAGAGCGCGACCAGGTTGCCGAGCTTCTGGTGGCCGGCGAGCGAGGAGGCCTCGGCGGAGACGCCCTCCTCCAGGTCGCCGTCGGAGACGATGGCCCAGACGGTGTGGTCGAACGGCGACTCGCCGGCCGCGGCGTCCGGGTCGAACAGGCCGCGCTCGAAGCGGGCCGCCATCGCCATGCCCACGGCGTTGGCGATGCCCTGGCCGAGCGGGCCGGTGGTGGTCTCGACGCCGGCGGTGTGGCCGTGCTCGGGGTGACCCGGGGTGCGGCTGCCGGCGACCCGGAACGCCTTGAGGTCGTCGAGCTCCAGGCCGTAGCCGGAGAAGTAGAGCTGGGTGTAGAGGGTCAGACTGGTGTGCCCGGGGGAGAGGACGAACCGGTCACGGCCGGCCCAGGCCGGGTCGGTCGGGTCGTGGCGCAGGAAGCGCTGGAAGATCAGGTAGGCGGCGGGGGCCAGCGACATGGCCGTCCCCGGGTGTCCGTTGCCGACCTTCTGAACCGCGTCCATCGCCAGGACGCGGGCCGTGTCGACGGTCCGGTCGTCGAGGTCCGACCACTCGAATGTATTCGGCGTCGTGCTCACCCTGTCTCAGGGCTCCTTCCATTGTGAAGAGTGACCCCGTGAGGGACCGGGTCGGCCACGTCGCTGGGGCCGGACGCTGGGTGGTGCCGGTCACGGAGGGTAGATCCCGCTTCTGTGGGCGAGCCTACCGTCCGGCCCGGGGCTCACCCTCCGTGGTGGGACAACCCAGGCATGTCGGCAGTCATTCCCCGGACATTTCGTGGACGACCGTGCGGCCGGAGGCCCCGTCCATTTGTCCACCCTCGCCCGGATCCGTCCGGTTCGCCTCTCCGGGGCGCGGGACGGGGGACGGGTGCTCCCGGCGGGCCCGGGAGCGGCCTCGCGGACAACGTTCCTGGTCGGGACGGCGGGGTTCACCCGGGGGTGTGCGTTCCGCCCCGCCCGGGGCACCCCGGGGCCGGTGGGGAGATATGGAGCGTCTAAGGTGGCGTGGTACGCGCAGAGCGGACGATTCGGGAACAACGTTCCGGTGGCCGCCTGTGAGGATTCATCTTCAGTTGGGGTGTTAGTGACCGCCGTCGAATCCCGTCCCGCCGGGGTCACCGGGGCGACGCCTGCGCACCGGCCGTTCGGGGCCCGTGTCGGCGCCTTCGTCGCACTGACCAAACCGCGGATCATCGAGCTGCTGCTGATCACCACGGTGCCGGTGATGTTCCTGGCGGAGCGCGGGGTGCCCGACCTCCTGCTGGTGCTGAAGGTCGTCATCGGCGGGTACCTCTCGGCCGGTGGCGCCAACGCCCTCAACATGTACATCGACCGCGACATCGACGCGGTGATGACCCGCACCGAGCGCCGGCCGATCGTCACCGGCATGGTGTCGCCGCGCGAGGCGCTGGTGTTCGGCATCGCGCTCGGCGTCCTGTCGACGGTCTGGCTGGGCGTCCTGGTCAACTGGCTGTCCTCGGCGCTGGCGCTCGGCGCACTCCTCTTCTATGTGTTCGTCTACACGCTGGGGTTGAAGCGCCGCACCGCGCAGAACATCGTCTGGGGCGGCATCGCGGGATGCATGCCGGTCTTCGTCGGCTGGGCGGCGATCACCAACTCGCTCTCCTGGTCGGCGCTGGTGCTGTTCCTGGTGATCTTCTTCTGGACGCCGCCGCACTACTGGCCGCTGTCGATGAAGGTCCGCGAGGACTACGCCCGGGCCGGGGTGCCGATGCTTCCGGTGATCAAGGGCAACCTGGCGGTGGCCAAGCAGATCGTCGCCTACTCCTGGGTGATGGTGGCGGTCTCGCTGCTGCTGTGGCCGCTGGCCGACACCAGTTGGCTGTACCCGGCCGCCGCGGTGGTGCTGGGCGCGGCCTGGTTGAAGGAGGCGCACGCGCTGTACGGGCGGGCGAAGTCCGGCCTCGTCGGCGCCAAGCTCAAGGAGATGCGGCTGTTCCACTGGTCGATCACCTATCTGACGCTGCTCTTCGTGGTGATCGCGGTGGACCCGTTCGTGAAGTGACGCGATGACGCGGTGACGCGCGACGCGGACGTGAGGAAGGGCCCCGGTCGACTCGACCGGGGCCCTTCGCGTTTCGTGGTGGTGGTGGTGGTGGCGGCGGCGGTGGCGGCCGGGGGCTAGCGGTCGGGCAGCTCGGAGGGGCCGACGTGGCCGTCCAGCCAGTCCTTGAGCGGCTGCGAGGCGCGCAGGAACCCGGTGATCCGCTCGTACGCGGCGTGGGTGCCCAGCCAGGGTTCGGGGGCCCACTCCTGCCAGGCGATCAGTCCCTTGTGGCGGAGCAGTCCGATCCGCGGGTGGTCCTTGGGGTAGCCGCGCGGGGCGGACTTCAGGGAGTCCCGGCCGACCACCTCCGGCCCGGCCCGGCGGACCCGGTCGGCCACCCGCTCCAGCTCGGCGCCGGAGACGTCCTCGGCGACCGCGGTCCGGTAGCGGTCCAGCTGGTCGGGGGCGAGCCGGTAGAGCCCGTTGCCGCAGGCCAGGCCGTCGGCGGAGAGCTGGACGTAGCCGCCGGCCGCCAGGTGGGCGCCGATGTGCGTCTTGTACGGGGACTTGTCGGCGCTGAACCGCACATCGCGGTTGGGGCGGAAGATCCTGCCAGGCCCGAACTCGGGCTCGAGCTCGTCCAGCAGCCGTTCCATCGGCTCCCGTACGGCCTGCTCGTACTGGTCCTTGTGGGACTGCCAGAAGGTCTTGGAGTTGTCGGCCTCGAGGTGCTCGTAGAAGTCGAGCGCCTCGGCCGGCCAGCCGTCGAAGGTCACCCGACCAGTATGTGGCCCGGTGCACACGGCGCTCCCGTCGCCAGCTCTACTACCGCTCGGTAGCATGCGGGCATGAGCAGCGCAGAGACCGCCACCCCCGCCGCGCCGGACGCCCGTGCCGAGCGCCGCGCCAAGCGCATCGCCAAGAACCTGACCGCCTTCGCCGCGGCGCACGGCGGCAGCGCCGACGGCGTCGTCGAGTACGTCGGCTCGGTCGCCACCCGGATCGTCGTGGTCGGCGCCGACGGCGCCTGGGGCGACCAGGTCGCGCCCAGCTACGCGGTCGGCCGCCGGGCCGCCGAGCTGGCCGGGGTCACCCTGCACGAGAGCTTCGAGGGCGAACTCGGCCTGAAAGTGCGCACCGGCCCGTATGAGTGGAAGCGGATGGCCGGCATCCAGATCGGCGGCTGACCCCGCCCCGTCGCACGCGGTAGGGCCCCGGTCTCCGCGGAGATCGGGGCCCTACTGCGTGCGACGGGGTCAGGCGGTTGCCGGTTCGGGGGCGCGGGTGGGGGGTGCGGCCGGGGCCGGGGTGTGCTCGCGGGTGCGGAGGGCGAGCGGGATGCGCAGGGCGGCGATCCAGATCAGGGTGGCGCCCAGCATGTGCAGGCCGACCAGGAGCTCCGGGACGTCGGTGAAGTACTGGACGAAGCCGATCACGCCCTGGAGCAGCAGGCCGACCAGCAGCTCGCGGGCCCGGGCCCGGGCGGCCGGCGGGGCCTTGACGGCGGCGAACACGAAGACCACCGCGATCGAGAGGCCGATCGAGAGGAAGGCCAGGTCGGCGTGGGCCTGGGCGAGGCGGTCGTAGTCCAGCGGGATCCGCGGGACCATCTTGTTGTCCTTGGGCGTCCCGGGGTGGTGGCCGGCGCCGGTGACCAGGGTGCCGGCGGCCACCAGCAGGCCGATCACGCCGACGAGGGCGTAGGAGAGCCGCTTGATCGGCTCGGCCACCAGCGGGCGGGCCGGGCCGTCGCCCTCCCCGGACCGCTCCCACATCAGGGTCGCGACCCAGACCAGGGCCATCGCGGCGATCAGGTGCAGCGCCACCGTGTACGGGTTGAGGCCGGTCAGCACGGTGATGCCGCCGAGTACGGCGTTGCTCATCACCAGCCAGAACTGGGCCCAGCCGAGCTTGGTCAGGCCGCGCCGCCGGGGCCGGGCGCAGCGCGCGGCGATGATCGCCCAGCCGACCGCGGCGCTCAGGACGTAGGTGAGCATCCGGTTGGTGAACTCCACGACGCCGTGGAAGCCCATCTCGGCGGTCGGGGTGAGGCTCTCGTCGGTGCAGCGCGGCCAGGTGGTGCAGCCGAGGCCGGAGGCGGTGAGGCGGACGGCGCCGCCGGTGACGACGATCACCACGCTCATCACCAGCGCGGCGAACGCGGCGCGCTTGACCATGGCGGCGGAGGGCTGCCAGCGCTCGGCGAGCAGGGAGAAGGGGGTGGTGTTAGGCACGGCGTCCATGGTATGCGGCCTTACAGCCGATCTTGGGGCGGGGCGGGGCGGGGCGGGGCGGGGCGGGGCCGGGGCGGAGCCGGGGTGGGGGCGTGGCTCGGGTCGGGGGCGCCCGGGGGCGGCCGGTGTCGACTTGGCGGCAAATCAACCGAGGGCAGGACGGGGTAAAGCGGACTCTTCCGGCAATGCGGTCATTGGTCTTGACCAATTACCCATCTGGCCGAAAGAGTGCGGTTTGGTCCATACCTTTTTCGGGACCTCTCCCACCCCCGCACGCAAGCGGAGATCCTGCACATGCGCATATCCGTTCCCGCCGCAGCGCTCGCGCTCGGTGGATCACTCGTTCTGGCCGGGCTCGTCGCCCCGGCCGCCGCCCACGCCGCCCCGAGCCAGTGCCTGGGCCTCGGGGTCGCCAATCTCTACGGGGAGTTCGTCGAGGGCGACGACACCCACACGCCGGACGCCGAGGGTGCGGTGGCGGTGGGCGGCAACGCCGACTTCACCGGCGGCTTCTCGGTCGGCCAGGAGCTGACCCCCGAGCAGGTCAAGGCGCTGCCGGGCGGCAACGCCCTGGTCGTCGCCGGCAAGCTCACCGGCCACAACACCCAGGTGATGAAGGGCAACGGCGTCTACGGCTCGAAGGCCGAGGGCGCCGTGGTCCAGGCCCACCAGGGCACGGTCGCCCAGGGGAAGTCGCCGATCGACTTCACCGCCGAGTTCGCCCGGGTGCGCGCCGTGTCCACCACCCTGGCCGGTGCGCCGCAGACCGCCGGCGCCACCGTCGAGGTCAAGGGCAAGGGGCTCCACCTCACCAGCGGCGACGCCGCCTTCAACAGCTTCACCGTCTCCGCCGCCACCCTCCAGGGTGCCGCCGAGATCTTCGTCAAGGTGCCGGCCGGCTCGGTCACCGTGGTCACCGTGACCGGCGACTCGTACGACATGGCGGCAGCCAGGACCACGGGCTTCCACCTCTGGGACGAGGGTAAGAAGGCCTACGTCCTGGACGACAAGCTGCAGAGCGCGCACGGCGGGGCGGTCCGCTCCAAGCTGCTCTGGAACTTCCCGACCGCCACCAAGGTGGTCAAGAGCAGCCAGGCCGCCTGGTCCGGCACCGTGCTGGCGCCGAACGCGGCGTTCGACCTCGGTTCGGCGGCCCCGGTGAACGGCTCGGTCATCGTCAAGTCGCTGACCGGCAAGGGCGGTGCGGAGACGCACCACTACCCCTTCACCGGCTGCCTGCCGACCACGCCGCCCACCACGCCGCCGACGACGCCGCCGACCACCTCGCCCACCACGCCGCCGGTGGTGCCGCCGACCGGTACGCCGTCGGCGAGCGTCACCCCGAGCACGCCGGGCTCCACCGGGACCCCGAGCACGCCGCCGACCACCCCCGGCACGACCGGCACCCCGGCTCCCTCGGTGACCCCGAGCGCCTCGGGCAGTCCGTCCGGGCCGGCCACCGGCAGGCCGAGCGCGAGCGGGTCGGCGAGTCCGTCCGCGAGCGCCTCCGCCTCGGCGGCCGTGCCGGGCGCCTCGGCGAGCCCGTCGGCCGGGGCCGTCACCGAGGGCGGTCTCGCCCACACCGGTTCCGGTCCGGTGGTGCCGCTGACGATCGCCGGCGGCCTGGCCCTCGCCGCCGGTGGCGCGCTGGTCCTGGTCGCGCGTCGGCGCAAGGCGGCCGGCCGGGTCTGACCCGTCGCGGTCCGCGCGGTACTGGTCCCAGCCGTAGTGGTCCCAGCCGTACTGGTCCCGGCCGTACCGGTCCGCGCCGAACCGGTTGAAGGGGCGTGACCCGCTTTGCTCCTTAAGGCACCCCTGGTGATCGAAAGTGATCACCAGGGGTGCAGTCTTTCGGCCACCTTGACGGTGTCCGGACGGGTCGGCGGCAGTGGCGTTGCCCGAGCTGACGGGGCTGCGGGGCCGCCGAAGCACATCCGGACGTCACCGGAAAGTCGAAATCCGGACACGCAGCGGGGTGTGGAGCGGTAGGGGGCTGCCGGTAGAGTCCCCCGGACAGTCGTAGCGGGCCACCGCTGTTCCACTCAATGCGCCTGCTGCACAAGACCGTTCGGAGGGAACTACGAAATGGCGCGACAGCGGCGGCAGATAGGCATCGGCAGTGCGGCGATCGCGGGAACGGCCGTGGCCGCCGTCCTGCTGCCGGTGGCGCTGGCCACCAGTGCCTCGGCCCACGTCCCGACCTGGCAGGTCACCTGCGACAAGATAGTGATCGACCTCGCCAACTACAGCGACAAGACCGGCGTCAAGAACGCCGTCAGTCTGACCGTCGACGGCGAGAAGCTGCTGGACCAGAAGGAGTTCGGCAAGACCTTCAAGCAGACCTTCCCGGTGAAGGACCACAGCGCGCCGATCAAGGCCACGTTCGTGGTGACCACCACCGAGGACCCGAAGAACGCGGACTGGAACAAGACGGAGACGAAGACGATCGAGGTCTGCGTGACCCCGACGCCCACTCCGACTCCCACCCCGACCGTCACCCCGACGCCGACGCCGACCCCGACGCCGACGCCGACCCCGACGCCGACCCCCACTCCGACGCCGACCGTCACGCCGACGCCGACCCCGCCGCCGGTCACCCCGACCGTGACGCCGAGCCGGCCGCCCACGCCCACGTCCACCCCGTCGACCGCCGCGCCCGTCCCGCCCCGGACGTCCTCGCCGACCCCGGCCGGCCCGGCGCTGGCCGCGACCGGTAGCAGCGATGCCACCCCGGTCATCGCGGCCGTCGGCGGCGGTGTCGTGCTCCTCGGCGGCGCGCTCGTCCTGCTCGCCCGCCGCCGCCGCGGCGGCGACCAGGGCTGACCCACGCCGCACGGCCGGTAGCCGCGACAGCTCCCCGCTCACCCGAGCGGGGAGCTGTCGCGGTTCTGTCGCCTGTCAGGGCCCTGGAGCGCGGCGTGAGGGCTCCGGTCGACCGGGCGTCGAGCACCGCCTCGGACGTGGTCGCGCCGGGGCCGGAGCCGCGGTCCTTCCCGATCAACGCGGGCGTTCATCGTTTGTCTACCGGGTTAGTCCATGATCGATTGCACGGGGCGCCCGCACGTTCACGGGCACGAAGGCAGGAGAGAGGTACTCGGGGACATGAAGGCGGCGAAGGTGCTGCGGCACATGGGCATCGCGATGGCGACCGGCGCGCTGGCGCTGGCGGGGACGTTGGCGGGGGCGGGGAGCGCGCAGGCGGCGTACGACCCGGTGGACCACTCCATCTGGGACGACGAGCCGCTCTACCAGGGCTGGCACGTCGACTCGTGGACCACCCAGCTGGTCATGCAGACCGACGGCAACCTGGTCATCAACCAGAACGGCAAGGGCACGGTCTGGGCCTCGGGCACCTCCGGCTGCGGCTACAAGGCCGTCATGCAGTCGGACGGGAACCTCGTCGTCTACGACGTCAACAACCACCCCTGCTGGTCCACCGGCACGGTCGGGCACCCGCACGCCAGGCTGACGGTCACCGACGCCGGCGCCGTCGTCATCCACTGGGACGGCTCCACCGGTCCTCGCATCCCCCACTCGAACACGGGCGGCTCCGTGATCCTGTCGTCCGACCTGTACTGAGCGGGCCGGTACTCACCCGCGGGCGAGCCACTCGACCAGGTCGGCCACCGACCACTGCGGCCGTGCCGCGAGCCGGGTGGCCGCCGTCCGCAGCAGGACGGGCAGGTGGCCGCAGAGGCCCGCCACCTCGGCCACCGCGTCCGGCTCCCGGCGGATCCGGTCGGCGCCCGCGATCCGGGCCAGCAGCTCGTAGGCGTCGTGCGGCTCCAGCGGTCCCACCGCCAGCCGCACGGCGTCGACGGGCAGCGCCCCCGGCTCCGCCCCCGCCACCACCGCCGCGCAGCCCGGTGTCCCGGGCAGCAGCGGCGCGGGGTCGGCCACACCGTCGAGCACGACCAGCACCCGCCGCCCGGCGAGCGCGGCCCGGTAGCGCGCGCACAGTTCGTCCGGACCGGCACCCGGCGCCGGCCACTCCCCGAGCGCCCGCAGGAACCCCGCCGACGCCGGACCGGACCCGCCGCCGCTCGCGTACAACTGCCCGTCCGGGAAGGCGTCCTGGACGGCGTGCGCGACGTGCACCGCCAGCGCCGACGTCCCGCTGCCGGCGGGGCCCGACAGCCCCAGGACCGGCGCCCCGGGCCCCCGCAGCACCCGCTCCGCCTCCCGCACCGGCGCCGCCCGGCCGACCAGGTCCGGGATGTCCGGCGGCAGTTGGCACGGCCTCGGCAGCCGCCGCGGCGGCAGCGGCACCTCACCGCGCCGGATCAGGCCGGCCAGCTCCACCACCGCAGGCGCCGGTTCCAGCCCCAGCGTCCGGTCCAGCCGCTCGCACAGCGCCCGGTAGGCCGCCAGCGCCTCCGCCGTACGCCCGCAGCGGTACAGCGCCAGCAGGTGCAGCCGCTGCACCTCCTCGTCGTGCGGGTGCCCGGCCGCCAGCGCGTCCAACGCGGGCAGCGCCTCGGCGTGCCGCCCGAGTCCCAGGTCCAGGTCGTGCAGCGCCTTCACCGCCGCGAACCGCCCCGCCGCCAGCCGCCCCCGGGCGCGCTCGGCGAGGACGCCCGGGACGCCGTCCAGCGCGCACCGCCCCTCCCACGTCCCGAGCGCCTCCGTCAGCAGGGCGTACGCCCGCACCGGGTCCCGCTGACGCAACGCGGTCGCCTCCGCCACCCCGTCCTCGTAGCGGAAGAGGTCGACGGCGCCGCGCCGCACCCCCAACCGGTAGCCGCCCGCCGCCGCGACCAGCAGTCCGGGCTCGGCCAGGGCGCGGCGCAGCCGGTGCGCGTGGGTGCCGATCTGACCCACCGGATCCTTCGGCCAGCGGGCGTCGTCCTCGCCCCACAGGCCCTCGACCAGGACCGCGGTGGGCACCAACTGGCCCGGGGTGAGCAGCAGGGCGGCGAGCACGGCCTGCTGCTGCGGCCTGCCGAGGTCGATCTCACGACCGTCGCGCCGGACCCGCAGCGGCCCCAGCAACTGGAAATCGAGCCCCATGCCCCACCCCTCGAAGCCATGAGTCCCGGTGCACAATCTGTGCAGAGAGCATAGGTGACCGGGGTGCGGCGGCGTCACTGACCGTACGGACATGGCGGGATCCCGGCACCCGACGAGTCTCGGAGGACGGGAGATGGCTGACATGGGGGGTTCCGGCCTGCGGTTCGGGCTGCTGGGGCCGCTGCGCGCCTGGTACGGGGAGCGGGAACTGGAGCTGGGCCGGCCGCAGCAGCGGGCCGTGCTCGCCGTCCTGCTGGGCGCCGCCGGGCGGACGGTGGCGACCGCGGTCCTGGTCGAGGGCGTGTGGGGCGGCGCCGCGCCGGCCGACCCGCGCAAGGCCGTCCAGGTGGCCGTCTCCCGGCTGCGTGTCGCGTTCCGGCCGTACACCGGGGACGATCCACAGCGGATGCCGCTGGTGCGGGTCGGCGACGGGTACGCCCTGCGGGTCCCGGAGGCCGAGGTGGACGCGGCCGTGTGGGACGCGCTGCTGGCCGAGGCCGGCCGGCTGCGGGACGCGGACGCGCCGCCGCAGGAGGTACGGGAGGTGCTGCGAGGCGCCCGGCGACTGTGGGCCGGCGAGCCGCTGGCCGGCCTGCCCGGGCCGCACGCCGAGTCCGTGCGGGCCCGCCTGGCCGAGCAACGGATCTCGGCCAAGGAGACGCAGCTCGAACTGGACGCCGAACTCGGCGACCGCACCGACCTGACGGCGGAGGCCGCCGCGCTGGCCCTGGAGCACCCGGGGCGGGCCCGGCTCACGGCCGTCCTGATGCGCGCCCTCTACCAGGCGGGCCGCAAGACCGAGGCGCTCGCGGTGTACGAGGACGCCCGCGCCTCGCTCCCTCCCGGTGAGCACGGCCCGGCCGCGCTGCAACTGCGCATCCTGCGCGAGGACGCCACCCTGCTGCCCGCCGCCGCCGCGACCGCCGAGCCCGCCGCCGAGAGCTGGCAGGCGCCTGAGCAACTCCCTTCCGGACTACCCGACTTCACCGGACGCGCGGAGGAGGCCGAGGCCCTTCTCGACCGCCTCGCCACCGCCGGCGGGCGGGCCGTCGTGGTCTCCGCCCTGGACGGCATGGGCGGCGTCGGCAAGACCACCCTCGCCGTCCACGTGGCCCGGCGGATCCGCGGGCGCTTCCCCGACGGGCAGCTCTTCGCCGACCTGCGCGGCGCCGACCGCACCCCGCCCGACCCGGGCACCGTGCTCGCCGGGTTCCTGCGCGCCCTCGGCGTGGCACCCGCCGAGATCCCGCCGGACACCCGGGAGCGCAGCGCGCTCTACCGCTCGGCGCTGGCCGGGCGGCGCGTCCTGGTCGTCCTCGACAACGCCGCAACCCCCGGCCACGTCGAACCGCTGCTGCCCGGCTCGGCCGGCTGCGCCGTCCTCATCACCAGCCGCCACCGGCTGGCCGGGCTCTCCGGAGCCCACCAGCTGCGCCTGGACGTCCTGCCGCCCGAGCAGGCGCTGGAACTTCTCACCCGGATCGTCGGCGCCGAGCGCGCCGCCGCCGAACCCGGGGCCGCCGAGGAGATCGTCCGGGCCTGCGGGCTGCTGCCGCTCGCCGTCCGCATCGTCGCCTCCCGGCTCGCCGCCGACCCCTCGCTCACCCTGGCCGCCCTCGCCGAAGGGCTGCGCCAGGAGCACCGGCTGGCCGAACTCAGCGACGGCGAACGGACCGTGGAAGCCAGCTTCGCGCTCTCCTACCACCGCCTCGACGCCGAACTCGCCCGAGCCTTCCGGCTGCTCGCCCTGCCCGACGCGCCCGACATCCCGCTGCCCTGCGCCGCCGCCCTGCTCGACCGCCCCGAGGCCGGGACCGCCGAGCTGCTCGAAACCCTCGTCGACCTCAACCTGCTGCACTCCCCCCGGTTCGGCCGCTACGGCTTCCACGACCTCGTCCGCGCCTACGCCCGCGGCCGGCTCGCCGCCGAGGACGGCGCCGCCGAACGCACCGCAGCCGCCGACCGGCTCACCGACTTCTGCCTCGCCACCGCCCGCAACGCCGACCGCGCCGCCCGCAAGGCCGACCCGGTCGAGCTCAGCCTGCTCGGCGTGCCCGTCCACCGCCCGGGCCGGGCCTTCGCCGACGGCTCCGAGGCGGTGCGCTGGATGCGCGAGCAGGCCGAGGTGCACGCCGCCGCCATCGCCCTGAGCTGCGCCGATCCGGACCTGCCGCTGGACCGGGCCGCCGAACTCGCCGACCGGATGGGCGCGGTGCTCTCCGAGCGCACCCAGACCACCGTCATCGCCGACCTCGCCGAGCAGCTGGCCCGGGAGGCCGCCGAGCGCGGCGACCACGGCGCGCTCGCCCTCGCCCGGTACCTGCGCGGCGCCAATCTGTGGCACGTCAACCGCTACGCCGAGTCGGAGGCGGAGATCCGCCGGGCCGTCGAGCTCTGCTCGTCGGCGGCAGGTTCCCCGGTGCCGGGCTCGTCGGCGGCAGGTTCCCCGGTGCCCGGCTCGTCCGTGGCCGGTTCCGCGGCAGCCGGTTCCGGTGCCGCTCCTTCCGCCGCGCAGACCGAACGCGTGCTCGCCAAGGCCCTGCTCACCCTCGGCGGCAACGCCCGCATCCACGGCCGCTACGCCGAGGCCGCCGAACACGCCGGCCGGGCCGCGCAGCTGTTCCGGCGCCTCGGCGCCGAACGCTCCGAGGGCAGCGCGCTCGGCGAGTTCGCGTTCAGCTGCGCCCAGACCGGCCGGCTCACCGAGGCCCGGGCCGCCGCCGAGCGCGGCGCCCTGCTGATGAGCGGCTCCGGGCCGGTCTCCGCCGCGACCGGCCGCTACTACCTCGCGAGGGTGCTGCGGCTGTGCGGTGACCCGGAGACGGCGCTCGCCCACGCCGCCGGAGCCCGCGCGGAGTTCGCCACCCTCCAGGTCACCGTGTTCGAGGCCGCGGCCGGCGACCTCGCCGCCCGCATCCACGCCGAGGCCGGCCGCTGGCTGCTCGCCGTCGACGCCGCCGAGGCGGTCCTTCCCCTCGCCCGCCGCACCAGCGCCGCCCTGGAGGCCGCCCTGCTGCGCACCCTCGGCACCGCGCTCACCGGCCTGGGCCGCCCGCGCCAGGCCCGGGCCTGTCTGGCGGATGGGCTGGAGGTGTACGGGCGGCTGGGCCTCGACGAGGACGCGGCGCAGGTCAGGGAGCTGCTGGCGGCCCTGGAGTGAGGCGCGGGAGCAGCGCGCGGGGCTAGCGCGCGGGGTTAGCGGGGTCGGCGGGAGCAGGACGCGGCGCAGGCCGCGCTACGCGCGTTGACCGCCTGTCTACCGCCGTCCGGGACCGTCTTTCTCGTCAAGCCCCGGACCGCTGCGGTGCGGCCGGGGCGACACCACCGACGAGAGGCGCGACATGCCCACGCTCCCGCAGCACGGCCAGACCTGGACGCTCAAGTCCGCCAACGGAACGGTCGCCGACGTCCGCTCCGGCCAGACCGCCGCCGGCACCGCCGTCCAGTCCTGGGGCTCCAACGGCACCATCGCCCAGGGCTGGACCTTCTGGGCCAAGGAGGGCGGCAGCTGGCTCCTGGAGACCCAGCTGACCGTGGGCCGGCACGCCCCCGGCCAGGCCATGGTCATGGACTACAACTACTCCATCGGCCAGGCCTGGCTGTACCACGAGCACAACCGGCCCAACCAGCACTGGTGCGTGGAGGCCGTCGACAACGACTGGTTCCGGATCCGGACCACCCGCGCCGACGAGGGCGCGCTGTTCCTCACCGCGGCTGCCCCCGGCTCCCCGCTCACCCTGTCCAAGCAGGACGACGCCGACCCGGCGCAGCGCTGGCAGCTCACCGCGGCCGGGGGCGTCAGCGGCGGCGGCCAGCAACAGCAGCAGCAGCCCCAGCCCCAGCCTCAGCCCGGCGGTGACTTCCGGACCGAGATGCTGAACGCCGTCAACGCGGAGCGCGGCCGTGTCGGCGCCCAGCCGGTGCGCCTGGACGACCGCCTCAGCGCGGCCGCCCAGCGCCACGCCAACGACATGGCCTCGCACGACCTCACCCAGCATGACGGCACCGACGGCAGCTCCCCCTGGGACCGCATCCGCGACGCCGGCTTCACCTCGCGGGCCTCCGCCGAGAACGTCACCCCGGGCAACAGCGTGCCCGAGGCCATGCGGATGTGGATGAACAGCCCGCACCACCGGGACAACATCCTCAGCCCCGCCTACAACCACATCGGCATCGGCTACGCGCCCCGCCAGCGCGGCAACTGGGGCCGCTACGTGCAGACCTTCGGCCAGGCCTGAGCCCCCTCCACCAGGCCCCCGCTACCGGGAGTTCCGGAACCGGACGGCCGTCGGTTCTGCGAGGTAGCCGTTCAGGAGATCAAAGGTGCGGAGCTCCATCGGGAGCCGCTCGTACCAGGACAAGCCGAACGTGTTGCACGAGTTGCACACGATCCCGCGCACGCACCGTCCGCACGAGTCCGACGAGTTGGGGCAGCACGCGTGATCGTGATCGACATGCCAGACTCCCTTTCCACCAGGCTCCGCGCGCCCGCATATGGCACATCGGCCGCCCTGGAACTCCAGTAGGCCCGTGTACTCCTCCCACGAAAGCCCGTACCGCGTCCTGATGTGGAGTTGCCTGCGGTAGTCCCGAACACACTCGGTGCACCTGCAGAGCAGGCCATCAGGCGCATGGCCGCCGCCTGTCACGACCTCACAGCTCTCGCTCACAGGGCCTACCCGATTCACGCGCAGGGGCTTCAGCTGTCCCTCGCGATGCTGCTGGAGCTGATGCGGCTTGCACAGGGAGCCCGCTTCCGTGATCAGCTCGCAGCCGGGGTAGCCGCACGCGACGCGTGCGGTCTTGCGTCTCACCGGGCTCAATGGCACTCCCCGCTGCAGCTGCGCGTAATGGGCCGCACACAAGCTCCGGCGAGTCCCCGGCCGATCACACGCCGGACCGACGCACAACTTCTGAGCCAAAGAAATCCTCCCCCACTTCCGACCTCACGCCTCCGTGCCCCGAAACGTGGCCGACGTTACCCCGGGGGTACGGCACCTCAGTTCCGCTCCACACCACCCCACCAGGAGAACGCAGATGAGCACACCCACCCGTACCCGCCGTTTCCTCGCCGTGCTCGGCGCCGTCGCGGCCGTCGCGGGGGCGGCCGTGGTCACCGCCCCGACCGTCCACGCCGCCGGCTGCGAGCTGGCGCCCACCCTGCACACCCCCGAGAAGGTCTACAACGGCGCCGGCGGCGTCCTCGACCTGCCCTCCGACAACGAGGCCAACGGCCAGTGGATCGGCGTCTACACGCCCAACAACCAGTCCACCGCCCAGACCTGGTCGTTCTGGGGCTACTGCGACGGCACCACCGCCATCTCGCACGGCGGCGAGGGCAAGGTCGCCGACCTCGACACCCGCTCGGGCACCGTCCGGCTCTGGGACACCCCTGACGGCTGGGAAGGCCTCAACCACCCGGCCGGGGCGGGGATTCCGGCCAACCAGAAGTGGCTCCTGGCCGACGAGGACCGCGGCTGGTACCTGATCCGCGACCTGGCCACCTGGCAGTGCCTCACGTCCAAGGGCGTCGCGCAGCCCACCACGGTGACCTCCTGCGACCCCGCCGACCCGGCCCAGCGCTGGATGCTCCGCTGATCCACTGATCCACTGATCCACTGATCCACTGATCCACTGATCCACTGATCCGCTGATCCACCCGCCCCGCACACTCGGCCCGCCGCGCTCCCCTCGGGGGTGGAGCGCGGCGGGTCGCGTCGTGAGCTCGACGTACCGCCCCCGTGGCGCCGGAAGTCGGTGTGGCCGACTTCCGGCGCCGCACGGGCGGCCCCCGCCGAGTACGGCAACGGCCCCTCGGCTCGGGTGAACCGAGGGGCCGCCTTCGTGCGGAGGGACTACTCCCAGCGGAAGAAGCGGGCGGCGGCTGCCAGGCCGAGGACGGCCCAGGCGGTCAGGATGCCGAGGTCCGCCCACGGCACGCCGGCGCCGGTCTGCAGGACGGACCGCAGGCCGTCGGAGAGCGCGGCGATCGGCAACAGCTCCAGGACGGACTGCACCGCCGCGGGGAACTTCGACAGCGGCACGACCACCCCGCCCGCCAGCAGCAGCAGGATGAACACCAGGTTGGCCGCCGCGAGCGTGGCCTCCGCCTTGAGCGTGCCGGCCATCAGCAGGCCGAGGCCGGAGAAGGCGGCGGTCCCGAGGGCGAGCAGCGCCGCCACGGTGAGCGGGTCGCCCTGCGGGGACCAGCCGAGCGCGAGGGCGATCACCGACAGCAGGGCCACCTGCAGTGCCTCCGTCACCAGGACGCAGCCGGTCTTGGCGGTGAGCAGGGTCCAGCGCGGCAGCGGGCTGGCGCCGAGGCGCTTCAGCACCCCGTACCGGCGCTCGAACCCGGTGGCGATGGCCTGGCCGGTGAACGCCGTCGACATCACGGCGAGCGCCAGCAGGCCGGGCGCGAGGAAGTCGACCCGCTTGCCGGGCCCCTCGACGGCGACGATGTCCACCGCGGAGAAGAGCACCAGCAGCACCGTCGGGATGACCACGGTGAGCAGCAGCTGCTCACCGTTGCGCAGCAGCATCCGGGTCTCGAACGCCGTCTGGGCGAGCAGCATCCGGCCGACCGGTGCCGCTCCGGGGCGGGGGGAGTAGTCGGTCACGAGCGCGGGTCCCGTCCGGTCAGGTCGAGGAAGACGTCTTCGAGGCTGCGGCGCTGCACCGCGAGCCGCTCCGGGAGGATGCCGGAGGCCGCGCACCAGGCGGTGACGGCGGCGAGCAGTTGCGGGTCGACCGGCGCCTCGATGCGGTAGCTCCCGGGGGAGGGCTCGGCGGCGGTGGCGCCCTCGGGCAGTTCCTTGAGCAGGGTGGTGAGGTCGAGCCCGGGCGGGGCGTCGAAGCGCACGCTCGACTCGGCGCCGCCGCGGCACAGCTCCTCCGGGGTGCCCCCGGCGATCACCCGGCCCCGGTCGACGATCGCGACCCGGTCGGCGAGCTGTTCGGCCTCGTCCATGTGGTGGGTGGTGACGACCACGGTGACGCCGTCCCGGCGCAGGTCGCGGACCAGCTCCCAGGTGGCGCGGCGGGCCTGCGGGTCGAGGCCGGCGGTGGGCTCGTCCAGGAAGACCAGTTCGGGGCGGCCGACCACGGCCATCGCCAGGGCGAGCCGCTGCTGCTGGCCGCCGGAGAGCCGGCGGTAGGTGGTACGGCCGCAGGAGCCCAGGCCGAGCCGTTCGACCAGCGCGTCGACGTCCAGCGGGTGGGCGTGCAGCTTCGCGGTGTGCCGGAGCATCTCGACGGCGCGTGCGCCCGCGTACACGCCGCCGGACTGGAGCATCACGCCGATCCGGGGGCGCAGCTCGGCGTTCTGCCCGACCGGGTCGAGGCCGAGCACCCGGACGGTGCCGGCGTCGGGGCGGCGGTAGCCCTCGCACATCTCGACGGTGGTGGTCTTGCCGGCGCCGTTCGGGCCGAGCACGGCGGTGACGGTGCCCCGGTCGATGCGCAGGTCGAGACCGTCCACCGCGGTCTTCTCGCCGTAGCGCTTGACCAGCCCGGTGATCTGGACCGCGGGTTCGGATTGCATGCCTGTGAGTCTAAGAGGGGCCAACGGATGGCCCCGACACCGGGTTTGGTGATCATTCCCGCAGGTCAGGTAAGGCTAACCTGCGTGACAAATGCCACGGGTGAGGCCTGGATCACGGGTTGTCCTGTCGGAAGTAATTACGCAACACTGGTGTTGTGAAAAACATGCGCGAGCACTCCACGCCGCAGGAGGCCGAGTCGGCCCCCGGCTGCGCCGTGCCCGCGACGGCGACCGAGGTGCTGCTGGACGGCCACCGGGCCACCCGGGACCGGGTCGCCCGGTCGATCCTGGACCACGGCCCGTCCTCCGCCGCCGACCTGGCGAGCCGGCTCGGTCTCAGCACCGCGGCCGTCCGCCGTCACCTGGACGGCCTGACCGCCGCCGGCCTGGTCGAGTCCCGCGAGCAGCGGGTCTACGGCAGCCGCGGCCGGGGCCGTCCGGCCAAGGTCTTCGCCCTGACCGACGGCGGTCGCGACGCCTTCTACCAGGCGTACGACCAGCTCGCCGCCGACGCCCTGCGCTGGATCTCCGACGCGGTGGGCGGCGGCAAGGCCGGGGAGGAGGCGGTCGCCGCCTTCGCCCGGGCCCGGTTCGGCCGGCAGGCGGAGAAGTACGGGGAGGCGCTCAGCTCCGCCGGAGCCGGCGAGCGCACCGAGGCACTCGCCCAGGCGCTCAGTGCCGACGGGTACGCTGCCACGGTGCGTCGGGTCCCCTCCGCCGCGGCCCAGGCCCCGGCGGGCGCCCAGCTCTGCCAGCACCACTGCCCGGTCGCGCACATCGCCGAGCAGTTCCCGCAGCTCTGCGAGGCGGAGACCGAGGTCTTCTCCCGGTTGCTGGGTACCCATGTGCAACGGCTGGCCACCATCGCCCACGGCGACGGGGTCTGCACGACCTATGTGCCGGCATCCGGTGCCGCATCGTCGCCCGCCCCGCGCACCGCCGCGGGCCGGGACACCGATGCCGCGCCGACTGCCGGTACGTCCACCGAAGATTCAGCGTCCGCGCGTTAGGAAGCTCGCATGACTGACACCGTTTCGCACCCCGAGCTCGACGGCCTGGGCAACTACGAGTACGGCTGGGCCGACCCGGACGTCGCCGGCGCCGGAGCCAAGCGTGGGCTCAGCGAGGACGTCGTCCGCGACATCTCGGCGAAGAAGAACGAGTCCGAGTGGATGCTGAACCTGCGTCTCAAGGGCCTGAAGCTGTTCGGTAAGAAGCCCATGCCGACCTGGGGCTCCGACCTCTCCGGCATCGACTTCGACAACATCAAGTACTTCGTCCGCTCCACCGAGAAGCAGGCCGAGTCCTGGGAGGACCTGCCCGCGGACATCAAGGCCACCTACGACAAGCTGGGCATCCCGGAGGCGGAGAAGCAGCGCCTGGTCGCCGGTGTCGCCGCCCAGTATGAGTCCGAGGTCGTCTACCACCAGATCCGCGAGGACCTGGAGGAGCAGGGTGTCATCTTCCTGGACACCGACACCGCGCTGCGCGAGCACCCGGAGCTGTTCCGCGAGTACTTCGGCACCGTCATCCCGACCGGTGACAACAAGTTCGCCGCGCTGAACACGGCCGTGTGGTCCGGCGGCTCCTTCATCTACGTGCCGAAGGGTGTCCGCGTCGACATCCCGCTCCAGGCCTACTTCCGGATCAACACCGAGAACATGGGGCAGTTCGAGCGGACGCTGATCATCGTCGACGAGGACGCCTACGTCCACTACGTCGAGGGCTGCACCGCGCCGATCTACTCCTCGGACTCGCTGCACTCCGCGGTCGTGGAGATCATCGTCAAGAAGGGCGGCCGCTGCCGCTACACGACCATCCAGAACTGGTCGAACAACGTCTACAACCTGGTCACCAAGCGCGCCGTGGCGTACGAGGGCGCGACCATGGAGTGGGTGGACGGCAACATCGGTTCCAAGGTCACCATGAAGTACCCGGCCGTCTACCTGATGGGCGAGCACGCCAAGGGCGAGACCCTGTCGATCGCCTTCGCCGGTGAGGGCCAGCACCAGGACGCCGGCGCCAAGATGGTCCACATGGCGCCGAACACCTCCTCCAACATCGTCTCCAAGTCGGTGGCGCGCGGCGGCGGCCGGACCTCCTACCGGGGCCTGATCGAGATCGGCGAGGGCTCCAAGGGCGCCAAGTCCAACGTGCTCTGCGACGCCCTGCTGGTCGACACCATCTCCCGCTCGGACACCTACCCCTACGTGGACGTCCGCGAGGACGACGTGTCCATGGGCCACGAGGCCACCGTCTCCAAGGTCAGCGAGGACCAGCTCTTCTACCTGATGAGCCGCGGCATGACCGAGTTCGAGGCCATGGCGATGATCGTCCGCGGCTTCGTCGAGCCGATCGCGCGCGAGCTGCCGATGGAGTACGCGCTGGAGCTGAACCGGCTGATCGAGCTGCAGATGGAGGGCTCCGTCGGCTGACCCGCCGACCGCCCGCCGTCCGTCGACACTTTTTTGAGGAAGAGAGCACAACGAACAGCCATGGCTGACGTCCAGAACAACTCCGGCTCCACTACCGCCGGTTCGATCGAGGTCGGCACCGCCGGTGCCGGCGCCCAGCTCGCGGGTCCCGGCACCGGACGGGACAGTGTCCGCCAGCCGATCGACGCGCGCGTCGCGGTCGCGCCGTCCTTCGACGTCGCGGACTTCCCGGTGCCCACCGGTCGCGAGGAGGACTGGCGGTTCACCCCGCTGCACCGCCTCGGCGGCCTGCACGACGGCACCGCCGCCGCCGCCGAGAAGGGCGAGGACAAGGTCGAGCTGAGCCTGCCCGAGGGGGTCACCGCCGAGACCGTCGGCCGTGACGACGCCCGCCTCGGCAAGGCCGGCAAGCCGGTCGACCGGGTCGCCGCGCAGGCGTTCAGCGCCTTCGAGCAGGCGCTCGTGGTCACCGTCCCCAAGGAGACGGTGCTCACCGGACCGGTGCGGATCGACGTGCACGGCGAGGGCGGCACCCGCTTCGCGCACGTGGTCGTCGACGTCAAGCCGTTCGCCGAGGCCGTCGTGGTGATCAACCACACCGGCACCGGCACCCGCGCCGCCAACGTCGAGCTGCTGGTCGGCGACGGCGCCAAGCTGACCTTCGTCTCGGTCCAGGACTGGGAGCGCGACGCGGTGCACGTCGCCCAGCAGACCGCGCTGGTCGGCCGCGACGCCTCGCTGAAGTCCGTCGTCGTCACCTTCGGCGGCGACGTGGTCCGGATCCACCCGCGGGTCAACTACGCCGCCCCCGGTGGCGAGGCCGAGCTGCTCGGCCTCTACTTCGCCGACGCCGGCCAGCACCTCGAGCACCGTCTGGTCATCGACCACGACACCCCGCACTGCCGCTCCAACGTCGTCTACAAGGGCGCGCTGCAGGGCCAGGACGCGCACGCGGTGTGGATCGGCGACGTGCTGATCCGCGCCGCCGCCGAGGGCACCGACACCTACGAGCTCAACCGCAACCTGGTGCTCACCGACGGCGCCCGGGTCGACTCGGTGCCGAACCTGGAGATCGAGACCGGCGAGATCGTCGGGGCCGGCCACGCCTCCGCCACCGGCCGCTTCGACGACGAGCAGCTCTTCTACCTGCGCTCCCGCGGCATCCCGGCCGACGAGGCCCGCCGCCTGGTGGTGCTCGGCTTCTTCGCCGAGCTGGTCCAGCAGATCGGTGTCGCCGAGATCCAGGACCACCTCATGGAGAAGATCGAGGCCGAGCTGGAAGCGACGGTCTGACACCCATGAGCTTCCTTCGCGCCTGCGCGCTGAGCGAACTGGCTGAGGACGTGCCCAAGCGCGTCGACCTCAACGGCGTACCGGTCGCCGTGGTCCGCACCGACGAGGGGGTGTTCGCCGTCAACGACATCTGCTCGCACGCGAACGTCTCGCTGTCCGAGGGCGAGGTCGAGGACTGCATGATCGAGTGCTGGCTGCACGGCTCCAGCTTCGACCTGCGCACCGGCAAGCCCTCCGGCCTGCCCGCCACCCGGCCGGTCGCTGTCTACCCCGTAAAGATCGAAGGGGACGATGTGCTCGTCTCCGTCAACCAGGAGTCCTGAGTACACATGGCTACCCTTGAAATCCGCGACCTGCACGTCTCCGTCGAGACCGAGAACGGCCCCCGGGAGATCCTGAAGGGCGTCGACCTGACCGTGAAGCAGGGCGAGACCCACGCCATCATGGGTCCGAACGGCTCCGGCAAGTCCACCCTGGCCTACTCCCTGGCCGGACACCCCAAGTACACCGTCACCGGCGGCTCGGTGCTGCTGGACGGCGAGGACGTCCTGGAGATGTCCGTCGACGAGCGCGCCCGGGCCGGCGTCTTCCTGGCCATGCAGTACCCGGTCGAGGTCCCCGGCGTCTCGGTCTCCAACTTCCTGCGCACCGCCGCCACCGCCGTTCGCGGCGAGGCCCCCAAGCTGCGGTTGTGGGTGAAGGAGGTCAAGGAGGCGATGGCCGCCCTCCAGATGGACCCGGCCTTCGCCGAGCGCAACGTCAACGAGGGCTTCTCCGGCGGTGAGAAGAAGCGCCACGAGATCCTCCAGCTGGAGCTGCTCAAGCCGAAGGTCGCGATCCTCGACGAGACCGACTCCGGCCTGGACGTCGACGCGCTGCGGGTCGTCTCCGAGGGCATCAACCGCGTCCGCTCGACCGGGGAGGTGGGCACCCTGCTGGTCACCCACTACACCCGCATCCTGCGGTACATCAAGCCCGACTACGTCCACGTCTTCGCGGCCGGCCGCATCGTCGAGTCCGGCGGCGCCGAGCTGGCCGACAAGCTGGAGGCGGAGGGCTACGAGGCCTATGTGAAGGGTGGCGCGTCCGAGTGACCTCCACGCACGAGACGGCGGTCCTGCCGGGCCTGCTCGACACCGACGCGATCCGCAAGGACTTCCCGGTCCTGCAGCGCCTGCTGCACGACGGCAAGCCGCTGGTCTACCTGGACAACGCGGCCACCTCGCAGAAGCCCCGCCAGGTGCTCGACGCCCTGAACGCCTACTACGAGCGGCACAACGCCAACGTCCACCGCGGCGTGCACGTGCTCGCCGAGGAGGCCACGGCGCTGTACGAGGGCGCCCGGGACAAGGTCGCGGCGTTCGTCAACGCGCCGAGCCGCAACGAGGTGGTGTTCACCAAGAACGCCTCCGAGTCGCTCAACCTGGTCGCCAACATGCTGACCTGGGCGGACGAGCCCTACCGGGTGGACGCCGAGTCCGAGATCGTCATCACGGAGATGGAGCACCACTCCAACATCGTCCCGTGGCAGCTGCTCTCGCAGCGCACCGGCGCGAAGCTGAAGTGGTTCGGGCTGACCGACGAGGGCCGGCTCGACCTGTCCGACATCGACGAGCTGATCACCGAGAAGACCAAGGTGGTCTCCTTCACCCTGGTCTCCAACCTGCTGGGCACCGTCAACCCGGTCGAGGCGATCGTGCGCAAGGCGCAGTCGGTCGGCGCGCTGGTCGTGATCGACGCCTCGCAGGCCGCGCCGCACATGGTGCTGGACGTCCAGGCGCTGGAGGCCGACTTCGTCGCCTTCACCGGCCACAAGATGCTGGCGCCGACCGGCATCGGCGTGCTCTGGGGCCGCCAGGAGCTGCTGGAGGACCTCCCGCCGTTCCTCGGCGGCGGCGAGATGATCGAGACCGTCACCATGGGCTCGTCCACCTACGCCCCGGCGCCGCACAAGTTCGAGGCCGGCACCCCGCCGATCGCCCAGGCGGTCGGGCTGGGCGCGGCCGTCGACTACCTGACCGCCATCGGCATGGAGCGGATCGCCGCCCACGAGCACGCCATCACCGAGTACGCGATCGAGCGGCTGCTGGAGGTCCCTGACCTGCGGATCATCGGCCCGCGCACGGCCGTCGACCGCGGTGCGGCGATCTCGTTCACGCTGGGCGACATCCACCCGCACGACGTGGGCCAGGTGCTGGACGAGCAGGGCATCGCCGTGCGCGTCGGCCACCACTGCGCGCGGCCGGTCTGCCTGCGGTACGGAATTCCGGCGACCACGCGGGCGTCGTTCTACCTGTACTCGACGCCGGGCGAGGTCGACGCGCTCGTGGACGGCCTGCACCACGTCCGGAACTTCTTCGGCTGAGGACGGGGGCACGCGACCATGAAGCTCGACTCGATGTACCAGGACATCATCCTGGACCACTACCGCAACCCGCACGGCAAGGGGCTGCGGGACGGTGACGCCGAGGTGCACCACGTCAACCCGACGTGTGGCGACGAGATCACCCTGCGGGTGAAGCTCGACGGCTCCACCGTTGTCGACGTCTCCTACGAGTCCCAGGGCTGTTCGATCAGCCAGGCCAGCGCCTCGGTGCTGAACGACCTGGTGGTCGGCAAGTCCGTGGCCGAGGCCCAGGCGGTCCAGGAGGCCTTCCTGGAGCTGATGCAGAGCAAGGGCCAGGGCGAGGGCGACGAGGAGGTGCTGGAGGACGCGGTCGCGTTCGCCGGCGTCTCCAAGTACCCGGCCCGGGTCAAGTGCGCCCTGCTCAGCTGGATGGCCTGGAAGGACGCCACCGCCAAGGCCCTGGCCGAGCACCCCGCCACCGACTGACACCGCAGAGGAGGACACCCGCCATGACCGAAGAGACCACCACCTCCCCCGCGGAGGAGACCCCGACCGGCCCGGTCGGCACCAGCGCCGGCACCGTCTCCGTCGAGGACCTCACCGAGGCCCTGATGGACGTCGTCGACCCCGAACTGGGCATCGACGTCGTCAACCTGGGCCTGATCTACGGCGTCCACATCGACGACGCCGACGTGGCCACCATCGACATGACCCTCACCTCGGCGGCCTGCCCGCTGACCGACGTGATCGAGGACCAGGCCAGGACCGCCACCGACGGCCTGGTCAAGGACCTGCGGATCAACTGGGTCTGGATGCCGCCGTGGGGCCCCGACAAGATCACCGACGAGGGCCGCGACCAGCTCCGCGCCCTGGGCTTCAACGTCTGACCCGACCTGGGCCGATCGTCAACCGCTGCCGCGCGAACCGCAAGGTTCGCGCGGCAGCGGTTTTTCCGCGTGTCGGTCGGTGAGCACTCGCCGTGATCTGCTTCGTTGAACAGGTTCCCCGCCGTTCCCCACCGTCCACCCCCCACCCGCCTGTCGGCGGGTGCCCGCCCCGGGCCTGGCCGCGTGCCGCCCGGCCGGGCGGCACGCGGTGCTGATGGAGCGTGCCTCAGGCGGCGATGTGTGCGGGCCGTCCGCCGGTCATCGCGGAGCGCAGGGCGGTGCGGACTCGGGCAGCCCCTGCGATTGCCACCTCTGCCCCCTTGCCGGCTGTGAGGACGCCGCTCGTCAGACCGGCACACGGGCGGCAGATGCCCGGTCGGGGCACAGGGTCGTGGCACTTGGCGCATTCGGCGTACCGGGCCGCCGGCCGTGCGGCGGGTCGGGCGGGCGGCATCTTGTGCTCCAGCCGGTAGCGGAGCACGGCCGTCGCCGAGTGCATCGGCACGGGCAGGCCCGGCAGCAATGCGTGAGCGAGGTCGGTCCGGGTCGCGCCGCGCTCCAGCCACTGTGCGACGAGGGGCGCGAGTTCGTGGGCTTCGGCCTCGCCCAGGCACAGGCGCGGTTCGGACCGGATCACCCGGAACAGGGTGGCCACGGCTTCGCGGACCTCTTCGGCCTCGGAAGCCTCCTCCCGTTCTTCGGGCCTGCCGTCCTCGGTCGAACTCGCGGGGAGGGAGGGTTGTTTGTGCCGGTTCTTAACAGGAGGGCTGCCAGCACGCCCGGCGGCCGCTCCACCGGGCGCCGGACGGGTGGCATCCGGCGCGGACCACGGTGTGTCGTAGACGTGGGTCTCGGTGCGGATGGTGCCGTCCGGCATCCGGATCTTTTCGACGCGGTAGAACCCCGCGTCGGTCAGCTCCTTCAATGCCTTGCGGATCGCGCCTCGGCCCTGCGGGCTGCTGTCGGCCATGTGCCGGCCGTCCTCCCGCCAGCCGTCGGGGCGGGAGAGGAGGTCCGCGAGCAGGCCGCGGGCGGTGTAGGAGAGCCGCCGGTACTGCAACATGCAGTTGGGCAGCACGGTGAAGTTACGTACGTGTTCGGTACGATGGACGCGCATCGGGAGTTTCAGCTCCTGTTGCCGGACCCCGGGGTGTTGGTAGCACCGCCGGGGTCGCCTTTTTCTCTTTGGGTACGGAACGTATCACGGCATTTGACGCACCGTGAGGCGTTTCTGACACCCAGTGAGAGTCCGGTGCACGGCCTCAGCGATCGGCTTGCGGCTACCCGGCGGCGAGGAGATCGCCCCGTCCGACGGCCTCGCGGAGAACCACGGCGATCTCCTGGGGCAGGAGCTTGATCGCGCCGATGGCTTCGGTGGTGAGGGGGATCTCCTCCAGGAGGTACTCACCTCGGCCTTCCTCGCTGAACTCGGGCCCGGTGCGGTCCTCGAAGCGCCACTTCTCGATGGTGGCGAGGTAGAAGTCCTGGCGCTCGTCGCCGGTTTCGATGGTGTGGAAGAGGCTGACGATCTCCGCCTCGCCCGCGATCTCCTCGCGGACCTCGCGCCGCAGGGCCTCCTCGGGGCTGGCGTCGGTCGGCTCGATCTTGCCGCCGACGATCACCCAGTACGGGTCGATGCCGGGGCGGATGCGCTTGATCAGCAGCATGGTGTTGTTCGGGGTGAGGAGGACGGCGCGGACGCGATGCTGCATGGTGGCCTGCTTCCTGGTCGGTAGGACCGGCGGGTCAGTGGAGGATCCAGCCGCCGTCGACGTGCAACGACTGGCCGGTGATGAAGGACGCGCTGGGGCCGGCGAGGAAGGCGACGGCGGCGGCGACGTCCTCGGGGCGGCCCCGGCGTTGGACGCACTGGCGGCGGATCTGGTCCTCGGGTCGGGCGCGGTGATGGGCGGGCAGGTCGTTCTCCGCCTCGACCTGGATGGCCCCGGGTGCAACAGTGTTCACGCAGATCCCGGCCGGTCCAAGTTCCCTGGCCAGCGACCTGGTGAGGCCCAGGAGTCCGGCCTTGGCAGTGCTGTAGGCGGTGAGGCCGGCGCGTCCGGCACAGGCGTTGACACTGCCGATGTTGACAATCCGGCCCCATCGTCGCTCGGCCATGCTCGGGGTGATGGCACGGCACGTGCGGTAGTGGATGGTCAGGTTGGACCCGATGGCGCGCGCCCACTCGTCCTCGTCGAGCTGGTCCCACGGGATGCGGGGGTAGGCGCCCGCGTTGTTGACGAGGACGTCGACCGGCCCGAGTTCGGACTCGACCTGACTGACCAGCGCGGCCACGGCGTTCGGGTCGGTGAGGTCGGCGCTGACCTCGCTGCCGGTACGGCCGTCGCGGCGGACGTCGGCGAGCACGGTGCGGGCCTGGTGTATCTGCGCGAGGTGGTTGATGGCGACGGATGCGCCGGCGGTGGCGAGTGCTCGGCTGATTGCGGCGCCGATCCCAGTG
The DNA here is from genome assembly GCF_034043715.1 of Kitasatospora purpeofusca. GTDB lineage: Bacteria > Actinomycetota > Actinomycetes > Streptomycetales > Streptomycetaceae > Kitasatospora > Kitasatospora purpeofusca_A. The sequence goes on along the minus strand of NZ_JAXCLC010000014.1, from coordinate 71,931 downwards.
GCGCCGCCGGTCACCAGCGCCACCCGGCCCTGGAGCGGCAGGGCGGCGATGGGCAGTTCAAGCGGCGTGGGTGTGGTCATCGTCCGTCCGATCGTCGAGGCCGGTTGTCGGCGCGGGCTGGGTGCGGGTGAACGTCTCGCAGACGGTCCCGGGCTGCTGGGTCTCGGCGAGCTTGGCCAGGAGCAGGAGGAGATCTTGGCCGGTGAGGCGTCCGGGCGGGATGACGCCGAGGATTCGTAGGGCGAGGAAGTGGCCGATCTGGGTGAGGAATCGGTCCGGATCCAGGCCGGCGGCGGGGGCGAGGTCGGCGCGAACACGCGTCAGTAGGCGGTCGATTGCGGCTTGGCGCCCGGCGCCGACCGCCCAGGTGTAGCGGACTTCCAGACGGCGGTGACGCTCGTCGTGGTCGACGTGTTCGAGGTGCGGGGTAGTGACCGGCGGCAGGTGCAGAGGCAGGGTGCGGGCGTACACGTCGGGCTGGTAGGTCGGTACGAGCCAGCCACCCATGCCCAGCAAGTACCAAAGGAGGATGGCGAGTTCCCCGGCGAGCGTGTTGCGTCCGGCGTACTCGAAGTCGAGCCAGCACAGCGGGTCGGCGATGTTAGGTTCGGTCGGGTCGCCCTGGGTGAGCGCAGTGACCCAGGCGCGGCTGGAGCCGAGCGCTTCGCGGGCTTCCCAGACGATGGTGGGCAGGTCGAGGCGCATCGGGATGCCGTTGACGACGAAGAGGTGGCCGGTGAGGGCGTGTACGGGCAGCGGCTGGTCGATGCGCGGGGCGGCGACGGCGAGGCGGCCGGACAGGTACCAGGTGTCGATCCGCCCGCCGGGGCGGATGCGGTCCAGGTAGAGGCCGGGCACGCAGTCCGAGAGCGGCGCGGTGCGAGCGCTGTCGGCGACTGCGGCGAGCAGGCTGTCGCAGACGGCGTCGATCAGCGCGGTGACCCGTGGCAGAGCGCTCGCGTGCCGGTCAGCGGTCGCGATGACGTCGCCGAGCAGCATGGTGCACCGGCCGGTGGCGAACACGTCCTCGTAAGCCACGATGTGCCTGTCGGCCGCCCGGTTGTGGCCCACCAGTCGGGGCACCGGCAGCGTGCGGGCGGTGGCCTGCCAGCCCTGGACCTCGGCCTCCGCTGCGCCGGGGGTGAGGATCTTGTGGAAGGCCGGGACCGAGGTGGTGGGGTCGTTCATGCGCGGCTCGTCGGTAGGGCGATGGTGGCGAGCCAGTGGCCCAGGACGATGTTGGCCAGCTTCGCCGCCTTCTCGCTGTCCCCGCGGGCCTGGCGGCGCAGGTCGGCGTCGGTGGCGGGCTCGCGGTCGAGGAAGACCCCCAGCGCGTCGTCGTCCGAGGCACGTTCGGTGCCCTCGAAACGAAGCATCACCTTGGCCAGCAGGGCGGTGACCTTGAACAGGGCGCGGAGGTCGGGGGCTCCCTTGAGGAGCTGGCGGCGAATTTCGATGGCGGCCTGCACCCCGGCCTCCACGCTGGCCGCCACGTCGTCAGCCGCGTCCGGGGTGGGCAGGGCCAGGCCAGGGCGGCACCAGAGCGGCACGAGGGAGCCGTAGCCGATCAGCATGAGAACGTGCAGCAGGCGGGAGGTGACCGCCCCGGTGCGGCACTCGTCCTGGGTCAGCACGGTCAGGCCGAGCTTGACGCCGCCGAGTTCGGCTTCGAGTTCGGCCAGGGCCTGTCGGAGCCTGGGGAGGCTTCCCTGCTCGGCGACGACGAAGACGTCCAGGTCCGACCATCCGTGTTGGTACTTGCCTCGGGCCCCGCTACCGGTCACGGCGAGGAGGTCGATGACGGGCGGCTGCTGGACGGTGGTGCGGTCCAGCAGTTCGGACAGGTAGGACTCCAGCTGAACGGGCAGACCCAGTGTGTTCACCGGCGTGGTGGCCGGCCTGCGCAGCGGCCAGCGGTGGGCCAGGGCGATCCCGTCGAGGCGGCGCTCCAGGTGCAGGCGGCTGTGGTTGTTGTCGATGACCTCCTGCGCGAGCGGGGCGATCCCGGCCGCACCTCGGCGGGCCTTCACGGCGTCCCGCTCGACCACGTCCTCGGGCCCGGCTGTGCCGCGTTCGGCGCGGACCTCCGGCGTCGCATCGACGTACACAACGGTCAGCTGCTCGCCGAGCATCCGTCGCAGTTCGGCGGTCGCGTCCTGGTCGTGCAGGGACTCGATGGTGATGTGGTCGAGGAAGTGGTGGGCCGCGCAGAACCGGTCGAGACCGTCGACCAGCAGCTCGGCCCGCACCACGGCCGGGATCTCGTACGGGTCGGCGATGTCGGCGCGCTGGGCGGCGTCCTCGATCAGGTAGCCGATCTTGAGGCGGGCGTACCCGTGCCTGACTCGCAGGTACTCGCCCGCCGTGCTCTTGCCGCTCTCCGACATGCCACCGAGCGCGACCACCCGCAGGCCGGGAAGGGCGCGCGGTGGCACGAGCGGGGCGATCGGGTGCAGGCGCCGGCGGATCTCGTCCTGGACGGCCACGACCCGACGCTCTCCGATCACGACGGTCTCCGCCCACCTGTCTTCGGCGACGAGCCGGTGCATCTGCAGGTGAAGGTGCCGCTGGTAGTCCGCGTAGGCCGGGGTGACGTGCCGCTCGTGGGAGAGGCTGCGGGAAGTGCCGATCACCAGGTCCTCGTCGTGAAGGAGCACGATGCCGTACTCGGCCGCCTCGGCGGCCTGGACGTCGGCGGCGTACGGATCGAGGAGCTTGCGCGCCCGGTCGGCGGCCCGGCCGGGGCTGAGACGCTCGCGCACCGCGACGGTGGCGGCCAGCGAGGCTTCCAGCATCGGGATGCCCCGGTCCATCAGGCGCACGGGCGCGGTGGCGCGCCTGCGGGAGCGCTCCAGGTAGGAGCCGGCGAGGACGTCGGCGACCTCCTCGACCGGGCCCAGCTCGAACCACCAGGCGCCCATACCCATGGCCTTGATGCCGTCCCAGCGCGGGTCGTAGTCGTCCAGCGGCCCGGTGGCGTGGCCGGCGGGACCTAGACGACGCGCCAGGATGCCGATCTGCTTTGTTTTGCCGACGTTGTCGGGACCGCTGAACGCGATCGTGACGGGCCGGGAAAGTGTGGTGCCGTGCTCAGGGGAGATGCACACGATGTCCTCCAGGGGCTGCACAACGTCTGTGGTGCTGGGGTGGCCCTCGGCCGGGCCCCGCGAGGGTGCCCGGCCGAGGGCCGGATCGGGCTAACGGCCCGGGTACGGCGGCTGCGGGATCGGCGGGGCCGGGGGCGGAGGCGGCGGGGGCGACGGAGGCTGGGGAGCCTCCGAGATCGGAGCGGCGGTTTGCGGCACGGCGAATCTCCCTTCGGTGTGACGGATTTCCGGCCTGGCGGGTCGCCGAGGCCGGCGAGTGTGGGCGGCTCCGGCTGCGGGGGTTCATCCGGAGCCGCCGGTCCCGCCTCGGGTCTTCGTGCGGCGGATGCCGAGGCGGGGTGGGGTATTGGGGTCAGGCGGACGGCGGCGCGTCCGGAACCGACGCGGAGGAACCAGCGCGGTCCACGGCGATGTCCGCCCACGTCGTCTTGCCGTGCGGCTCCTGGTCGACGCCCCAGGCAACGGCCAAGTGGTCGACCAGGGCCAAGCCGCGGCCGGACTCCGCGTCGTGGGCGGCGCCGATCAGGACCGGCAGAGCACAGGATCCGTCCCGCACGGAGATCCGCACGGCCTGGCCGGCGCGGTTGGTCACCGGGGCGAGCTCGACCCTCATGGCGGTCAGACAGCCGGTCTTGACCGCGTTGGAGACCAGTTCCGTGACGACCAACTCCGCATCGGCGGCCAGGTGACCCAGCCCCCACTCCGCGAGCGCGTCGCGGACCAGCCGACGCGCCGCAGAGGCGGACTGCGGCTCGTACGGCAGCTCGACCGTGGCAGGTCGTAGGGGTTCCGTTCTGGTCAGCACCTCAGTCGTCACGGTCCGCTCCTGGTCGCCAGAGCTGCCTGCTCCGAACAGCGGGGGCTGTCCGGGCAGCAGCGGTCGGAGTCAGCCGCCCGGGAATTTGCCCCGGAGCCGGTGTCAACTCGCGACCCCGAGCGGCTGACACCAAGTCAACCGGCGTTCCTTTGCCCAAGTACCTGCCTCGAAGGGCGGGTTGTCTTTACCGTGTTTACTGCCACCCGGCACCGAGGAAGGGAGTGGTCATGGCACAGCCCGTGACGAACCACCAGCTCGAAGCTGCCATTGTCGACGCCGACATGACCTTCGACGCCCTCGCCCGAGGCGTCGTGCGAGTGGCGGCCGAGGTAGGTGTCCACCTGCGGACGAACCCGTCCACGGTCCATAAGTGGCTGCGCGGCGCCGATCCGGAGGGCGACACCCCCGCTTTCATCTGTGAGGCGCTGTTCCGCAAGACGGGACGGCTCTACACCCCAGCCGAGCTCGGGCTACGGTCGGTGGCAGAATCCGATCCGGGCCTCGGGCTGTCCATCGGCCCCGACCCGGTGGGCGTCCTCGCACGGGTGTGGAGAGCTGATTTGGACCGACGAAAGTTCCTGGCCGCCTCGGCGTACTCCGTTGCCGCGATGCACCTGCCGCTGGACCACGTCCGCGAGACCGCCGAACGCACCGCAGCCGTCCGAGGCGGCGCCGTCGCCGGAGCCGCCGAGGTCGCTGCCGTCCGCGACATGATCAGCATGTTCACCGAGATCGACGAGCGCCACGGTGGCCAGCACGGCCGCTCTGCCCTGATCCAGTACCTGCGGTCCGACGTAGCCGCTCTCTGCCGGGGTACCTTCCGCACCCACGAGGACCGTCAGCAGATGCTCTCCGCCGCAGCGGTCGGCGTGCACCTTGCCGGTTGGAAGGCGTACGACGCCGGCGAGCAGGGCCTCGCCCAGCGGTACTACCACCAGTCCTACGCGCTCGCTGTCGAGTCCGGGATCGTCGGCCACGATGCCTTCGTCCTGCGTACCCTTGCCCAGCAAGGCATGAAGCTGCGCCATCCCTCCAAGACGTTCGCGCTGTCCGAGACTGCCCTGTCCCGTGTCGCCAGCCGCGTGGACGCCGCGACCGAGGCGCTGTTCACGATCACCCACGCCCACGGCCTGGCGGCCACCAACCAGCGCCGCCCCGCCGTCCAGGCTGTCCAGCGGGCTCGGGACCTGCTGGAGGCCGCAGGCGGCGACGCAATGCCGTACTGGGCTCTCTCCTGGGGGCCGGCGCGCGCCACGGTCAACTCTCGCAGTGCCAAGGTTTTCTCCCGGCTCGGCGACCGGAAAGGCGCCGCGGAGAACTTCGCTGCGGCGGCGGCCAACCGACCGGCTTCGACCTACACGCGAATCCTCGCGCTCGACCTGGTGAACCAGGCCAAGATGGAACTCGCAGACGGCGGCATCGAGCAGGCATGCGGAACCTGGAACCGCGCGCTCGACGCCATGGCTGGCGTGCAGTCCGTCCGCACCCGCCGGGCCGTCATGGAGATGCGGAAGAGCCTCGCCCAGTTCAAGAACCGCGGAGTCTCGGCAGCTCGGGAGGTCGACGAGCGCGCGGCCGTCCTCCTGGCCTGATCGGCTTGCGATGCTGTCTGCTTCGCGTCCAATCGGTGGGCTGTCGGCAACGGCTGAAATCGGGTTCTGGCACTTTCGGAAAGTGGTCCAGAACCTCGTTTCACCCCTTGCCGACACCGGGCGTCAAGGAAGCTCGCGATAGCATCCGCGCGCTACTGGCGAACTGACCCGAAGGGGGAGCGGCATGACCGTGATCGCGGTGACCGGGCACATGGACCTCAGCGAGGAGAGTGTCGTCCTGGTCCGTGGAGCGCTGGAAACGCTACTCGCTGGCCACGCCGAGCACGGCCTCACCGGTGTCTCGTGCATCGCCAAGGGCGCGGACTCGATCTTCGCCGACGCGGTGCTGTCGCTCGGCGGACGACTGGTCGCGGTGGTCCCGTCGGCTGACTACCGTCAGGTCAAGGTCAAGCCGGCGTACGCGGCCGAGTTCGACCGTCTTCACCAGGCTGCCGCGGAGGTTGTCGTCATGCCGTTCGCCGAGGCGAACCGCGAGGCGTACGAAGCCGCCAACAACGAGTTGCTGCGCCGTGCCGACCACTTGTTCGCCGTGTGGGACGGCAGGCCGGGCAATGGGCGTGGGGGAACCGCCGACACTGTCGCCGCGGCCCGCGCCGTCCAACTGCCGGTGACGGTCGTGTGGCCCGAAGGCGCCGTTCGGACAAGCTGACGAGCGCGTAGGCGTGGTGGAACGCCGTCGCCCCGGAACGGACCTCCGTTCCGGGGCGGCGGGGTTGCTACGACCGGCGCCCGCCCGAGTGCCTCGCCGCGCTGGGGCTCATGCTCCTTCGCGGGCCTCTCGTTCCCAGCAGGTATGTCGCCCTGCTTCATCGGCGCCCGCGCGCCGCTCGGCGGCGCGCGGGCGGGCCCGGGGCGGGCACCCGCCGGAAGGTGGGTGGGGGGTGGACGGTGGGGAACGGCGGTAGAAGTGCGCAACAAAGCAGATGATGCGCGGGTGTTCACCCGGCGTGCGGATGATGCGCCAAAACGCCGCTGCCCGGGACTTCGGAGGAAGTCCCGGGCAGCGGCGTTCGGTGGTCGAGGCCGTCAGGCCGTTCGGGGCTTGCGGGCGACGGCGACGGCCAGGGCCGCGCAGAGGGTGGCCGCGAGGAGGGCGAAGCCGCTGACGGCGGGGAGCAGGCCGTAGGCCTTGACGAGGGCGCCGACCGCGATGATGGGGGCGGAGCTGCCCAGGTAGACGATGATCCACAGGGAGCTCAGCTCGGAGCCGCGGCGTTCCGGGTTCATCGCCGCGACGGCGGTGGTGAAGAGCGAGCGGAAGGCCACGCCCTGGCAGATGCCGCCGAGGACGCTGCCGATGAAGAGCAGCGCCGGGGTGCCGGTGTACTGGGCGGTGACGACCAGGCCGAGGCCGGTGGCCAGGCCGGCCAGGCCGAGGGCGACGACCACGCGGTCGGCGGTCGGCGGGACGGTCAGCTGTGCGGTGGCCGAGGAGCCGAGCAGCAGGGCGGCCACGATCGCGCCGGTCAGGTGCGAGTCGGTGTGCAGCAGCTTGGTGGAGAAGGCCGGGGCGAGCGCCAGGTAGACGCCGAAGACGCCGTACGAGACGAAGCCGACGCCCGCGGCCAGCAGGAACTCGCGGCGGCCGGTGCGCGGCAGCCGCAGTCGCTGCGGGCGCAGGTGGGCCGGGGTGGTGATGCGCGGCGGGGAGGCCGGCGGGCGGTTGCGGCCGGGCATCCGGGGGTGGACGAGCGCCAGCGGCACGCAGAGCGCGAGCAGGGCGATCGCGTGCAGCAGGAAGGGCGTGAGCAGCGGGTCGGCGCCGTCGGCGAGCAGGGCGCCGACCACCGGGCCGAGCGCCACACCGCCCGCCGAGCAGGCGAGGGTGAGCTTGGCGGCCAGGGTGGGGCGGTCCGGCATCAGGTCGCCGAGGGCGGCCCCGGCGGCGCCGGTGGACAGGCCGACGGCGATGCCCTGGACGGCCCGGCCGGCGGCCAGCTGCCAGAAGCTGTCGGAGGTCGCGAACACCACGTCGCCCGCGGCCGCCAGGGCGACGGCGGGCAGGATCAGGGCGCGCCGGCCGAGGTGGTCGGACCAGTGGCCGACCACGGCCAGTACCGGGACCAGCGCGAACACGTAGATCGTGAAGAGGATCGTGGTGTCGAGCGGGCCGAGTCCGAGCCGTTGCTGGAGCATCGGGTAGATCGGCGTCGCCAGATTGGCGCCGATCAGCATGAGGAGCAGCGCGGCGGCGACGAGGCCGACGCGGACACCGCGCAGCGCGTTCCAGCGGCTGATCGAGGCGAGCCGGAGCTGGGCGCGGGGCGCGAGCTCCAGGGGAAGCAGGGCCTCCGACAGTCGGCGTCCGTCGAGCTGCGCGGTGCGCAGGCCGGAGCCGGCGGGGGAGAGGTCCGCCATGGCAGGGGTCTCCTGTGGCCGGGCACCACGCGGGTCGGCGGGGTGTGCCGGCGCGCCCGTCCCGGGCGCTGTGGTGGTGGCCTCGGTGCGGGCTCCCTGGTGGTGCAGGTGAGCGAGAGCGGGGCTACGTTGCCCATCGGTGCGCGCGGGGTTGTGCGCGGTACCGACTTCGAAGGATAAGGGGTGGGCGCGCGCTCGCGGCGCGCGCCCCTGGAGGCCGGGCATCGGGGGTGCCCGGCCTATACGCTGAGGTAGTGGGCCGGTACACGGAGCTGATCTCCGAGGTCCCGGCCCGGCCGACCGCTCGGTGCGGCTCGGCGCAGTAGTTCGGTGCAGTAGTTCGGTGCAGGTAGTAGCTCGGTGAAGCTCGGTGTAGGGAGAACGCGCAACGATGGCCGCACGACGTCGCAGGAACGCCGGCCCCTCGGCGGCGGGGACCCCGGGCGAGGGCGCGGTGCTGCCCGCCGACCTGGAGCTGCAGGATCTGTACGGCGCGTTCGCCGCGCACGGACTGGACGACGAGGATCTCGACGACGCGGCCGTGCTGGTGCCGCCGGTCCGGCTGCCGGCCGAACCGGAGCTGGCCGCGCTGGCGAAGGCCGTCCCGATGTTCGACTGGGCGCTGCGGCTGGCCCGCTGGGCGGCCCCGCACCGGGCGGTGGACGAGTTCGGCGACCTCACCGCCCCGGACCGGCTGCCGGCCGCCCGGCTGCTCGGCCTCGCCCCCGAGGAGGGGGACGCGCCCGAGGGGGACGCGCCGGAGGGGGAGGAGCAGGAGGAGGCGGTGGTCGAGGCGATGCGCGCCTGGTCGCTCGCCTGTGACCTGGACCTCGTCGAGATCGGCACCACGGCGGCCGGCGAGCACGTCGCGGTCCCCGGCCCGGACCTGGAGCCGGCCGAGGAGGGCGACCCCGAGACCGTCCTGGAGCTGTGGCTGACGGCCGCCGGCATCGTCCGTGAGCTCGCGGTGGAGGCGGACTCCCAGGAACTGGAGCCGGAGCGGGAGGACGGCGGGGACGCCGAGGCGGAGGAGGACGAGGAGGGCCTCGGCGAGGTCGAGGACGCCAGGGACGAGGCCGCCGAGCTTCTCGACGAGGCACTGCAGGTGCTGTACGAGACCACGGCCTTCGCCGAGCCGGGCAGCGAGACGGTGCCGCTGGGCGTGCTCGCGGCGCTGCTGATCGTCCCCGAGGGCGAGGAGCCGAGCGACGAGCTGTTGGGCGACATCACCGATGTGATGGTGGCCCTGGACCCGATGCTCGCCGACCTGTCCGAGCTGGGTCTGCTGGACTACCGGCCGATCGACCCCGAGCTCTTCGACGAGGAGGAGGGCGAGGACGAGGCGGGCGAGGCGGGCGAGGAGCCGGCCGCGAGCAGCCCGGACGGCGGGCCGGCGGAGCTGGACGAGGCGGAGTCGGCCCGGTTCGGGCTGGTCCGGCTCACCCCGCTGGGCCAGTACGGGATCCGCCAGTGGCTGCTGGAGGACGGCTACGACGCGCCGCTGGTCGGCGACCTGGCCGGGGGCGACGCCGCCGAGCTGCTCCGCGGCGTGAGCGAGGCCGCCAATGTGCTGCCCGATGAGGAGCTCAAGGTCTGGCTCGACGGGCGGGAGCCGGTGGCGGCGGCGCGCGAGCTGCTCGCGGCGGCGCGCGGGGACGACGCGTACGCCCCGATGCGGCGGATGCTCTGCCACTCGGCGCTGACCCTGATCGGCGCGCCCGCCGAACCGGCCGCGCGCGAGGTGCTGGGCGATCCGGAGCTGGGCGGCGGCGCGGCGGCCTGGCTGGTCGCGCTCGGCGCGGCGGACGTTCCCGCGCCGGACCGCGCGACGGCGCTGTGGACGGTCGTCGACGCCTTCGCGGCCCAGTTGCTGGACACCGGCGGCGATCCGGAGCAGCTGCGCGAGCTGGTGGCGGAGCTGCCCGTGACGGAGGAGCCGGCGGACTACCTCGGTGAGCTGTGGCGGGTCGAGCACCCGTACACGGCGGACGTGCTGGAGGCGGTCGGCGAGATGCACCCGGACCGGGCGGTGGCGAAGGAGGCCCGTAAGGCGGCGTTCAAGGCGCGCTCCAAGAGCTGAGGCCGTCAGGCCCCCGCCTGCCCTGCTGAGCCCCCGCCTGCCCCGGCTGCTCGGCTGAGCCCCCGCGGGAGCCCGCCCGGCCGGGCCGGGCGCCCGGTGCGGCAGGCGGGGGCTCAACGGGGCAGGTCGAGCGAGCCGTCCTCGGTGAACGGGAAGAACGGGTTGTGGGCCAGCTCCCAGAGGTGGCCGTCCGGGTCCTCGAAGTAGCAGGAGTAGCCGCCCCAGGTGGTCGGTGCCGGCGGCTTGACCACCCCGGCGCCGGCCTCCACGGCCGTCGCCAGCGCGGCGTCGACCAGGGCCGGGGACTCCAGGTTCACCGCGAGGGTGACGCCCCGGAAGGCCGGCTCGCCCGCGGACGGCACGCCCGCGTCGGCGGCCAGCTCCTCGTGCGGGAAGAGGCCGAGCACCGAGTCGGCGGTGCGGAACCAGACGATCTCCGGGCTGGAGGCGGCGGACCGGTGCCAGCCGAGCGCCTCGTAGAAGCGGGCGCTGCGGTCGAGGTCGCTCACGCCGAGGGTGACGATGCTGAGCCGGGCCGGGAAGTCCGTGGTTGCTGTCATGCCGCCAGCGTAGGGAGGGGGACCGACAGCGGCGCCCCGGGCGAGGCCGTCCGGCGGGACGGGACGGGACGTGAAGGGGCCGGACCGGGCCGGACCGGCGTCGGCGGCCGCCCGTCCGGCGACGGATCGGCCGGGTGTGCAAAGAGCCTGATGACCCGGCAGGTCGGGCCACGTATCGTTGCCGGGGTCTACGGCACGGCGGGAACGGCGAGGACAGGGGGTGCGGCGCGGGATGACGCGGGCGAGCGGAGGCGGTCGGAGCGGTCGGTACGGGGACGGTGCGGGCACGGTGGACCCGTGCGGCCGCCCGGGGGACTGTCCGCGCGAGTGCCGGGTCGGCGACCTGGAGGAGTTCCTCGGCGGTCAGGAGGACCTCGCCCGCCGGACGCTCGGCGCGGCCGACTTCCCGCTGTACGGCGTGGTGCCCGCGGCGGGCCCGGGCGGTCCCGTCGCGCTGGTCGCGTTCGGCGGCGGTGCGGATCCCGCTCCCGGCTGGGTCGAGGTCGGCACCGGCGACTGGACCTCGGCGGCCGGCCCCTACGTCACCGTGCGCACCCACCGGCCGGGCGCCGACCGGTACGAGCCGCTGCCCGAGCTGGAGGACGTGGTCGAGGACGAGCGCGACCGGGTCTACGAGCAGCTCGGGCTCGACGAGGGCGACACCCCGGGCCGGGTCAGGGCGCTGCGCGAGTGGATCACCGTCGACGGCCGGGCGCAGGCCGTCGAGGTGCACGAGGACCGGCGCGGTCTGTGGTCCGGCGCGCCGCTGCCGGGCTGCTGCCCGATGGGCGGCGCCGAGCCGGTCTGGGCCGGCCGGTTCCGGGTGGACGGGCTGACCGTGACGGTCTGCGGGCGCGGCGTGCCGCCGGGCGGCGTCGAGCTGGCCCGGATCCAGGACCCCGAGAGCTGTCTGCGCGGCCGCACCGCGCTGCTGCGCGAGCTGGCCGGCCGGCGCGGCCGGTGCCTGCCGGTGGAGCGCCGCGAGCTGGCCCCGGTCACCGGCCTGGAGGCGCACCGGGAGGTGATCGCCCACGGCATCAGCGAGGCCGCCGCGGTCGAGGCCCGGCTGCGCTCCGGGCGACCGCCCCGGCCGCTGCGGGGGGCGCGCGCGGAGGCGGGCGCGCTGCGGTGGGAGGCGGCGGTGCGGCAGCAGATGCGGCTCGCCTCGGAGACCAGGGCGGAGGCGGTGGAGGCGGTGGCCGCGATGGTCGAGCAGCTCCGGCGGCTCTCCCAGCTGACGCACTGGGTGGTGGGGACGCCGGAGGGCGACGCCGCGGTGGAGGAGTCGATCCGGTACTCGGTGTTCGCCAGCGAGGTGGCGAGCCTGCCGGCGCAGCGGGCCTGGCAGCGGGTGCGCAGCGGGGAGCGCGGGGAGCACCGGATGGGCGAGCAGCTGTGGCTGGCGGCCTGGGAGCAGTGGCGGGTGGCGCGGTTCGGGCGCTGAGCGGGCCGGGCACCGAGCGGGCGTGGCGCTGAGCGGGCCGGGCGCCGAGCGGGCGTGGCGCTGAGCGGGCCGGGCGCTGAGCGGGCGTGGCGCCGAGAGGACCGAAAGGTGGCCCTGGTTGAACAGCGGCCCTCCCGGGGGCCGAACGGAGGATGGCCGGAGCCCGCCCGGTGGTGTGACCTGTGGGGACATGGCAAAAGTTGAGTCATAAGTTCGGATACGGTCGGCAAATGGCCGCCCTGACGAGGTGTCCCCTTCACCGGGCGTTCACCCGGCAGGCGGAGTCTGCTCGGCGTCGACGACCGTTTCTCGACACCTCGCACGCCGCGCACCGGGTCCGCCCGGACGGCACCCCACCCTTCAGGAGTGACTGCCATGTCGCTGTCCCGCCGGGACTTCGTCAACCGTTCCACCCTCGTCGGGGCCGGCGTTCTGATCGCCGGCAGCGCGGAGGCCCTGGCCACCGCCCCGGGTGCGATCGCCGCTCCGGCCGGTGGCGAGGCGCCGGTCGCCGAGGCTGCCGCGGCCGAGCGCCTCGCCGTGGGCTACGGCCCGCTGGTCGCCGACGCGCAGGGCGGCCTGCTCGCCCTGCCCAAGGGCTTCAAGTACAAGGTCGTGAACCGCGCCGGCGTCACCAAGCTGCGCACCGGTGAGTTCACCCCGAGCAACCACGACGGCACCTCGGCGTTCGAGGACGAGCGCGGCGGCAACCTGCTGGTCGTCAACCACGAGCTGTCCGGCGCCCGCGCCAACTGGCCCAACCCGGTCCCGCTGACCGAGGGCCACGTCTACGACCCGGGCGCGGCCGGCGGCTGCACCATCGTGCACGCCAAGGCCAACGGCACGGTCGAGCAGTGGGTCGGCATCGCCGGCACCGCCACCAACTGCGCCGGCGGCGTCACCCCGTGGGGGACCTGGCTGTCCGGCGAGGAGACCGAGGACAAGGCCGGCAAGAACGGCTTCACCAAGGACCACGGCTACATCTTCGAGGTCGACCCGTTCGACGACGACTACAACCGTGACCCGCAGCCGGTGAAGGCCTTCGGCCGCTACGCCCACGAGGCCGTCGTCGTCGACCCGAAGCGCGGCCAGGTCTACCTGACCGAGGACGCCTCGAACCCCAACGGCCTGCTCTTCCGCTGGACCCCGCCGGCCGGCTTCAAGCACGGCCGCTACCAGCTGCGCAAGCTGGCCGCCGACGCCGGCACGCTGGAGGCCTTCAAGGTCTTCGACGCCCAGGGCAAGTTCATCGACGACCTGTCCCGCGCCACCGAGGTCGGCACCACCTACGGCGTGGACTGGGTCAAGGTCCAGGACCGCGACGCCAGGACCGTCTCGATCCGCAAGCAGTTCAAGGACGGCGAGGTCACCCGCGCCCGCAAGCTGGAGGGCATGTGGTGGGGTGACGGCGGCTTCTACTTCGTCTCCAGCTTCGCCCGCTCGGAGAGCCCGCTGCAGCACGACGGCCAGGTCTGGTTCTTCAACCCGGCCCGCCGCACCATCACCCTCAAGGTGCTGCTCGGCGTCAACAACGACGTCTGGGGCGACCACGACAACTTCGACGGCCCGGACAACATCACCGTCTCGCCCTACGGCGGCATCGTGATCGCCGAGGACGGCGAGGGTGTCTCGCACCTGTTCGGCGCCACCGAGGACGGCCTGACCTACCCGATCGCCCGCAACGAGCTGAACATCGGCACCGCCGAGAAGCCGGAGTTCAGCGAGTTCACCGGCGTCACCTTCTCGGACGACGGCAAGACCCTCTTCGCCAACATCCAGACCCCGGGCATCCAGCTGGCCATCACCGGCCCGTGGCACCGCCTGAACGAGCACAAGCGCGGCCAGGGCTACGGCCAGTGAGCTGACCGCGAGTGAGTGATCGGGGCCCGCTTCGGCGGGCCCCTTTCGCGTGCTCCGCTCGTGCGCCCCTTTCGCGTGCCCGGGGCGGGAGGGTCCTGGGACGTCCGGGCCCGGGCGCCCCCGTCAGGAGTCGGCCGGCAGCCGCAGCTGGAGCATCGCCAGCAGCCGCTGCTGCGGCTGGGCCAGGTCGATCCCGGTCAGCTGCTCGGCCCGGCGGACCCGGTACCGCAGGGTGTTCGGGTGGATGTGCAGGGCGTCCGCCGCGACCCGGACCTCGCCCAGCGCGTCCAGCCAGGCCAGCACCGACTCGGCGAGCCTGGTCCCGTGCCTGCGGTCGTAGGAGGCCAGCGCGGTGAGCCGCGGGTCGCGCAGCCCGCCGCGCTCCTGGAGCAGCGCCAGCACCTCGCTGACCAGCACCTCCGCCTGGACGTCGATCAGCGCCGCGACCTCCAGGTCGACCCCGCCGCGGCCCATCGCGTCCAGGATCCGGTCCGCCTGCGCGCGCGACTCGGGCACCTGGGCGAGGCCCTCCACCGTCGAACCGAGCGCCGCCCGCAGCCGGACGCCCAGATGGTCCCTGGCCGCCTCGACCACCTCCTGCGCCCAGCCGCGCACGGTGGCCATCGGCAGGTTGGCGGGCAGGTCGGGCAGCAGCACGTACACCCGGGACTCGATCGGCGCGAGCAGCGCGGCGCGGTGCCGGGCTGCCGTGTGCACCGAGATGAGGCCGGTCACCTCGGCCCGGGTGAGCTGCTCGGTGGTGCCCGCGCTGTACGCCAGCACGGTGGCCGGGCGCCGCACGTCGAGGCCGAGGTGGGTGGCCAGCGACTGCGCGCCGGTGGAGCCCTCCAGCAGGCCGGTGAGCAGGGTCCGGGTGAGCCGGACGTCCGCGGACAGCTCCCGGCGGCGGCGCACCAGCTGGGCCGCGGCGACCCGGGCCGCGCCGACCAGCGCCTGGTCGGCCAGCGGTGCGAGCGGCCGGGCGCCCTCCTGCACCCAGATGGTGCCGAGCGGCTGCGCGCCGGTCCTGATGCCGATCGCGAGCCGGCGGCGCAGGCCGAGCTCCGGGTGCGGGTCCACCGCGATCACGGTGTCCGAGGTGCGCAGGTGCTGGAAGACGCCCCACTCGCGGAGCTTGGAGAGGTACGGCTCGGGGCCCTGCCAGCCGAGGATGGAGAGCCGGCGCAGGTCGTCGACCTCGTCGGAGTCGGAGGAGCGCGAGTAGGCGAGCACCCGGCTGGAGGTGTCCTCGATCGAGACGATGCCGTTGGTGAGCACCGCGACGGTCTGGGCGAGCGAGAACAGGTCGCCGGCGTTGTGCTCGGGGGAGCCGGGCGCGTCCGGGGTGTCGGGGCCGGCGATGATCGCCCGGGCCAGTGAGTCGAGGTGCTCCCAGCGGGTCTCCCGGCGCACCGAGAGCAGTGCGACGCCGGCCTCGGTGGCCGCCTCGCGCAGCGCGTCGGCCTGGCCCGGGGCGTCCAGCTTGACGGCGACGGCGGCGGCTCCGGCCCGGCCGGCCGCGCGCAGCGCCGGGAGGGCGGCCCGGCCGCGGGCGCCGATGGCGAGCACGAGTTCGCCCGGGGCGGCGGTGGGCGGGTCCTCGGGGTCGAGGATGGCCACGTCGCGGACCGGGACGTCGAGCCCGTGCGGGGCGGTCTGGAGCTCGACCAGCGGCTCGCCCAGGGACATCAGCAGTTGCCGGAGCGGGAGGCCGGGGGTGGTCATCGGGCCTCCTCAAAGGTGTCCGACGGGCGGCGGGGGGCGACCGCCGCCACAGCTGGGACGGCGGTGGGTGGCCGGCGGATGGCCGAAGGGTGGCTTTCGTCCGAATCCTTCATCCGGTCGGACAACGCCGTCCGGATGATTTTAGCCTTCCGGCCAATCAAGCGGGAGTGATGCAGGAATAGCGTTCGTCATGTGGCCGTCGTGCGATCCGCGTCGGCATCCCGCAAGAACCGAAGGAGAGCGTGCGCTCATGGATGCTGTGACCCAGGTCCCCGCGCCGGTGAACGAGCCGGTCCACAGCTACGCCCCCGGCAGCCCGGAACGGGCCCGCCTGGAGGCGAAGCTGAAGGAGCTGGGCGGCCAGGAGCCGGTCCAGCTGACCATGACGATCAACGGTGAACGCCGAATGGGCGGCGGCACCGAGTTCCACGTCGTCCAGCCGCACAACCACGCGGCGAGGCTCGGCACCCTGCGCAACGCCACCCAGGCGGACGCGCAGGAGGCCATCGACACTGCCCTGGCCGCGGCCCCGGCCTGGCAGGCGCTCTCCTTCGACTCCCGCGCCGCGATCTTCCTGCGCGCCGCCGACCTGCTGGCCGGCCCCTGGCGCGAGACCCTGGCCGCCGCCACCATGCTCGGCCAGTCCAAGACCGCGCAGCAGGCCGAGATCGACACCCCCTGCGAGCTGGTCGACTTCCTGCGCTTCAACGTGCACTTCGCCCGCCAGATCATGGCCGAGCAGCCGATCTCCTCGGACGGCGTGTGGAACCGCAGCGACCACCGCCCGCTGGAGGGCTTCGTCTACGCGATCACCCCGTTCAACTTCACCGCCATCGCCGGCAACCTGCCGACCGCCCCGGCGCTGATGGGCAACGTGGTGCTGTGGAAGCCCTCGCCGACCCAGCAGTTCTCCGCGCACCTGCTGATGCAGCTGCTGGAGGCGGCCGGCCTGCCCAAGGGCGTCATCAACATGGTGACCGGCGACGGCCTGGACGTCTCCGCCGTCGCGCTGAAGCACCCGGCGCTGGCCGGCATCCACTTCACCGGCTCCACCGCCACCTTCCAGCACCTCTGGCGCGAGGTCGGCAACAACATCGCCGGCTACCGCACCTACCCGCGGATCGTCGGCGAGACCGGCGGCAAGGACTTCCTGGTCGCCCACCCGTCCGCGGACCGGGCCGTGCTGAAGACCGCGATGACCCGCGGCGCCTTCGAGTTCCAGGGCCAGAAGTGTTCCGCCCTCTCCCGCGCCTACGTCCCGGCGTCCATCTGGGCCGAGCTGAAGGACGAGTTCCGCGCCGAGGTCGACGGCCTGACCATGGGCGACGTCACCGACCTGTCGAACTTCATGTCCGCCGTCATCGACGACCGCGCCTTCGCCAAGAACAAGGCCGCGATCGACCGCGCCCAGGCCGACCCGCAGGTCGAGGTCCTGGCCGGCGGCACGTACGACGACAGCGTGGGCTACTTCGTCCGGCCGACCGTGCTGGTCTGCCAGGATCCGGCCTCCGAGTACTTCCGCGACGAGTACTTCGGCCCGGTCCTCGCCGTGCACGTCTACGAGGACGACAAGTACGACGAGATGCTGACCCAGATGGAGTCGGTGTCGGACTACGCCCTGACCGGCGCGATCATCTCCCAGGACCGCGAGGCCGTTCAGCACGCGATGCTCAAGCTGCGGAACGCGGCCGGCAACTTCTACATCAACGACAAGCCGACCGGCGCGGTCGTCGGCCAGCAGCCGTTCGGCGGCGCCCGGGCCTCGGGCACCAACGACAAGGCCGGCGCCAAGCAGAACCTCGCGCGGTGGACCTCGACCCGCTCGGTCAAGGAGACCTTCGTCCCGCCGACGGACTACCGCTACCCGCACATGGGCTGACCGTCCCACCGGGACCCGTTCGCGGTCCCCTGACGCCCCCGGCCCCGCAGCCGGGGGCGTCCCACGGGCGGCGAGCCGACCACCCCTCTCGGCTCGCCGCCCCGTCCCTTTCTGCCACCCTTGGAAACACCAGCTCCAGGAGTCACGATGCTCCGTTCCGCCCTCCTCGCCGCCTCCCGCTCGGCCCAGGTCCGCACCGTCGTCGAGAAGTTCCCGCCGACCCACGCGATAGTCGAGCGCTTCGTCGCCGGCGAGGCCCTCGACGACGCCGTCACCGCCTGCGACGACCTCGTCGCGACCGGCCGCAAGGTCACCCTGGACCACCTCGGCGAGGACACCCGCGACGCCGCCCAGGCCGCCGACACCGCCGAGGCCTACGAGCACCTGCTCGAGGCGCTCAAGGAGACCGGCCTGGCCGCCGGCGCCGAGGTCTCGGTCAAGCTCTCGGCCGTCGGCCAGTTCCTCCCGGTGGACGGCGAGAAGATCGCCCTGGAGAACGCCCGCCGCATCTGCGAGGCCGCCGCCGACGCGGGCACCACGGTGACCCTCGACATGGAGGACCACACCACCACCGACTCCACCCTCGCCATCGCCCGCGAGCTGCGCCAGGACTTCCCCTGGCTGGGCGTCGTCCTCCAGGCGTACCTGCGCCGCACCGAGGCCGACTGCCGCGAGTTCTCCGGCCCCGGTTCGCGGGTGCGCCTGTGCAAGGGCGCCTACAAGGAGCCCGAGTCGGTCGCCTTCCAGGGCAAGCACCAGGTCGACCTCGCGTACGTCCGCGCGCTCAAGGTCCTGATGGCCGGCGAGGGCTACCCGATGATCGCCTCGCACGACCCCAACATGATCAAGATCGCCGGCCAGCTGGCCCAGTGGAACGGCCGCAAGCGCGACTCCTTCGAGTACCAGATGCTCTTCGGCATCCGCCCCGAGGAGCAGCTCCGCCTCGCCGGCGAGGGCAACACCATGCGCGTGTACCTCCCCTACGGCGAGGAGTGGTACGGCTACTTCATGCGCCGCCTCGCCGAGCGCCCGGCCAACCTCACCTTCTTCCTGCGCGCCATGGCCACCCGCGGCTGACCCCCGCGGCGAGCGCCCGGCCCGGGTCCCCCTTCCGCGATGGGGGGACCCGGGCCGTCGTGCGTCCGGATTCAGAGGAAGGGCTTGGTGTCCAGCTCGAAGTCGAACGGGGCGGGGAGGGCGAGCGGCTCGCCGAAGGCGGCCAGGTGCACCTCGGTGTACTCGTCGCGTTTGGGTGCCGGGTGTGGTGGGATTTCACTCGATCGGGTGGGGCGGGGATCGGCGTAGGATCTTCGTGCTGGTGAACTCTGGCGTCCGAGCGAGGAGTTGGCATGGTGCTGAAGCGGTTCGCGGAGTTGTCGACGCCGTTGGTGGCGGATGCGTGCATGCGGGTGGGGGTGGGGTTGCGGGTGGCGCCGGCCGGGGTGGTGGGGGTGGTGCCGGGGGGCAGGGTCGCCGGGCGGGTGCTGCCGGTGCGTCATTACGGGAGTGTGGACGTGTTCCTGGAGGCGTACGGCGCGGCCGAGCCGGGGGACGTGCTGGTGATCGACAACGGCGGGCGGACGGACGAGGCGTGCGTCGGGGACCTCGCGGTGCTGGAGGCGCGGGCCGCCGGGATCGCCGGGGTGGTGGTGTGGGGGCTGCACCGGGACACGCCGGAGCTGGTGGAGATCGGGCTGCCGGTGTTCAGCTACGGCAGCCTGCCGCTGGGGCCGCTGCGGCTGGACGGGCGGGAGCCGGAGGCGCTCGGTACGGCGAGGTTCGGGCCGCACCTGGTGAGTGCGGCGGACGCGGTGTTCGCGGACGCGGACGGCGTGCTGTTCGTGTCGGGCGCGCGGCTGGACGAGGTGCTGGAGACGGCGGTCGGGATCGCCCGGACCGAGCGGGCGCAGGCGGAGCGGATCCGCTCCGGTGACACGCTGCGGCGGCAGACCTCGTTCGAGGAGTTCCTGGAGCGCCGGGCCGCCGACCCGGGGTACAGCTTCCGGCAGCACCTGCGGCGGGTCGGCGGGGCGATCGAGGAGTAGGCGAGCGAGCAGCAGGGGGAGGGCCCGAGGCGGCTCAGAGCGCCAGGTGCATGACGTGCAGGGCGACGTAGCCGTGCACGGGGTGGTGGAAAGCCTCCGGGACGGTGCCGACGACGGTGAAGCCGAGCGACTCGTAGAGCTTCACCGCGTGCTCGTTGGACGCGACCACGGCGTTGAACTGGACGGCGCGGTAGCCGGACCGGCGGGCCCAGTCGATGCTGTCGAGGACGAGCGCCCGGCCGATGCCCCGGCCGCCGTGCGCCGGGTCCACCATGTAGCTGGCGCTGGCGACGTGGCCGCCGTTGCCCATCTGGTTGCGGTTCATCTTGGCGGTGCCGAGCACGGCGCCGCCGGCCTCGTCGACGGCGACCACGGTGCGGTGCGGCTCGGGCAGCAGCCACCACTCCCGCCCCTGCTCGAATCCGAGGTCGAGCGGGTAGGTGAAGGTCTCGCCGGCGGCGACGATGGACCGGAAGAACGGCCAGATGCCCGGCCAGTCCTCGGTGGTGGCTTCCCTGATCAGCATCCGGACATGATGCGCGGCGGACGGCGGGAGGTCCAGTCGTGTTCTCCCGCCGTCCGCCCGGCCGTCAGAGCATCGAGGCGGCCGGCTTGACCATCGCGCGGGCGGTCTTGGCGTCGACGTACTCGCCGATCGCGGTCATCACCCATTCGCCCGAGTACTGGCGGACCAGCTTGCACATCACCACGCCGGTGCGGGCCTCGGAGTGGGTGAGGTCGAAGCGGACCAGCTCCTGGTCGGTCCCGGCGTCGACCAGTCGGCAGTAGGCGTTCTTGACCTCGGTGAACTTCTGGCCGGAGAAGGAGTTCACCACGAACACCAGGCCGCACACCTCCGGCGGCAGGCCGTTGAGGTGGACGGTGATCGACTCGTCGTCACCGCCGCCCGCGCCGGTCAGGTTGTCGCCGGAGTGGGTGATCGAGCCGTTGAAGATGCCCAGCTTCATGAACCAGGCGGTGTCCAGCTTCTCGCGCTTGGCGTCGAAGGCGAGGCAGGAGGCGTCGAGGTCGATGTTGCGGCCGCGGCCGGCGGGCTCCCAGCCGAGGCCCATCCGGATCGAGGAGAGGAAGGGCTTGCCGTTCTTCTCCAGCGAGACCGAGCCGCCCTTGGTGAGGCTGACCCGGCCCTTGTCCAGGGTGATCTTGGTGAGGGACGGTGCGGTCGCCGCGGCGGGCGGGGCCGGGGGCATCGGGGGCGCGCTCTGCGGCATCGGCGGGGCGGAGGCCATGGTGAGCCGGGGGTCGAGCGGGCCGGCGGCCGGCGGCGGGGTCGGCGCGACGGGTGCCGGGGCGGGTGCGGGTGCGGGCGGCGCGACCGGGGCGGTCGCGGCTGCGGGCGCCGCTGCCGGCTGGTCGTCGACCGAGACGCCGAAGTCGGTGGCGATCCCGGCCAGGCCGTTCGCGTAGCCCTGGCCGACCGCGCGGACCTTCCAGGCGCCGTTGCGCTGGTAGACCTCGACCACGATCAGCGCGGTCTCCCGGCCGAGTGCCGGGGAGGTGAAGGTGACCAGCACCTCGCCGGTGGCGGCGTCGCGGACGGTCGCGGTCGGCTCGATGCCCGCGAAGGTGGCGCCGGCCTCGTCGGGGCTGGCGGTCACCACGATCTTGCTGATCCCGGACGGGACGGCCGCGGTGTCGACGATGATGGCGTCCGGGCTGTCCGCGGCGGCCGGGCGGTGGGTCACCCCGGGCCCGTTGGGGGCGTTGTAGAAGACGAAGTCGTCGTCCGAACGGACCTTGCCGGCATCGGTCAGCAGCAGGCCCGAGACGTCCAGCGCCTTGGGTGCGGTGACCTCGACGGTCACCCGCGCGGCGGTCAACGGGGCGTTGCCGCCTTGGGTCAGGACCGTGGACACGAACTCCTCCTGGGAATGACGGGGTGCGGGGCCGGCCCCGGCGGTGGGGCGGCTGTGCCGACTGGCGACCACAGTAACGAACGAGGTCGGCCGGATGAGCCCGATCGGGCCGCTGACCTGTCGGGTTGTCCGACCGGAGCGGCCGGGGCCGCGCCCGGGCCGGACCGGGGCCGGACGGCGGTGGTGCGGTGGCCGCTCAGCGGGCGGGTGCGGTCAGCGGACGGGTGCCGTCGCGCTGGGCCGGTGCTGGTGCGGGTGTGGACGTGGGTGCAGGTGTGGCTGCGGGTGTGGCTGCCGGTGCCGCGAGGGTCCCGAAGGTGCCGAGGGCGGCGACGGCGCGCGGCCGGCCGATCCCGAAGGCACTGGCGGCCCAGGACTCGGTGCTCCGCGGCTCGGCCGCCTTGGGCCCGGCGCTCCGGTCGTCGGACGGGCGGGGGCCGGGTGGCCGGGGGTCGGTGCGGCGCGGTGCGGGCGGGCGGATGCCGAGCACGGCGAAGGTGTACCGGCCGGGGCGGACGTCGGTACCGGGCGGGGTGGTGAAGCGGTACACCGCCGCGCCGCGCTCCTGGTGGGTGGTGACCACGGCGCCGGTCAGGTCCGTCCAGACGGTGCCGGTCCCGGGGGCCAGCACGCCCGGGGCGAGCCGGAACTCGGTCTGGAGCGCGGTCAGCGGCTCGGCGACGGTCAGGGTGAGCAGGTGGCGGGTCCCGTCGCGGCCGAGCGGCTGGACCAGGGCCGCGCCGGTGAGCGCCAGGTCGTCGGATGCGCCGGTGCCGTCGGTGCCGCCCTTGACACCCTTCCCGCCGGTGCCGCCCTTCTCACCGGCGCTGTCGGTGCCGCCGGTCCCGGGGTCGGTGAGGACCTCGCCGGTCCATTCGCGCGTCGGCGTCGGCGTCGGCGTCGGGGAGCCCGGGACGGGGGCGAGCGGGCGGGGCGCGGTCGGTGAGGGGGAGGGCGCGGGGGTGGCCGGGGCCGTCGGGGTGGGCGTCGGCTCCTCGGCGGGCCGGTCGGCGGTCGGCCGGTCGGCGTTGCGGGAGGCGGGCTGCTCCTCGACGGGCTGCCCGGCGGCGAGGGTGTCCTGGCCGCCGCCGGTGGTGCCGGTGCCGCCGCGTCCCCCGGCGGGCTCGCCGGTCACGCCGTGCCGGGGCGGCGGGCCCTCGGCGAGCGGTACGCCGGTGGGGGCGCCGGGGCCGGTCGGGCCGGGCAGGGGAACGGCCGGAGTGGCCGGGGGGCGGCCCGCGGTGGCGGGCGGGGCGCCGGCCTCCCGGTCGGCCGTGATGCCGGAGCCAGGGCCGGAGCTGCTGCCGGAGCCGGAGCCGGAGCCGGAGCCGGAGCCGGAGCCGGAGCCAGGGCCGGAGCTGGTGCCAGAACTGCTGCTGGAACCGGTACCTGAGCTGCTGTCGGGGTCGACGGCCGGGCTGGGCGGCGGGGCGCTGGAGCCCACCCGGGCGACCCCGGCCCGGCGGCCCACGCCCTGCTGCTCGCTGAGCAGCAGGGTGGTGGCGATGCTGATGCCCACGACGGTGG
This sequence comes from Kitasatospora purpeofusca, assembly GCF_034043715.1. Classification (GTDB taxonomy): domain Bacteria; phylum Actinomycetota; class Actinomycetes; order Streptomycetales; family Streptomycetaceae; genus Kitasatospora; species Kitasatospora purpeofusca_A. The sequence goes on along the minus strand of NZ_JAXCLC010000014.1, from coordinate 49,039 downwards.
ACATCGCCATCGCGGCGCCGGAGAACCGCAGGGTGGGCAGTCGCAGGCGGCCGCCGAACGGGCCGGGCCGTCCGTGCCTGCCGTGCCCGGTGCGGTAACGGTCGTGCGGGTGCGCCGTGCCCTGCCCGGTGTCCTCGGACGGACCCACCGGACCCCTCCCTCCCCTGAACTCACCGTTGCGGTCGCCGCATTCTCCCACGTACCGAGGGCGGCGCCGGTGCCGCCGACCGGGCCGTCCGGCCGCCCGGTCGCCCGGTCGGCCCGGTCACGGTCGGGGTCCGGTCGGGGAGCGTCGTCCGGGATGCGTCCTGGCCCGACCCGGGTGTCCCCGGGGCCGCGCGTGCGGATTCCCACCGGGTTCGCGCGCGGGCGTGCGCCGGCCGGGGGACGAGCGTAGCAGCGGGCACCGGGGCGGTGGCCAGAGTCCGGGCCGGGCGGATCGGATCCGTGGACGACTCTTCCCGCAACGGAAGTTGACGGTCCGTCTGACAAGGGCCGCAAGGGATCCCGGAAGCTTTCGGGGGATTATTGCAACCCTCTTGCAACCCTTGCCGGTCCGTCGCGCGGTGGCGCAGTCTGGAGGGCATCCCACGCCGTTCCGGAGAGACCGTCATGCCGCCCGACCCGCTGCCAGCACCCTCCAGTGCCCCTCTCGCCGCTACCCCCACGGGCGGCGATGAGGCAGGCTCCACCGCCGCTCCGGCGGCGGTGGAGGAGGTGCTGTCCCTGCGGATCTCGCTGGGCGAGGAGGTGGTCGGAGAGGTCCGTACGCGGTTCCGGTTCGACGCCGCGCGCCCGTACGAGGTGCTGCTGACGTTCCATCTGGGGCGGCCGGACGAGGCCGACTGGGTGTTCTCGCGTGAACTGCTGCGCGACGGCCTGCGCTCGTTGAGCGGTCAGGGCGACGTCAAGCTGTGGCCGGCCTACTGTCCGTGCCACGGCTCGACGTTGCACCTGGCGCTGGAATCACCGCACGGCAGCGCCCTGCTCGAGGTCTCCAGGCCGAAGGTCCGGGCCTGGCTCGACCGGACGTACGTGCTCGTCTCGGAGGAGGCGGAGCGGGCCCACGGGCCGAGCGACGCCGAGCTGTCCGAGCTGCTGTCCGGCGGTCGCTGAGCCCGTACGGGCGGCGGGCTCAGGCCGGTGGCAGCGGGACCCGGCCGGTTCGCGGAGCCGGCAGCCGGCCCGGTAAGGGCGGGGTGCCGGGGAGCCGGACGGTGCCGCCCGCCAGTCCCGCGCGGAGCCTGCGCACGGCCGGGCCCGAGGAGGACGGCAGCAGGTCGTAGGGGTCCTCCGGTCCGGCGACGTCGACCAGGACCGATTCGGCGAAACGGTACGGCCGGTGCGCCAGCAGGCCGCCCAGGTGGCGGCGGAGCCGGGACAGCTCGGCCCGCACCGTCACCGTCCTGGCCGGGTCCCCGAAGAGCGCGTCGGCCAGCTGGGCCGCGCTGAGGCCGTTCCGTTCGGTGGCGAGCAGGAGCAGCAGTTCGGCGTGGCGGGGGCTGAGCGCGTGCGACCAGCTGCCGGCCGCGCCCTGCACCGACAGCGCCGGACTGCCCGGACGGCGCAGGTCGAGCCGGACCCGGGCGCCCTCGGCCTGTTCGGCGAGCAGTCCGCCGAGGCCGCCGGGCCCGTCGGGAGTCCCGGGGCCGTCGGGGCTGTCGTGGCAGTCGGGATCCCCGGCCGGGGCCGGGGCGGTGTTCCGGAGCGGGACCGGGCGGATCAGCCAGCCGTCGGCGAGCGGCTCGATCACGCACTCGCCCAGGCTGGGCAGCCAGTGCACGGCGGTGGTGCTCCAGCCCTCGGCGGGCAGTCGCAGCCGGGCGGGCGGCGGCAGGCCCGCGGCGGCGGCCGTCCAGCCGGCCGCGTCGACGACCAGGGCGGGCCCGTTCACCCGGGCCAGCATCGGGGCGGCGAGGGTGCGCAGGTGGTGCAGTGATTCGAGGCGGCGGGCGCGCAGCTCGGTCTCGGCGAGCTTGGCGGCGGTGGCGGTCAGCTGGAGCAGGTAGGGGCGGACGGAGTGGGCCGGGCCGCTGAGGTTGATCGCGCCGATCAGCCGGCCGGTGCCGGGGTCGTGCACGGGGGCGGCGACACACGTCCAGGAGTGGTGGCTGCGCAGGTAGTGCTCGGCGGAGTGGACCTGCATCGGGCGCTGGGCGCGCAGGGCGGAGGCGATCCCGTTGGTGCCGACGCTCTCCTCGACCCACCGGGCGCCGGTGAGGAAGCCGATCCGGTCGGCGCTGCGGCGCAGGCCGCGCTCGCCCTCCTGCCAGAGGATGTGGCCGTCCGCGTCGGCGATGGCGAGGATCAGCGGGGGCTGGCCGGACTGTTCCAGCAGGGTGCCGCGGAGGACGGGGAGCAGTGGGTCGAGGCCGCTGGTGCGGCGCCGGTGTTCGATTTCGGCGGGGCCGAGGTGGACGGCGGCGGCGCCCGCGTCCGGGTCGAGGCCGAGGCGGCGCAGGCGTTCCCAGGAGTCGCCGATCTCGGGGCGGGGCTGGAAGAGGGACGGGTCGTCGGAGGTGGTGTCGCGGGTGGCGGCGCGGGCCGCGGCCTCGGCGAGGGCGCGCTCGTGGACCTTGGCCAGCTCCGCCGCGGTCTGCGGAGTGCGACGTTCGGGTCGTCGGGTCTGCCGTCCTGGCTGCCGCACTCGGTTTGCTCCTCGCCGCCGTTCGAGGGCGCGCCGGGGCCGACGCGCTGACGAAAGAGTACGGGCGCCACCCGTTCCTGGGGATGGGGTCTGCCAACTCGGAATACCCCGCGGTATGTGAGTGGGCATGCCAATGATTGGGGGTGTCCGGCCGGGGCGGGGAGGGGTGCGGAGGGGGCCGGAAGCCGTGGGCGGGTGCCCGGTCACGTGGAGGCCGAGGTGGACGGTGACAAGCGGGCGCGCCGGGCCCGTGGGGTGCGCGCCCGGCGCACGGGTGCGCGGTGGGGGCGCGTGTCCGAATGCTGGTCAGGGTGGCCGGTGCGGGGCGCGGACGGTGGTCCGGCCCGGGCGCGCCCGGTATCGACCGTTGCCCGGTGCTGATCGCCGTTCTGGTAGTAGTTGTCCCCATGCTCCCGATTGTTTGTGAACTGTTCGGTGACCGGCGGGCCCGCCGTCGCACCGGTGCCGACCGGTGACGGCGGCGGTCCTCCCGGCCCCGGCGCGCGAGGCGGCGGTGCACGGGATCCCGGCGTCCGGCCTCCCGGTGCACGGGCTGGCCGTGTACGACGGCAGCGGTGTCTCCGGCGGCCTGTACAGCCGGGTGGTCGGCTGGGCGGAGGCCGCGCCGGACTGGCTCGACCGGCTGGTCGAGCTGTGGTCGCTGCTCGGCCTCGGGCTCTTCGCGCTGCTGATGCTCGCCGCCTGGTGGCGGGCGCGCGACGGCGGACCGGTGGTGATGGCCCGGGTGCTGGCCTCGGCGCCGGTCGTGCTCCTCGCCTACGTGGTGAACTCCGGCTTCAAGGGGCTGGTGGAGGAGGTCCGGCCGTGCGCGCAACTACGGGTGCGGAACACCCTGGAGAGCTGTCCGGCCGCCGGTGACTGGTCCTTCCCGAGCAATCACACCGTGATCGCCTTCGCGGCGGCCGCCGCGCTGTGCCTCGTCGACCGGCGGATCGGCGCGGTCGCCGCCGTGGCCGCCGTGCTGATGGGCGCCTCCCGGGTCTGGGTCGGGGTGCACTATCCGCACGACGTGCTGGTGGGGGCGGTGGTCGGCGTGCTGGTGGCGGTGCCGCTGGTGCTCGCGGCCGGCCGGGCCGGACCGCTGGTGGCGCACGCCCGCACCGGTCCGTTGCGGCCGCTGCTGGGCGCGGGGGCCGCGGCGGCGGTCGCCGGCGCGGGCCGGCCGGTCGGCGTCCGGCGGGACTGAGCGGCCCGGAACCGGCAGGCCGGACGCTGTCCCGACCCTTGTGCGGCCGGGGTGCCGGGGAGAGCATGTGAGCCGGGCGAGGCGGCCCCCGACGGGAGCGCCCGCCCGGCTCAGTCGTGCCAGGGCGCCGCGCGCCGGGCGTGCCAGTGGAGGGAAGTGCTGTCCATGCCGTACCGACTCGACATCACCCAGGGGGACTGGCCGGCCGAGGAGCTCGGCAAGGGCGTCGAGGGCCTGCTGGCCGAGGCGATGGTGCTCACCCTGGCGACCGCCGGCCATGAGCACGGCCCGCACGCCAACCTCGCCTTCTTCGCCTACGACGACGACCTCGTCCTCTACTTCGTCAGTGAGCGCGCCACCCGGCACAGCCACCACCTGGCCGAGGAGGCCAGGGCGGCGGCCACCGTGTTCCTGCCGCCGCCGGTCTTCGGCGAGCAGCTGCGCGGACTCCAGCTGACCGGCAGCGCGGGCGAGGCGTGGGGGCGGCAGGCCGAGTCGGCGCTGGCCGCGTACCAGGCGCGGTACCCGGCCTTCGCGCGGGACGAGGAGGTGCGGCGGCAGTTCCTGACTGGTGGCGGGGCGGCGGCGCTGTACCGGTTCCAGGTGGAGGAGCTGACGGCGGTGGACGAGCCGAAGTTCGGCCGGCGGAACTACCTGCGGGCGGCCGTACGGCGCTGACCCCGCCACGGCGCCCGTCCGGGAGCCGCCGTGAAGCCCGGCGGACGCCATGTTGGCTGTACAACTTTTCGGTTGGTTCATCTGCGGTCCGCCACTCGGACTCCCCTCGGACACCTGGCGGCATCAGCCTGGCCGCATGAGAGTCATCGTCGTAGGAGCAGGCGTGCTCGGCACCATGCACGCCTGGCAGGCCGTCGAGCGCGGCCACGAGGTCGTCCACCTGGAGCGCGAGGCGGAGGCGCGCGGCGCCTCGGTGCGCAACTTCGGCCTGGTCTGGGTCAGCGGTCGCGCACAGGGCGAGGAACTGGACACCGCGCTGCGGGCCCGCGAGCTGTGGGAGCGGATCGGCGGGCAGGTCCCCGACCTCGGCTTCCGCGCCAACGGCTCGCTCACCGCGGTCCGCACCGAGGCCGAACTCGCGGTCGCCGAGCAGGCGCTCACCCTGCCCGACGCCGCCGCGCGCGGCTACCGGCTGCTCGACGCCGAACAGGCCAGGGCCGCCAACCCCGCCCTGCGCGGCAAGCTGCTCGGCGCCCTGTGGTGCGAGCGGGACGCCGCCGTCGAGCCGCGCACCGCCCAGCCCGCGCTGCGCGCCGCCCTGACCGCCACCGGCCGCTACACCTTCCTGCCCGGGCGCGAGGTCCGCGACGTCATCGGCGAGCACGCCGTCCGCGACGACCACGGCGACGTCCACACCGGTGACCTGGTGATCCTCTGCACCGGCGCCTGGCTGGGCGGCCTGGTCCGCGAGCTGGCGCCCGAACTCCCGGTCCGCAAGGTGCGGTTGCAGATGATGCAGACCGACCCGCTGGACGAACCGCTGACCACCTCGGTCGCCGACGGCGACTCCTTCCGCTACTACCCGGCCTTCGCCGGTGGCGCCCTGGACCACCTCCGCGAGGTCCAGCCGCAGCCGCCCGTCGCCGCCGAGCACCGGATGCAGCTGCTGATGGTCCAGCGCCGGGACGGCGGTCTGACCATCGGCGACACCCACGAGTACGACCACCCCTTCGGCTTCGACGTGGTCGAGGACCCGTACGACCACCTGGTCGGTGTGGCCGAGGAACTGCTCGGCCGCCCGCTGCCCCGGATCCGCCGCCGCTGGGCCGGCGTCTACGCGCAGTGCGTCGACACCACCCGGGTGGTCCACCGTGAGCGCGTCCGCGACGGCGTCTGGCTGGTCACCGGCCCCGGCGGCCGGGGCATGACCTGCTCGCCCGCGATCGCCGAGACCACCGCCGAGCTCGCCAACCTGTAAGCCCGCCAACCCGCAAGCCTGTCGAAGGAATTGAACATGTCGAACGACATCCGCCTGGTCGTCCTGGACATGGCCGGCACGACCGTGGCCGACGACGGCCTGGTCGAGCGGGCCTTCGGGGCCGCCGCCGGCTCGCTCGGGGTCGAGACCGGCAGCGCCGAGCACGCCACCATGCTGGAGCACGTCCGCGCCACCATGGGCGAGTCCAAGATCTCGGTCTTCCGCCACCTGTTCGGCGAGGAGGAGAAGGCCCAGCGGGCCAACACCGCCTTCGAGGCCGCGTACCACGACCTCGTCGACGCCGGCCACTGCGCGGCGCTGCCCGGCGCCGCTGAGGCCATCGCCGAACTCCGCGGCCAGGGCCGCAAGGTGGTCCTCACCACCGGCTTCTCCCGGTCCACCCAGGACCGCATCCTGGCCGCCCTCGGCTGGCAGGACATCGCCGACCTCACCCTCTGCCCGGCCGAGGCCGGCCGGGGCCGCCCCTACCCGGACCTCGCGCTCGCCGCGCTGCTGCGCACCGGGACCGACGCCGTCCGGCAGATCGCGGTGGCCGGTGACACCGGCTACGACATGCTGACCGGCACCCGGGCCGGTGCCTCGGTGGTCGCGGGCGTCCTCACCGGCGCCCACGACGAGCAGCGGCTGCGGGCCGACGGCGCGACCCACGTGCTGAAGTCCGTCGCCGAGCTGCCGGCCCTGCTGGGGCCGGTCGGCTGAGCCGGACCCGGTCGGGGCGCGACGCGAGGCGCACCCCGACCGGACGGCCCGACCCCCCGTCCTACGGCCCGACCGGGGCCAGTAGGGCGGGGAGTTCGCGCATGTCCTCGAAGACGACCGTGTCCGGGCCGGTCAGCCGGGCGGCGGGGGTGAGGCCGCCCGCGTAGCCGAAGGCGCGCATGCCGGCCGCGCGCGCGGCCAGGACGCCCGGGGCGCTGTCCTCGACGACGGCGCAGGCCGACGGCGGCACGCCCATCCGCCGCGCCGCGTACAGGAAGAGGTCGGGGGCCGGCTTGCCCCGGGCGACCTCGGTGGCGCTGAAGATCCGGCCGGCGAAGCGGTGGTGCAGCCCGGTGCGGCCCAGGGTGTGCGCCATCTTCTCGTGCGAGCCGCTGGACGCCACGCAGGTCGGCAGGGCGATCGCGTCGAGGGCCTCCGGCAGGCCGTCGACCGGCTCCAGACCGGCGTCCACCTCCTCGGCGTGCCGGCGCACGAACTCCGCCCACCAGCGGTCGGCGGTCTCCCGGCCGAGCCGCTCGGCGACCTGCTCGTCGATCGAGGCCATCGAGCGGCCGATGAACCGCTCCACCACCTCCTCCTCGGTGAGCGGCCAGCCGAGTTCGGCGCCCAGGCCGATCTGCACCCGGGCCGCGATCCGCTCGCTGTCCACCAGAACGCCGTCGCAGTCGAAGATGACGAGCCGTATCGGCTCCGCTGAAATGATCACCGTCGGAGGATAGCCGCGGCGCCCCGGGTGTTGCCGAGGGGAAACCTGCGGCCGGATCTCCGAAACGGCGCCGACACAAAAGCACCCGGGTATTGCCAGCGCTCGGCGGGAACTCCTAAAGTCGCACGCATGGCAGCTGGAGAGTTCCTGGCTGCTCGCCGGCACGTCGATTTCGGACGGCTCGCGAGCGCCCTCTGTACGGCCGCTCCGGCGTGAGTCGGCGGCGGTCCCCGGGCGGGTGGACGGGGATCGGCCGCAGCGCGTCGGACCTTCCCGGGGTGGCTCGCACCCGCACTGTTCGTGCAGGTCGGTGAGGTTCCCCGAGGTGTTCGCCGCGGATCTCCGGCGAGTCTCCGTACCCGTGGACACAGTCCGGGGCGCGGGTGCGACGCCGCCTCGACCGGTGGTCCGCCTCCCCGTGAACGAATTCCGGTGACACCTGCGGGGAATTCCCCTGCCCGGTGTTCCGGAATCATCGACCAGCATGGAGGCAAGGCAATGAGCGATATCGGTGATTCGGAGCCGAACGGTAATTCCGCGATCGGCCGGCGGGGCTTCCTCGCCGGCGCCGCGGCCGTGGCGGCCACCGCCGCCGCCCCGGCGGCGCTGCAACCGGCCGCCGCCGCCCCGGCTGCCGCGGCCGGTGCGACCCGGCCGAACATCCTGCTGATCGTCACCGACGACCAGCCCAAGCAGACCGAATGGGCCACCCCGCGGACCGTGGACTGGATCGCCGGCCACGGCGTCCGCTTCACCCGCGGCCACGTGACCACGCCGCTGTGCGCGCCCTCGCGGTCCTCGGTGTTCTCCGGCCGCTACGCCCACAACCACGGCGTGCGCAACAACGGCGCCTCGCACAGCCTGGACCAGCACACCACCGTCCAGCGCTACCTCCGGGAGGCCGGCTACCGCACCGGACTGTTCGGCAAGTACCTCAACTCCTGGGCCCTGGCGGACAATCCGCCGCACTTCGAGGAGTGGGCGCTGCTCCAGCCCGCCTACAACGACGCCGACTGGAACATCGACGGCACCGTCCAGACCCTCCCCGGCTACACCACCAACATCGTCAAGAACCGCACCCTGGCCTTCCTCGACAAGGCAGCCACCGACGCCCGCCCGTGGTTCGCCTACGTCACCCCGTACGCCTCGCACGAGCCCAACGTGCCCGCCCCCAAGTACGCGGACACGGTCGTCCCGCCGTGGAACGGACGCCCCTCGGTGCCCGAGGCCGACCGCAGCGACAAGCCCGGCTACGTCCAGAACGCCACCTCGACCCTCGCCGACGCCCAGGCCGTGCGGACCAGGCAGCTGCGCACCCTGCTCTCCGTCGACGACGCCGTGCAGGCGATCCACGACAAGCTGGTGGCACTCGGGCAGTTGGACAACACCCTCGTCATCTACCTCGGCGACAACGGCTACACCTGGGCCGACCACGGCTGGCTCAAGAAGTCCGTGCCCTACTCCCCGTCGCACGAGGTGCCGTTCTACCTGTCCTGGCCGGCCGGCGGGCTCGGCGCGGGTACCGGTGACCACCGGATCGTCGCCAACATCGACGTCGCCCCGACCATCCTGGACGCCGCCGGGATCACTCCCGACACCCCGCAGGACGGCCACTCGCTGCTCACCGCGTACAGCAGGAACCACCTGCTGGTGGAGTGGTGGAAGCAGGGCACGGCGGCGGGCGGACCGCCCACCTGGTCCTCGTACGTGGCGGCGGACAAGCAGTACACCGAGTACTTCGCGCTGCACACCGACGCCGACGGCACGGTGTCCGGGACGGGCGAGGTGAAGTTCCGCGAGTACTACGACCTCGCCGCCGACCCGTACCAGCTGACCAACCTGCTGTACCAGGCCACGCCGCAGCAGGAACAGGCGCTCGGCGTACCGGCGCTGGCGGCGCAGCTGGCGACCGACCGGGCCGCCTGACCCCGGAACCCCGCACCCACCGGCCCGGGGCGGCGGCCGTCCGCCGCCCCGGGCCCCGACCGGACGAGGAGCCCCGTGTCGACCACCAAGCCCTGCTGCACCCCCGGCCGCGACGCCGTCGCCCCGGCCCCCGCCGCGTCGGCGCTCGCCGACCCGCCCCGGACCTCACGGGTCGCCCGGCAGCTGACCGGCCTGCCCGGCGGGCGCTTCCTGATGGGCACGGACGACCGGACCGGCTACCCCGCTGACGGCGAAGGGCCGGTCCGCGCCGTCGAGTTGAGCCCGTTCCGGATCGCGACGGCCACGGTCACCAACGCCGCCTTCGCCACCTTCGTGAAGGCCACCGGCCACCGGACCGAGGCCGAGGGCTTCGGGTACTCCTACGTCTTCGAGGGCTTCCTGGAGCCCGGACTCGCGGCCGTCTCACCGGCGGTGGCCGCCGTGCCGTGGTGGCGGGCGGTCGCCGGGGCGAGCTGGCGGGCGCCCGAGGGACCGGGTTCCTCGGTCACCACCCGTCAGAACCATCCGGTGGTGCACGTCTCCTGGCACGACGCGCAGGCGTACTGCGCCTGGTCGGGCACCCGGCTGCCGACCGAGGCCGAGTGGGAGTACGCGGCCCGCGGCGGGCTGGAGCAGGCCCGCTACCCGTGGGGCGACGAACTCACCCCGGGCGGACGGCACCTGTGCAACATCTGGCAGGGCGTGTTCCCCACCCTGAACACGGCGGCCGACGGCCACCGGGGGACGGCCCCGGTGACGGCCTTCCGGCCGAACGGCTTCGGGCTCCACAACACCGTCGGCAACGTGTGGGAGTGGTGCGCCGACTGGTTCAGCCCGGACTTCCACCGCACCGGCCCGGGGCGGGAGCGGCGGCGCGACCCGCTCGGCCCGCCGGACGGCGCGGCGCGGGTGATGCGCGGCGGCTCCCACCTGTGCCACGAGTCCTACTGCAACCGCTACCGGGTGGCGGCGCGCAGCTCGAACACACCGGACAGCTCGGCCGGCAACATCGGCTTCCGGGTGGCGGCCGACGAGGCGTGACCCCGGACAGCGGGCCCCGGAGTCAGTGGCCGCCCTTGAGGTTGAGCACGACCACGCCGACGATGACCAGGGCGAGGCCGAGCCACTGCGTCCGCCCCAGCGACTCGCCGAAGGCGACGACGCCGATGCCGGCCACGGCGGCGGTGCCGGCGCCCGACCAGACGGCGTAGGCGACCGAGACCGGTATGTGCTTGAGGGCGCGGCCGAGCAGGGCGAAGGACAGGACGTAGCCGATCGCCACGCCCACGCTCGGCCAGAGCCGGCTGAAGCCCTCGGTCAGCTTGAGGCAGCTGGTGGCGCAGACTTCACTGGTGATCGCCAGGGCGAGGAGTACGTAGGGCACGGAGCATTAAACCCCGGGCGCGGCGGTGAGCCGTCCGAGGAGGTCCAGGTCCGCGTGCTCCAGGCTGTCCAGCAGCGTGATCCGGGAGCCGTTCGGGATCGCGGTGCCGGTGGACGGGACGGCGAGCACGGCGCAGCCGGCGGCGGCGGCGGAGGCGACCCCGGTCGGGGTGTCCTCGACGGCGACGCAGGCCGCCGGGTCCAGGCCGAGCCGGGCCGCCGCCGCGAGGTACGGGTCCGGGGCGGGCTTGGTGCGCGGGGTGTCCTCGGCGGCCAGGGTGACCGCGAACCAGTCCCGGCCGATGGTGCCCAGCACCATGTCGACCACCCGGCGGGGGGAGGCGGAGACCAGCGCGGTGGGCACCCGGGCGTCGCGCAGCTCGGCCAGCAGGGCGAGCGCCCCGGGGCGGGGCACGGTCTCGGCGGCGACCTTGCCGGCGAAGGAGTCGCCGAGCCGGTCGGCCAGCTCGGCCTCGCTGAGGGTGGTGCCGCTGACCCGGTGGAGGTGGGCGGCGGTGTGCTCGATCGCCCGGCCGAGCACCTCGGGGGCGTCGGCCTCGGTGAGCGGGTGGCGCAGTTCGTCGGCGAGTTCGGCGGCGGCTTCCCACCAGAGGTGCTCGGTGTCGACGAGGGTGCCGTCCATGTCGAAGAGGACGGCGGCGGGCGGGGGAGTCTCAGGCATGGGCGGTACCTTCGGTGGTGCACACGGAGGATGGACGGGACGGGGGCCGGGCGCGTTGGGGCCGGCTCAGGGCGAGGGCCGGGCGAGGGTCAGACGGTACGCCGGTCGACCAGGACCGGGCGCTCCGGAAGGGTCAGCGCGGCGCGCGAGCCGACCGGCAGGGCGGAGGCGGCCTCGGTGGGCAGGTCGGCCTTGACCTCGGTGCCGTCGTCCAGGCGGACGGTGAGGCGGGTGACCGCGCCCAGGAAGGACGCCGAGACGACCAGGGCCGCCCCGTGCTCGTCCGGGGTCAGCCGGACGTTCTCCGGGCGGACCAGCACCTGGAGCGGGCCGTCGGCGGGCAGCGCGCCGTCCACGGCGTGGCGGCGGCCGAGGACCTCGACGCCCTCGCCGGAGCGCTCGCAGGGGATGCGGCTCATGGTGCCGACGAACTCGGCGACGAAGGCGGTGGCCGGGCGGGCGTACAGCTCGGCGGGGGCGGCGCACTGCTCCAGCCGGCCGGACCGCAGGACGGCGACCCGGTCGGCCATCGACAGCGCCTCCTCCTGGTCGTGGGTGACGAACAGGGTGGTGATCCCCAGCTCCTGCTGGAGCCGGCGGATCTCCTCGCGCAGCGACAGCCGCACCTTGGCGTCCAGCGCGGACAGCGGCTCGTCCAGCAGCAGGACGCGCGGCTGCAGGGCGAGCGCGCGGGCGAGCGCGATGCGCTGCTGCTGGCCGCCGGACATCTGGTGCGGGTAGCGGCCGGCGTGCTGCGGCAGGCCGACCAGCTCCAGCAGCTCCTTGGCGCGCTTGAGCCGCTCCGCCTTGCCGGCGCCGCGCATCCGCAGGCCGAAGGCGACGTTGTCGGCAGCGGTCAGGTGCGGGAACAGGCTGTAGGACTGGAACACCATGCCGGCGTCGCGCTTGTGCGCGGGGATCGCGGTGATGTCCTTGCCGTCGACCAGGACCTGGCCCGAGTCGTGCTGCTCGAAGCCGGCCAGGATGCGCAGCGCGGTGGTCTTGCCGCAGCCGGACGGGCCGAGCAGGGCGAGCAGCTCGCCGGGCCGGACGGTCAGGTCGAGGCCGTCCAGCGCGGTGGTGGCGCCGAAGGCGCGGCGCAGCGAGCGGAACTCGACGGTCGCGCTGCCGGGGGCGAGGGGGACGCCGGTGACGGGGGAGATGGCCGTGGTCATGATGGGTGACTCCGGGAGGGGGTTCAGGAGGTGGCGGTCTTGGAGCCGCGCTGACGGCCGACGGTGGCCAGCAGGAGCAGCAGCAGCCAGGTGAGCAGCAGGCTGAGGATGGAGACCGCGACCGACATGTGGGCCTGGCTGTTGCCGACCGAGTAGATCCAGACCGGGAAGGGCTGGTACCCGAGGATCGAGGCGGCGGTGAACTCGCCGAGCACGAGGGCCAGGGTCAGGAAGGAGGCGTTGAGCAGCGCGCCGCGCAGGTTCGGCAGGATCACGGTGACCACCGCGCGGGGCCAGCTCGCGCCGCAGTTGCGGGCGGCCTCGACCAGGGTGCGGACGTCCACCGCGCGCAGGCCGGCGTCCAGGGAGCGGTAGGCGAGCGGCAGGGCCATCAGCACGTAGGCGATGACCAGCACCAGCGGGAAGTCCGGGTCCTGGACGAACACGAAGGTCTGGAAGAACGGGGTGTCCATCAGGTAGTCCGGGCCCCAGCGGAGCACACCGATCATGCCGGCGGTCAGGGCGACCGGCGGGACGACCAGCGGCAGGGTGCAGAGCACGTCGATCACCGGGCGCAGCCGGGGCGCGCCGAGCCGGACCGCGATCAGCGCCGGGACCAGCAGGACCAGCAGCACCAGCACGGTGACGAGGGCGAGGCCGAGGGTCAGCCAGAGGCTGTCCAGGAAGCCGGGCGCGGAGAGCAGTCCGGTGTACGCCTCGAAGGAGATGCCCTTGGGCTCGTCGATCGAGAACCAGGCGGAGGCCGCGAGCGGGACCACGAAGTACACGCCGGCGAGCAGCAGCACGGCGCCGCGCCACCAGCGCACCTTGGGCCGCCGGGCGGCCTGGCGGTGGGTGCGGGTGGGGGAGGTCAGCTGAGCCATCGGGCGCTCCGGCGCTGGAGGGGGAGGTACACGGCCATCACCAGGACGGCCACCACGATCATGTTGAGGCTGAGCGCGAGGGCGAGGTTGCCCTGGCCGACCAGCACGTTGCCGGAGAGCGCGTCCGCGATCGAGCGGCTGACCAGCGGGACGGTCGCGCCGACCATGGCGGCGGCCGTGGCGTAGGCGGCGAAGGCGCTGCCGAAGAGCAGGACGAAGCCGCCGAGCAGCGAGGGCAGCAGGATCGGGAGTGCGACGTGGCGCCAGTACTGGTAGGTGGTGGCGCGGTTGTTCTGCGCCGCCTCGCGCCACTGGGTCCGCAGGCCGTCCAGCGCCGGGGTGATGGTGAGCACCATCAGCGGGATCAGGAAGTACAGGTAGACGACCGTCAGGCCGGTGAAGGTGTACAGCGACCAGCCGTGGTCGGTCAGGTGCAGCAGCCTGGTGATCTCACCGGCGTTGCCGAGGGTGGCGACGAACGCGAAGGCGAGCGGCAGGCCGCCGAAGTTGGCGAGCACGCCGGAGGCGGTGAGCACCGCCTGGCGCAGCCAGCCGCGCCTGGAGGTGACGACCGCCTGGGCGAGCGGCAGGCCGATCAGGGTGGCGAGCAGGGCGGTCAGCGCGGAGAGCTTGAGGCTGCTCAGCATCGCGGTGAGGTAGGCGCCCTGGACGGAGGCCGTCAGGTTGTCGAAGGTGAACTGCCCGGCACCGGCCTCCGCGTCGCTGGAGGTGGTGAACGCGCCGATCACGATGGCGACGGTGGGGAGTCCGAAGCCGACCACGAAGAACAGCAGCAGCGGCAGGGTGGCGAGCCACGCGCCGCCGAGGCGGGCGAGCGGGCCGCGCCGCCGGGCGGGGGCGGGGGTGGTGCGTGCGGGGGTGGTGCGTGCGGCGGTGGTCGACACCCCCGCGCCGCCACCGGGTTCGGTGGCGGCGGGGGTGGTCGGCACCGGGGTGGGAGCCGTGGTCATGAGTGCCTTGTCTCAGCCGGATGAGTGGTGTCTCAGCCCGATGGGTGGTGCGTGGCCGGGGTGGGTCAGCCCGCGATGGCCTTGGTCCAGTTCTCGGTGACGACCTTCTTGGCCGCGTTGATCTGGTCCACGGTCGGGAAGTTGGTGAACGGCTTCTCGACGGCCGGCAGCTTGGCGGCCGCGGCGGCGTCCAGGGTGCCGTCCTTCTTCAGGGCCTCGAAGGTGGACGGGGTGGCGTAACCGCCGAGGAAGAGGTTCTGGCCCTCGGCGCTGAAGAGGTACTCCTGCCACAGCCGCGCGGCGGCCGGGTGCGGGGCCCACTTGTTGATGGCCTGGTTGTAGAACTGGGCGTAGGAGCCGTCGACCGGGATGGAGACCTTCCAGTCGACACCCTTGTCCTTGAACTGGTCGCTGTAACCGGCGTTCAGGTAGGACCAGTCGATCGAGATCGGGGTCTCGCCCTTCTCGATGGTCGCCGGGGTCGACTCGACCGGGTTGAAGTTGCCCGACTGCTTCAGCTTGCCGAAGAAGTCGATGCCGGGCTGGATGTTGTCCAGCGAACCGCCGTTGGCGAGCGCGGCCGCGTAGACGCCGCCGAAGGCCGAGCCGGACTTGGTCGGGTTGCCGTTGAGGGCGACCTGGCCCTTGTACTCCGGCTTGAGCAGGTCGGCGAAGGTCTTCGGGCAGTTGGCGATCTTCTTGGCGTCGCAGCCGATGGAGATGTAGCCGCCGTAGTCGTTGACGCGGGCGCCGGTCGCGTCCTTCATGGTGTCCGGCACCTTGTCGAAGGTGGCCACCTTGTAGGGGGCGAGGATGCCGTCCTTGACCGCCTGCAGGGCGAAGGCGCTGCCCAGGTCGACCACGTCGGGGGCGCGGTCCTGGCCCTTGCGGGAGTTGATCGCGTTGATCTCGTCCTGGCTGGAGCCGTCCGGGTTCTCCTCCTCGACCTCCAGGCCGTACTTGGCCTTGAAGCCGTCGATGATCTTGCCGTAGTTCGCCCAGTCCCGGGGCAGCGTGATGACGTGCAGCTTGCCCTCCTTCTTGGCGGCGGCGACCAGGCCGTCCAGGCCGCCGAGGTCGGCGGCGGAGGTGGCGTCCTTGGCGTCCTTGGCGCCGGCCTTGGCGGCGTCGCCGGCCTTGGCGGTCGAACCGGCGGAGCCGCAGGCGGTGAGGGAGAGCGCGGCGGCGGTCAGTACGGCCGCGAAGGCGGCGGCGCGGGCGCGGTGCACGGTCACGGGGAAGTCTCCTGTAAAGGGGGCGTACTGCGAGGGGGCGTTCGCGGGGGGTCCGCGGGCCTGCGTCTCGCGAAGGGCGGCGGACCGGCCGGGTGAGAGACCGGTCGCGTCGTCCGAGTTGACTAGCCAACTTCGCTGACGGGGGTAAGTACGCCGGAGCCCGATGACGGGAAGGTGAACGGATGGCCCAGAACCGGGGTCGGCTGCGGGAACGGTCGAATCAGATCGCCGGCGGATGATCGCCGGAGTGCGATGCTTCGGGAGCGCAGCGGGATATGGTCGGGCTGTCCGCGCCGGTACGGGCTGCGCAGGACACTGCCCAGGAGGGACTTTGACTGACGTGGCACTGGAGCCGGGGCGCCCCGAGAGCCGCCCGACCGGCGTCGCCGGGGCCGAGCGCGCGTCCGGTTCGCTCTACCGCAAGGTCGCCGCCGACCTGCGCGAGGCGATCACCACCGGCGCCTTCGGCGAGGCCGGCCGGCTGCCCGCCGAGGGCGCGCTCGCCGAGCAGTACGGCGTCTCGCGCGGCACCGTCCGCCAGGCCCTCGCCGTACTGCGCTCGGACGGACTGGTCACCTCGCGCCGGGGCACCCGCCGCGTCGTGCTCGGCACGGCCCGGGTGCAGAGCTTCTCCGAACTGCTCAGCTTCACGCACTGGGCCTACTCGATGGGCGAGGAGCCCGGCGGCATCCTGGACTCGCTGGTCCGCCGCCCGGCCGACGCCGCCGAGCGCGACCAACTGCGCCTGGAACCGGGGGCGGAGGTCTTCGTGACGGTCCGGCTGCGCACCCTCTCCGGCAAGCCGGTGATGGTCGAGCGGACCATCTACCCGCCCCGGGTCGGCGAGATCGTCGCCGAGCTGCCGCCGGACGTCGTCTCGCACACCGAGGTGCTGCGCGAGCACGGGATCCTGTTCACCGACGCCGATCACACGATCGACATAGTCGCCGCCAACGCGGACGACGCCCGGCTGCTGGGCTGCCGGCGCGGTGGTCCGCTGCTGCGCGAGCGGCGCCGGACCACGGACCCGACCGGCACTCCGGTGGAGTGGTCCCAGGACCGCTACCTGCCGGGCACGGTGGCGTTCAGCATCCACAACTCGCTGGCCGCGTCGGCGCTTTCGCGGCACGCGCGGGAGAGCGACTGAGCCGGGGCGGGCGCGCCGTCCGTGCGTCCGTCGTACTGCCGCTCCGCCCGTCCGCCGCACCGCCCGTCCGCCGCACCGCCGTTGAAGCGGTGCGGCGGACGGGCGGAGCGTGCGACGGCGCGGGTCAGCGCATCAGCGCGGCCAGCAGCGGCCGGAAGTGCGTGAAGTCCGGCGTCACCGCGCCCGCCTCCTTGGCCTCGTCGTCCCAGCGGCGGACCGCCACCGCGTCCTCGGCGCCCGGGTGGGCGGCGAAGGCGGCGGCCTCCTCCTCGGACATCGGCCCGCCCTGGACCCGGAGGGTGTACTCCGAGGCCGCGGACAGCCGGGCCCGGTAGTCCGGCTCGACCGCGCACAGGTAGCGCTTGGCGGCCACGTGCAGCCGGACCGGCTCGGTGACCTCCGGGCCGAACCAGCGGGCCAGCCGGTCCGCGCCGGTGTGGTTGTGCCGGTTGTCCCGGCCCTCCATCAGGTCCCGCCCGTGCAGGGCGTCCTGGTCGTGCTCGTCGGAGAAGTGTCCGATGTCGTGCAGCAGTGCCGCCGCGACCAGGTGCGGTCCCGCGCCCGCCGCCTCGGCCAGCGCGCCGGCCTGCAGCATGTGCTCGGCCATGGTGACCGCCTCGCCCAGGTACTCCCCGGCGCCCTCGCCCGCGAACAGCGCGGCCAGTCCGTCGAGTTCCGCCGCCCGCCGCTCCAGCACGGCCAGGGTGGAGGACAGCGAGTCCAGGTCGGCGTAGCAGCCCTGGAGGTGGCGGCGGCCGTCCTGGGCGAAGGCCGTCCGGGCGTGCAGCAGCCGGACGTTGTCGAAGATCAGGCAGTCCCCGGGGTCGAGCCGGAACTCCAGCCGCAGCGACGGGCGCAGGGTGATCCCGGCGAACGCCCGGTAGGCGGCGTAGAAGGCGTCCAGCTCCGCCGCCGGACCGCGCAGGGTCGCGATCGAGCGGTTGTTGAACCGCACCTCGCGGATCCGGCCCAGCCCGTCCACCTCGATCAGCGGCCGGTCGGCGCGCAGCTCGGTGCCCCGGTCGCGGAACACGAACGGCACCGGGGTGCGGGTCAGCACCGCGAAGTGCTCCGGCGCCTCCGCGCGCAGCAGCGCCGCCGCCCGGAAGCCGTCCACCAGGCCGGAGTCGCCGCCGGTGGCGGAGTTCTCCAGGCAGTGCAGCAGTTGGAGGGTGGGCACCGGGTCCCGGTACGGGTTGTCGGTGTGCGGGGTGATCGCGGCGCTGGTGAAGGCGAGGTTGTTCGGGTCCGGCTCGATCCGGACGTCGAACAGCTCGCCGTAGTTGGTGACCCGCACGTACCCGAAGGTCTCCGCGACCGCCAGCACCTGCCGCTCCACCGCCGGGACGCCGCGCAGTACCGCGAAGCCGGAGCGGCGGACGGCGGCCAGCACGGCGGCCCGTTCGGCCGGGTCGGCCAGGTAGGCGTCCCAGGGGGCCTCCGGGAGGCCGGCCGCGAAGTCGGCGGCGGCCCACAGCCGCTTGCCGCTCTCGGTGCGGCCGTCCTCCCCGGCCTCCTCGGCCAGCCAGCCGAGGGGGTAGCGCGAGCGGTGCCCGTCCGACCAGAGCACCTCCAGGTGGCCGTCCAGCTCGGCCCGCGCGGCGATCGCCAGATCGTCCGGCAGCTCGGTGATCTGGAACAGCTTCTGCCCGTTGCGCGGGTCGCGGCACTCGGCGCAGGGGCAGTTGTCGCGCAGCCAGTACGGCGACAGCTCGGTGGTGGTCATGGTCTTCTCCTCGGCGGCCCGGGGGCCGGGGGCGGGGGGCTTGGCGGGCGAGGTCGAAGTTGTACAGCCAACTTCTCCGTCGCGCAGGAGCCTGCCCGGGGTCGGTGAGGCCCCGGTGCCGGGGGAGTGAACGGTTCGGGAACACTGCCCGGCCGGGAGCGCGCACGCCCCCGGCCGCCACCTCGCCGCCCGTGGCGCTACCGGAGCCGGCGCAGCGCCCACCGGGCGGCGAGCGGCGGGGTGGTGGCCGCCGCGAGGGCCAGCAGCCAGCCCAGGGCGGTCGGCGGCCAGGCGAACACCACCAGCAGGTCGAGGCCGGCGCCCAGGGCCAGCAGCGCTGCGGCCGGCAGGTGCGTTCCGGGGGCGAACGCGCGCAGCCGGCCGACCGTCGCGCGCCCGGAGGTCAGTCCGCCGGCGGTGAGGACCGAGCCGATCAGGCCCAGGATCAGGATCCAGAGTCCGGCGATCCCGCTCATCGAGCTGTACTCGTGGGTGCGGGCACCGAGTCCGAGGTCGTTCGCGGCGAACATCACCGAGACCGAGTCGCCCGGCTCGGGTTCGTCCATCGTCTCCACCCGGTCCAGGGTCAGCCGCCGGGGCTCGCCGTCGGACCACGGCACCGCCAGCACCATCGGCGCGCTCCAGACCTGGTGGTCGTTGACGCTGACGCCGGTCCGCCGGGGCGTGCCGAGCACCTCGGCGATCTCCACCGTGTAGGTGCCGCCGCCGGCGCGCAGGACGTCCCTGGTCCAGCGGCCGTCCGCGCCGTCCGGCCCGACCGCCTGGGCCAGGGCGGCGGTCGGCCCGAGGGCCAGCGCGACGCCCAGCAGGGCGGCGGCGGCCCGGCCGGTCGTGCGCGGCGGGCGCTTGTCGAGGTCCGGCCGCCTCTCCGGCCGTGTGTTCGGCCGGCCGTCCTTCCGTCGGTACGCCGCCGCCGAGGCGACCAGCCAGGCGAGGGCGCAGACCGACGTCACCAGCAGCGGCAGCAGTCGGGCCTGGGTCGACAGCGCCACCGCTTCCGGGCTCAACGCGGGCAGCAGCGCCCACACCTCGGTCACCAGGATGCCGATCAGCGTCAGCCACCCGGTCGTTCTGGTCCCTACCGTCGACATTCGCGCTCCCCCAGTGATCAAGATCGGAGCGCGAGCGTAGCGGGCCGGGACGGCGGCCGGGTGGCTGGTGGGGTCAGTGCGCCGCGGTGAGTGCCTCGCCCCAGGCGGCGTCCGCCGCCGCGAGGGCCGGGGCGGCGTCCGCGGCCGTCGCGGCGGCGAGGGCGGTGAGGGTGGCGCGGACGGTGCCGAGGGCGGCGGCGGCGCCGTAGTGGTTCACCCGCAGCATCGTGGCGGCCAGCGCCCCGCCGCCGGCCTGGACCGGGAGCGACGGGTCCAGCCGCAGCAGTTCGCGGGTGAGTCCGGTGGCGCCCAGGCCGTCCGGGGTGCGCAGGGTGGTGGCGACCGGGGCGGCGTGCGTGTCGTCCGGGACGAAGGGGGAGAGTGTGCCGAGCGCCCGGACGCCCGCGCGGGTGGCGGCGGCCGCCGCGCGGTGGCGGGCGATCACGGTGTCCAGTCCGTCCGCCGCGATCCGGTCCAGGCAGGCGCCGAGCGCCAGCATCTCCAACTGCGCGGGCGCGTGCGGCAGGGCGGTGCGCCCGGCGTCCGTCCAGCGCTCCTTCCAGTCCAGCAGCGAGAGGTAGGAGCGGCGCGGGGCGGCCGGGTTGGCGGCGATCCGCTCCCAGGCGCGCGCGGAGACCGAGACCGCCGAGACGCCGGCCGGGCCGCCCATGGCCTTCTGCCCGCCGATCACGCACAGGTCCACGCCCCAGGCGTCGGTCAGCAGCGGCTCGGCGGCCACCGAGGCGACCGCGTCCACCATCAGCAGCGCGCCGTGCTCGCGCACCACGGCGGCGATCTCCGCGACCGGGTTGGTGTTGCCGGTGGCGGCCTCGGCGTGCACCAGCGAGACGAAGTCGACGGCCGGCTCGGCCGCCAGGGCCTCGGCCACCTGCTCGGCGCCGACCGCGGTCTCGAACGGCACGGCCAGGTCGACCACCTTGGCGCCGCAGTCGCGCAGCCAGTTGCCGAAGGTCTGGCCGTAGGGGCCGGTGACGATGTTGAGCGCGGTCGAGCCCGGGTGCGCGGCGCCGCGGATCGCGGCCTCCAGCGGCAGCAGCGCCTCGCCCTGGGTGACGACGACGTCGGCCGTGGTGTGCAGCAGCGCGGCGACCTTGTCCTCGATCGCCGCGAACTCGGCGGCGGTGAGCGGGGGCAGGTCGAGGAAGGGGCTCACGGTCTCGGGGCCTTTCGCGGGGAGGGGGGCGGTGCCGGTCCGAACGAGTCTGCCCCACTTTCGCTTCCGCCTCACACTCGCTTCCGCCTCACATGCGCCGCTGCCTCACCTTCGCCGCTGCCTCACACTGGCCGCTCACGGGGAACGGCGCCGTCGGTAGAGTGCCGGCATGAGCGATGGCGCGGTGCTGCACGTCCGTGGTCGGGTGCTGGTGGGGCCGGAGGACGTCCGGGACGAACTCTGGGTGGTCGACGGCCGGGTGACCTTCTCCCGCCCGGCCGCCGTCGGGGCGGGGTCCGGGGACGTCCGGACGGTCCGGGGCTGGGTGCTGCCGGGCCTGGTGGACGCGCACTGCCACGTCGGCCTGGACGCGCACGGCGCGGTCGACGCCGCCACCAGCGAGAAGCAGGCGATCACCGACCGCGACACCGGGACGCTGCTGATCCGCGACGCCGGCTCGGCCGCGGACACCCGCTGGATCGACGAGCGGGAGGACCTGCCGCGGATCATCAGGGCCGGCCGGCACATCGCCCGCACCCGCCGCTACATCCGCAACTACGCGCACGAGATCGAGCCCGGCGACCTCGCCGCCTACGTCCGGGCGGAGGCCCGGCGCGGCGACGGCTGGGTCAAGCTGGTCGGCGACTGGATCGACCGGGAGCACGGCGACCTCACCGCCTGCTGGCCCGGCGACGCGCTCGCCGAGGCGATCGCGGCGGCGCACGAGGAGGGCGCGCGGGTCACCGCGCACTGCTTCGCCGCCGAGTCGCTGCCGGACCTGCTGGCGGCCGGGATCGACTGCGTCGAGCACGCCACCGGGCTGACCGAGGAGCTGATCCCGGTGTTCGCCGAGCGCGGTGTCGCGATCGTCCCGACGCTCGTCAACATCGCCACCTTCCCGCAGCTGGCGGCCGGCGGGGAGGCCAAGTTCCCGGCCTGGGCGGCCCATATGCGCCGGCTGCACGAGCGCCGCTACGACACGGTGGGCGCCGCGCACGACGCGGGCATCCCGATCTACGTGGGCACCGACGCGGGCGGCTCGCTGGCCCACGGCCTGGTCGCCGAGGAGGTCGCCGAGCTGGTGAAGGCCGGGCTCGACCCGGCCGAGGCGCTCTCGGCGGCGAGCTGGGGCGCGCGGGCCTGGCTGGGGCGGCCCGGTCTGGAGGAGGGCGCCCCGGCGGACTTCGTGGTGTACGGGGAGGACCCGCGCGCCGATGTCCGGGTGCTGGCCGATCCGCGACTGGTGGTGCTGCGCGGGCGCCCGGTGGCCTGAGCGGGGGCGCCGGGGCGGGGGTGGCGGTCGTGGTGGGCGGGGGCGGCGGAGCGGCGGTCGTGGTGACGGGGCTGTCCGGGTAGGCCGATAGGGTTACGCCCATGGCACCGCGTCCACTGAATGAGATCGTCGAGCCCGGGTGGGCCACCGCGCTGGAGCCGGTGGCCGGGCGGGTCGCCGCGATGGGCGACTTCCTCCGCGCCGAACTGGCCGCAGGCCGCACCTACCTGCCCTCGGGGCCGAATGTGCTGCGCGCCTTCCAGCAGCCCTTCGCCGACGTCCGGGTGCTGATCGTCGGACAGGACCCCTATCCGACGCCCGGTCACGCCGTCGGCCTCAGCTTCTCGGTGGGGGAGGACGTCCGTCCGGTCCCGGCCAGTCTGGTCAACATCTTCCAGGAGTACGGCAGCGACCTCGGCCTGCCGCAGCCGTCCAACGGCGACCTCACCCCGTGGACGCGGCAGGGCGTGCTGCTGCTGAACCGCGCCCTGACCACCGCCCCGCGCAAGCCCGCCGCGCACCGGGGCAAGGGCTGGGAGGAGGTCACCGAGCAGGCGATCCGTGCCCTGACGGCGCGGGGCGGCCCGCTGGTGGCGATCCTCTGGGGCCGGGACGCGCGCAATCTGCGGCCGCTGCTGGGCGAGATCCCGGCGATCGAGTCCGCGCACCCCAGCCCGTACTCGGCGAGCGGCGGCTTCTTCGGCTCCCGGCCGTTCAGCCGGGCCAACGAGCTGCTGGTCCAGCAGGGCGCCCAGCCGGTCGACTGGCGGCTGCCCTAGCTCTAGCAGACCCGCGTCAGCCCCGAGCGTCAACATCACCCCAACGGGTGAAATGACTCTCTGTATGACTCATATGACGGATCGTTTGAGAAGACTGGCGGCTCATCCGATTCCTGTCGTTGGTCGTGGGGTACCGCCATGTCTTCTCGCTCTTCCCGCTCTTCTCTCCCTGCCCGCTCTGCCCGCTCTTCTCGCCGAATCGTTTCCGCAACCGCCGCCGTCGCGGTCTGCACACTGCTCACCGTTCCGACCGCCGTCGCGGCTCCGGGCGCCGGTGCCGGTGGGGCCGGTGCCGGGGCCGCCGGGACGGCCGCCGCCGGCTCGCCGGGCAAGGCGCGCGCCGTCACCGTCGAACTCGACCTGGACGTCAGCCTGTTGAACAAGGCCGTGGACGTCCCGGTGAACGTCTCGCTCAACAAGGTGGAGTCCCCGGCGCAGCGCGACGGCACCGTCCTCACCGCCAAGGTCGACGGCGTCGACCAGTCGGGACCGGTCACCCTGGTCAAGGCCGACGTCGGCAAGTCGGTGACCAGGACGGACGCCAAGGGCGCCACCGCCTCGGTCACCCTGGCCGACGCCGATGTGCACGCCCCCGGCCTGCCCGGGACCACCCTGCTGGGCCTGGAGGCGCTCACCGCCACCGCCACCTGTCCGGTCGACGGGCAGCCGACCGCCGACGTGGTGGCCCCCGCCAAGCTCACCGTGCTCGGCAAGTCCGTCACCGTCAGCCTCTACGGGCCGACCAAGGTGGACGTGCCGCTGGTCGGCAGCGTGTCGCTGGAGTTCTCCAAGAAGACCACCACCTCCACCACCGCCGCCGCCTCGGCGCTGGAGGTGCAGGTGGCGGTGGACCCGCTCAACCTCAATGTCGCCAAGGTGACCGGCACCATCAGGATCGCCTCGGTGAGCTGCGAGAAGCCGGTGCCGGCCGCGCCCGCCGCCACACCCACCCCGGTGCCGACGCCGTCGGAGGCCGCGCCGACCGTGACCCCGGCCGCCCAGCCCGTCGTGGACGCCACCCCGTCCGGCGCCCCGTCCGCCGCCCCCGGCACCACCCGGGCGACCGCCCCGCAGGCCGCCACGGTGACCCCCTCCGCCCGTCGGGCCGGCACCGGCACGTCCTCCGCCGCGCCCGACCACCTGGCGTCCACCGGCGGCAACGACGCCACCGGCCCGCTCGCCGCCGGGGCCGCCGCCCTGGTGGCCGGCGGTGCCGTCGCCCTCTGGGGCACCCGCCGCCGGCGTACCGCGGCCGCGGCCCACGCCCGCCGCCACTGACTCTGGGTCTTCACAGGTGCGGGAGTGCCACCTGCGGCACTCCCGCACTGTGACCGTGCCAATGCGGACGGTTGGTTCACATGCGCGTTACATGAGAGGAACAACCGGGAAACGGCGCCTTGCGACGCTACGCGGGCACCCACCACCCAGTTTGCGAGGTACACCGCCGTGGCAATCAAGGCCGAGTACATCTGGATCGACGGCACCAAGCCGACCGCCAAGCTCCGCTCCAAGACTCGTGTCCTGCCGAACGCGGACAAGATCCCCACCTGGGGCTTCGACGGTTCCTCGACCAACCAGGCCGAGGGTCACGCCTCGGACCGCGTGCTCGAGCCGGTCCGGGTCCTCAAGGACCCGATCCGCGGCGGCGACAACATCCTCGTCCTCTGCGAGGTCAACGAGACCGACGGCACCCCGCACGAGTCCAACACCCGTGCCCTGCTGCGCGGTGTCGCCGAGCAGTACGCGGCGCAGGAGTCGATCTTCGGCATCGAGCAGGAGTACACCTTCTTCAAGGGCTCCCGCCCGCTCGGCTTCCCCGAGGGCGGCTTCCCGGCCCCGCAGGGCGGCTACTACTGCGGTGTCGGCGCCGAGGAGGTCTTCGGCCGCGAGATCGTCGAGCTGCACCTGGACCGCTGCATCGACGCCGGCCTCGCCATCTGCGGCATCAACGCCGAGGTCATGCCCGGCCAGTGGGAGTTCCAGATCGGCCCGGTCGACGCCCTGACCGTCTCCGACGACATGTGGGTCGCCCGCTACCTGCTCTACCGCACCGCCGAGGAGTTCGGCATCGACGCCACCCTCGACGCGAAGCCGGCCCGCGGCGACTGGAACGGTGCGGGCGCGCACACCAACTTCTCCACCAAGGCGATGCGCGAGGGCTACGACGCGATCATCACCGCCTGCGAGTCGCTCGGCGCCTCCCAGGAGCTGGTCCTGGAGCACGTCACCCAGTACGGCGCCGACATCGAGTCCCGCCTGACCGGTAAGCACGAGACCGCCCCGTGGAACGTCTACTCCTACGGCGTCTCCGACCGCGGCGCCTCGGTCCGCATCCCGTGGCAGGTCGAGGTCGAGCAGAAGGGTTACATCGAGGACCGTCGCCCGAACGCCAACGTGGACCCCTACGTCGTCACCCGCCTGCTGATCAACACCTGCTGCGCCGCCCTGGAGAAGGCCGGCCAGGTCTGATCCACGGCGCTCCGCCGGTAGTCGCACGCACGCCCGCAGGGCCTCCCCACCGGATGGGGAGGCCCTGCGGGCGTTGCTCACCGCAAGGGTTCACGGCCGGGCTTCACCGCCGGGCCTCACTGCCGGGCCTCACTGCCGGGCTTCACCGCCGGGCCTCGGGTGCTTCGGGGCGGGCGGTGATGGCGATGCCGTTGGGGACGGCGCGTTCCTGCTGGTGGTCCAGGGCGTTGCGGACGCCGACGTGGCCGGTGTCCGTGGTGGTGGCGAGGGTGGATGATCCTCCGCCGTCCAGGTAGGAGCCTTCGTCGCTGCCCAGCGAGCGCAGGAGCCGGGCGAGTTCGCCGAGGGTGAGTCCGGTGGAGGCGTTGTTGCGGCCGTCGGTGGCCAGCAGGTGCAGGGTCCGTCCGCCGTCGGCGATGCCGGCGGCGGTGCGGGGCTCGGCGGTGACCTCGTCCAGGCCGGGCAGCGGCTCGCGGCCCTGGAGCAGCGGGTGGGCGCCCAGGGCGAAGGCGAACGGCGGGGTGTCGCCGGCGTCGAGGCGGTAGTCGACGTCGACGGGGGCCCCGGGGGTCAGCTCGCGCAGGTAGCGGGCGCCGGCTTCCCGGCCGAGCAGGACCGTGTCACCGGACGGGACGGCCCCGCTGCCGGGGGTGTCGGAGACGGCCACGACGTGGCCTTCGCGGACGGTGACCTCGTAGGTGTCCGTGGTGCAGGGGTCGGCCCGGCGCTCATCGCTGCCGCACGCCGCCCGGGCCCGCGACACCTGGCCCCACCGGGCGGTGAAGGCGCCGACCGAACCGACCGGGAGGGCGTACTGGTTGAGCCCGCCGAGCTCGCGCACTCCGTCGGGTGTGCGGATGCGGCCGTCCAGCGCCAGGCGGCCGGTGCGGGCCCTGCCGTCCAGCCCCACCCCCAGCACGTCCTCCACACTGCCACCGGCCGGCAGCTCCCAGCCGAAACGCTGCGCGGTCGGCACCGCCGCCTTCACCGCGAGCCCGTCCAGGACCACCGGCCCGCACGGGGCGCCGGTCGCCTGCACCCCGGGATGCTGCTCCTCGCTGATGTTGAAGAAGTCGCCGTTGACCGCCGCGACCGCGCCCGCGTCCTGGGCCATCCGGGACACCGGCAGCCGGGCGGCCACCGCGCCGGGGTGCAGCAGGCCGGCGGTGACCGCGGGGTGGTCCAGGTGGGCGGTGACCACGTGGACGCGGGTGGTGCCGCGGGGGGTGGCGAGGGTGAACGCCTGGTACTCCACTCCGGGTGCCACCTGCTCGTGAACGGTGTCCGAGCCGGCCGGGGCCGCGTGGACGGCTCGGGTGGCGTGGGCCGGCGGTGTTCCCAGGGCGAGGGTGATCAGGGCGAGGGCCGTGGCGGCACCGGCAACGGTTCTCATGGGGCCACGGTGTGCGCCACCGGTGGCGGTGGGGCGGTGCCGCGCCGGGCCGGGCGCGGGGGGCCACCCGCCCGGCCGTCGGGGGAGCCGGCTGCTCGCCCGGCAGCGCGATGATTTTCAAGGTCACCCTCCTTCGCCGAGGCGCCCGGCGGTGTCAGCCCCCGGCCGCTGTGGCGGGCTGCCGCCGTACGGCTCAGCAGCCGGAGTCTCTTTCGGTTGCTTTCGTGGAACGCGACCGGGCGGGGGCAGGGCACGGTCTTTGGGTGAACCTCCTTGATGTGCGGGCCTGTTGTGGCGTCGGGGGGCTGGACGGGCGCGGGGGCGGGCGTGCGTCCGCGCGCACTCTCCGGTGTACAGATGGGCTGATACCGGGCATCGCCCGCTACTTGTCGAGAGGACTGTCGTGAAGCGCATCGCTCCCGTCCGCACCACCGCCCTGGTCGCGGCCGCCGTACTGGCCGGCGCCGTGGCCTGGGCCGCCGTCCCGGCCACCGCCACCAGCCCCGCCGCGCACCGGGCGACCCCGGTCCCGGCCCTGATCCTCGACTACAACGAGGCCCCGGCCGGCAAGCCGTTCAGCGCCGGCCAGATCAAGACCACCGCGGGCGACAAGATCGGCACCGCCTACAGCCTCTGTGACCAGGACGCCATCGCGGCGCAGGCCAAGGAGGCGTTCTGCTCCACGTTCCTGCGGTTCGACGCAGACTCCTTCGCCGACCAGGTCAACTACACCGTCATGCTCCCGGTCACCGACCCGGTCGAGGGCGCCACCGCGCTCGGCCTGGTCACCGGCGGCACCGGCGTCTACGAAGGCATCACCGGCAACGCCAGGGTCGTCCCCCGCGCGGCCAACACCTACGACCTCAACTTCGACTAACCCACCACCGGGACCCTCGCCCGGTACGGCACTGCTTGCCGCACGCGTGGCGAGGGGCCCTGGTCCGGGCCGGGCGGCACAGGGGCAGCCGACCGCCCTGACGGGCGGAGCGGCGGCGTGGGTGGATCACCGGTGAGGGCAGGGACGGCCGGACGGGCCGTCCCTGGCGGGTACGGAAGCGGATGACGAGAGGGCTGCCACCCGAGCGGTCGCCGTCTCGTCGTCCGCTTCTCCGCAGTGGGAGGCGTCTTCGAGCCGGGGCCGAGCGGATCGGCCAGGAGCAACTGCCGCTGCGCCACCTCGGTTCCGAAGCGCGTCGGCGCACCCGGCGGCGTCGGCCCTCATCCGGGGCATGCCGTCCCGGCAGGGATGGACAGCGCGACGGTGTGACCGGCCGTGCGTTTCACCGTGGCGCCGGCGGCCCTTGGACACCGGTCCCGGGCCGGTCGACATCCGCGCCGGGATGCCCGCACGGGACGGCCACGCGCCCCTTCACGTATCGATTCAGGAGATTGCGCTGGGCTCCGGCGGGCCGGTCCCCGCAGCTGCGACGGCGCCGGTCGTGCGCATCCGCTCCCCGGGGACGCCTGGAGGGCGGAGAACGCCCGGAGGAAACCGGCGTGATGGAGCCGGTCGTTCTTCACCGTCCGCCGGCCGACGTAGCTCTCGCAGGGCAGGGGAGCGAGTAGGTGCCCGTCACGCCGGACAGATCCAGAAGCCCCGACCGGCTTGCTCCGGAACCGCTTTCACTACGGATCAGGGGGCGAGGAGGTCGCGGACAGTCGGGGCGAGGGCGGTGCCGGGGCGATGGGGACATCGCGGAGCCGGGCGAAGGCGGCGTGGTCGGTGGCCACCCTGGCGTAGCCGAGCCGGGTGCCGGAAGCACTGTCGCGGACACCGAAGTCGAGCCGGCCCGCGATGGCGGGGCCCTGCTTCTCGCGAGTGCGGCCGAGCGCCCGGTAGGCGTCCCTCGGAGAGCCACCGGTGGATCAGTGCGGCGTCGAGCCGCGCGGGGTCGGTGGAGATCTCGTAGGCGTCCGGCGGTTCCGTGGTCATGGCCGGATCCGGCGGCGGGCCGGTCAGTGGACGGGGACGGCGCCCTCCGGCCGGCTGTGCCAGTTGGTGACGATCGGCTTGTCCACGTTGGTCGGGCCGATCGGCAGGCTGACCGGGTCGGGGTCAGGGTCGTTGACGCCCACGATGACGTCGGTGAACTGGATCGCCTGGTTGTCCTTGGTGGTCTTGGTCATGACGCCCGCGTAGGCGGCGTCCGACCCGCTGAGCTTGATCGGCTGGGCGGCGGCCTGTTCGGCCTTGGCCGCCTCGATGCCGCCCGAGCCGAAGGCGATCACGGGGCGGCGCGCGGGCAGGGTGCAGGTGACGCCGGGCTTGGCCTTGGCGGTGATCAGGATGTAACCGCCCGCCTGGGACTCGGCCTTGGCGGTGAGGACGAGGTCCTTGGCGCCGCAGGAGCCGGCGGCCTGGGCGGGTGCGGAGGGCTTCCCGGTGCCGGGTGCGGTGGTGGGCGCGGTGGCGGGTGCGGAAGCCGGGGCGGGAGTGGAGGCCGGGGCCGCGGTGGCGGGTGCGGCGGCCGTCGTGGCCGGACCGGACGCGGCGGGGGCGGAGTCGCTGTTCTCCGGCCCGCACGCGGTGGCGGCGACGGCGAGGGCCGCGACGGCGACGGCGGTGAGAACGAGACGGCGCGGGCGCATGGCGGATCCCCCAGGATTGTGACCGCCGGTGTCGCTCACCGGCGCAGGACGACCGTACGCCGGGGTCGTTCACAGTCCGGTGCGGGAAATATCCCGATTCTGTTCCGGACCGCCCCGCGCTCTCCCGCCGCCGTAAAAAAGATGGTCAAGGCGGGCGGCGCGCGGGACCATTCGCGACATGACCACCCTCCCGCTGCTCCTCCTCGACGTCGACGGCCCGCTGAACCCGTTCGCCGCCCAGCCGCCGGAACAGCCCGCCGGATACGGCACCCACCACGTCCGCCCGGACTTCCTGCTGGCGCGCTTCCCCGGACGGCCGACCGGGGAGGTCGAGCCGATCCGGCTCTGGATCAACCCCGACCACGGCGCCCGCCTCCTCGACCTGCCGTTCGAGCTGGTCTGGGCGACGGCCTGGAAGGGCGAGGCCAACACCTGGATCGGCCCGCTGGTCGGGCTGCCCGAACTCCCCTTCATCGCCTGGCCGGAGATGTTCCACGAGGACCCGGACGGCCTGCACTGGAAGACCAGGGTCCTGGTCGAGTGGGCGGCCGGGCGCCCCTTCGTCTGGGTGGACGACGAGCTGGGCCCGCAGGACACCGAGTGGATAGCCGCCAACCACCCCGGCCCGGCGGCGACGTTCCGGATCCACCCCGGGCTCGGGCTGCGGGCCGAGGACTTCGACACGCTGCGGGAGTGGGCGCGGACCGAGCTGGGAGGCTGAGCGCGGTGCTGGTCGCCACGGTGGAGCGGCTGTGCCGGTACCCGGTGAAGTCGATGCTCGGCGAGGACCTCCGCGAGGCGGAGGTGTCGGAGCGGGGCATCACCGGCGACCGGGGGTGGGCGCTGCTGGACGCCGGCACCGGACGGGTGGTGAGCGCCAAGCACCCGCGGTTGTGGGCGGGCATGCTCGGGTTCACCGCGGTCACCGGGCCGGTCACCGGGCCGGGCGCCCGGCCGGCCGTCCTCGGTCCGGACGGCGGGCTCGTCGGCGAGGGCGGGCTCTCCGAGCGGCTGGGCCGCAAGGTCCGGCTGGTGGACGTGCCGCCGCCGGGCGCGAGCGTCGAACGGTCCGTCCCGGAGGAGGTCCTGGCGCGCGGTGTGCGCGCCGAGGTCGGCTTCACCGTCAGCGAGTTGGGACGCGGAGCGCCGTCCGGCACCTTCTTCGACTTCGCGCCGCTCCACCTGCTCACCACGGCCGCCCTCGCCGCCGCCGACGCGCCCGCGGCGGCGGCCGGGCGGTACCGCCCCAACCTGGTGCTGCGGACTCCCGGCGGTGTCTCCGGCTTCGTCGAGAACGGCTGGGTGGAGGGGGAGTTGGCGGTCGGGCCGGAGCTGCGCCTGCACGTCCTGGCCGCGACGCCGCGCTGCGCCGTCCCCACTCTCGCGCACGGGCCGGGGCTGCCGCGCTCGGCGGCGGCGCTGCGGGTGCTCGCGGAGCGCAACCGGGTGGTGCCGCTGCCGGGCATGGCGGCGCTGCCCTGTCTGGGGGTGTACGCCCGGGTGCTGCGGCCGGGGCGGGTGCGGGTCGGGGACCGGGTCGGGCCGGTGTCCTGAGGGTCTTCCGGAGGTCTTCCGGAGAAGGCGGAACCGGTTGCCGCTCCAGGAGGTCCCATGAGTACCAGAACCGAGTCCGGGGAGGCGACCGGCATGGGCGGCGGGCACCGGCAGTTCGAGGGCAGGGCGGGCGAGGGCACGGCAGGCGAGGGCGCGGACGGGAGTACGGACGGGAGCGCGGGCGGACGGGCGGCGCGGTGGGCGCGCTGGGCGGTGGTCGGGATGGCCGGGGCGACCCTGGCGGTGGTGCTCCTGACCTCGGGGGACGGCGGGTCGGGCGGGCGCTCGGCGCCGATCACGGTGACGGTGACGACGCCCTCGGGCACGCCGACGCTCACCCTCCCGGGCGCGGGCCCGGGCCCGGGCGCGACGTCCGCCGCGCTCGGCCGCCCCGTAACCCCCTAACCCCCCTAACCCAGGGCCTCGGTGAGAGTGGCGAGGAACGCGTCCGTGGTGCCCTCGTCCCGGACGGCGATGCGGAGCCAGTCCGGGCCGAGGCCGGGGAAGGTGTCGCCCCGGCGGACGGCGAAGCCGCGTTCGCGCAGCCGGTCGCGCACCCCGTCCGCGCCGGGCAGCTCGACCAGCACGAACGACGCCGCCGGCTCGCCGTGCACCCGGACGTCGGGGAGGGCGGCCAGGCCCTTCAACAGGTGGTCGCGCCGGAGTCCGAGCTCGTGGGCGGCCTGCTCGGCCTCGTCGAGCGCGGCCGGGGCCGAGCAGGCTTCGGCCGCGACCAGGGCCGGGGTGGAGACCGGCCAGAGCGGCTGGGCGGCGGCGAGTCCGGCGATCAGCGGGGCCGGGCCGAGCACATAGCCGATCCGCAGCCCGGCCAGGCCCCAGGTCTTGGTGAGGCTGCGCAGGACCACCACCCGGCCCGGCAGGTCCCGTGCGGCGGCCAGGGATTCGCTCTCCCCGGGCACGGTGTCCATGAACGCCTCGTCGACCACCAGGGTGCGGCCGGGCCGGGCCAGGGCGGCGACGGCGGCGGCCGGGTGGAGGACGGAGGTGGGGTTGGTGGGGTTGCCGAGCACGACCAGGTCGGACTCCTCCGGGACGGCGCCGGCGGTCAGCCGGAAGCCCTCGGCGGGGGAGAGCAGGGCGCGGTGCACCGGGTGTCCGGCGTCCCGCAGGGCGGCCTCGGGCTCGGTGAACTGGGGGTGCACCACGGTGATGTGACGCGGCGTCAGGACGCGCGCGAGCAGCACGAACGCCTCGGCGGCGCCGGAGGTGAGCAGTACCTCGTCGACCGGGCGGCCGTGCCGGGCGGCGACGGCGGCGCGGGCGGCGGTGCCGTCGGGGTATGCGGCGAGCTCGGCGAGGGTGGCGGCGAGGCGGGCGCGCAGCCAGGCCGGGGGCGTGCCGGTGCGGACGTTGACGGCGAGGTCGACCAGGTCGGCGCCGTCGGCGCGGACCTCGGCGTCCCCGTGGTGGCGCAGGTCCGGTTCGTGCGCCTCGGGTCCGGCGGGGGAGTGGGGGGTCACGGGTGCTCTCCTGCGTTCCGGTGGTGGGGGGTGCGGGCGACGGCGGCGGTCGCGGACGCGGTCTTCCGTTTGGGGACGAGGAGTTCGCCGCCGCCCGTCGCCGCCAGCGCCGCCGCCTCGGCCACGCTGACCGTCCCCACCGCCTCGCCGACGGTGCCGGACGGGTTCGGCACCGGGACGGCGGCCAGTGCCTCGGCCGGGTACTCGACCACGGGGACGCCGAGTGCCGACGCGGCGGCCCGGACGGCGGGGTGGCCGCCCTTGCCGGTGAGGGTCGCGAGCGCGCGGACGGCGTCGGCGGGGAGTCCGGCTCCGGCGAGGGTCCGCCGGATCAGCTCCAGCAGCTCCGTCTCCGCGGTGGTCGCGCGCACGCCCACGCCGACGACGAGAGCCCCGGCCCCGGGGAGCCCGCCGTCGGTGAGCCCGGCACCGATGAGCCCGGCGTCGGTGGGCCCGCCGCCTGCGAGCCCCGCCCCGCCGTCCGGGGCGCGCACCGCGCCGCGCACGCCCCGCGCGTCCTGCGGAGCCCGCGCCCCCGGAGTGCTTCCAGCGCCCCGGTCACCACTCCCGCCCCGATCGTCGGGGTGGCCCGGCCCGTCCCGGTCCGGATTCCTCACGCCGTACTCACCGTCCGCTCACGTCCCGCTCCTCCACGTCACCCGCCCGACACCTGCCCGAGGTCCGGACGCCGGCCGGGCCGGGCCGGCGTCCGCCGACAACCACCGCGGCGGCCGAAATCCGCCTCCCGCCGATCGGGCGGAAGGCCGCAGGTCAGGGCGAAGACCCGGCCTCGGGGGGCCGCCGGAAATCCCACCACGCCCGCGACGGACGGGTCAATCGAGCCGATTGTGACGTTCCCGGCCGCCGCCGGGCGGCGAAGCTCGGCCACCGATCCCTGTTCGCCAGTTCTTCACCTCTCCGCCGGGGCCCCCGCCACCGCGCCGCTCCTACTGTTTGCGGCGCTCGGAAACCGCCGGTGCCCCGACCGGCGGCCCTCTCCCACCCGGCAGTACCCGGCGGCCGGGAAAGCCTGCCCTGCCCGCCGCCGGTCCCGACACACGGAGGACACCATGCCCGAAACTCCGGACACTGTTGACATGAGCGCCACCACCCCGAACGCCGGGGGCGCCGCCCCGAGCCGCCCCCGCCGCCGCCGGCTGACCGCCTCGGCCGCCGGCCTCGGCCTCGTCGCCGGCTCGCTCGGCCTCTGGGCCGCCACCGGCAGCACCGCCCAGGCCGCCGCCCTGCCGGCGCCCGACCACGTGGTCGTCGTCGTCCTGGAGAACCACGCCTACACCCAGGTCATCGGCAGCTCCAGCGCGCCGTACATCAACAACACCCTCGCCGCCGGCGGCGCCACCCTCACCCAGTCGTTCGGGCTCACCCACCCCAGCGAGCCCAACTACTACCAGCTGTTCTCCGGCTCCAACCAGGGCCGCACCGACGACAGCTGCGTCTCCGTCGGCTCGATCAACAAGCCGAACCTCGCCTCCGAGCTGATCGCCGCCGGCAAGACCTGGGGCAGCTACAACGAGGGCCTGCCGAGCCAGGGCTCGACCACCTGTTCCAGCGGCAAGTACGCGCAGAAGCACAACCCGTGGTTCGGCTTCTCCAACGTGCCGACCAACACCGCGTACACCATGACGCAGTTCCCGACGAACTTCGCGACCCTGCCGAAGGTCTCCTTCGTCGTCCCGGACCTGTGCAACGACATGCACGACTGCTCGGTCGGCACCGGTGACACCTGGATCAAGAACAAGCTCGGCGCCTACGCCACCTGGGCCAAGGCCAACAACAGCATCCTCGTCGTCACCTTCGACGAGGACAACCGCCTCGCCGGCAACCGCATCCCCACCGTGCTCTACGGCGCCCACGTCACCCCGGGCTCCACCACCGCCACCACCTACAACCACTACAACGTGCTGCGCACCCTGGAGGACCTCGCGGGCCTGACCAGCCACGCGGGCAACGCCGCCACCGCCGCCACCATCACCGGCATCTGGAACTGACGCCCGTGTACGTCGCGGACTCCCGCAGCTCCAAGGCCCCCGTCGCCCCGGCCGAAACCCGGCCGGGGCGGCGGGAGGCCGCCGACGGATCCCGCACCGGCGACGGATCCCGCACCGTCGCCCGGGCGGCCGTCCCCGGCACCGTGGTGGCCCTGGGCGTGGTCAGCCTGGTCACCGACATCTCGTCCGAGATGGTCAGCGCCGTCCTGCCGCTCTACCTGCTCACCGGCCTCGGCCTGTCCCCGCTCGGCTTCGGCCTGCTCGACGGCATCCAGAACGGCTTCAGCGCCGTCGTCCGCCTGCTCGGCGGCCACCTCGCCGACCGCCGGGGGCGCGACGGGGCGTCCCGGCACAAGGCCGTCGCCGCCGTCGGCTACGGACTGTCCGCGCTCTGCAAGCCGCTGCTGCTGCTCGTCCACACCGTGCCGCTGATCGGCGCCGTGCTCGCCGCCGACCGCACCGGCAAGGGCCTGCGCACCGCCCCGCGGGACGCGATGATCTCGCTCGCCACCGAACCCGCCCACCGCGGCCGGGCGTTCGGCGTCCACCGGGCGATGGACACGGCGGGCGCGCTGCTCGGTCCGCTCACCGCCTTCCTCGTCCTGCGGCTGGCCGGCGGCCCGGTGCTCGCCGACGGCGGCCAGCAGCAGGGCTACCACGCGGTGTTCGCGGTCAGCGCGTGCGTCGCGGTGCTCGGCGTCCTCGTCCTGCTGCTGTTCGTGCCGAACCGGCTCGACGACGCCGAACCGTCCGACACCCGCCCCCGGCTGCGGGACGGGCTCGCGCTGCTGCGCATCCCCGGCCTGCGCCGGCTCACCGTGTGCGCGGTGCTGCTCGGCCTCACCACCGTCAGCGACTCCTTCCTCTACCTGCTGGTGCAGCGCCGGCTCGGCCTCTCCGTCGAGTACTTCCCGCTGCTGCCGCTCGGCACCGCGGGCGCCTTCCTGCTGCTCGCCGTGCCGCTGGGCGCGCTCGCCGACCGGATCGGCCGCCGCCGGCTGTTCCTGGCCGGGCACGGCGTCCTGCTGCTCGCCTACGGACTGCTGCTGTCGCCGCTGGACGGCCCGGCCGTGGTGGTCTGCGTCCTGCTGCTGCACGGCTCCTTCTACGCCGCCACGGACGGCGTGCTCGCCGCCGCGGCGGCCGACACCGTCCCCGCCGAGCGGCGCGGCGCCGGCCTCGCCCTGGTCGGCACCGGGCAGGCGCTGGCCCGCTTCGCCTGCTCGCTGGCGTTCGGCGCGCTGTGGAGCGCGGTCGGCGGCACCACCGCGCTGACCTGGTCGGCGCTGGCGCTGGCCGGCTGCGTCACCGGGGCGGCGTTCGTCCTGCGCGAGCCCGCCGCCGCTGCCGGTGGGCCCGCTGCCGCTCCGGGCGACCCCGCCGCCGCTTCCACGACCGACGACTCCGAGGTGCCCTCGTGACCACCGCCACCCTCCCGAACCGCACCCGGGTGCTGATCCTGCTGGTCGCCGTCGTCCTGCTCGGCGCGGTCGGCACCGGAGCCGTCCTGTGGGCCTCGGACCGCTCCGCCGAACGCGACCGCACCCAGGCCGGCGGCCCGGTCGTCACCCGGGGCGAGGTCACCCTCGAGGGCCGGGCCGAACGGCAGCTCGTCTTCCGCAACATGGCCTGGGGCCCGCACCGCGACGAGGTCGTCACCGTCCCCGCCGGGCACCCCGACGGCCCGCGCACCTCCTCCGGCGTCCAGTGCCTGCGCTTCTACGCCGCCGCCGGCACCGGCATCTGCCTGCGGGCCGACCGGGGCCCCCTCCAGGACACCTACCGGGCCGTCGTCCTCGACGACCACCTGCGCGAACTGCGCACCTTCCCGGCCGCCGGCATCCCCACCCGGTCCCGGGTCTCGCCCTCCGGCCACCTCGCCGCCTGGACCGTCTTCGTCAGCGGCGACTCCTACGCGGGCACCGACTTCTCCACCCGCACCTCGATCGTCGACGTCCGCGACTGGAACCTCCGGGAGAACCTGGAGGAGTTCGACGTGGTCAAGGACGGCAAGCCGTACCGGGCGCCGGACGTCAACATCTGGGGCGTGACCTTCGCCGACGACAACGCCTTCTACGCCACCGCCGCCACCGGCGGCCAGACCTACCTGGTCCGCGGCGATCTCGCCGCCCGCACCCTCACCACCCTGCACCAGAACGTCGAGTGTCCGTCGCTCTCCCCGGACGGCACCCGGATCGCCTACAAGAAGCGCGTCCCCGGCGCCTCCGAGGACGCCCCCTGGCGGCTGTACGTCCTGGACCTCGCCACCATGGCCGAGACCGCCACCGCCGAGCAGCGCAGCATCGACGACCAGGCCGTCTGGTCCGACGACCGCACCCTGCTCTACGCCATGCCCGGCGACTTCGGCGCCGACCTGTGGACCGTCCCCGCCGACGGCGGCGGCGCGCCCGGGCGGCTGCTGGAGGCCGCCGTGGCCCCCGCCTACCTGGGGTGAGCGCGGGCTGATCGGGGTGGTTGGTCCCATTCCGAACCCGGAGCGTAGGGTCCAGGACGAGCATGACGAGTGGCCGTGCCCCCTACCGGGCCGCCATGACGACGGACCGGGGGGAGCGCGAACAGTGAGGCAACGAGGGCCCGACGGCGGATCGCCGCCCGAGCGTGCGACCAGCGACTCCTGGCCGGCGCTGCACGGCCGGCCGGTGCTGCGCCGTACCGTCGCGATCGGTCTGGTGGTCTTCGTGTCGGTGCTGGCGGCCCTCGCCGTCCGGGGCGTCAACGCGCTCACCGTCGGCCGGGGAGCCATCGAGACCGACCGCGACCGCGCCGAACTGCTGGCCGGGCTGCACCCCTCCCAGCATCCGGGCGCGGGCCGCTACTACGTCCCGGTCGGCGCCGTCTACACGCGCGGGGCGGACGGCCTGCCCGTCGCCTACCTGCACTACCGGCTGGCGGGCGGGCGCGAGGTCGGCGTCGGCGACTTCCTGCGCACCTACGACCTGCCGGCCCCCGGCGCCGTCGCCCCGCTGCCCGCCGACCTCACCGAGGCGCTGGGCGGCGACGAGCCGGACTCGGCCCCGGAGGTGGGCGCGCCGTACCCGGCGGCTTCGCCGTCGCCGTCGCCGTCGGTTTCCCCCTCTGTGTTGCCCTCCGCGCTGCCCGAGGAGGCGCCCTCCGCCTCGCCCTCCGCGCTGCCCGACGAGGCGCCCACCGCCTCGCCCTCCGCGCTGCCCGACGAGGCGCCCACCGGCGATCCGGCTCCCGACGCCGACCCGGCGGACACCGCCCAGCCCGTCACCGAGGCCGCCGACCCGGAACCCAGGGAGCACATCGCCCCCGCCGCCGACCCGAGCCTTAGCCCCACCCCGACCCCCGATGACACCGAGGACCCGGCCCCCGGCACCGACCCCACCCGCACCCGGGCCCGCCGCATCTACGTCGCCCCCGACCCCGCCGGCCTGCCGGGCGCCGCCGACATCTATGTCCGCGCCACCGGCTGACCGGCCGCAACTGCGGCTCGACGCCTTCGAGGCCATCGCCGCGACCGCCGCCCGCCACGACGTCGTCCTCGAGTTCGTCGGCGGCGAGCTGGGGGTCCGGCCCGCGCCCGACGGCGATTGCGGCCAGATCCTCGCGTGGCTCCAGCGGGCCTGCGCGCGGCAGCGGCCGGACCTCTGGCTCTTCGG
The DNA here is from genome assembly GCF_034043715.1 of Kitasatospora purpeofusca. GTDB lineage: Bacteria > Actinomycetota > Actinomycetes > Streptomycetales > Streptomycetaceae > Kitasatospora > Kitasatospora purpeofusca_A. Next base: position 11,196 of record NZ_JAXCLC010000014.1, on the reverse strand, counting down.
TCGGCAGGGCCTTCACCTCCTCCCGTCGCACCGGGCCGGTGCCGCCCGCCCGGACGGAGCCCTCGCGCCCGCCAAGTACTTCGCCGGCCAGGGGGAGTGGGCCGACTCCCGGGGCGTGCTGCTGGTCGCGGAGGTCACCTCCTTCGACCGGCGGGCCGACGAGCGGGACCGGGTCAAGAAGCCCCGCGCGTACGCCGAGAGCGGCATCCCGCTCTACCTGCTGGTCGACCGGGACAACGACACCGTCTCCGTCCACAGCGAGCCGGTCAAGGGCCGCTACCGCGAGATCCGGAGCTACGACTACGGCGAGCGGGTCGAGCTGCCCGGTCTCGACGTCACTCTGGACACCGAGGAACTCAAGGACTACAGCCGCTGAACCAACCCGCCTGCCGGTGTTGTCGGTTGGCCGTGCTGTACTCCCGTCATGACGCTTGAGAGCAGCACGTCGCCGCCCGGCCGTTCCGTGGAGTGGGCGGCCACTCTGGCCCAGGCTTTCGGGGAGGTGCTCGGCCGGCCGCTGGCCGAGTACGGGAACGAGTACGGGGACGGGGGCGCCCGCTACGGCGCCTACTACGGCGGCAATTTCCTCGACGAGGCCGAACTCGACCACGACCCGGTGTGGGTCGGCCGGGCCGCGCTCGCGGGGGAGGAGACGGTCGGCCCCGGTCAGCTGCTGCTCACCCCGCCCGGTGATGCCGCCGAGACCGAGTTGGTGTTCGACGCCGGCCGGTCGCTGTTCTGGGTCGACCCGCGCGAACTGCCCGACACGCTCGCCGCGTTCGCCGCCGATCTCGCCGCCGCCGTCGCGGAGTCCGAGGGCGGCCAGTGGCGCGGCGCCCTGCTGGGCGCCGACCTGGGTCTGATAGCCGGGCGCCACGGCGTCGACCTCGCCTCGGCCGACCTGCCCCGGGAGTTGTGGACGCTCTGGCAGGCCCGGATCGCCTCCGGTGACACCCTGCTCGACGCCCTCTGCGCCGCCACCGGCCTGACCGCCGCCACCTCGCCCGAGCTGGTCCCGGCCGGTCTCGGCGGCTCCGCCTCTGCCGACGAAGTCGGGGAGGTGGCCCATGAGTTGGTGGCCGGTGTGGCCGACCCGGCCCTACGGGACTACCTGGCGGCCTTCTGCGAGGAGGAGTCCCACGACCTCGCCCTCGTCCGGTTCGCCCCGGCCGACGCGGACGGCGACCAGGACGACCACCAGGACGACCACGAGGACGACCAGGACGACGAGGACTACGACGAGGACTACGACGAGTCGCAGGGCGGCACCGTCGTCGTCCGCTGGGACGGCGCGGTCGACCAGTACGAGGTCACCGTCCGCCGCGTGATCGCCTGACCACCCGACCGCCCGGCGGTCCGCCCCGGGCCCTCCCACGCGGGAGGGCCCGACTCCCGGGGGACAAACCCAGGAGATAAAGTCGCGGGGCGAACCGATCAGCGGTGCGCGCGGAACCGAAGGAGCAGACCGTGGGCGAGGCCGTCTCCCCCGAGACCGGTGCCGACACCGTGGACCCCCGCCGGGGCGCGGAGCTCGCGGCGCGCTGGTGGAAGTGGGCACTGTCGGCCCCGGCGGAGCGCAGCCCGGTCGGTGACACCACCGGCGAGTTCGCCGGGTGGCGGCAGCCCTCGGACGTCTGGTTCCTGGCCGGCACCTACGGCGGCCGGGTGGTGCGCCGCTGCCCCATCCCCGCCGGGAAGCCGGTGTTCTTCCCGGTCTTCAACACCCAGCGCTTCGCCCTCGGCCTCTCCTCCGCGCCGTGGCGGGTCGAGACCTCCAGGGCCGATGCGACGCTGAACGGGGTCCCGCTGCGGGTGCAGGAGTTCGCGTCCAGGCGCTTCCTGGCGATGGGCATTCCGCGCGTCGCCTGGGGCCAGTGGTGCGCCCTGGATCCGCTGGCGCCCGGTCAGTACGTGCTCTCCGTCAAGGCGAGGGCCGGCGAGTTCTGGGTCGACACCACCTACCACCTGGACGCCGTCGAGTACTGACGGAGGGAGACGTCGGCCGGTCCGACTTCCCCTCACGTTGCTCGCCCGGTTCAGACGGCGGCCAGCAGGTCGCGCAGCGGAGCAGGCTCCTGCCCGGGGGCCAGGGCCTGCACCAGCAGATGCCCGTAGCGGATCTTGCGGCCCTTCTTGGTGCCGAGGAAGCGCCGCAGCTGCCCCTCGGCCGGGCGGCCCTGGTGGGCGGGCTGGCGGACGAAGGTCTGCCAGGCCGGGAGGTCGCCCTCGGCCCGGACGATCTCCACGACCCGGGCCACACCCAGGGCGCGGATCAACTCCTCCTCCAGGTCCGCCACACACACGAAGAAGCCGTCGCGCGGTGCTCCCGCCCGGTCGAGCCCGCGCTCGTAGAAGCCCTGCTCGTTCGCGTCGCACAGCCCGGTGAGGCGCAGCCCCAGCCCGGGCGGCCCGAGCAGTTCGGCGTAGCGCGCGACGTTCATCGCCCCGCCCATGGAGACGACGCACACCCCGTCACCAGCCAGGTCCCGGCCGTGCCGCGCCGCCAGCGCCCCGACGGCGGCGAGGTCGCTCGGCCCCTCCACCAGGACCGCCGTCCGCGCCCCCACCCGCTCGGCCCGTTCCCGCGCGGGCCCACCGGGTCCGCCCGCCGCCCAAGCCGTGATCGCGTCCTGGAACGCTGCCATGTCCGCCATGCTGCGCATTCTGCTCCGCCGGGCCGTGCGGGGCCCACCCTTTTCGCCGCGTCGGCCGCCTCCGTGGCGCATCCGGGACCTCATGGAATCGGTGCGGTCCGCCCGGATGCTCCCGGTCAGCATCGACCGCACCGGCTCGGGCAGCTGCTCGCCGTGCGCTCCGGTCCATCGGTCGGTCGCGCGCGGGCCGGCACCGGTCTGTGACGATCGGTGGCGTGATGGGACTGCTCGAGACGGGTAAGTCGTCGGCCAGCTAGCCTCGTTGGATACCAGGAGGGGGCGCCGGCATGTCGCAGAGGTGGAAGGTCGCACTGATCGTGGTGGCGGTGGCGGGGATCGTCTCCACTCCGTTGGTGTGGCTGTTGAACAGTCCCGGTACGGGTGAGATGACCGGGGCGTCGGTCCAGGCGGCCGTCGGTGTGCTGGCCTTGTGGTGGGCGGTGTTCCAGCAGCCCCCCGGTACGGGAGGACCGGAGGACAGGGCCGTCCGGACCGGGCCCGCCAGTCGCGGCGGTGTCAGCGGTATCAGGCGCCCCGGTGGCCGCGGTTCGGGTTCGGCCACTGCCGAGGACACCGGGGAGGCTACCTGCAATGGAACCTCCGGCATCGACTACACGGAGTAGGACCCACAGGCCGATGGCGAAGAGATGGCTGGTCCGCCTACGACGGGGAGCGAGCACGGAGCCCGAGCCGGCCGTAGCGGTGTCGGACACCGGCGACGCCCGGGCCGACGGTGGTGGTACGGCCGTAACCGGGTACCAGGGTCCGGCCCCGGGCACCGGCGCCGGAATCACGACTCCGGGCTCGGCGCGGGTCGTCGGTACCGGGTCGGCGACCGCGAACGCACCGGGGGCGATCGCGATCAGCGGAAACGCCCACCTGACCCTGCGGCAACGCGGACGGCAGGCGCCGGCATCCTGGCCTCACCAGGTCGGCACCATCCCCTCCCGCGCGCAGTCGTTCCAGCACCGTGCCGTGGCCGACCGGCTGAGCGAGGTGCTGTCCGGGGGAGGGACCGCGGTGTTGGGCCAGGTCCTGAGCGGGATGGGCGGAGTCGGCAAGACCCAGCTGGCCGCCGATCACGCTCGCACCGCCTGGCGCGACGGGAAACTGGACGTCCTGGTATGGGTCACTGCCGGAAGCCGCGCCGCTGCGGCGAGCGGGCTCGCCCAAGCCGGCATCGAGCTGTGCCGGGCCGATCCGAACGACGACACCGAACGAGCCTCCGCCGCGTTCCTGGCCTGGCTCGAACCCAAGCCGGGCCAGGCACCGGCGTGCCGGTGGCTGGTGGTGCTCGACGACGTCACCGATCCCGCCGACCTGCAGGGCCTGTGGCCACCGGCCAGCCCGTGGGGGCAGACCGTGGTCACCACCCGCAGCCGTGAAGCGGCCCTGGCGCGGCCCGGCAGCCGCGCGGTCGAAGTCGGCCTCTTCACCCCCGCGGAAGCCCTCGCCTACCTGGCCGATGCCCTGGCTGTCCACGGTCGAACCGAACCCGCCGAGCACCTCACGGCTCTCGCCCGCGATCTGGGTCACCTTCCACTGGCCTTGTCCCAGGCTGCCGCCTACATCGCGGACGCCGCCATCACCGCCGCCGACTACCTCGTCCTGCTCGCCGACCGCGCCACCACCCTCGCGGACGCGGCTCCGGACAGGCTGCCGGACGATCAGCACCACACGGTTGCCACCGCCCTGACCCTCTCCCTGGACCGCGCGGACGCCCTGCGCCCCGCAGGTCTGGCCCGGCCCATGCTCCACCTCGCCTCCTTCCTCGCCCCCCACGGCATTCCCCACAGCGTCATGACCAGCGGCCCGGTCCTCAGCTACCTCACCCAGTACCGCGCATCCGCCGCCGTCCCCTCCGGCGCCCCGGTCGGCGCCACGGCCTCGGTGCCGGCCGCCGAGGTGGAGGCCGTAGCCGTGCTCCGCGCGCTGCACCGGCTTCACCTCATCGACCACACTTCCCACACCCCTCACCAGGCAGTCCGGGTTCACCGGCTCACTCAGCACGCCGTCCGCGACACCCTCACCCCGGACCAGCACCGCACCCTCGCGCGTATCGCCGCCGACGCCCTGACCGCTGCGTGGCCCGAGATCGAGCGCGACACCGACCTCGCCGAAGCTCTGCGTGCCAACGCCACCGCCATCACCACCCTCGCCGAGGACAGTCTCTTTCGGCCCGATGCCCACGCGGTGCTGTTCCGTACCGGGCGAAGCCTCGGCGAAGCCGGCCAGGCCACCGCTTCCCGTGTTCACTTCCACCGACTGGCGGCCAGAACCCGGCACCACCTCGGCCCTGATCATCCCGACAGTCTGACCACTCGGCACGACCTTGCTCGTTGGCAGGGGGAGGCGGGGGATCCGAGCGGGGCGGCCACGGCCTTGACCGGTCTGTTGCCCGACCGTGTCCGGGTCCTGGGCCCTGATCATCCCGACAGTCTGACCACTCGGCACGACCTTGCTTGTTGGCGGGGGGAGGCGGGGGATCCGAGCGGGGCGGCCACGGCCTTGACCGGTCTGTTGCCCGACCGTGTCCGGGTCCTGGGCCCTGATCATCCCGGTACCCTGACCACTCGGCACGATCTCGCTCGTTGGCGGGGGGAGGCGGGGGATCCGAGCGGAGCGGCCACGGCCTACGCCGATCTGCTGAGCGACGTCGTGCGGGTCCTGGGCCCTGACCACCCCTACACCCTCGCCACCCGGCACGAGCATGCCTACTGGAGGGGAGAGGCAGGGGATGTAGTGGGTGCGGTCGCCGCTTTCGTCGGCCTGTTGCCCGACCGCATCCGAGTCCAGGGCCCCGACCACCCCGAAACCCTCGCTTCCCGTGCAAACCTCGCCGGCTGGCAAGGGAAGGTGGCGGATGCGGCGGGCGCCGCGTCCGCCACCGCTGACCTGCTGCCCGACATGGTGCGGGTCCTCGGACCGGAGCACCTCTACACTCTCGCCACCCGCGCGAGCCTCGCCACGCTGTGGGGGGAGGCGGGGGATGCGAAGGCGGCGGCGGCGGCTTTCGCGGGTCTGTTGCCCGACCGCCTCCGGGTCCTGGGCCCTGACCACCCCGACACCCTCAGAACCCGGCACAGCGTTGCCTATTGGCAGGGGGAGGCGGGGGATGCGGGGGCGGCGATCGCCGACTACACCGGCCTGTTGTCCGACCGTATCCGGATCCTGGGACCCGACCACCCCCACACCCTCACTACCCGGCACAACCTTGCCTACTGGCGGGGGGCGGCGGGGGATGTGAAGGCGGCGGTCGCCGACTACACCGGTCTGTTGTCCGACCGTGTCCGGGTGCTGGGCCCTGACCACCCCGACACCCTCACTACCCGGCACAACCTTGCCTACTGGCGGGGGGAGGCCGGCGACGCGGGGGCGGCGGCGGCTTTCGCGGGTCTGTTGCCCGACTGCCTCCGGGTCCTGGGCCCTGACCACCCCGACACCCTCAATACCCGGCACAGCGTTGCGTATTGGCGGGGGGAGGCGGGGGATGCGGGGGCGGCGGCGGTGGCTTTCGCGGGTCTGTTGTCCGACCGCCTCCGGGTCCTGGGCCCTGACCACCCCGACACCCTCAATACCCGGCACCACCTTGCCCACCGACGGGGGGAGGCGGGGGATGCCGGGGCGGCGGCGGCGGCTTTCGCGGGTCTGCTGCCCGACCGTATCCGGGTCCTGGGGCCCGACCACCCCCATACCCTCAGCACCCGGCACAACGTTGCCTACTGGCGGGGGGAGGCGGGGGACGCGAGGGCGGCGGTCGCCGGCTACAGCAGCCTGTTGCCCGACCGTATCCGGATCCTGGGACCCGACCACCCCCACACCCTCAGCACCCGGCACGAGCTTGCCCACTGGCGGGGGGCGGCGGGGGACGTGAAGGCGGCGGTCGCCGACTACACCGGCCTGTTGCCCGACCGTGTCCGGGTCCTGGGACCTGACCACCCCCACACCCGCTTGACTCGTGCGAACCTCGCTCATTGGAGTGCGCTGGTGACTCGCCGATCTTGGAAATCACGTCGCCGATGACAAGAGGCCGATCCAGCAGGGCGAATGGGGGAGGGGGCGTGGGAGTGGGAGTGGTTCGAGCCCGCCTCGGAGTAGGAAGTCGACCGGGTCGACTTCCTACTCCGAGGCGGGCTCCCGCGCCGCCCCGGCCGCCCGTTCCGCCGCCGTGATCATGCGGTGCATGACGGCCACTGGCACCGCAGGGTTGGCGGCGGCGGTCCCGGCGGTCCCGGCGGTGGCCGGGTCCCGGAGCAGGGCGACCGGCAGGGCCGGGTGGCGGAGTGCCGCCCACGGATCCTGCTGATGATCCATTTCCGCAGCGCGGTGCGCGCGGGAAGTCGGCGGCCCCGACTTCCCGCGCCAGGGGGAGGGCGGAGTCAGAAGCTGCTCTTTCCCGCGACGTCCAGGGCCGCCGCGAGGTGGCTGTAGTCGGGCAGGCTCGCACCGACGGCCTTCTCGTAGCGCAGGATGTCGGCGAGTCCGAGCTTCTCGCCGGTGGGGAGGGTCCGGTTCGACGTCCACAGGAGCAGCCGCAGTTCCTCGCTCTCGACGGCGAGGATCGGGGCGGAGGACTCCATCGGCACCCCGGTGCGCAGCCTCCAGTCGGCGACGTCGCCCCAGAAGTCGGTCAGGGTGTCCCAGCAGGTCGCACTTCGGGGGCCGAGCAGCGGGCGGATGTCCTCGGCGGAGCGGAATTCGTCGAGGCCGTGGGAGGCGAGGTTCTGGAGGTTCTCCAGGACGCCGACGGCGAACGGGTACCCGTTCTCGTCCGCCAGCATCTCCTCGACGACCGCCAGGACCTCGACGGTCGAGGGGTGGTCCCGGTGGGCGGCCCGGTAGGCGACCTGGCGGGCGAGCTGCAGGTCGTCGTCGGTGTCGGCCGGTGCGGCCGGGGGAGCGGTGGGGCGGCGGCGCCAGGGGAATCGCATGGTCGCCCTTTCGACGGGCATCGGTGGCGATCATGATCTCCCGTACCCGGGCACCGCGTGCACCGGGGCCCGCGTCCTGAACGGGTCCTGAACGGCGTCCCGCTCAGCGGAAGTCCGCCGCGTGGTCCACCGCCCACTCCCCGAAGGACCGGGCCGGGATTCCCGTGATCCGCTCCACCGCGTCATTGACGGGCTCCGGGTGGTCGAGCATGGCCGCCTGGGCCGGGAGGATGGCCGCCACCAGCTCCGCCGGGTAGCCCGCGGCCCTCATCCGCTCGGCGGCCTCGGCCGGTGCGATCTCCTCGAACCGCAGCGGCCGTCCGACCGCCTCGCCGATCAGTGCCACCTGCTGTTCCTGGGTGACCAGGTCAGGGCCGGTGAGCAGGGGGCGGGCGCCGAGCAGGGTGTCCGCCGTCAGTGCCTGAACGGCGACGGCGGCGATGTCGCCCTCGTGGATCAACGGGCGGGCCAGCTCCGCCAACGGCGCCCGGACCACGCCGGTCGAGCGGAGCTCGTCCGCCCAGCCCAGCGTGTTGCTCGCGAAGCCGGTGGGCCGCAGCGCCGTCCATTCGAGGCCCGACGTCTCGATCAGCCGCTCCAGTTCCGCGTGGAACGCGGTGATCGCGTCGCCGGGCTCCCCGTCCCCGTCCCCGTCCCCGTCCCCGACCCCGGCCGAGGACAGGTACACCACCCGTCGGGCGTGCTTCCCGATCACGTCGATCACGTCCGCGGCGCCCTCGGCATGCAGGAAGGGCCACACCAGGAACACCGCGTCGACGCCCTCCAGCGCCGCGCCCAGTGACGCGGGATCACCGAGATCGCCACGCACCGCCCGAACACCCTCCGGGAAGTCCGCCTCCCCCCTCACCAGTGCCCGCACGGGTACGCCCGCCGCGTGCAGTCGGGCCACCACCGAACCGCCGACCCGTCCGGTCGCGCCGGTCACCAGGATCGTGGGCTGTGTTGTCATCGGAGTCTCCTCGTCTCGCCGTTCGATGGCGAAACCCTCGTACATCAACCGAGGTTCAGGTCAAGCGGCGGCCGGGGCGGCCGGCGGAGGTCGCGGACCGCGTCCCCGGTCCGGTCAGGACATTCGACGCCGCCACCCCGCCTGCTGGCGGGCGAAGCGGTGGACGACCGGGGGCAGGTAGTCGGCGTGCGGGCCGGGCAGGCCCGGGAGGTCGGCGGGGGAGCGGACGAAGGCCAGCTCGACCAGTTCGCGTTCCGGGGGCGCGAGGGCGGTGAAGCACTCGCGCAGGGCCGGCTCGGGGAGGGGCGGGGCGAGGAAGAGCACACCGACGCTGCCGTACTGGCCCCGGGTGACGGCCCAGAGTTCCAACTCGGCGGGGGTGGTGGTGACTCCGGTCTCCTCGGCCAGCTCACGGACGGCGTTGCGGCGCAGCGCGGCGACGTCGAGGCGCTCGCCGTCGGGCGGGGGTTCGACGGAGCCGCCGGGGAACTGCCAGCGTCCGGGGGCGGCGGTGGTGGGGGACATCCGGCCGACGAGCAGGCGGCCGTCGTCGGTGGCCTGGAGGACGCTGACGGAGAGGGAGGCGGTGGGGGCGGTGGCGGAGGGGACGCGGCGCAGGGCGTAGTGGCGGTAGGTCACCCGGGACCAGGAGACGTGGAGTTCGCCGGGTCTGGGCCACGAGGTGTCGGCGCAGGCCACCGCGGGGCCGTCGAAGAGGGTGGGGTTGGCCAGGACCATGGTCGCCCAGACCTGGTCCCGGGCGTGCCGCTCCTCGGCGGTGAGGCGAGGAGCGGCGACCTCGGCGAGCCGGATCCGGCGCACGCCGAGGACCTCGGCGAGTGGCGGCGGTGGGGGAGTTGGGGCGGCTGCTTCGCGCATCCGCCCATCGAAGCAGCCGGGAGGGGTGCGGGTCAGCCGGACGCGGCGGGGGACGGGGAGGCCGGGTTTCAGAGAATGTCGAACTCGTCGTGCTTGACGGCGGCGACGAAGGCGCGCCAGGCGTCGGCGGGGAAGAGGAGGGCGGGGCCGGAGGGGTCCTGGGAGTGTCGGACGGGGACGAGGCCGGGGTGGTGGTCGGCGATCTCGACGCAGTCGCCGCCTTGGCCGCAGTGAGTGCTCTTACGCCACGACATGGTCCAGGAGTTCCCTTCGGTAGGCCTGAGATCCACGGTAGGGGAAGGAAAACTCGGGGGACAGAGGGCATTCGGGCGGGCTGTGCTGTTCCAAGGGGCGCGTACGGGGGGAGAACGGCGTGAGCCCCGACCGGTTCAGCGGTCGGGGCTCATCGATGGTTCAGAGTTCAGATGGTGCCGAACTCGCCGTCCTGGACGGCGGTGACGAAGGACTGCCAGGCGTCGGCGGGGAAGAGAAGAGATGCGTCTGGGTTCTTGGAGTCACGGACCGGGACGAGACCGGGGAAGTTGGAGGCAACCTCAACACACTCTCCGCCCTGGCCACTGTAGGAGCTCTTGAACCATTGAGCGCCGGCGGTGTCAATGTGCTGCATGGCTCTCAAATTCCTTCCGTACTGCTCTGATCAGCTCCAACGAGCCGGCTCGGGACAGGGCTTCGACCTGCAGCCGATCGTAGTCCCTGGCCCAGGATGACAGTATCTGGGCATCGCGTTCCATGAAGCCCGTCTTGTGACTCTCCGTATAGCCAACCATCCTGCCGTTCGGCATGGTCAGCAGATTCACCGGATGAACGAAGGGTCGGTCCTCGCCCAGACTCATCGGCGCTACCTGGAGAGTCACGTTCGGTTGTTGAGCCACCTCCTCCAAGTACTTCAACTGTCCGATCATGACAGCGTCGCCGCCGATTGGCCGTCGGAGGTTCCACTCGTCAAGTACCGCCTGGATGAAGGGTGGAGGAGCCCGCTTCAGAGCTTCTTGCCGGTTCAGCAGGAACTTCACGCGAGCATCAGCCTGCTGGCGAGTGGCTGCGCCTCTGCGGACTGACGCCAGCTCGTAGGCCGTGGCGTAGTCGGGCGTTTGCAGGAGGCCTGAGATCAGGCCCAGATGGAAGAGGCGGATGGTCACCGCCTTCGCCTCCTGGGCTACGTACTCCGGAAGCCCTTCCTTGAGTACTACATGCTCAAGCTGGTCGAGCATCAGCTCGATGGTGCCGCCGGTGTCCAATGCCTGGTCGACCTCCTGGGCGAGGCGTCGACTCGGTGGCTCGACTCCACGTTCAATTCGCGAGATGTAGGACGCGGAGAACCTGATCATCTCGCCCAGTTGGGGCTGAGTCAGGCTACGTGCCTTCCTTGACCTGCGAAGTTGAACGCCGATGGGCGCGAACGCAGATGACGTGGGGTCAAGCTTTCGCTCGTTCATGCTGACTCCAACTGAACCCATAGCAGACTCGCCATTTCCCCGGCTTCCGATCGTAGTCCCTCCGGCCTCACCATGGATACGGGTCGTAGCGATCCCAACGCACAGTGCAACCATTGGAGCCCCCATGCCCAGTCGCCCCCGCACGCCCGCCTACACCCCTGCCGTCGGTGAGGTCGTCCGTGACCTCGCGCACCTCGACACCTCCGGCAAGCCGCTCGAAGCCGTCTACATGGACACCCTCGCCGGGCTCGTCTACCTCCGCCACGAGGCCGGCGGCTGCGAGTGGACCACCAAACCCACCCACG
>NZ_JAXCLC010000139.1:0-7931 GCF_034043715.1 Kitasatospora purpeofusca | reverse complement strand
CCCCGACGGTGCAGCGGCGCACAGCCCGTCAGTCCGTGTCGGCCGGTTCCGGGCGGCGGGGGCGCGCGCGCTCGCGCGCAGCCACCCGTCAGGGGCCTACGGCCGTCCGGAAGGACGAGCGCAGCGGCGGTTCTGGAGTTCGGGTTCTAGATTTGGGCGTCATGGGTGATGCCGGGAGTGGCGTCACCCATGACGCCACCCCCGGGTCTGTCGGAGTGGTTCGAGAGGGGGCCGGGTCGGTCCGGGTGCGTTCAGCAGACGTCCCAGTTGCTCCACGTGCCGTTGCCGATGTACCTGTTGCACCAGTAGCGGTCGTCACCACCGAGCACCTCCACGGTGGGGTATCCATTGGAGAACCAACTCCAGACACCGCTCCGGACGTCATGGCTGTTACCGAGGGTTCCCCAGACGGACCACGACCCGTTCGGGCTGTACTGATAGCTGTGCCAGACCTGACGGTCACTACCGATGACCACGTACTCCCCCCGGCCATCCGGCCAGATCAACTGGGCAGGCCAGGAATTACACAGGATTATTGCCTTGGCAGGCCCGTTTCCGGGGAAATTCCAGTCGCAGGCTTCGCTGACAGCGGCAGGCCCGTCCGACACCGGCGCTGCCTGCGCGGTGGCGCTGGGGATCAGTGCGGGTACAAGGGCCAAAGCCATCGCTGCACACGTGAAAAGCTTCTTCATGGTCCCCCAGAAATGACGTGACAGGTCTTCAGCGGGTGGCTGCTTCGGGCTAGTCGCAAGCATGCGGTTCGAAGGGCCGGATTTCTAGGGCCTCGACACGAGAAGCAGAGAATGACTTCAAGTAGTTCGTGCTGTCTAGATACTCTGTCCCGGTGGCGCTTCGTGGCCAATATGTCACTGCGCGATTGTCTGGTTCTCTCCGGTTTACGACCGGCGGCTCATTCTTGCATCAAGAAATTCGGCGGAAGCGCATGCAGTTGTCTCGACCTGCACGGGCTCCACGCGGTCGGGGTCACCGTGGTTCGGTAAAGGCCGGCCAGGCTTGCGCGTCGCGCGCATAGCCACCTGCACCGGGCCATCGGCGTCCGGGAGGGGCCAACGTTCTCTTTCCACTTCTCTTGAGGGTGTCCGGCTCATGGGGAGACCCCCGTCCGGCCGGTGCACAGACCCCCTGTTGTCAGCAGCGTGCCCTCGGCATGCCCCGAACCGGTGATGCTAGTTTGAAATGTGCGATCCAGAAGTTACTTTCACGCTAGGGTGTGTGATGTGGCGGTGAGGTTGTGACTGACGACCTGTTCGCGTCGATCGACGCGTTGCTGGCCCGGCCGCGTCCGGTGGACGACCTGCCGGTGCCGGCGGAGCGGGAGCGGCTGCGCAAGGTGGGCGACTACACCCAGGAGGAGCTGGCCGCGGCATTGAAGACGCGGCGGGAGACGATCGTGCGTTGGGAGGCGGGGACGACGGACCCGCGCCCGCCCAAGCGTGAGGTCTACATCCGGTTCCTGGCGATGCTGGCGCTGCAGCACGGCACGGTCGAGCCCGCCGAGTGGCTGCGCCGCGCGCAGGCCGCCGGTCTCGTGCGTCCCACCGTCCAGGCCCCGGCCGACGGGCCGGCTCCCGCACCGCCGACCGCCGTGCCGGCCCCGGTCCCGGCGGCCACCGTCGCGTCCGGGCCCGCAGTGGTTCGGCAGCCGGGACCGGCTCCGGCTGCCTCCGCCACTGCTGCGCCCGCCCCGGCGGTGTTCGGCGGCGTGCAGCAGGACCTGGCCGTGGTCGAGTTGGACCGGACGGCGGCCGGGGAGCTGGTGGCCGGGCCGCCGGCGCCGTGTGTGCGGTGCGGGCGTGCGACGCCGTACCGCGCGCAGGGCCGTGCGATGCACATGGGCGGCTGGTGCACTCCCGACACCGGGATCGCCGCCCTGGTCCGGGGCGCTCCGGCCGAGGCGGTGGACGCGCTCGTCGAGGCCTCCACAGCTGAGCACACCACGCCCGCCCAGGGAGTGGAGCGGCAGGCCCGGTTGGAGCCGGCCGGGCCGTCGCAGGCGGCTCTGGAGGCACTCGCCCGCCACCCGAACATCGCGACCACGGCCGCCACAGCCGCGCCGACCGCCCCCGCGGACGGCCCTGCCGGGGCGTCGTCGGAGCCGGCTGCCTCGGTCGCTCCCATCGCTGCGCCCCGCCGCGCCGCGCCCGCCCCCGCGTCCGGCCCGGCGGCGTCCTCGCGGGCGCGCAAGGCCCCGGCGAAGAAGGCCGCCGCGGCTGAGGGGTCGTCGGACTGGGAGGCGGCGGCGGCCGTGCGGTTCCCGGCAGGTCCCCTCGCGGTGCTGGACGTCGCCGCGGACGGTAAGAGCCTGGTGGCCTACCTCGCCGACGGCACGGTGGCGTCGTCCGCGCCGTCCGGGCGCACCCTGGCGGCCGTGGTGGAGTGGGCGTTCGAGGCGAAGCTCGGCTCACCGCGCCTGCACCGGCGCGGCAAGGACGGCGACGCCCTGCTGGTCGTCACCGACGCCGCGCTGGCGGAGCTGGGACTGCCGCCGATGGGCCGGGACGAGAAGCGCGAGTTCGTCCAGCGCCTGGGCCAGCTGCCGAAGACCCACAAGACGGTCAAGGCGCTGGAGAAGGTGGGCTGGCAGCTCACCCAGCGCGGCCTGGGCCCGTGGGCGCGGATCTACCGCACCCCCGAGGACGGCCGCCGCCAGTGCGTCCAGCTGTGCATCCCCGCCTGGGGCGCGCTCGCCACCGGCGGCTGGGCCATCCCCGAAGGCCTCCCGGCCCCGGACCTGGCCCGCCTGCTCGGCACCTACGCCACCCGCGTCCTCATCCCCCGCGGCTCCACCGCCGTCTCCGGCCTCGAACTCGTCACCGCACTGCGCCCGCCGACCCGCGCGGTGCGCACCGCGGTGGGCTGGACGTCCGGTCCGGTGGAGGGCTCGAGGCCGAAGGACGGCTTCGACCCGGCGCCGCCGGAGGTCCCGGACGTCCACCCCCTCGCCCAGGACCGGGAGGAGGGCGGCGAGCTGGTGACCGAGGCATGGGACTGGCACCGCGACCTGACCGACGACGAGCAGGCGGCGCCGTTCGCGGTCGGCCTCGACGTCAACATGGCGTTCCTCGCCGCCGCCGGCAGATTGACGCTGCCGCTGTCCGGCCCGGTCCACGAGCTCAACCCCACGTTCGACCCGAAGATCCCCGGGTCGTGGCTGGTCGACCTCTCCCACGTCGACACGAACCCCCTACTCCCGAGCCCGTTCACCGCGGACGGCTCCCGCCCGACCGGGCCGGCCTGGTACTCCACGGTGAAGGTGGCCTACGCCATCGAGCTCGGCGCCCGCCCGCAGCCCCTGGAGGGCTGGCTGCGCCACGAGTACGGCCCCTACCTGGACCCGTGGCACAAACGCCTGCGCCAGGCATACCTGGACACGATGGCGGCCTTGGGCGTGCCGCTGAAGCTCGCCGACACCGACCCGGTCGGCTTCCTGGAGAAGATGGCGGCCATCAAGGCGGGCCAGGGCGATGCGGCGGAGCTGGCGGTGCTCACCGCGATCAAGCAGACCGCCAAGGGCACCATCGGCAAGATGCGCGAACGCCCCCGCGGCCACGGATACACCCCCGGCGAACGCTGGGCCGCCCTGGACCGCCCGACCTGGGACCCGCTGATGCGCGCCCTGGTCATCGACACCGCCACCGTCAACCTCCACCGCAAACTGCGCCGCATGTACGCCGACACCGGCCTGCACGCCTTCGCGATCCTGTCCGACTGCGCGGTCTTCGCCTCGCCCGGCCCCGGCGCCCTGGATGTCCTCACCAAGTCGGACGGCACCCTCACCACCTCGCTCCGTCTTGGGGTGTCGCCGGGGCTGGTGAAGTTCGAGGGCAGCAGGCCGATGCCGGAGATCGCCGAGATGCTCGCCGACGACGTCAACCCGGCCCGGCACATCAAGACCGGCGGCGCTGTGTCCGCCGACGAGTAGCCGCACCCCGGCCGGGCCCGCAACCGTGCGGGCCCGGCCCGCACCTGCACGACCTGTCAGCGGCGGGCCGCCGACCGGCGGCCGGACCAGAAAGGGGAGCGACCCCGTGCAGGACCTGGAGCAGGACCCGCGCGCCGAGCAGCTCGCCGCCGCCCACTGGCGCCACGCCAGGCAGAGCCCGGTCGCCTGGGAGCGCCTGGAGCCGGCGGTCCGGGCCGAGCTGACCGAGCAGGCCGACACCTGGCTGCGCGCCGCGCGGGCCGCGGGCATCGTGGCGCCGGCCGCCGCGCCGAGCGAGGACCACACCGCCCTGTGGCTGGACGAGGCGGGCGGCGTGTGGAACGACATCCCGACCGCCGACGGCGACGGCGGCGACCTGGTGCTGCCGCTGGTCCACGCCCACGAGGAAGCCGTCTCTCGCCGCGACCTCGCAGAGCGCGGCCACCGCCTCACCCTCATCGGCTGGACCCGCTGAACCCCGGCCGCC
Organism: Kitasatospora purpeofusca; assembly: GCF_034043715.1. GTDB lineage: Bacteria > Actinomycetota > Actinomycetes > Streptomycetales > Streptomycetaceae > Kitasatospora > Kitasatospora purpeofusca_A. The sequence goes on along the minus strand of NZ_JAXCLC010000139.1, from coordinate 3,501 downwards.
CGGCGCCCGCCGCCGGGCGGCCCCCACCACCGCCACCACCTAGAAGGAGAGCTACATGGGGGAGATCGACGAGGGCCTGGAGCGTGCCGAGCGCACCCGCCCCATCCCGCAGTCCGTTCAGGCCCGGATGCGGTTCCTGCTCAAGGACGCCAAGGGCTCCACCAAGCAGCTCGCCGCCGACCTGGGCGTCAGCCAGCGCACCGTGCAGCGCTGGCTCAAGGGCCAGGGCACCCCCAAGCCCGCCGCCGCGAAGAAGGTCGAGCAGCGGGTCCGCACCAAGTGGCAGCCCCGGGTGAAGCAGCGGGTGCGCCGCGACGCCGAGAAGAACGGCTTCACCCTGCACATCCAGGCCGCCTTCGGTTTCAGCGCGGCGTCCGGCTCCACCGACGACCCCCGCCAGCGCCCGATCACCCACAAGATGCCCGGCTCCGTCGCCCAGCAGCTCTACGCCGCCCGGGACGCCGGCGCCGACCAGGCCGAGCAGGAACAGATCCTGGCCGACGCCCTCGGCGAGCACTACTTCCGCCAGGGCGGCCGCGCCCGGCGCCTGGACGTCGAGCTGAACGACATCTCGTGGATGGACCTGGAGCTGTAGAGGCTCCCGGGCGGCCCCGGTCCTTCGGGCCGCCCGCCCCGCCCACCCACCCCGACCACACCGGAGCCGCACCTCATGGCCGACACCACCGCCGATCCCGCCCGCTTCGACACCGTCACCTGCGACCCCCAGGCGCCCTGTGCGGGGTTCCTCGTCTGCGACGCCTGCGCCGCCCGGGGCCTGGCGGTCCCCGTGGCCACCCTCGCCTGGGCCGCACCCGCCGAGGGCTGCGACCCCGAGGTGCCCTGCTCCGGCTTCCTCACCTGCGACCGGCACCGGCAGACCGCCGGCTGAGACCCCCGACCACCCTCCACACCCCATTATGGCGCCCTCCGTGTCGCCGAAAAACACCGTCCCGGCCGCCCCGAGCGGCCGGGACTTTCTATTTGCGCGACCCCGAAAAGAATTCACCGACGAAATTCGGAGAACAGAATGAGCGACCACTTCGACCACACCGGCGCCGCGCCCGGCCGCTGACCGTCGTCCACGACCTGCTCAGCGGCCAGCTGATGATGCCGACCACCGCCGTCACCCTCCTGCTGCGCACCATCGCCGCGAGCTGGACCGCCTGCCCCTGCGACGACACCGACTGCCGCCGGACCGCGGAGTTCTACGCCGCCGACCTCACCGGCTACGCCGACCAGCTCGACGTCGAGTGCATCGCGGCCACGGGCCGGGAAGCCGACCCCGCCGGCTGACCCGGCCGCAGCCCGACCCGCCCACCGAGGGCCCGCCTCCCCGCACACCGGGGAGCCGGGCCCTCTTCGCATGCCCCGCACCGAAGGAGACCGCGATGCCGACGCTGCACTACACCCCCGCCGCCGCCCGCACCCTCACCTGCCTGGAGAAGGGGCGGCGGGCCGACGCCGCGAAGCTGCGCCGGGTGCGGCGCGCGCTGGAGCGGCTCGCCGCCGACCCGCGCCACCCCGGCCTGCGCACCCACCGCTACCGCGCGCTGCCCGGCCACGGCCACCGCCGCGTCTTCGACTCCTACATCGAGACCGGCGCCGGCGCCTGGAGGGTCTACTGGACCTGGGGCCCGGCCGACGGCGGCGACCAGGCCCACGGCCGCGGGAGCGGCGCGGTGCTCACCGTGCTGCTGATCGGCCCGCACCTGTAGGCTGCGGTCGGATTCCCCGACCCGGTCCGCCGCCCGCCGTCACCCGCTACGCTCTTACCGTGACATTGAGTGACGAAAGGCTGCGGTCCCTCAGTAGCCGCCTGCTGTCCCGCTGGATCGAGCTGTCCGACACGGGCGGAGAGCGCGCCGATCGGGTGTGGACCGGCATGGAGCGGGTGGAGGCGATCCTCAATGGAGGCTTGGGACCCGAGGCCTCGGCCCCCAAGCCTCCCATGGGTAGCTGGATTATCCTTCGGCGGGGAAGTCCAGCGAGTTGCCGATAACGAATCGGCCGTCGGCGGTTGCCTGGCTCGACACGTTGACGGATGAGAGCGTGTAGAAGACGGTGGTGGGCGTTATGACAGTCACGGTGTAGACGGCTGTCTGGCCGTCTGCCAGAGGCTGGTCGAGCGCCGCCGGGTCGGTCCAGAGCGTCGAGTCGGCAGCGGAGGTCAGCTTGATGATGGGAATGTAGGGTGCCCCTCCGATCGCGTGCGCGTTTGCTGCCGTCAGTCCGTTGCTGAGGATCCCGATGCTGGGGGCAAAGTGCTGGTAGCCGGCGCCGGTGTGATTCGTCGCGGTGATGTTGAACGTCCAACCGCTGCTCCCGGCAGCAGCACCGATGCCCTCCAAGGTAACGCTGAGCGTGGGGGTGCCGTTGTGGACAGTCGTTGCACCGGCCGTTGTGCCAAGGCTCTGAGCTGAGGCCGGCAGTACGGTGGCTCCCGCCAGCGCCAGTGCCGCTGCGGCAATTGCCGTGGACTTCAGGATCCGGGTCGCCAGTCGAGATGACATCGAGATCTCCAAGGAGTGTGTGTAGACGGTCGAATGGTCCGTGCGCGTTCAGCTTCCAAGGCGCGATGGGTCGCATGAGCCGACCGATTGCCACTGGCCGAGGTCGGGCCGTGGATCTTGCTACGAACTGACGCGGTGTGCTGATTGCAGAAGCCGGGCAATGCCCGCGACGTGACAGAAGCAGGCGTCTCCCCCAAGACGCTGCGAGAGAACCCCCCAAAGGTTCCATCCCCCAGCAGGGGCCGTGGGCCCGGCTGCTAACGGATTCTCATCATGGCCGCCACGCAGTGTCAAGCGACCGTTGTGCGATGCATACGAGACGAAGGCGCCGAGGTCGACAGTGCGCATAGCAGACATAGCGGGACGGCCATTTGTCGTGACCTCTTCAACTTATCTCAAGAGGCCCTGGTCAGGGCGGAGTTCGGCGAAACCGGTAGCGTCGGATGCGAACCATCGCCTAGGTTGTTGATGATGCGCACATGTCGCATGGACCATAGGGGGAACCGTCGGTCCGCTCGGCCGGAGCTTCGGCAGCGCATCGCCAAGCGACGTTTCATCTGCGCCAAAGCGCCACCCGTGCATGGATTTCATGGCTACGCCAATGTGTCCCTGCGGTGTGGTGACATCAAGCACGCTCGAATCCGTCTGCCTAAGGATCGTCAGCGACTGATGCAACTATCCAGGATCCGCCGGAAAGCCGGCATATGGCACACAATGGGGATGCCGGGTGTCCTCTTTCTGGCTATCTCTCTGGCAGTCGGCCTCAGTTCGCCGGCTGATGCCACCCCTCATCCCTCTCCTCCGACCGCTTCACCTGCGGCTTCCAAGCCGTCCACCAAGCCGCTCGGCCCGGGGGACGACGTGCTGGTCAACGGCTGGGGCGACAGCTCCGTCCACCTGCCCGCGAACGCGGGGCCCCGGCCTGCCGAGCGGGTCGACCGCGGGTAGACCGTGGGGGGTTGGACAGGGTTGTCGTCGGGGGGCCGTTCGT
>NZ_JAXCLC010000138.1:0-8076 GCF_034043715.1 Kitasatospora purpeofusca | reverse complement strand
GACCGACTCGCCGGTGTCTTCCGCGGCTTGGCGCCCCGTCCGACGTTTCAAACTCTAGCCGACCCCCGCTCCGAAAAGCGAATCCGGCCGCAATCCCCACAAATGGACACGACAAAGAAACCCGAAGCCGGGTGCCGTTGCTATTTGCAGAGGATTGGCCGCCCCGGGACCGTCCGCGCTGCTGCGTGTCCGGTGCTCCCTGTCGGGCGACTTAAAAACACTACCCCTCCCCTTCCGTCGGAGCAAGTCGTGCCCGGCCGGCGGGGTCAGAGGTCGAGTTCGGTGTCGGTGATCGGGTAGGCGACGCAGGAGTGGGTGTAGCCGAAGCGTTCGTCGGACAGGCGGAGGCGGGCCTCGACGGCGGTGTGGACGTGGCCCTTGACCACCCGGATCCGGCACAGGCCGCATTCGCCGGAGCGGCAGGCGGCCTCGGGGTGGATACCGGCGTCCTCCAGGGCGTCCAGCAGCGGGCGGTCCCGGCGGGTGCGGAAGGTGCGGCCCCTCGCGGTGACGGCGACCTCGGCCGCCGGGTCGGTGCCGGCCGGCCAGTGGGCCTGCGCGCTGGGGTCGGCGGGAGCGCCGTTGGCCTCGAAGCGGATCCGGCGGCGGGGGTGGCCCAGGCCCGCGAGCTGTCGCAGGGCGTAGGGGTAGAGGGCCTGCGGTCCGCAGACGTAGACGGTGCGGCCGGCGAGCGGTCCGGCGAGGGACTCGACCAGGGCGCCGGTGAGCAGGCCGGTGGGTCCGGTCCAGTCGGCGGGGGCGTCCTGGACCACGTGGTGGACGTGGAGGCCGGGGTGGGTGGCGGCGAGGCCGTCGAGTTCGGTGCGGAAGACGATGTCCTCGGCGCTGCGGGACCCGTACAGCAGGTGGAAGCGGCGGGACAGGCCCCGGTCGGCGATCTCGCGGACCATGCTCATCGCCGGGACGACGCCGGAGCCGCCGGCGAGGAAGACGACGTCCTCGCCGTGGAAGAGCGGGTTGTGGTGGAAGGTGCCGGTCGGTCCGGTGGTGGTGAGGGTGTCGCCGGGCGCGAGGGTGTCGATCAGGTGGTTGCTGATCCGCCCGCCGGGCACCCGGCGCACGGTCAGGTCCCAGTGGTCGGCCCGGGCGGGGCTGGACGCGATGGCGTAGGGGCGGTTGGTGCCGTCGGCGAACACCCCGACGTACTGGCCGGCGAGGAAGGGCGGCAGGTCACCGCCGTCCGGGCGGCGGAGGCGGAAGGTGCTGGTGCTGACGGTCTCGGTGACGATCTCGGCCACGGTGAGGCGCAGCCGCCGGGGATGGTGGGCGTCGACGGCGGCGGCGCTCGCGGCGGGGTCGGTGGCGTGGTGCGAGCGGGCCTCGAGGTCGGCCCGTACCGCGTCGTGGTCGTCGAAGTGGGAGGCGAGGGGGTGGCTCACGGGCGTTCTCCGTCCGGGTGCGGGAGGGCAGGAGGGCGGGAGGGCGGGAGGGCGGGAGGGCGGGAGGGCGGGAGGGCGGGAGGGCGGGAGGGCGGGAGGGCGGGAGGGCGGGAGGGCGGGAGGGCGGGAGGGCCGGGGGTGGCGCGGGTGCGGGCGCGGCAGGGGGCCGGGCTCAGGCCGCGTCCCTGGCCCGGAGCAGGCGGCGGGCGACGCGGGCGCCGGCTTCGAGGGTGGGCTGGAAGCCGCCCGGTCCGGCCCAGGAGCCCGCCAGGTGCAGTCCGGGGACGTGGCTGCGGCGTTCGCTGTCGCGGAACAGCCAGCCCTCGGTGCGGTCCTGGTCGTAGCCGTAGATCGCGCCGCCGGGGTGGCCGAGGTAGCGGGCCATGGTGAGCGGGGTGGCGACGTCGACCTCCTCGATCGCGTCGCGGATGCCGGGGGCGACCGCCTCGACCCGGTCGAGCAGGGTCTGCGCGTAGGCGAACTTGGTCCGGGCGTAGTCGGCGGGCGGGACCTTCGCCCAGTGGTCCCCGTACTGGAGGGTCATCAGGCTGACGTGGGTGGCGCCGGACGGCGCGAAGCCGATCGGGGCCACGTCGTAGGAGGTGACGCAGATGCCGCGGGCGGGCTCCAGGGTGCGGGTGGCGGCGTAGGTGCGCTCGTCGTCCTCGTCGGCGTGGACGAAGGTGGTGCTGGTGGTGAAGCCGAGTTCGGCGGGCGTGGCGGCGAGGCCCATGTGCAGGACGACGCCGGAGACGCCGGTCCGCCGGGTGGCGAGGTCCTCGCGGACGGCGGCGGGGAGGGCGTCCTCCCCGAGCATCGCGTAGGTGACCGGGAGCGAGGCGTTGGAGACGACGTCGCGGGCGGTGATCTCCTCGCCGTCGTCGAGCCGGACGCCGGTCACCCGGCCGTGCTCGGTGAGGAGGGCCGTGGCGGCCGTGTTGAACCGCGCCTGTCCGCCGGCGCCGAGGAAGGAGTCGAGGATCGCGGTGGACAGCGCCTGGGATCCGCCGACGAGGTGCCAGGGCTTGTACTCCAGGTAGGCGTAGAGGGTGAGCGCGAGGTCCTGGAAGGCGAGCCGGGAGGGCGGCTGGCCGAGGTAGGTCCAGTAGGTGCCGAGCACCGCCTTCGGGCCGGGGTCGTCGAAGAACTCGTCGAGGACGTCCTTGACCGGGCGCAGCCCGTACCGGAACAGCACCGGGTCGACCTGCTCGGGCGGCATGCCGCGGATCGCCGCGATCTGCCAGAAGGTGACGTCCCTGACCAGTTGGAGGAAGCGGTCGATCCGGTCGCGGTTGCCGGGGAAGGCGGCCGCCAGCGCGTCGGTCGTGCCCTGCCAGTCGGCGGGCAGGGTGACGTCGAAGCGGCCGGGGACGACGGCCCGGTAGAGGTCGTGCTCCTCGACGAACTCCAGTTTGTCGCTGACGCCGAGCCGGTCGAAGAGGCCGCGGAGGGTGAAGGGCTGCCCCTCGGCGCCGACGCCGGAGAGCTGGTGCAGGGCGACCTCGAACTCGAAGCGGCCGCGGCGGAAGGAGGTGGCGCAGCCGCCGGGCAGGTTGTGCCGCTCGACGAGCAGGGTGCGCAGTCCGGCGAGCTGGAGGCTGGTGGCGGCGGTGAGCCCGGCGTTGCCGGCGCCGATGACGACGGCGTCGAAGTCGCTCACCGGCGCGCCGCCTCTGCCGCCTCGGTAGCCTCCGCGGCCTCGGTAGCCTCCGCCGCCTCGGCGGCGATCCGGTCGAACTCGGCGGCCATCGCGGCGGCGAGCGCCTGCGCGCCGGAGAGCGGGCGGACCATCACGGTGAGCTCGTCGATCCTGCCCTCCTCGTCGAGGTGGAGGAAGTCGCACCCCTGGAGCTGCCTGCCGCCCACGGTGGCGGTGAACACGAGCGCGTGGTCCCGTCCGTCGGGGTCGCCGATCTCGCGCACATAGGCGAAGTCCTCGAAGACGCGCAGTACGGCGCGCAGGATCGCGCCGGTGATCGCCTTCCCGGGATAGGGCTTGAACGCGACGGGGCTGGTGAACACGACGTTCTCGGCGAGGAGATCGGTCATGGCCTGGGCGTCGCGGTCCTCGACCGCCTTGCGGAACGGGTGCATGGGGAGGTCTCCGGTCCCTAGTCATCGAATTGAGTAGGTGTACCGGCGAGTATGGGGCGGTCGGGAACGCACTGTCCAGAGCCGTCAGCCGCCTTCATCGGTCGCCTTGTTGACCAGTGACCAGTGACCAGCGACCAGCGACCAGTGACTGCTAGCGTGACCGCATGGCTTTGCGGCACGCGGTGATGGCCGCCCTCCTGGAGGGCGAGGCCTCCGGCTACGACCTCTCCAAGGGCTTCGACGCCTCGGTGGCGAACTTCTGGATGGCCACCCCGCAGCAGCTCTACCGCGAGCTGGACCGCATGGAGGCCGCCGGCCTGATCTCCGCCCGGGTCGTCGAGCAGGAGCGGCGCCCCAACAAGCGCCTCTTCTCCCTGACCGAGGCCGGACTCGCCGCCGTCCACGCCTACACCGCCGAACACACGAGCAAGCCGACCACCATCCGCGACGAGCTGATGGTCAAGGTCCAGAGCGTCGACGCCGGTGACGCGGACGCCGTGCGCGCGGCCGTGGCCGAACGCCTGGAGTGGGCCCGCACCAAGCTCGCCCGCTACGAGCGCCTGCGGGCCAAGCTCCTCGACGGCCGCACCGAGGAGCAGCACCTCGCCGAGGCCGAACGCGTCGGCCCCTACCTCACCCTGCTGCGCGGCATGGCGTTCGAACGCGAGAACATCCGCTGGTCCGAGACCGCCCTCCAGGTCCTCGCCTCCCGCACCGCCTCCCGCACCGCCTCCCACGGCTGAGCGCACTGCCCTGAGCGCGCCGGCCCGTCGCCCGTCCCCCGACGGCCGGGGGACGGGCGACGGGCGACGGGCCGGGAACGGGCACGCGCCGTCCCGCACCGCCGGGGCGCCCGCGGTCCGCGGTCACCGCTCCGCGGCGCGGCTCCCGCCCTCGACGGCGGTCAGGACGCTTCGCCCAGGCGCAGACCGGGTGCCCGCCGGCGGGGCACCCGAACGCCGGCGGAGGGTGTCGGGTGCCGGGCGGGGCCGGGGATCAGGGCGGTCAGGCGGGTGGGCATCACGACCGCTCCCCACTCCTCCAGCAGCGCCTGCGCCTGGCGCTCGCCGAGCCGGTGCCCGTTCTGCTGGTGGATGGAGAGTGCGCGGCGGGCGAAGTCGTGGGCCGCGGCGCCCCGGGCACGCTGCGTCCGGGCCAGGATCAGCAGGCTGTCGGCCTCGCACAGGCGGAAGCCGTAGGTCTCCGCCAGTCGCAGCGCCTGGAGCGCGAAGCCGCGCGCGGCCTCGGACCGTCCCAGGGCCTCGGTCGTGGCGGCGGCGGCCACCAGGGCCCGGCTGTGCCAGCCCGGGTTTCCCGACGCCGCCGCCAGGGCGACCGCGGACCGGTGGGCCTCCGGATCCCGGTCGACCGTCGCCAGGACGCTGCGTGCCAGCCAGCTCCAGCGCGGTGCCTCCAGCTCCCGCGCCAGGCGCCAGGCGTGCTCCGCGCACACCCTGGCCGCCTCCGGCCGCCCGGCGTTCAGGTGGACCGTCGCCAGCTCGCTCAGGGCCACCGACTCCACGTCCGTGTCGCCGAACTCCCGGAGGCCGACCAGGGCCCGGGTGTACAGCGCCTCGGCTTCCTCCAGCCCGCCCAGGGCGTGCTTCACCATGGCCAGATTGACCAGGACGTACGGTTCCTGGTCGCGGGCGCCGGCCTTCGTGGCCAGGTCCAGGGCCTGTCGGCGGAAGTGCAGCGAGTCGGCCAGGCGGCCCGACTCGAAGTACACCTCGCCGAGCCGGGAGAGGGTGATCACCGTGCTGGAGGCGCTGAGGGCCGTCCTCGCCTCGGCCATCGCCGACTCCAGGCGGTCGGCCGCCTCCTCCAGGTACCCGGTGAGGGCGAGGATCTGCGCGATGAAGTTCTCGCAGCCGTCGATGCCGTGGCGGTGGTCGATGGAGCGCGCGATCGACAGGGCCGTCTTGAAGCCGTTCATGGCCTTCGGGTAGTCGCTCACGCTCATGTCCGCGTGCGCCAGGCTGTACCAGCCGCTGAACTGGCCCTTGGCGTCGCCCAGTCGTTCGGCGGCCGTGATGGCGGCCTTGGCCGCGTCGATCCAGTCGCCGACGTTCATCTGGGTGGCGAAGTAGGGGTGCAGTCCGTCGACCATCTGCCAGACGTGGGCACCGACCGGGTCGTCGTGCAGGGTGGCGATCAGGTTCTGGATCTCGCTGTCGAACCAGGCCAGTGCCTCGGCCGCGGTGTCGAACTCCCCGTCGGGGGAATGCTCCGCGCCGGACATCCGGGTGTACGCGGGGAAGGCCACCGCCTGCGCGGCCAGAGTTCGCCTCAGGTACCAGCCGGTGAGCCGGCCGCGGGCGGTCCCCTGGTCGGACCGCGAGTCCTCGGCCTCGGCGCGCGCCCGGGCGTACAGCCGGGTGAGGTCGTGGAGGGCGAAACGGTGCGCCGCCGATTCGCCGATCAGATGGGCGTCCAGCAGGCGGTCCACCAGCCGGGAGGTCTCGCCCTGGGTGAGGCCGGCCAGGACCGAGGCCGCCGCGATCGTGAAGTCCGGGCCCGGGAACAGGCCGAGGCGGCGGAACAGCCGTCCGGTGTCGGGGTCCAGGGCGTCGTAGGACTGTCCGAGGACGGTCTGCATGGTGCTGTCGCTGTCGCCGGGAGTCTGGAGCGCGGCCAGGCGGTTGCCCTGGAGCAGGGCGCCGATGTGGTCGGCGATCGACGCCAGCGGGTGGTTGGCGATGTTGGCCGCCGCGATGCTCAGTGCCAGCGGCAGGCGTCCGCACGCCTCGGCCAGTCTGCGCGCCGTACCCGGCTCGGCCCGCAGGCGCTCGGCGCCGAGGATGCGTTCGAGCAGTTGCTCGGCCTCCTGCGGCGGCATCGGTTCGACCGTCACCTGGGTCGCCCCTTCGCGCACGACCAGCCCGGTCAGCCGGACCCGGCTGGTGATCAGGGTGGTCGAGCCCGGCCCGGTGGTCAGCAGCGGGCGGACCTGGTCGACCGACCGGGCGTTGTCGAGCAGGACCAGCAGGCGCTTGTCGGCGACCGTCGAGCGGTACAGGCCGACGAGTTCGTCGGCCTCGGCCGGGATGGCCTCCTGGGGCAGCCCGAGGGAGCGGAGCGCGCGGGCGATCGTCTGCGCCGGGGTCATCGCGGGCCGCGTGTCGTGGCCGCGCAGGTCGATGTACAGCTGGCCGTCGGGGAAGAGGTCGGCCACCGTACGACCCCAGTGCACGGCCAGCGTCGTTTTGCCCACTCCGGCGGGGCCGACCACCGCGACCGTACGCGCGACCCCGCGGTCGGCCAGGCTCCCGGTCAGGAAGTCGTCGAGCTGGTCGAGCAGGCCCTGTCGGCCCACGAACGGTGGCGTAGAAGGGAGTTGCATCGGCACCAACGGTGCCGGCGACGCCTCCGCGGCCTCGGGAAGCGTGCTGTCCGCCGACGGCGCGGGCGCGGGGGCCGGTTCGTTCCCGGCAGGTGCGGGCGGTGTCCGGGCCGGTCGCTCGAACGGCACCGTGTCGAGGGAGGGGTCGGCGCGCAGGATCGCCTGCTCGGTGTCGGTGAACCTGCGGCTCGGGCTGAGTCCCTGCTGTTCGGCCAGCAGCGCGCGCAGTTCGCGCGCCTGCTCCAGCGCCGCGGACTGACGGCCCGAGTGGTACAGGGCGAGCATCAGCTTCCCCCGCAGCGTCTCGTGCAGGGGGTGCGCCGCGACCAGCGGCATCAGGTCGTCGATGAGCGCGCCGTGGTGTCCGGCGGCGAGTTCCAGGTCGGCCAGGTCCTCGTAGGCGGTCAGACGCAGGCTGGTGAGCTGGGTCTGCGCGGACTCGGCGTAGCTGACCGCGATGTCGGCCAGCGGCATGCCCTGCCACAGCGCGAGCGCCTCGCGGATCAGGCGCACCGCCGAGCAGCTGTCGCCGCGCGCGGCCTCCTGGCGGGCCCGGGCCATCGCGTCGCGGAAGACGTCCAGGTCGAGTTCGCCGTCGTCGACGGCGATCGAGTAGCCGGGGGCCCGGCTCTCGATCGGGATCTCGGCCCCGGCGTCGCGGCACGCCCTGCGCAGTGACGCGATGTCGGCCTGGATCTGTGAGCGGGCCGTCTGCGGTTCCGAGCCGCCCCACAGCGCGTCGATCAGCTGCCCCGTGGACACCACGTGGTTGGCGTGCAGCAGTAGATAGGCCAGGACAGCCCGGCAGCGGGGGCGCCCTATCGCCACCGTCGTGCCCTGGTAGTCCATCCCGACCGGTCCTAGCAATGAGTAGCGCATAGCCGTCCGTATCCCCCGTCACCCGGGGCGCCGACCACGCGTCCGTCGTCACCCCCGGTCTTCTCTGTACTGGCCAGCAGTCTTACTGGGAAAGGTACTTGAGCCGACAGGTGTATACAATTTTATTGGCCGGATCCAGCTTCTCCTTGACACCGGCCATGGCGCGTGCACGGCATGCCATGGCCGGTGTGCCGGACGGCCGGGCGGCCGGACGGCGACAGGGGGCGTCCGGCGGACCGGTCAACCAGGGGACGTCTCGGGCCGGTTCACCTGCCCGACGGACCGGCCGCCTCGGCCGGGGCCGCCGGAGCGGGGTCCGCGGGGGGGGCGGCGCCCGGCCCCCCCCCCCCCCGGGCCCCC
>NZ_JAXCLC010000137.1:0-8550 GCF_034043715.1 Kitasatospora purpeofusca | reverse complement strand
TGCTCCACCCCGTACTCGTCCAGCTCCGACAGAAGGCCGTCCACACCCTCCCGGTCGGTGGTGTGGTCGTCCGCGAAACGACGGTCACCCGTCGCATCCGGCACATACTTCACACAGACAACGATCCTCAAGCTCATGAGCGGTTCTCCTGGTACGGGTGCACTGGTCGGATGCACTGGTCCACGGCCTCGCAGCCCACCGAGGGTACTGAGTGCCAGGCCGGGCCCGGCCGTGCCCCGCGAGCGGTATCGCACCACCCGGACCGGCCTGCCCTGTCGACTCTCTTCAACGGCGTCAGAGGCTCTCCGAAGAGGATACGGCACTCAGTACCCCTGGTAAAGGAACTCAGTACCCTTCCGTCCTTCCGGGGGGGCGCGGCGGGACCCAGAGCACAGGGGCGAAGGAGCAAGGGGGCAAGGCCGCCGCAAGGTTTGCGCAAGCACTGGCCAGGGACCGTCATGGAATCCGCCAGAACACCCGGGCACACCCCCGTCGGGGCCGCCGGGACCCGGGGCCCCGGTCCGGGATCAAGGAGGGGGAACGACATGACCTTGGTGCACGGGGAAGTCGACCACGGGGAGATCGCGCACGGCGAGGCCGGTCGCGGTGAGGTCGACCACGGGAAGTTCGGGAGCGGGCAGGTCGGGAGCGGGCAGGTCGGGAGCGGTCGCCGTTGGGCCACGCTGACCGACTGCAAGGAGGTGCTGGTGGTCGTGCACTCGACGGTCTACGGCCAGCGGCTGCACGACATCTATCCGCTGCTCGCCGCCGACCTGCGGGTGCACGTCCAGTTCACGGTGGCACCGCACGCGTTCAACGCGGGAGCGGCCGCCCACATCCGCAGGCTCGGCGGCACGGTGCTGCCCTGGGAGGAGGCCGTCCGGCGGGAGTTCGACCTGGTGCTCGCGGCCGGGTCGCAGGGCCTGGAGCAGTTGCACGGGCCGCTGGTCCGGCTGCCGCACGGCGCGGGGCACATCAAGCTGTCGCCGGCCGGGACGGGCGCCGAAACCGGGACCGGGGCGGGCGCCGAAACCGGCACCGGCTCCGCGCGGACCGTGTCCGGCCTGGGGCCCGAGTACATCGTCCGGAACGGCCGGGTGGTGCCCTCCGCCTTCGCCCTCGCGCACGAGGAGGAGCGTGCCGAAGTGGGCCGCGGCTGCCCCGAGGCGCTTCCGATCACCGAAGTGGTGGGGGACGGCTGCTACGACCGGATCGCCGCCGCCCTCCCCGCCCGCGAACGCTACCGGGCCGCGCTCGGGCTGCGGCCGGGCGAACGCCTGGTGCTGGTCTGCTCCACCTGGGGCAGCGGCTCGCTGTTCACCCGGCTCGACGCCGTCCTGCCACGACTGGCCGGCGAACTGCCCAGGCGCGGTTACCGCACCGCGCTGCTGGTCCACCCCAATGTGGCCGCCGCCCACAGCCCGTGGGCCGTCCGCTCCTGGGCGACGGCCACCGCCCGCGGGGCGGTGACCGTGATCGGACCCGAGGAGGACTGGCGCCCGCTGCTGGTCGCCGCCGATTTCGTCATCGGGGACCACGGCTCCGTCACCCTCTACGGCACCATGACCGGCGCGCCGATCCTGCTCGCCGAATACCCGCACCGTGACGTCAACCCGCGCTCGCCCGGAGCCCTGCTCGCCCGGACCGCGCCCGCACTCAGTCCGGCCCATCCCCTGACCTCCCAACTCGACTACGCCGCCCGGCAGTACCGGCGGTCCGAGTACGCGGCGATCGCCGCCCGGATCAGCTCCGAACCGGGCCGGTTCGACCGCCGGATGCGGCGGCTGCTCTACCGCGTCCTCGGCCTCGGCGAACCCGCCCACGTGCCGGAGCCCCCCGTCCTGCCATTGCCGGCACCGCTCTGGCCGAAGAGCCACGCCACCGGGCGGGCCGGGCAGGACCGGCGGTGACTCCGCCGCGCACCGCGCCGCACACCGCGTTCCGCACCGTGCTGCTCACCCCGGTCGACGGCCCACCGCCGTCGACCGGGGTGCCCGGAAGCACCGGCTTCGAAGCCCGGATCCACTCCCCGGCCGGGGTCCGGTCCTGGCTGCTCACCACCGTCCGCCCCGTCGAGCCGACTGCGCTCCGCTCCTTCGTCGACGAGCACCTGGCGCTCGACCTCACCGCACCGGACGCCGCCCGCTGGCGTCGCCACGCCGATGTGCTCCACCTCGGCCGTACCGGCCCGGGGGGAGCCCGGGACCGGCTCTCCGCCGTCCTCCGGGCCTTCCCCGGCTGCGCGGTCACCACGGCCGTCGACCCGGACGGCACCCTGTTCGTCCTCGCCCGGACCGGCGGACGGCTGGTACTCCGTACCTCCCCGCCCACCCCGGGGCTCGCCCTCGGCTCGCTCGCCCACGCGTGGCTCGCCACCGGCGGGTCGCTCACCGAGCTCGTCGCGCTGGCCGAACTCGTCGCGCCGGCCGCCCCGGCCCCGCGCCCGGGAGCCCGGCGCCCCGCCTGAGGGACCGCGGCCGCTCGGCCGCTCGCGTGCCGGAGTAAATGCCGGTGCGGGGGTCGGCCGGGCGGCACCGGCGGGAACCCGCGGCCCGCACCGGGCGGAATCCGGTGCTGGGCTGCGGTGCCGGGCTGCGGTGCCGAACTGCGCTGCCGCGGCGGTGTGCGCGGCGGTGTGTGCGGCCGGCTCAGCCGGTGCCGGGAGGCGGGCCGGGCGGGGCCGCCAGGGCGGCGAGGGCGGACTCGAGACGGGCCACGTCGGGAGCGGCCAGGTCCCGGTAGCGGTCCAGGGACTCGCCGTAGCGGGCGGCCGCCTCGACGAGGTCTCCGCGGGCGCGCGCCAGGTCGCCGACGAGTTCGAGGACGCGGGCCTCCCAATGACGGGCTCGGCCCGCGCGGAACTCGGCGAGTGCCTCCGCGTAGCAGCGGTGGGCCTCGTCGTGGGCGCCGAGCGCGACGTGCGCCTGGCCGAGGAAGGCGAGCGCCCGCGCGGCCTCGTAGGGCGCGGGGACGGCGGCCAGGACCCGGTGGGCAGCCATGACGACGGGCAGGGCCTCGGCCGGGCGGCCGGCCACGAGCAGCACGTCACCGAGCGCCAACCGGGCGAGTGCCGTGCCCCGGGCGTAGCCCTGGGACTCCCTCAGGACGGCCGCCTCGCGAAGGCAGTCGGCCGCCTCGGTGAGCCGGCCCGCCGTCCGGTGGGTCTGGCTCAAGCCGTAGAGCGCGTCCGCCTCGACGAGCGGTTCGGCGACCTCGCGGGCCAGGTGCAGTGCCTCGGTGAACCATTCCGCAGCCTCCTCCCCCGCACCCGCGTTGCGCAGACCGGTGCCGCCGGAGGTGAGCATCCGCAGCTCGCCCGCCCGGTCGCCGGCCGCCCGGGCGGCCTCCCGCCCGATCCGGTGCGCCTCGATCCACAGCCGGGCCGGGCGCAACCGCAGGAAGAGCGGCCACATGGCGTCGACCAGCTGCCAGGCGGTGGCCGCCCTGCCGGTGGCGGCGGCCCAGCGGACGGTGTCGGCGAGCCGCCCGGTCTCGGCGTCGAGCCAGCCGACGGCGGCCGTCTCGTCGGCGAACTCCCTTGCGCGGGGCCCAGGTTCGACCGTGTAGTCGCGACGCAGAGTGCGGTGGCTCGGACTCAGCAGCGCCTCGGCAGCGGTGGTGCGGGCGAGGTACCAGTCGAGCACCCGGTCGACGGCGGCCCCGCCCTCGGCCAGCTCGCGCACCTCCTCGGCACGCGCCCGGGCATGCAGCTTGACCAGGTCGTGGAAGCGGAAGCCGCCCTCCAGCTCCTCCAGCAGGTGGACATCGATCAGCCCGTCCAGCAGCCGGTCGGCCTCGTCCGGGGCCAGACCGGCGACCGCGCAGACGACGTCCAGCGTGAACACGGGGAACGGCAGCAGGCCCAGCAGCCCGTACAGCCGGACGGTGTCCGCCCCCAGGACTTCGAAGGACGCGTCCAGCGCGTGCCGCACGGCTTCTCCTTCGACGTCGAGCGCGGCAAGCCCCTGGGACTCCTGCCCGAGGGCCGCGGCGGTGGCGGAGAGCGGCTGCACCGGGCGGGCGGCGATCCGGGCCGCCGCCAGGCAGACGGCGAGCGGGAGCCGGCCGCAGCGCTCCACCACCTGGGCGGCGGCGGTCCGCTCGCGGGCCACCCGGTCGGCACCGACCCGCTGGGCCAGCAGTTGCACGGACGCGTCGTCCGAGAGCAGTCCGACCGGCCGGAACACGGCACCGTCTATGCCCAGCCCGGTGAGCCGGCGGCGACTGGTCACCACGACGACGGCGTGCTCCGAGCCGGGCAGCAGCGGCCGGACCTGGGCGGCGGTGGAGGCGTTGTCGAGCAGGACGGCGATCCGGCGTTCGGCGGCGAGGGAGCGCCAGAGCGCCGTGCCCTCGGCGAGGCTGCCGGGCACCGGGCCGATGCCGAAGGCGCGCAGGAACCCGCCCAGTGCCTCGGCGGGGTCGGCGGGCCCGCCCGGGGCGTGGCCGCGCAGGTCGGCGTAGAGCTGGCCGTCCGGGAAGCGGCCGGCCAGCCGGCGCAGCCACTGGGCGGCGAGCGCGGTCTTGCCCACCCCGGCGGGGCCCGTGACGACCACCGTGACGTCGACGGCACCCGGCGGGTCGCCCAACTCGCGGTCGAGTGCGGCGAGATCGGCCTCCCGTCCGACCAGACGCCGTGGGGTCGGGGGCAGTTGACGCGGCACCGGGAGGCGCGAGGCGGCGGATGGTTCGGCGGGACCGCCGTAGACCGTCAGATGGTGGATCTCCCCCGCCTGGACGACGGAGCCGTCGACCCTCCCGCCGGACAGGGAGTTCCGCGTGTCGGGATGCGGTTCGCGTGCTCCGTCCGCCGCACTCATCGGCGACTCCCGACGCGCGGCCGACCTCGGACTCCCGTTACTCCGAACATCTCCGGCTCCACTGGCTCCCCCTACCCGTAGAACGATGGACTGAAGTGACGGGAACGAACCGATGTGGCCCGTGTTGCCGATTAATCGGCAACTCCCGCATATCACATGAGGCTCCGTCAGGCACCGAATTGTCAATAACGCCTGACCCTTACAGCGGTAGGCGGTATGGCCCAGCCCCTGCACACGTGGGATGCTCCGCTCCGACACGGCAAGCTGGTAGCCAACCGGCGGGGGGCGTCGAATGGAGTTCCATCTTCTGGGTTCGGTTGAACTTTCGGTGAACGGCGAGTTGTCGGCGATTCGCACGGACAAGGGGCGCCGACTGCTGGCCGCCCTGGCCGTGGACGTCGGGCGGCCGCTCAGCCACGAGCTGCTGGCAGGCCGGCTGTGGGACGAGGAGCCCCCGCCCAGCGCGGTCGCCAGCCTCTACAGCCATGTCTCCCGCATTCGGCGCCAGTTGCGAATGGCCGGTGCCGTCGAGAGCCCCGGTTCACCGCACGACTTCCCCACCATCGAGAGCCGATCGCACACGTATGCGCTCCGCGCCGACTCCCATTCGATCGACTGGCATCGTTTTGTCGACTTGTCCAAGAATGCCCGCCGACTCGCCGACACCGGCGACGACATCCAGGCCAGGACCGTCCTGGGCCGGGCCGAGGAAATCTGGCGCGGTGAACCGCTCGCCGGTCTGCCCGGCAGCTGGGCCCAGTCCACCCGCGCCACCATGGCCGACCAGCGCCTCGCCACCACGCTGCTGCGGATCGAGATCGACCTCCGGCTGGGCCGCTTCGGGGAAGTCGTCCCCGAACTCACCGCACTGCGCGAGGAACGCCCCACCGACGAACGGGTCGCCGCACACCTCCTGGTCGCGCTGCACGGCGCCGGCCGGCAGGCGGAGGCGCTCGCCGTCTACCCCGCCGTGGTCCGCCGCCTGCACGCGGACCTCGGCACCGGCCCCGGCGCGGCCCTCACCCGCCTGCACGAGCGGATGCTCACCGGCGCCCCGCTGACCGGGCCCGCCGCCCGGACTCCCCCCGGCCCGCGCCCGGCGCCCGTCCCACGTGGTGGCGCCGTACCGTCCCCGCCGCCGGGGCGGCACATGATCGGCCGCCGGGACGACCTGCGCCGACTGCTCGGCGGCACCGAGGACACGGTCGAGCAGGGCGGAGTGGTGACGGTCTCGGCGATCCTGGGCATGGCGGGCGTCGGCAAGACCACCCTGGCGCTGCACGCCGCCCATCTGATGCGGCACCGGTTCCCCGAGGGGTACGCCCACCTCAACCTGGGCGCCCACGTCGTCAATCAGCGCCCGCTCACACCCCCGGCAGTGGCCACCGCACTGCTGCGGCGACTCGGCGTACCGGCCGCGACCATTCCGCTCGACAGCGAAGAACTGTTCGCCCAGTGCGCCGACCTGCTCGCCACTCGGCGCGCGGTGGTCGTCCTCGACGACGCGGCGACCGCGGCCCAGATCAGGCCCTTGCTCCCGACCGCTCCCGCCTCGCTGGTGTTCGTCACCAGTCGACGCCGGCTCGCCGAACTGCCCGGCTCCAGGCCGGTGTTCCTGGACATCCTGCCGGTGGACGACGCGGTCGCCCTGTTCACCTCGGTGGTGGGGCGGGAGCGCGCCGACGACCGCGGTCGGATCGTCGAGATCGTCGACCGCTGCGGACTGCTGCCGCTGGCGATCGAGATCGCCGCCAGCCGGTTCAAGGCCCGGCCGTCGTGGACCCTCGCACACCTCGCCCAGCGACTGTCCCGCAAGACCGGCCGGCTCGCCGAGATCCGGCACGACACGGAGAGCGTCGCCCGCGCTTTCGAGATGTCGTACCGGTCCCTGCCCGTCGAGCAGCAGGAGGCGTTCCGCCTGCTCGGCGTCCACCCGGGGCCCGACATCGGCCTCCACGCCGCGGCCGCCCTGCTCGGCCGCCCGGTCGACGAGACGGACCACCTGCTGGAGGCACTGCTGCACTGCCACCTGGTCCAGGAGCACACTCCGGAGCGCTATCAGCTCCACGACCTCCTCAAGGAGTACGCGCACGTACTGATTCGCGACGAGGGTGGCGAGGAAGAAGCGGGGATCGCGCTTCGGCGGCTGCTCGGGTTCACACTCCGAGCAGCCGATCAGGCGGATCGGCTGCTGTATCCACGCCGATCGCGACTCGCGCTCCCGACGTTCCATCAGTTACCAGGGATGGAAACGTTGTTGTACGAACTTGACTTGGATTCGAACGATGCCGCACGCGAATGGCTTGACACCGAACAGGCCGGTCTGATCGCACTGGCCACTCACGCCCGCGCCGCCGGTCACCCCGAGGCTACCGCGTGGCTCGCGCACGTCCTGGCCGGCCATCTGGACGCCCAGGCCTACTGGAGTGAGGCCCACCAGCTGCATCAGGCCGCTGCCACGTACTGGCGTTCGGCGTCGAACGAC
This sequence comes from Kitasatospora purpeofusca, assembly GCF_034043715.1. GTDB lineage: Bacteria > Actinomycetota > Actinomycetes > Streptomycetales > Streptomycetaceae > Kitasatospora > Kitasatospora purpeofusca_A. Next base: position 1,245 of record NZ_JAXCLC010000137.1, on the reverse strand, counting down.
CGGCGCGAGGCCCGCGCTCTGATCAACCTCGGCGCCACCCTCGCCAATGCCTCCCGCTACCCGGCCGCCCAGGAGGCGCTCCAGCGGGGGCTGACCCTGGCCCGCGCCGAGCGCGACGACGACGCCACGGCGGAGGCGTTGAGCCTCCTGGGCGGACTGCTCTGGCACCAGGGCACGCTGGTCGAGGCATTGGCGCTGCAGGAGGAGGCCCTGCAGATCCGAAGAGACAACGGCGATCTGTGGAACACCGCACGCTGCCTTGCCAACATCGGCATCGTGCAGCGCACCCTCGGAAATTCCACCCTGGCTCTGTCCGCCTACAAGAATGCGCTCCCGCTCGCCCGCCAGTTCCGGGACAGAACCTTCGAGATGCGCATCCTGAACAATATCGGGGACCTGCACCTGGGAATTGGCGAGCTCGCCGCAGCGCGAGCGGAGTTCGAACAGGTCCTCGCTGGCGCAAAGAATTCCATGTCCAGCTTCGACCTCGCGGTGGTGAAGGCCAATCTGGCAGCGACCCTGACCATCCCCGACGAACTGGAGCGCGCGGTCGGCCTCTACCGACAGGCTTTGACCGTTTTCCGTTCGGTCGGCGGCATCAAACACGAGGCCGACGCACTCAACGGGCTGGGCCACGTGCTCCGCACCGCCGGCCGGGCCGCCGAGGCCCGCGATCAGCACTCCACCGCCCTTGAACTGGCCCGATCCGTCGGCACCACCCGCGAGGAGGCCGCCGCGCTCCGCGGCCTCGGCCTGGCCGAGGCCGCGCTCGGCGACACCGCCGCGGCAACCGGCCACCTGTCCGCTTCGATCGCCCTGGCAGCACAGGTCGGAGCAGCCGATCAGGTCGATCTGGCCACGGAGGCCATGGCCGGGATACAAAAGCACATGCAATCGGACGGATGAATTCCGCATGTGATGACGCCATTCGCCTGCTACTGGCCGAAAAGTTTCGGCCAGTAGCCTCTGATTGACCTGAATCGGCCCTTGGACAGGCCGACGTCGAACAGGCGATGGCACCTCGCACGAGAGTTTTCCGATTCGGAAGGAAATCTGCTACAAAGAGCCTGCAATATCAGACACAACCCCCGAGGAACCGCGCGAATGAACAGCATGACCGCCCTGATAGCCGGAACCGCACACCTTCTGGCCGCAGGGCTCATGTGGTTGATGCCCATCTGGTGCTGACTGCGCCCGAGCGTGGGGGGGGGGGGGGGGCCCAGGGGGGGGGGCCCCCCCCACCCC
>NZ_JAXCLC010000136.1:0-8600 GCF_034043715.1 Kitasatospora purpeofusca | reverse complement strand
AGCGCTTCGTTCTTTCGTGATTCCAGCGTATCAGATCCGTTAGCCGTTGCTTAACCGGCGCTTTTCGTCTCTGACATCTGCTGTTAACCGCCGACTTGCGGCGACTCGACCAACCATAGCGGGTCGCCGGGCCGAGCGCGAATCGGGGCGCTCCGGTGTCACCCGGTCGGACGCTCATTTGTTGCTCTCGCGAGCATATACAGCAATGGTCCCGATTCGCCAAGATGCCTGTAGAGTGCGGCGCATCGGCCAAGAGGACTAGACCACTAGTGGTCGGCGAGATGACTGACTGGTGAGGGCGGACGGCGAGGCCGACCGTCCGGAATGTCAGCGGATGTCCGAAGTTGACATGATTTAGGCTTCTGTCGATCACCCCGCCGCGCTCGCGGGCGCTCGCCTGTACTGCGCAGTTGGGAGGCTCATCCATGACCACTGTGACGTCGCCGCTGACCGGCCGGGTCGTAGGGCTCGCCGGCGTGCCTGACCCCGTGTTCTCGGGTGCGATGGTCGGCCCCGGCACCGCGATCGACCCGGTGCGTCGGCCGACCGAGGCCGTGGCCCCGGTCGACGGCGTGGTCGTCTCGATGCACCCGCACGCCTTCGTCGTCGTTGACGCGGACGGGCACGGGGTCCTGACCCACCTCGGCATCGACACCGTCCAGCTGAACGGCGAGGGCTTCGAGCTGCTCGTCAACAAGGGCGACACCGTCACCCGCGGCCAGGCCGTCATCAAGTGGGACCCGGCCGCCGTCGAGGCCGCCGGCAAGTCGCCGATCTCGCCGATCGTCGCGCTGGAGGCCGCTGCCGACTCGCTCGGCGGGCTGCTGGAGAGCGGGGAGGTCGCCGTCGGCGACGCCCTGTTCAGCTGGAGCTGACCGCTCCCCTTCTACAGGACACACCCGCCCCACCGCTCCGGTCGGGGCGGCCCGGCACACAGCGGTACCCGGCGGGGCCGCCTCTCTCACGGAGAAAGACATGGAGAAGACGCTGCGAGGCGTGGGTGTCAGCCACGGAGTCGCGATCGGCCAGGTGCGGCACATGGGTACCGCGGTGCTGGAGCCCCCGGCCACCCAGATCCCGACCGAGGACGCTCCGCGCGAGCAGGCCCGCGCCCAGGCAGCCGTCGAGGCCGTGGCCGCGGACCTGATCGCCCGCGGCAACCTGGCCGGTGGCGAGGCCCAGGCCGTGCTGGAGGCCCAGGCGCTGATGGCGCAGGACCCGGAGCTGATGGCCGACGTCTCCCGCCGGATCGCGGTCGGCAGCAGCGCCGAGCGCGGCGTCTACGACGCCTTCGCCGCCTACCGGGCGCTGCTCGCCTCGGCCGGGGAGTACCTGGCCGGCCGGGTCGCCGACCTGGACGACGTGCGGAACCGGATCGTCGCGCGGCTGCTGGGCGTGCCGATGCCGGGTGTGCCGGACAGCGACGAGCCGTACGTGCTGTTCGCCCGGGACCTCGCGCCGGCCGACACCGCGCTGCTGGACCCGACGCTGGTGCTCGGCTTCGTGACCGAGGAGGGCGGACCGACCAGCCACAGCGCCATCCTGGCGCGCGCCATGGGCGTACCGGCCGTAGTCGCGCTGCCGGGGGCGGCCGACGTCGCCGAGGGCACGGTCGTCGCGGTGGACGGCAGCTCCGGTGACGTGCTGGTCGAGCCGAGCACCGAGAAGCAGGACGAGCTGCGTCGGATCGCCGCCGAGCGCAGGGCGGCGCTGGCCGCCTCCTCCGGTCCGGGCGCGACCTCGGACGGGCACCGGATGCCGCTGCTGGCCAACGTCGGCGGCTCGAGCGACCTGCCGGCCGCGCTGGAGGCGGGCGCCGAGGGCGTCGGTCTGTTCCGCACCGAGTTCCTCTTCCTGGACGACTCGGCGAAGGCGCCGACCGAGGAGAAGCAGGTCGAGGCGTACCGCAAGGTGCTGGAGGCGTTCCCGGAGGGCCGGGTCGTGGTCCGGGTGCTCGACGCGGGCGCGGACAAGCCGCTGGACTTCCTGACCCCGGCCGACGAGCCGAACCCGGCGCTGGGTGTGCGCGGTCTGCGCACCCTGCTGGAGCACCCCGAGGTGCTCCGGACCCAGCTGCGGGCGCTGGCGACGGCCGCCGAGGGCCTGCCGGTGCACCTCGAGGTGATGGCCCCGATGGTGGCCGACCGCAAGGACGCCAAGGACTTCGCCGAGGCGTGTCGGGAGGCCGGGCTGAGCGCCAAGTTCGGCGCGATGGTGGAGATCCCGTCGGCCGCGCTGCGGGCGCGCTCGATCCTCCAGGAGGTCGAGTTCCTCTCCCTGGGGACCAACGACCTGGCCCAGTACGCCTTCGCCGCGGACCGGCAGGTCGGTGCGCTGGCTCGGCTGCAGGACCCGTGGCAGCCGGCGCTGCTGGACCTGATCGCGTTCGCCGCCGAGGCCGCGCAGGCCGAGGGGAAGAGCTGCGGTGTCTGTGGCGAGGCGGCCTCCGATCCGCTGCTGGCCGTGGTGCTGACCGGTCTCGGCGTCACCAGCCTGTCGATGGGCGCGGCGTCGATCCCCTATGTGCGGACGGCGCTGGCCAAGTACACCCTGGCGCAGTGCCGCCGGGCCGCCGAGGCGGCGCGGGCGGCGGACAGTGCCGAGGAGGCGCGGGCCGCGGCGCAGCAGGTGCTGTCGGGCGAGTAGGTCGCGGGACATGTCGAGGGGGCCCGCTCCACCAGGTGGTGGAGCGGGCCCCCTCGGCGTGTCCGGGGGTCGGTCACTCGGCGGCGGCGCGCTCGCGGTCCTGCCGGAGCTGCTCGAACCAGCGCAGGTGGTCGAGGTTGTCGACGGAGCCGGGATTGACGGCCTGGTCGAGCGGGGTGCCGGAGAGCAGGCGCTTGACCGGGACCTCGATCCGCTTGCCGGTGAGGGTGTGCGGCAGGCCGCGGACGGCGATGACCTCGTCGGGGACGTGGCGCGGGGAGAGTTCGGTGCGCAGCGAGGTGCGGATGCGGCCGATGAGGTTCTCGTCGAGTTCGGCACCGGGGGCCAGGACGACGAAGAGCGGCATCCAGTAGCCGCCCTCGGGCTCCTCCAGGCCGATGACCAGGGATTCGGCGATCTCGGGGAGGCGCTCGACGACCTCGTAGATGTCCGAGGAGCCCATCCGGACGCCCTGGCGGTTGAGGGTGGAGTCGGAGCGGCCGTGGATGACGACGGTGCCGCGGGAGGTGGCGGTGATCCAGTCGCCGTGGCGCCAGACGCCGGGGTACACGTCGAAGTAGCTGTCGTGGTACCGGGTGCCCTCGGGGTCGTTCCAGAAGCCGGTGGGCATGGAGGGGATGGGCTTGGTGACGACGAGTTCGCCGACCTCGTCGGTGAGCGGGCGGCCGTTGACGTCCCAGGACTCGACGGCGGCGCCGAGGCTGGGGGCCTGGATCTCGCCGAGGTGGACCGGGAGGGTGGGGACGCCGCCGACGAAGCAGGAGCAGACGTCGGTGCCGCCGCTGACGGAGGCGAGCCAGACGTCCTCCTTGACCTCCTGGTAGATCCAGCGGAAGCCGTCGGGCGGCAGCGGGGAGCCGGTGGTGCCGAGGCAGCGGACGGCGGAGAGGTCGAGGTCACGGCCGGGGTGGAGGCCGGCCTTGCGGCTGGCGATGACGTAGGCGGCGGAGGTGCCGAGGACGGTGGCGCGGGTGCGTGCGGCCACGGACCAGAAGGCGCCGGTGTCGGGGTGGCCCGGGCTGCCGTCGTAGGTGACGACCGTGGACCCGACGAGGAGGCCGGCGAGGAGGAAGTTCCACATCATCCAGCCGGTGGAGGTGTACCAGAGGAAGCGGTCCTCGGGGCCGAGGTCGAGGTGGAGGCCGGCCTGCTTGAGGTGCTCGACCAGGATGCCGCCCTGGCTCTGGACGATGGCCTTGGGCAGGCCGGTGGTGCCGGAGGAGTAGAGGACCCAGAGCGGGTGGTCGAAGGGGACGGCCTCGAAGACCGGCTCGGTGTCCTCGGCGGTCAGGTCGTCCCAGGCCAGGGCGCCCTCGGGGGCGGGGGCTCCGAGCAGGGGGACGTGCACGACGGTGTGCAGGGTGGGGAGTTCGCGGCGGAGTTCGGCGACGACCTCGGTCCGGTCGTGGTCCTTGCCGCCGTAGTGGTAGCCGTCGACGGCGAAGAGGACGACCGGCTCGATCTGCTGGAGGCGGTCGAGGACGCTGCGGGCCCCGAAGTCGGGGGCGCAGCTGGTCCAGACGGCGCCGACGGCGGCGGTGGCGAGGAGGGCGACGGCGGCCTGCGGGATGTTGGGCAGGTAGGCGCCGACGCGGTCGCCGGGGCGGACGCCGCGGGCGCGGAGGGCGGCGGCGAGGGAGCCGACCTGTCGGCGGAGTTCGGCCCAGGTGAGGACGAGCGGCTCGTCGGTGGTCTCGTCGAGGTGGAGCACGGCGGGGCGGTCGGCGTTCTCGGCCTGCTCGCCGGCGCGCAGGGCGTGCTCGGCGTAGTTGAGGCGGGCGCCGGGGAACCAGCGGGCGCCGGGCATCGCGGGGTCGGCGAGGACGGCGTCGGGGGCCTGGGTGAAGCGGACGTCGAACCACTGGGTGACGGCGGTCCAGAAGCGGTCGAGGTCCTCGACCGACCAGGCGTGCAGGGCGGCGTAGCGGGCGGCGGCCTCGGCGTCCGAGGCGGTGGGGGCGAGCGGGGCGGCCGGGGCGCCGTGGTGCTGGGCGGCCCAGGCCTGGAAGGCCACGATCCCGGTGCCGGCGGCACGCTCGGGGTTCGGGCGCCAGAGCGGCTGGTCCTGGAGTGGGGTGCTCACGGTGGTGGTCTCCCGGCCGGTGATGAGGGCGGACGGGGTCACGTGTGGCAGGGCCCGCGTCCGGTTGGGGGCTGTCGGTGCAGACCCTGCCATGTGAGCGGCCGGGGCGCCAGGGTCTGCCCGGCGCGGCCGCCGCTGGTCAGGGGCGGGTGAATTCGCCGTTGAACCAGGAGCGGGAGACCCGGGTGTGGAAGGGGAATGCGAGCGGGGTCTCGGGGGTGGAGAGCTGCCAGCCGTCGGTCTCGTCGGTGGGGACGGAGGGCGGGAGGTCGGTGAGCGGGCGGGCGGGGAGGAGGCCGAAGAGGCAGAGGAAGCCGCCGCGGGTGTCGGAGTCGGTGGCGACCAGGGTGATGTCGGTGTGCTCGGCGAGGATGCCGGTCTCCTCGCGCAGCTCGCGCACGCAGGCCTGCTGCCAGCTCTCGCCGTAGTCGAGGTAGCCGCCGGGGAGGGCGAGTTCTCCGTAGCCGGGCTCGATGGTGCGGCGGATGACCACGAGGCCGGGTGGGGTGTCGCCCTGGGTGACGGGGAGGAGGGTGACGACGACGGGCAGCGGGTTGCGGTAGCTGATCTCGGTGCACGCGGAGCAGGTGCGGGGCCAGCCGTCGGTACCGGTCGGGTAGGGGGATCCGCAGAAGTGGCAGTGGGAGTTGGGCTGCCGGCGCACGGTGTCGGCGTCTTGAGTCGTCATGGCGGGATGGTAGTGCGGGTGGCCGGGAGCGGGGTGGTGGGTCAGGTGGTCCGGTCCCGGGCGGGCTCCTGGGGCGGCTCGCCCTGGGCGGGGCGGAGGAGGGCCGGGTGGAGGAGGGTGGCGTCGCCGGCGTGGTAGGTGCGGGCCCGGGGGCCGCCGCGGGCGCCGCCGCGCTCGGTGGTGGTGCCGGTGCCTTCGACGAAGCCGGGGACGGAGAGCACCTTGCGGTGGAAGTTGCCCGGATGGAGTTTCTCGTCCCACACGGCCTCGTAGACGGCGCGCAGCTCGGGGATGGTGAAGTCGTGCCGGAGGAAGGCGGTGGCCAGCGGGCTGTACTCGATCTTGGCGCGGGCGCGGTCGAGGCCGTCGGCGAGGATCCTGGCGTGGTCGAAGGCGAGCTCGATCGGGGTGGGTGTCCCGGTGGCCGGGGGCGCGGCCGGGTCGGCAGGGCCGGTGGGGCCGGTGCTCCCGCCGACGCCACCCCCGTGGGTGTCGGCGGGAGCAGCGGCGGACTCGGACCGGCCGGCGGGCCGGAGGTCGAGGTCGGTGACGGGGTGCCAGGCGGCGCGGGCCGCGTCGCTGCCGGCCTGCGGATCGGGCAGGTCGGGGGCGAAGGCGAGGTAGGCGACCGAGATGACGTGCATCCGCGGGTCGCGGTCGGGTACGCCGTAGCTGCCGAGCTGTTCGAGGTGGATCCGGCTGAGGGCGGCCTCGGCGCCGACCGTGCCGGGCAGGCCGGTCTCCTCCGTCAGCTCACGGGCGGCGGCCGCGTCGAGGCTCTCCTCGCCGGCCCGCAGGAAGCCGCCGGGCAGGGCCCAGCGCCCCTGGTACGGCGGGAGGGCGCGCTCGACGAGCAGCACATGGAGCCGGCCCTGGCGCAAGGTCAGGGCGACCACGTCCACCGTCACGGCGACCGGGGTGTAGGCGCGCGGATCGTAGGCGGCGAGCCACTCCTGCTCGGTGGTGTCCACTCCGGGCGCTCCTCTCCCCCGCCGGGCCCGCGGTGACGGGCGGCCGTCCTTCTCGGTCTGAGCACAACGTAGCGATCCTTTGACTCGGCGGCAAATGGTTTTCCACTCCGGTCCCGGGCCGGCCGCTCCTACCCTGTGAGCAGGGCGTCCTCCGGAGCAGCCGGGGCGCCGCCCGCCCCGAGGAGGACGTGATGGACCAGGCCGGAGCCGACCGGGCCGCCGCTCCCGACCGGGCCGCGCCGGCTGCCGCGGCTGCCCCGTCGGACTTCCCGGCCGCGCTGGCGGCCGGGCCGCTGGTGCTGGACGGCGGGCTGTCCGAACAGCTGGCCTCGGCCGGGTTCGACCTGACGGACGCGCTGTGGTCGGCCCGGCTGCTGGCGGACGCCCCGGAGGCGGTCGTGGCGGCGCACCGGGCGTACTTCGAGGCGGGCGCGCGGGTGGCGATCACCGCCGGCTACCAGGCGAGCTTCGCGGGCTTCGCCCGGCGCGGGGTGGGCCGGGCGGCCGCCGCCCGGCTGATGGCCGGCAGCGTGGAGCTGGCCCGGGAGGCGGCCCGGGGGCTGCCCGGGCCGCGCCGCTGGGTGGCGGCCTCGGTGGGCCCGTACGGGGCGATGCTGGCGGACGGCTCGGAGTACCGGGGCCGGTACGGGTTGTCGGCGGCCGAGCTGGAGGCGTTCCACCGGCCCCGGCTGGAGGTGCTGGCGGCGGCCGGTCCCGACGTGCTGGCGCTGGAGACGGTGCCGGACGTCGACGAGGCGCGGGTGCTGCTGCGGGCGGTGCGCGGACTGGGGGTGCCGGTCTGGCTGTCGTTCGCCGCGGCGGACGGGCGGACCCGGGCCGGGCAGCCGCTGGCGGAGGCGTTCGCGCTGGCGGCCGGGGTGGACGAGGTGGTGGCGGTCGGGGTGAACTGCTGCGCGCCGGAGGAGGCGGACCGGGCGGTGGCGCTCGCGGCGCGGGTGTCGGGGAAGCCGGTGGTGGTCTACCCGAACAGCGGCGAGGGCTGGGACGCGGCGGCCGGGGCGTGGTGCGGGGAGCCGACCTTCGGGGCGCCGCGGGCCGACGGCCGGGCGAGGGTGGCGGGCTGGCTGGCGGACGGGGCGCGGCTGGTGGGCGGCTGCTGCCGGGTCGGACCGGCCGGGATCCGGGCGGTGGCCGCCGGGGTGGCCGCCGCGACCGGCGAGCGGGCCGGCGGGGAGCAGGACGGCGGGAGGGGCACCGGCCGGTAGGCGACCGGGACCGGACGGGCGGCCGTACGCCGGGCGCGCGACCCGGGCGGCCGACGCAGGTTACCGAGGGGGAAGGTGCACGGAACGGCGACGGCCTGGCAGACTCGTGCCGTCACCACTGCGGTCGACAATGTCGACCGCCTGTCCGCGCGGAGGTACCAATGCCCGGCCCGATCCAGTCGCTCTCCCGGGCCGCCGCGATCATGCGCCTGCTGGCCGGCGGCGAGCGCCGCCTGGGCCTGTCGGAGGTCGCGACGGCGCTCGGCCTGGCGAAGGGCACCGCCCACGGGATCCTGCGCACCCTCCAGCAGGAGGGTTTCGTCGAGCAGGACCCGGAAAGCGGCAAGTACCAGCTGGGCGCCGAGCTGCTGCGGCTGGGCCAGAGCTACCTGGACGTGCACGAGCTGCGCGCCCGGGCCCTGGTCTGGGCGGACGACCTGGCCAGGGCGTCCGGGGAAACCGTCTACCTGGGCGTGCTGCACCAGCGCGGGGTGCTGATCGTGCACCACGTCTTCCGGCCGGACGACACCCGGCAGGTGCTGGAGGTCGGCTCGATGCAGCCGCTGCACTCGACCGCGCTGGGCAAGGTGCTGCTGGCCTACGACCCGGTGGCGCGCGGCGAGCTGGGCGAGGGCCCGTTCGAGTCCTACACGGCGCGGACGCTGACCGAGGCCGCGGACGTGGACGCCGAGGCGGCGCTGACCCGCGAGCGCGGCTGGGCCGACGCGGTGGAGGAGACCTGGGACGGCGTGGCCTCGATCGGCGCGCTGATCCAGGACCGGCGCCGCAATCCGGTGGGCGCGGTCTGCATCAGCGGCGCGGTCGAGCGGGTCTGCGAGGACGGCTTCGTGAAGCCCTCGCTGGTCGCCTCGGTGCGCAGCGCGGCCAGGGCGATCTCCCGGGACCTGGGCGCCGGGCGGTTCTGACCGCGCCGGGCGGCCCGGTTCCGGCCGCTCCCGGTCGCC
>NZ_JAXCLC010000135.1:0-8750 GCF_034043715.1 Kitasatospora purpeofusca | reverse complement strand
TTGAGTTGTGGTGTCACGGGCCTGCGCGGGCCCGCCCCGAATCCGAGGACTGTGGAACTAGTTCTTCTGGATCTGGTCGAAGGACAGCTCGACCGGGGTCTCCCGGCCGAAGATCTCGACCAGGCCCTTGACCTTCTTCGAGTCGGGGTTGATCTCGTTGATGGTCGCCTGCAGGGTCGCGAACGGACCGTCGGTGACGGTGACCGAGTCGCCGACCTCGAAGTCGAGGACCTGGATCTCGCTGGGCTTGACCGGCGAGGGCTTGCCGGCGTCCTTGGCCGCCTGGCGCTCCACGTCGGGGGCGAGCATCTTGACGACCTCGTCCAGGGTCAGCGGGTACGGGTCGTAGGCGTTGCCGACGAAGCCGGTGACACCGGGGGTGTTGCGCACGACGCCCCAGGACTCCGGGGTGAGGTCCAGACGCACCAGGACGTAGCCGGGGAGCTTGTTCTGGCGGATGGTCTTGCGGTCGCCGTTCTTGATCTGGACGACCTCCTCCTGCGGCACCTCGGCCTGGAAGATGTACTCCTCGACGTTGAGGGAGACCGCGCGCTGCTCGAGGTTCTGCTTCACCCGGTTCTCGTAGCCGGCGTAGGTGTGGATCACGTACCACTCGCCCGGCATGAACCGGAGGTCCTCGCGGAACTTGGCGACCGGGTCGACCTCGACGGCCTCCTCCTCGGCGGCCTCGTCCTCGACGTCCTCGGCGGCGGCGTCCTCGTCGGCGGCCTCGTCCTCGTCGGCCTCGGCGACGGCGTCCTCGTCGGTGGCAGCGTCCTCGTCGGCGGCGTCCTCGACGAGCTCCTCCTCGGTCTCCACGTGCAGCGCGACGTCCTCGGCCGGCTCGCCGGCCGCGGCCTCGTCGAACGCCTCGACCTCGTCCTCGTCGGCGTCGACCGCGTCCACGATCTGCTGCTCGTCGGACTCCACGTCGTCAGCCAGCTCGGCCGCGTCCTCGGCGGCGACATCCGCCTCGAGGACGGTCTCGTCGGCGTCGTACAGGGGGGACTCAGACACGGTGGCTGCTTCTTTCCTGGAGATGGTGAAGGTGGCACGCTCCGCGACGGTCCGGCTCCGCTCCGCTCACGCGGTCGCCGGAAATTCGCCTCGGAGACTTCAACAGTACCGAGTCAACGGTAGCGGCCCCGTACCTCCGACGCAGACAGCTCGACCCGGGCCGAGGATCGGCCCGGGTCGGGGAGGTTGAACGCACAGGTGGAACGGCTCGGTCAGCCGAAGATCCAGAGGGCGGCCTTGGAGAAGCCGTAGTCGAGGCCGGACACGAAGGCCATCATGACCACGACGAACACGACCACGACCGTGGTGTAGCTCACCAGCTGGTTGCGGGTCGGCCAGACGACCTTGCGCAGCTCGGCGATGATCTGCCGGTAGAAGAGGGCGAGGCGCGCGAAGACGCCCTTCTTGGCCCGCTTGCCGGACTTCTTCTCGCCAGAGCGCTTGCGGCGCGAATCACCCTCCGCGGGGGTGCTGTCGGCAGCGCCGTCGGCCCCCTCGGGGTTGCCGCTCTCAGGCGTTGCGGTGGAGCCCGTGGTCTCCGTCACTCGTCCTCACCTGAATCCGGGTCCTGCCGAGCGTCGACTGCGTACCCGAAGAGGCACGAGCGGCCGGCTAGCGGTGCTGATCGGCGCCCTCTCCGCATCAAGCCCGCTCGCTCTGTGGAGCGAACGGGCTGGGTACGGATCAAGCAGCAGGGCAAGAGGGACTTGAACCCCCAACCGCCGGTTTTGGAGACCGGTGCTCTACCAATTGAGCTATTGCCCTACGGAACCTCGCGGCCCCAGTAGTGACGACCAACCTACCGCATCTTCCACCCGCTGCCGCACAGACTCCGCGCGGCGGTGGAGGCTCCGGTTCGTTCGGTGGCCGTCGATCAGTGAGTGTACGGGGTGGAGGGGCGTTTGGTCGAACCTCTTCTTTTTCGGACCGTCACCAGGGCCGCACCCGGCCGCCATCCGGACGGTCCCGTACATATCGTGAAACCGCCATGCCTGGGCGGTGTGCGGTCTGCGACCATGCAGGCATGAGCGCTTCCACCCCGCAGCCCGACCGTTCCGTCCGCCCGGCCGACCGCCGCGTCTCCGCCCGGATCGGCGCGATCGCCGAGTCCGCCACCCTCGCCGTGGACGCCAAGGCCAAGGCCCTCAAGGCGGCCGGCCGGCCCGTCATCGGCTTCGGCGCCGGCGAGCCCGACTTCCCCACCCCGGACTACATCGTCGAGGCGGCCGTCGAGGCCTGCCGCGACCCGAGGAACCACCGCTACACCCCGGCCGGCGGCCTGCCGGAGCTCAAGGAGGCGATCGCGGCCAAGACGCTGCGCGACTCCGGCTACGCGGTGGACGCCTCCCAGGTGCTGGTGACCAACGGCGGCAAGCAGGCGATCTACGAGGCGTTCGCGGCGATCCTCGACCCGGGCGACGAGGTCATCGTCCCGGCGCCGTACTGGACCACCTACCCGGAGTCGATCCAGCTGGCCGGCGGCGTGCCGGTGGAGGTCGTGGCCGACGAGACCACCGGCTACAAGGTCTCGGTCGAGCAGCTGGAGGCCGCCCGGACCGAGAACACCAAGGTGGTGCTCTTCGTCTCGCCGTCCAACCCGACCGGCGCGGTGTACACCCGGGCCGAGGCCGAGGCGATCGGCCGCTGGGCCCTGGAGCACGGGCTGTGGGTGCTCACCGACGAGATCTACGAGCACCTGGTCTACGGCGACGCGGAGTTCGTCTCGCTGCCGGCCCTGCTGCCGGAGCTGGCGGACCGGACCATCGTGGTCAACGGTGTCGCCAAGACCTACGCGATGACCGGCTGGCGGGTGGGCTGGGTGATCGGCCCCAAGGACGTGGTCAAGGCCGCGACCAACCTGCAGTCGCACGCCACCTCGAACGTCTCCAACGTGGCCCAGCGCGCCGCCCTGGCCGCCGTCGCCGGCGACCTCTCCGCCGTCCACGAGATGCGCACCGCCTTCGACCGGCGCCGCCGCACCATCGTCCGGATGCTCAACGAGATCGACGGCGTGGTCTGCCCCGAGCCCGAGGGCGCCTTCTACGTGTACCCGTCCGTCAAGGCGCTGCTGGGCAAAGAGATCCGCGGGCAGCGTCCGCAGACCTCCGCCGAGCTGGCCTCGCTGATCCTGGACGAGGTCGAGGTCGCGGTCGTCCCCGGCGAGGCCTTCGGCACCCCCGGCTACCTGCGGCTCTCCTACGCCCTGGGCGACGCCGACCTCGCCGAGGGCGTCGGCCGGCTCCAGAAGCTGCTGGCCGAGGCCCGCTGAACCTCCCCGCCCCAGCTGTGAGGTCAACACCGGTTGACCGGACCGCCCTCTTTTCACCCCTTCGGGGGCCGGAAAGAGGGCGGTTCCCGTAGCGGGCCCCGATACGGCAGGATTCGTGAATGGAACGCCTGCTGAACCCGCGAGATGTCAGGGACCTTCCGAAGGCCCACCTGCACCTGCACTTCACCGGCTCGATGCGCCCGGCCACCCTGCTGGAACTGGCCGACAAGCACGGTGTCCGGCTGCCGGAGGCGCTCAGCTCCGGCGAAACGCCCCGGCTTCGGGCCACCGACGAACGCGGCTGGTTCCGGTTCCAGCGCCTCTACGACACCGCCCGCTCGGTCCTCCGCGACGAGGAGGACATCCGCCGGCTGGTCCTGGAGACCGCGGAGGACGAGCGGCGGGACGGCTCCCGCTGGCTGGAGATCCAGGTCGACCCGACCTCCTACGCGCCCCGGCTGGGCGGGCTGATCCCGGCCCTGGAACTGATCCTGGACGCGGTGGAGCAGGCCGCCACCGCCACCGGGGTCGGCATCAGGGTCCTGGTCGCCGCCAACCGGATGAAGTCCCCGATGGACGCCAGGACCCTGGCCCGGCTCGCCGTCCGCTACACCGACCGGGGCGTGGTCGGCTTCGGACTGTCCAACGACGAGCGCCGCGGCCTGGCCCGCGACTTCGACCGGGCCTTCGACATCGCCCGCCGGGGCGGGCTGCTGGCCGCCCCGCACGGCGGCGAGCTGGCCGGCCCGGAATCCGTCCGGGACTGCCTGGACGACCTCGGCGCCGGCCGGATCGGCCACGGGGTGCGGGCCGCCGAGGACGAGCGGCTGATGCAGCGGCTGGCCGACCGCCAGGTGACCTGCGAGGTCTGCCCGTCCTCGAACGTCTCGCTGGGCGTCTACGAGCGCCCGGAGGACGTCCCGCTGCGCCGGCTGTTCGACGCCGGGGTGCCGCTGGCGCTCGGCGCCGACGACCCGCTGCTGTTCGGGGCCAGGCTCGCCGACCAGTACGCCCTGACCCGCGACGTCCTGGGCTTCACCGACCCCGAGCTGGCCGAGCTGGCCCGGCAGTCGGTGCGCGGCTCGGTCGCGCCGGACAGCGTGCGGAAGGAACTGCTGGCGGACATCGACGCCTGGCTGACGGCCTGAGGGCCTGCCGGCCCGAGTGCCTGAGTGCCTGAGCGCCCGGGGCCGGGCAGCGGGGCCGGGCGGCTCAGAGGCTGACGCCGACCATCACCGGCTCGTTCACCAGCTCCACCCCGAAGGCCGACCGCACCCCGTCCCGGATCTCCCGGGCCAGCGCGAGGAGGTCCTCGGTGGTGGCCGCGCCGCGGTTGGTGAGCGCCAGGGTGTGCTTGGTGGAGAGGGTCGCCGGGCCGCTCCCGTAGCCCTTGCCGAAGCCGGCCCGGTCGATCAGCCAGGCGGCCGAGGTCTTGGTGTGCCCGTCCGGCGCCGGGTAGGCGGGGGCGGTCAGCTCGCGCTCGGCGGCCAGCGCCAGGAAGGCCGCGTACTGCTCGGGGCCCAGCACCGGGTTGGTGAAGAAGGAGCCCGCCGACCAGGTGTCGTGGTCCGCCGGGTCCAGCACCATGCCCTTGCCGGCCCGCAGGCCGAGCACGGCCGCGTGCGCCGCCCGCAGGTCGACCCGCTCGTCCTGGGCCACCCCGAAGTGCTTGGCGACCTCGGCGTAGCGGACCGGGGTGGAGCGCCCGGCGGCGTCCTCGAGGCCGAAGCGGACCCGCAGCACCACATGGCGCTCGGGGTCCGCCTTGAAACGGCTGTGCCGGTAGGAGAACGCGCACTCGGCGTTGGAGAGGGTGACCACCCGGTCGGCCCGGCGGTCGTAGGCGACCACCTCGGTGATCGTCTGCGCGACCTCCTGGCCGTAGGCGCCGACGTTCTGCACCGGGGTGGCACCGGCCGAGCCGGGGATGCCGGCCAGGAACTCGATCCCGGCCAGTCCGGCCCCGACCGCGCGGGCCACCGCGTCGGCCCAGACCTCGCCGGCCGCCAGCTCCAGGACGGTGCCGTCCAGGGCGAAGCCGGTGGTGGCGATCCGCAGCACCGTGCCGGGGAAGCCGGCGTCGCCGATCACCAGGTTGGAGCCGCCGCCGAGCACCAGCAGCGGCTCCCCCGCCGCGTCCGCGGCGCGGACGGCGGCGACCACCTCGTCATCGGTGTGCGCGGTCACCAGGCGGCGGGCCGGGCCGCCGAGCCGCAGGGTGGTCAGCGGGGCGAGGGGGGCGTCGAGTTCTTCCAGCACGCCCCCAGGGTACGGGGAGCCCGCCCCCGCCCGACCCGGGGCCGGGCGGGGGCGGGCGGGGCGCGCCGAGGGCGGGGCGGGCGCGAAGGGGTGCGGGCTCAGGCGAGCCGGACGACCGCCTTGGCCATGCCGAGCACCTTCTGGCCCTGGTAGGTCGCCAGCAGGTCGACCTGGACCCGGCGGTCGTCGAGCAGCTTGGCCACCTTGCCGGTGACCTCGACCACCGAGCCGGTGCCGTCGTTGGGCACCGGCACCGGACGGACGAACCGGACGCCGTACTCGACCACCGCGGCCGGGTCGCCGACCCAGTCGGTCACCACCCGGACCGCCTCGGCCATGGTGAACATGCCGTGCGCGATGACGTCGGGCAGGCCGACCTCCAGCGCGAACTTCTCGTTCCAGTGGATCGGGTTGAAGTCCCCGGAGGCGCCCGCGTACTGCACCAGCGCGGCCCTGGTCACCGGGAAGGACTGCGCCGGCAGTTCGGTGCCGACCCCGACCTCGTCGTATCCGATCGCCATCGGGCTCACTCCCCCGCCTTCTCGTCGGCGGCCCGGGCCACCAGGGTCATGACCGAGGTCACCACGTGCTCGCCGCTCTCGTCCGCGACCTCGCCGCGCACGGTGAGCACGTCGTTGCCGGCCAGCGACTTGATGTTGTCGACGGTGACCGAGACGGTCAGCCGGTCACCGGCCCGCACCGGGCGGGTGTAGCTGAACTTCTGGTCGCCGTGCACGACCCGGCTGTAGTCGAGGCCCAGCTCCGGATCCTGGACCACCTGGCCGGAGGCCCGCATGGTGAGCACGATCGGGAAGGTCGGCGGCGCGATCACGTCCGGGTGGCCGAGCGCCTTGGCCGCCTCCGGGTCGCGGTACACGGGATTGGCGTCACCCACGGCGACGGCGAACTCGCGGATCTTCTCCCGGCCGACCTCGTAGGGCTCGGTGGGCGGGTAGGTCCGCCCGATGAAGGAAGGGTCGAGTGCCATCGGCAGCTCCTAGGAAACGCGGTGGACAAACCGTTCGGACACAAAAGACTCCGGGCCGCACCCCAATGAGGGATGCGGCCCGGAGTCGTAGACCTGGTCACACAGGCCCGTCGCCCTGCAACAGGGTCAGCGGGTCTCGCGGTGCGCGGTGTGCGAGTTGCAGCGGGGGCAGTGCTTCTTCATCTCAAGACGGTCCGGGTCGTTACGCCGGTTCTTCTTGGTGATGTAGTTCCGCTCCTTGCACTCCACGCAGGCCAGCGTGATCTTCGGGCGGACATCGGTGGCAGCCACGGGAGTGCCTTCCTTGGACAATGAATAAGAACACAGACAACAGTAGCCGACCGGAGGCGATCCCCCGACCGACTACGCGGGGTAGCGGTGACCGGACTTGAACCGGTGACACAGCGATTATGAGCCGCTTGCTCTACCAACTGAGCTACACCGCCACAGTGATCCGGAGCACAGCCGAAGCCGACTCCTTCTCACCAGAGCCCCCATGCGGAATCGAACCGCAGACCTTCTCCTTACCATGGAGACGCTCTACCGACTGAGCTATAGGGGCGAACGAGGAAGAGATTACACGTTCCGCGCCCAGAGGTGAAATCCGTATCCCGCGGCGAAGTCCGCAGGTGGGCGAGCCGTACGGGCGAGCGATCGAAGGTCCGGCGTTCGACCGGCCCCCTCGGGGACGCGCCCGAGCCGATACGACTATTGCCCGCCTCCCGGCGCCCCGGGCCCGCCCGCCGTAGGCTCGTCGCTCATTGACCCGAGCAGGAACCGGACGCCAGAAGGAGCCGGGCGATGGACAGCGCAGCCGCCGACGGACCGCACCCCGGACCCGGCCCGGCCGCCAACCCGCTCGGGCACGGGCCCGTCCTGCTGCTCACCGGGGCCAGGCTCGCGGACGGCCGGGTGGTGGACGTACGGATCAGCGGCGACCGGATCCAGGCCGTGGGCACCGCCGGCGGCCTCGGCCCCCTGCCCGCCGTGCCCGGCGGACCCACCGTCACCACCGGGGCCAGGATCGACCTGCGCGGCTACCTGCTGCTGCCGGCCCCGGTCGAGGCGCACGCGCACTACGACGTCGCCTTCTCCGCCGCCCTGCCCACCCCGCCGCCGGAGACCCCCGCCGAGCTCACCCGGCGGGTCACCGAGGCCGCGCTGACCTCGCTCGGCTACGGCGCGACCGCCCAGCGCACCCACGTCCGGATCGGCGACGTGCACGGGCTGCGCCGGCTGGAGGCGGTCCTCACCTCCCGGCAGGCGCTGCGCGGCCTGGCCGACCTCCAGGCCGTCGCGATGCCCCGGCTGCTCACCGGCCGGGCCGGGGCCGACGGCCGGGCCCAGCTGCGGGAGGCGCTCAAGCTGGGCGCCACCGCCGCCGGCGGCTGCCCCGAGCTGGACCCGGACCCGGCCGGCTACGTCCAACTGCTGCTGGAGGCCGCCCGGGAGGCGGACTGTCCGGTGGACCTGCACACCACGGCCGCCGATCCGGTGCGACTGGCCCGGCTGGCCGGGGCGCTCGCCCCGCTGCGGCCCCGGGTGGTGGTCGGTCCGTGCGGGTCGCTCGCGCCGGGCGCCGCGACGGTGCTGGCCAACAGCGGCGTCCGGGTGGTCTGCCTGCCGCAGAACGGCGGCTGTTCGGGGCTGGAGGGCCTGGCGAGCGGGCTGCGGCCCGCCTCGCTGCGGGACCTGCTGAAAGCGCGGGTACCGCTGGCGGCCGGCAGCGGCTCACTGCGCGACGGCGCCAACCCGGTCGGGCGGGCGGACCCGCTGGAGGCCGCGTACCTGCTGGCGGCGGCCGGCGTGCTGGACCCCGACGCGGCGTACGACGCGGTCTCCAACCAGGCGCGGCTGGCGCTCGGGCTGCCGCCGGTGCGGGTGGACGCCGGCTTCCCGGCGGAGCTGCTGGCGGTGCGCGGGGACAGCCTGTCCGGGGCGCTGGCGGGCGGGCACAGCCGGCTGGTGGTGCACAGCGGGCGGGTCGTCAGCCGGACCAGCGCGGTGCGGGAGTTCGCCGACACGGTGGCCCTGGCACTGCCCCGGCAGTCGGACGGCACCGAGGGGGGCTGAACCCCGGCCGGGCCGCGCCCGGCGGCACCGGGGCCCGGCCGGGCCGGACGGGCCGGACGGGCCGGACGGGCCGGGCGGGCCGGGCGGGCGTCCGACCGGACGGGTGATCGGGGCGGGGGGGGGGGGGGGCGGGGGGCCCCCCCC
>NZ_JAXCLC010000134.1:0-9062 GCF_034043715.1 Kitasatospora purpeofusca | reverse complement strand
GTCGCGGAGGTCGCGGAGGTCGCGGAGGTCGCGGAGGTCGCGGAGGTCGCGGAGGTCGCGGAGGCGATCGAAGCCCCCGCGTCGACCGTCGAGGTCGAGGTCGAGGTCGAGGCGGAGGCCGAGACTGAGGCCGAGGCCGTCGAGGAAACCGAGACGGAGACCGAGACCGAGACAGAGACCGAAACAGCCGGGCGCCCGGCGAAGCCGGAGTTCACGGCGGGGCGGCCGGTGACCGCCTACTCGGCGGAGGAACTGCTCGCGATCGTGCGCTGGATCGACACGGACGGCGTCGGGCGGAGCGACGAGGAGCTGCTCCGTGCGGCGATGAAGGAGCTGGGCTTCGCCCGACTGGGCCCGCGCATCAAGGAGGCGCTGGGCGCCGCCGTGACCGCAGCCCGCGTCTGACCGAGGCCGCACGGCCGCACCCGCACCACCCGGCACCACGACGGCCCCGGAGGCACGGTCCACGAACCGCGCCTCCGGGGCCGTGTCGTCGCTGCCGCCCGGACCCGCCCCCCCGGCCCTACCCCGCCCCGGCGGGCCGGGCCTGCCGGAGCTGCTCGGCCAGGACCGCCGGAGCCTCCGCCAGTGACGGCCCGTACCAGGTGAGGTGGCGTCCGCTCACCAGCGCGGCCGGGATGCCCGGGAAGGCTTCCGGGCCGTCCTCGGCGGTGAACCGGTAGGGCTCGTCGGGCAGGACGACCAGGTCGGGGCGGCCGGCGAGCAGCTCCGGCAGGGGCACGGCGGGGTAGCGTTCCGGCCGGGCCGGGTCCTCGGCGTGCGGGAGGTCGAGGCCGAGGCGGCGCAGCAGGTCGCCGGCGAAGGTGTCGTGGCCCAGCACCATCCACGGGCGGCGCCAGATCGGCACGACCGCCCGGCGGGCGGGGCCGGGCAGCGGAGGGACCTCGGCCCAGGCGGCCTCGGCGGCGTCCAGCCAGGCGGGGCGGGGCAGGCCGCAGCCGACGGTGAGCAGCCGGTCCAGGGACTGGAACGCCTGCTCGAGGGTGCGGATGTCGGTGACCCAGACCGGCAGTCCGGCCGCCCGCAGCGCGTCGAGGTCGGGCTTGCGGTTCTCCTCGTCGTTGGCGATCACGAGGTCCGGGGCGAGGGCGGTGATCCGGGCCGGGTCGGGGTTCTTGGTGCCGCCGATCCGGGGGACGGCCAGGTCGGCGGGGTGGCTGCACCAGTCGGTGGCGCCGACCAGCAGTCCGGGCGCGGTGGCGGCCACGGCCTCGGTGAGCGAGGGCACCAGCGACACCACCCGCCGCACCGTCCGGTCCCCACCGGCTGTCCCCGGCCGGGGCGGCGGCACGACGAGCCCGAGGTCGTCGAGCACCGGCGGGCCCGCCGGGCGGCCCGCCGCACGGCCCCCCGGCGCCCCACCCGTCGAAAGGAAACTCACCGCGCAACCCTAACCGTCCCTCCGGTGGTCGGGAGGGCAAAGTTCCGGGAACCGGCAGGGCACAGCGGCCGACTACCTGGTCCGGGTTCACAGGACGAACCCGAGCACGACCATTGACCAGGAGAGTTACTGATGCGCCCTCGCGTCCTCTGCGGTATCGCGGCAGCCGTCGCCCTGTTCGCCACGGGCTGTTCCAGCGGCGGTGACGGGAGCGGCGACACCACGAACGGCGGCGGAAGCGCACAGGCGTCCGCCGCCGGTGCGTTTCCGGTGAAGGTGGCCGACTGCGGGGGCAAGGAGACGACGGTCGCCCGGGCGCCGCAGCGGATCGTCACCACGGACGCGGCCGGTCTGGAGATGCTGCTCCAGCTGGGGGCCGGTGACCGCGTCATCGGGACGGGGTTCCCACCGGGGAAGGGCAGCCTGCCGGCGGCCGTGGCCGAGCAGGGCGCCAAGGTGCCGGTGCTCGGTGACACCCTGATCCCCAAGGAGAAGCTGCTCGGTTCCGGCGCGGACCTCTACGTGGACACCTTCGGGCCGATGCCGGGAATGGGCGCCGCGGGTGCCGGGCCGACCGAGGAGGAGCTCAAGGCGGTCGGCACGCAGCACGTGCTGCTGCTCTCCACGGCCTGCGCGAGCGGTCCGAAGGCCGCGTCCGGGCCGCGCACCGATCTGACCGGGGTGGCGGAGGACGTGCGCCGCCTGGGCGCGGTCACCGGGACGGCGGCCCGCGCCCAGGAACTGGTGGCCGCGATGGACCAGCAGATCACCGAGGTCAAGAACGCCACCTCGGGCGTACCGGAGGCGCAGCGTCCCGGGTACTTCCTCTTCGACTTCGACGCCGGTACAAAGCAACCGATGGCCGTCTGCGGCAAGCAGATCGCCAACGCGGTGATCACCCTGGCCGGCGCGCGCAACGTGTTCTCCGACTGCGACGCCGACTTCCGGCCCGTCTCCTGGGAGGACGTGGTGGCGAAGAACCCGGACTGGATCCAGCTCGCGGTGCGCAACCGGGGCAGCGAGGACGCCAACCGCAAGGCGTTCGACGAGGCCGAGGCGTTCCTCAAGGGCTTCCCGGCGACGCAGGGGCTCAAGGCCGTGCAGGAGGGGCACTTCCTGCGGATCGGCTCCGAGGTCACCACGATCGCCGGGATCCGCAACGCCGACGCCGTGCGGCAGATCGCCGCGACCGTCCACCCGGCGCTCGTCAAGAACGGTCAGTAGGCCGTGGCCCGCGCCGCCACCACCACGGGCGCCACCACTCCGGACGCCACCACTCCGGCCGCCGCCGATCCGAGCGCCACCGCGGGCGCCACCGACCCGGGTGCCGAAGCGCCCGCCCCCGCCCCCCGGCGCCGGGGGCGGACGCTGCGCCCCGGGCCGCTCGCCGCGCTGCTCACCGCCGCCCTGGTCGTCGCGCTGACCGCCGCCGTCTCGCTCGGCTCGGTGGACATCCCGCCCGGCGAGGTGTGGTCGGTGGTCGGCCGGCGGCTCACCGGGCAGCACCCGGCGCCCGGCACCCGTGACCTCATCGTCTGGCAACTGCGCGTCCCGCGCGCGCTGCTGGCGGCGGCGGTCGGGGCCGGGCTCGGCCTGGTCGGCACCGCGGTGCAGGCCCTGGTCCGCAATCCGCTCGCCGATCCCTACCTGCTCGGCATCTCCTCGGGGGCCTCGCTCGGGGCGGTGGGCGTGATCGTGCTCGGCACCGGCATGGGACTGTCGCTGACCGTCGGCGGGATCGCCGGACTGACCGTCTCGGTGGCGGCCTTCCTCGGCGCGCTCGCCGCGTTCTCCCTGGTGTGGCTGCTGGCCCGGCGCGGCGGCGGCTTCTCCCCGCTGCGCCTGGTGCTGGCCGGTATCGGCATCGGCCAGTTCCTCACCGGCCTGACCAGCTATCTGGTGCTGCAGACCGGCGACGAGCAGCAGACCCGGGGCGTACTGTTCTGGCTGATGGGCAGCCTCAGCGGCGCCACCTGGGGTCAACTCACTGTCCCCGCGGTCGCGGTGGTCCTGGGACTGGTGCTGCTCCAGGGTCGCGCCCGAGCGCTGAACGCGATGCTGATGGGTGACGAGACGGCGGCCGGACTCGGGGTCGACGTGGTCCGGCTGCGCCGGGAGATCTTCGCCGTCACCAGTGTGCTCACCGGGGTGCTGGTCGCCGTCTCCGGTGCGATCGGCTTCGTCGGCCTGATGGTGCCGCACGTGTGCCGGCTGCTGGTCGGGGGCGACCACCGGCGGCTGCTGCCGCTGTCCGCCCTCACCGGCGCCGTCCTGCTGGTCGTCGTCGACCTGATCGCCCGCGTCGCGCTCGACGGCCAGGAGGTGCCGATCGGCGTGGTCACCGCGCTGCTCGGCGCGCCCACCCTGCTCTACCTGCTGGACCGACGACTGGAGCGGAATTGAGAATCGCCGTCGAAGACCTGAGCGTCTCCCTCGCCGGGCGGACCGTGGTGGCCGGTGTCCACCTGGTCGCCGAGGAGGGCGAGATCGCCGGCCTGGTCGGTCCCAACGGCAGCGGCAAGTCCAGCCTGCTGCGCACCGTCTACCGGCATCTGCGGCCGAGTGCCGGGCGGGTACTGCTGGCCGGGCGGGAGCTGTCCGAGTTGAGTCCGGCGCAGTCGGCCCGGCACATCGGGGCGTTGCCCCAGGAGCGCGGCGGGGACTTCGAGTTGACCGTCCGCGAGGTGGTCGCGATGGGCCGGACCCCGTACAAGCGGGCGTTCGCCAAGGACGACGCCGAGGACCACCGGCTGGTGGCCGAGGCGCTGACCCGGGTCGGCATGGCGCACGCGCCGGACCGGGGGTTCGCCCAGCTCTCCGGGGGTGAGCGGCAACGGGTTTTGCTGGCACGGGCGTTGGCTCAGCAGCCGGACGTCCTGGTGCTGGACGAGCCGACCAACCACCTGGACGTCCGGCACCAGGTGGAGCTGCTGGCGCTGTTGCGCGAGCAGCGCCGGACCACCCTGGTCGCGTTGCACGACCTGAACGCGGCGGCCTCGGTGTGCGACCGGCTGCACGTGCTGCACCGGGGCACGCTGGTCGCCTCCGGGAAGCCGAGGGAGGTGTTGACCGCCGAACTGCTCGCCGAGGTGTTCGGGGTGCGGGCGGCGGTGATCGAACACCCGCTCACGGGTGACCCGTTGATCGCGTTCGACCACCGCGCGCCGGCCGGCGCGCCGGACCCGGGGGTGCCGGGTCCGGTCGCGCCGCCGTCGGGCAGGGGGGCGGGGAGTTCCGCGGGTGCGAGGGCAGGTGTGATCGCCCCGCCCCCGGTGACGCAGGTAGTGCCGGTGGCATCAGTGACACCAGCGACATCGGTGGTATCAGTGACACCAGGGACATCGGTGGTACCAGTGACACCAGCGACATCGGCGACCGAGGTCACCGTCCCTGCCTCCGCCGGTCTCCCCGCCCCGGCCTCCGTCGAACGTCAGGAGGTCTCGTAGTGGCTCGGGCGGCCGTTGCGCTCGACCAGTCGGCCGATCTTCGCCGCCTCCGCGCTGCGGATCAGCTCCCATTCCCCGTCCGGACGGTGGAGCACCGAGGAGTGCCACGGGGTCATCCACATGTCCGTGTGCTCCAGCAGCCGGATGCCGAACTTCAGCACCCCGACCTTCTGCGGGTGGATGGAGAGCCGGAACGACCGGGGGTGCTGCTCGGCGATCAGGTCGCCCCAGGCGCGGCTGCGCTGGATGACGCCGTAGGCGCGCTGGCGGCAGTCCTTCTGGAGGGCCGACTTGGTGCCGGTCCAGCCGAAGGTGTCCTCGGTGAGGAAGCGGGTGATGCCGCGATAGAGCTTGGCGGTCTCCTCGTCGGTCAGCACCTGCTCGCGCAACTCCTCCTTGGTCGGCGCGTACTGGGCGTGCACCCGGGCGCGCTTCTCGTCGAAGGGCAGGTCGCCGAGGACGGCCCGCAGGTCGAAGGTGTCGAGGTTGGTCAGCCCCTCGCGCTCGATCAGCGCGGACAACTCGTCGGAGTACTGGTCGATGTGGTCGTCCGGGACGTGGATGAGGTCCCCGAAGATGTGGCCGTCCGAGCAGATCAGGATCTTGGCGCCGGGCGCGTAGATCTTGCCGATCTCCTCGGCGAGCCGGTTGAGGAAGGTGAGCGACAGCCGCTCGCCCTCGTCGGGCAGGTGGCTGAGCACCTTGGCGAGGTTGGGCGACTTGCAGGGGAAGCCGGGCAGGGTGAACAGGATCGGGTCCCCGGCGGTGATGAAGTCCGCCAGCTGTTCCAGCTGGAGCGGGAAGTCGTCGGGGGCGGCCTCGACGTCCGGATCGGACGCGCGGCGGTGCGGCAGCAGCAGGTCGAGTATCTCGGCGGAGAGCCGGGCCACGGTCTGCTGGTCCGGGGCGGTGTAGACGGTGCCGGTGCTCTCGTTGCTGTCGGCCTGGGAGTCACTGGTGACGGTGGTGCCGGCGGGCGGCATGGTTGTCCTCCATGGAACGTTGTACGGGCTTCGGGCAGGCGGAGCCACGCCCCGGCGGTGGTCGCCGGGACGCTGCGGTGGATGCGGGGAGACGCGTCGGTGGTCCTTCGGGAGCGGTCAGTGCCGCCGGTCGTAGGCGACCGGGAGCCGGTTCACCCCTCGGGCGAGGACGGCGGGCACCCAGGCGAGCGAGTCGATCTCCTCGCCGTCGGCGACCGACGGGCGCAGCCCGGGGAGCCGGGTGAGCAGGGTGCCGACGGCGATCTGGAGTTCGGCGCGGGCCAGGGCGGCACCGGGGCAGAAGTGGATGCCGTGGCCGAAGGCCAGGTGCGCGTTGGGGGTGCGGTCGAAGTCCAGGACGTCGGTGTCCGGGAACTGCTCCTCGTCACGGTTGGCGGCGCCGAGGGAGACGATCACCGAGTCCCCGGCGGGCACGGTGGTGCCGTGCAGGTCGCTGTCGGCTCCGAAGAACCGCCAGGTGGTGAGCTCGAACGCGCCGTCGTAGCGCAGGAGTTCCTCGATCGCCCGGGTGAGCAGGCCCGGCTCGGCGGTGGGCGCGTCCGGGTCGAGGCTCGCGCGCAGCCGGTCGAGCTGCTCCGGGTGGCGCAGCAGGGTGATCAGCATGGTGGTGATCTGGTTGGTGACCGGCTCCTGGCCGGCGACCAGCAGCTGGAACACCATGGAGGCGAGCTCCTCGGGGCTCAACTCGCCCGCGTCGCAGGCGGCGACGAGCCGGCCGAGCAGGTCCACATCGGGCCCGGCGGGGTCGTAGGTGGCGCGCTTGTGGGCGACCACGTCGGCGATGTAGCCCTGGAGGCCGTGCAGCCGGCCCTCGTACGCCGGTCGGCCCGGGTCCTGCGGGCCGACCGGTTGCACCACCTTGCCCCAGTCGCGGTCGAAGCGCACCGCGAGTTCCTGGGGCAGGCCGATCACGGCCGCCAGCACCCGGAACGGGTAGTGGGCCGCGAAGCCTTCGACCAGGTCGGTGCCGCCGGCCGGGGCGGTCGGCGGGAGTTCGTCGATCAGGGCGTCGGCCAGCTCCTGGATGCGCGGGCGCAGTGCCTCCACCCGGCGCGGCGCGAAGGCGTCCAGGACGAGCTTGCGCATCGTCGTGTGCTTCGGCGGGTCCTGGTGCAGCAGGTGCACCTGGAGCTGGGAGTGCTGCGGCTCCGGCATGATCGAGGCGAGCTTGCGCCAGTCCTCGTTGCCCAGTGAGTGGTTCTTGCCGAGCCTGGGGTCGTTGAGCGCGGAGTGGGCCGCCTGGTAGCCGGTGACCAGCCAGGCGCCGACGCCGCTCGGGAAGGTCACCCGGTGGACGGGGCCCGCGGCCCGCATCCGCCGGTACAGCGGGTACGGGTCGCTCTTGTACTCCGGCCCGAACAGCGGTACCGGGTCGGGGAGTTCGTCGTACCCGAACGGGCAGCGCGGTCCGTCGGGCGTCTCGCCCGCCGCGGTCGGGTCGTGGACGGTGTCGGTCATTGCGGTTGTTCCTCCGGTAAGGATCTGCCGTGCGTAGGGGGAGGTGTGAGGTTCGGTCACACGCGGCTGCGGATCGTCCGGTCGGTTCCGGTGGTGCTCCCGCTGCCGGTGCTGCCGCCGGCGGCGGCGTCCTTGGGGCGGTTGTTGCGGTGGTGCAGGGTCAGTAGGCCGACGGCGAGGGCGGCGGCGGTGCCGGCCAGGGTGAGCCCGGCCCGGATGCCGGCGACCTCGGTGGTGCCGTAGAGCGTGGCGGCGGTGCCCAGCGCGGGGCCGAGCGCGAAGCCGAGGCTGCGGGCCAGTTGGACGGCCGAGCCGGCGGTGGCGAGTTGGTCGGGCGGGGCCGAGGTCATCACCAGCGCCTGGACCGGCCCGCCGTTGAGGCCCATGCCGACGCCGGCCACCGCGAGCCGCCAGGCGATGTCGACCGAGGACCAGCCGGTGTCGACCGGGACGAGCAGTAGCAGGCCGAAGGCGGTCACGGCGGCGCCGGTCAGCGCCGTCGGACGGGCGCCCCAGCGGTCCGCGAGCCGCCCGCCGAACCGGCCGGCGACCACCATGCCGAGCGGGAACGCCAGCATGGTGAGCGCGGTGTTGGTGGCGCTCTCGCCGTCGTCGCGGCGCAGGTACTGGGCGAGCAGGTAGTGGTTGGCGGCGAAGCCGGCCGCGAGGGCCAGCACCGAGCCGTTGACGGCGGCGGTGCCGGACGCGCGCAGCACACCGGCGACCGGCCGCCCGCCGGGGCGGCGCAGCCAGAACAGCACCAGCGGCACGGAGGGCAGCGTGAGCAGCAGCCACAGCGGCGCGTCCGGGGCCAGGGTGAGGCCAAGCAGCACGGCGGCGACCGCCGAGCCGATCAGCGCGGCGTCGCCGAGCGAGGCGCGGTCGGGCAGCCGCAGCCGCTTGCCGCCGCGCGGGGCGTCCTTACGGGCGATCAGCCAGGCGGCCAGGCAGATCGGCAGCTTGACCAGGAAGATCGCCCGCCAGCCGACGTGGTCGAGCAGCAGGCCGCCGATGACCGGGCCCATGACGGCGCCCAGCGGGCCCAGCGTGGCGGGCACGCTCATCGCGCGGCCGCGCAGCTCCGGGCGGACGGCGGTGGCCGCGAGGACCGGCATCAGCACGAACAGCACGGCGCCGAAGGCCCCTTGGGCGAGGCGGGCGGCGATCAGCCAGCTCGCCCAGGGCGCGACGGCGGCCAGGGCGCTGCACAGCGCGAAGCAGCCGACGGACAGCAGCAGGGCGGCGCGCAGGCCGACCTGGTCCAGCCACCGGCCGGCGGGCAGCAGCAGGGCCACCAGGGGGAGCTGGTAGCCGAGGACGGCCCACTGGGCGGTGGTCGGGGAGACGTCGAGGGCGTCCGCGATGTCGGTGAGCGCGAGGTTGACCACGTTCATGTCGAGCATCGCGACGAAGGAGATCAGGCCCGCGGCGAAGACCAGGCTCCACCGGTCCTCCGACCGGCCCGGGCCGTCACCCGACGTACTGATGGCGGGCGACTGCTGCGCTGCCATGGGTCATCCTCCGTTCCCCCGTGCTGTCCGGACACCACCTCGGCGGCGGCGTCCGGTACAGCAGTCGGAGATACCCCGGCTCGAGTTCCGAACAGGTGGGGGATTTTTACGGCTTGGCCGGATCATGCCCACAGTGGCCGAACCTGCCCGCTGTCGGCGGCTGCCGGGCGAGGGGGTGCCCACAGCCGGACGGGGGGGGGGGGGGGGCCGGGGCCCGGGGCCCCCCCCCCCCCCGGCGCCC
>NZ_JAXCLC010000133.1:0-9203 GCF_034043715.1 Kitasatospora purpeofusca | reverse complement strand
GCGGGCGCGGGGGCGAGTCCGGGGGGGGCGCGGGACGCGCCCTACCGCAGACCGGTTCGATAGGCCTCCGCCTGGATCCCGTACAGCTGTGCGTAGTGCCCTCCGAGTGCGATCAATTGGTCGTGGGTGCCGAACTCGGTGACGCGGGCGCCGTTCAGCACCAGGATGAGATCGGCCGCCCGGACGGTGGAGAAGCGGTGCGACACCAGCAGGGTCACCCCGCCCGTGCCGGACCGGGTGCCGCTGCGGGCGAGCACGGCGTAGCGGTCGAAGAGCGCGTGCTCGGTCTCGGCGTCGACCGCGGAGGTCGGCTCGTCCAGGACGGTGAGCAGCGGTTGTTCCCGCATGAAGCCCCGGGCGAGGGCGACCCGCTGCCACTGGCCGTGCGAGAGGTCCACTCCCTGCGGCCAGCCGGCGCCCAGCCGGGTCTCCGCTCCGTCGGGCAGGGCCCGCGCGATGTCGTCCGCCCCGGCCCGCTCCAGCGCCGTGCCGACGGCCTCCGGGTCGTCCGCGCGCGGCAGGTCGCCGATGCCGACCGAGGTCCGCAGCCGGAACTCGAAGGCGAAGAAGTCCTGGAAGGTACCGGTCACCCGGCGGCGCCAGGAGACCGGGTCGGTGCGCGCGAGGTCCTGGCCGTCGAGGGTGATCCGCCCGGAGGTCGGCGGATACAGACCGCACAGCAGTTTCACCAGGCTCGACTTGCCGGCGCCGTTCTCGCCCACGACCGCGACCACGGCTCCGGCCGGCAGCAGCAGGTCGATCCCGTCGAGGACCGGGCGGTCCGTCCCGGGGTAGGCGAAGGTGACCGCGTCGAGCCGGATGCCCTCGGCCAGGCGCTCCGGTGCGGACCACTCGGCTTCCGCCCGGTGCTTCGCGGCGTAGTCCTCCAGCCAGGCCAGCTTGCGGGAGCAGTCGAGCCAGATGGTCCGGAAGAAGTGCAGCTGGGTCATGGTCTGGCCGATGTACCCGGAGAGCCGGCTGCCCGCCGCGAGGACGAGCAGCACGGCGGCCGTGCGGTTCGCGGCGTGCGCCGCCGTGTAGGCCAAGGCCGCGATGAAGGCCGCCGCGAACAGGGCCTGCGCGCCGGCCTGCCAGGCGGTGCTGACCCAGCGGGCGCGGGCGAGCGGGCGGTGGCCCTGCTCCCAGGCCCGGTGCCGCAGGCGCCGGACCAGCGGGCCGGTGCGGGCGACGCGCAGTTCCTTGCCCGCCGTCGCGGAGGTGGCCAGCAGGAACAGGTGGCGGGCGAGCCGGCCGTGCCGGGCGCCGGCCTCCTCCACCCGCTTCTCCGCGGCGGCCCGCCGGCCCGAGACGAGGAGCGTCGGCAGCGGGAAGAGGCCGAGCAGCACCAGGAGCGGGTTCACCGAGGCCAGCAGGCCCAGGGTGATCGCCGCCCGGAGCAGCACTCCGATGAGGGTGAACAGGTGCCGGTACAGGTCGCTGAGCGCCGAGGCGTGGTCGCGCAGTACCGAAATGCGGTCGAGCTGGGCGGGCCGCTCGTGGTGCTCGATGGTGGCCACGCCGGCCTGCAGCTCGGCGATGTGCGACTCGACGACGACGGCGGCCCGGTCGGCGAAGCGCTGGTTCACCCGAGAACTGACCGTCTCGAGCAGCCAGTTGCCCGCCGCCATGGCGGCGAGGAGCCCGCAGCCGGCGGCGATCTGAGTACCGCTGTGGGCGATCACCGCGGTCGCGAAGGCGGTGAGTCCCCAGGCGAACATCGCATCCGGCACGGCGCTGAGCACCTCGGTGCAGAAGGCCGTGACGATCATCGCGGGGCTGGAGCGCCAACCCATGCGCAGCGAGCGGCCCAGGGAGCGCCAGGCTCCGGGCAGCGGGTCGAGTTCGTCGGCGGTCACGGCCGGACCTCCTGTCCGTGGTCGTCCTGGGTGCTCCCGGCCGAGCGCGTGGCCGGCACCAGGCTGTCTGCCGGTTCGGTGCCGTCCGCCGATTCGATACCGTCGGCGGCCGGCTCGTCGAAGCGGGAGGCTTGCAGGGTGTAGAGGTCGTGGTAGCGGCCGTGGGCGGCCATCAGCTCGGCGTGGCTGCCGAGTTCGACGATCCGACCCTGTTCGAGCACGCAGATCCGGTCGGCCTGGCGCACGGTGGAGAACCGGTGCGAGATCAGCAGGGTGGTGACGCCACGGGTGGCGCGCAGCAGGCGTCCGAAGATCTCGGCCTCACCGCGCACGTCGAGCTGCGCGGTGGGCTCGTCCAGGATCACCAGGCCCGCCCCGGAGCGCACGGCGGCCAGCGCTCGGGCGATGGCCACCCGCTGCCACTGGCCGCCGGACAGCTCGGTGCCGCCCTCGTACTCGCGGGCGAGGACGGTGTCGAGCGGCGCGAGCCCGAGCCCGCCGGCCTCCCGCAGCACGTCCTCCACCACGTCGTCGTCCGCTCCGAGCGGGGCGACGTTGTCCCGCAGCGGCAGGTGGTAACGGAGGAAGTCCTGGAACACCGCCGCGACCTGCCCGCGCCAGGACTCCAGGTCGAACTCGCGCAGGTCGGTGCCGTCCACCTCGATGGCCCCGCCGGTCGGGTCGTGCAGCCGGCAGAGCAGCTTCGCCAGCGTGGTCTTGCCTGCCCCGTTGACGCCGACGACGGCGAGCGAGGTGCCCGCCTCGATCGTCAGGTCGACCCCGTCGAGGACCGGTCCGGTGCTTCCGGGGTAGCGGAACTCGACCCCGCGCAGCCGGATCCGGGCGGCGGGCAGGCCGGCCGCCGCCTTCGTGCCCGACGGCAGCCGGCCGACCTCGGCCATGGACTCCCGCAGGGCCAGCGCGGTCGCGACCGATTCGGCGGTCGGCGGCAGTGCCCAGTTGATCCCGCCGAAGGCCACGGCCGAGACCCCGAGGGCGGCCTGGGCGAACATCGCCGCCCGGCCGACCGACAGATCGCCGGCGGTCGCACGCTGGGCCAGCGACCAGAACAGCAGGCCGTTGGCGGCCAGCAGGACGAGCACCGCCCAGCCCACCGGCCTGCGCCGCAGCCGGGTCGCCTGCCCGCGCAGGTCGCCCAGCTTGCGGCGGTGCGCGGTGAACCGGGCGACGGTCCACTCGCTCAGCCCGAAGATCCGCAGCTCCTTGGCCGCCGGCGCGGCCACCGCCAGGCGGTAGGAGTAGTCGGCCTCGCGTTGGGCCGCGAGCACCTCCTCCTCGGTCCGGTCCCAGGAGCCGCTCTCACGCAGCAGCCAGTGCGTGGACAGCCAGGCGCCGGTGAGCAGCGGGGCGGCCCACCAGCTGTAGTCGAGCAGGACCACCGCCTGGGCCAGCCCGGCGGCCGCCTCGACCAGGCCGCCGGCGATCAGCCCGATCGCGATGACCATCGGCGGGCCGGACATGCCCTGGTCGAAGTCCTTGGCGAGGGTGAGGCGTTCGGTGAGCTCCCGGGACTCCAGGTGGGCGAGCGCGGGCGGTTCGGTCGACGCGCCGGCCAGCACGTCCTGCAGCCGGTCGGACATCCGCTCGCCCAGGCTGCTGCTGACCTGGGCGTGCACCGGGGCGAGCAGTTGGACGAGCACGAACGCGACGCCGAGGGCCGCCAATGGGCCGAGGTAGGACCGGCCGACGTCGAGCGCCCCGACCAGTCGGCCGGTCAGGACGGCGAGGACCGCCGGCAGTGCGCCACGGCTCGCGATCAGGCACCACCAGGCAATGCCCAAGCGTAGGTGGGTCCGGGTGAGGAAGGCGAAGAGGACGGGCTCCTGCCGACGCCGGATCGCGGCGATCACCGCTGCCTCGCAGTGAAGGGGGTGCACATGCGGTTCGTCGGTCCTGTCTGGGGAGGAGGCGGTCGGTACGGTTCCCGGACGGCGCCGGGGGCCGCCCGAGTGGCAGCGCGTGCGCCGGTCGGCACGTAAAGGGGTGACACGTCACGTGGTGGCACGTCACGCGGTGGCACGTCAGGTAGCCTCCTTTGCGGCGGACTGGTGCCGACCCGGCGCCGGGGCGTCACCCAGGTGCAGGCAGGCGGCGGTGAAGACCTCGCCCACGACCATCGCGGGGCGCCCACCGATGAACACCCGGTAGACGCGCTGAGCACCGGTCACCGTCCGGTCCGGTCCACGGTTCGGCCCGCAGTCCGGCCCGCGGCCCGACCCCGGGGCCCGCGCCCACGCATGCGCCTGGTCCAGCGGGTCGGCGCGCTCACCACCGAACAGCACGCGGACGCAGAGGAGTTCACGGAAGGTCTCGATCCGCCGACGGCGCAGCACCCGGCCGATCGGCTCGCTGGTCGTGGTGAGGTCGCGGTGCACCGGTCCGGGCAGCGCGTCGGTCGACAGCACGGACCGGGCGCGGACCAGGGTGGTGCCGGAGCCGGCGGCGACCAGCTGCGTGGAGCGGGTCAGCACGGGGCCGGTGCCGGGGCCGGGGCCGTCCGCCAGGGCGGCCAGCGCCCCGGCGGGCGCCGGACCGCCGTGCCGCAGCCCGGCGAGCCGGATCGGCCCGCCGAGCAGTTCCTCCAGCAGCGTGGTGACGGTTCCGTCGGTGGTCACGAGCAGTCGGCCGAACGCGCTCAACCGGTCGACCGGGAGCTGTCCCGCCGCAGGCCCGGCGGGGCTCACCGGTCGTCCTGCGGCGGCTTGCGCAGCGCCTTCCCGGTGGCCGACCGCGGGATCCGGTCGACGGGTTCGAAGGTGCGCGGCATCTGCTGGGGGGCCAGTTCGGCGCGGCACCAGTCGACGAGACCGCTCAGCACCGCACCGGGGCGCAACACGACCCGGGCGACCGGGACCTCGCCGCGCATCTCGTCGGCCTCGGCGGCGACGGAGACGTCGAGGACGCCGGGGTGCCGGGCGATCACCTGTTCCACCTCGGCCGGCGAGACCTTCTCCCCGGCGACGTTGATGACGGCGGCCGCTCGGCCGTACAGCAGCAGCCGGTCCGGTGAGGTGACCGACCGCCGGGCCAGGTCGCCGGTGCGGTACCACCCGTCGGGTCCGGCGACGGGCACCAGCCGGCCACCGGTCCCGGGTCCGAACCGCCCGAGGGCGAGTGAGGAGCTCTGCACCTGGAGCTCCCCTTCCGTGAGCCGGACCCGCACGCCGGGCAGCGGCTCCCCTAGGTCACCGGCTTCCTGACCGGGCTCGACCCGGGTGAGGGTCATCGCGCCGGCTTCGGAGGATCCGTAGCAGTTGTAGAGGGGCAACTCTGCCATGCCGCCTTCGCGTTGCCGAACGGCCGGGGGCAGGGCGGCCCCGGCCGAGACCGCGGCGTTCAGCCGGGCCAGGTCCTGGGCGACCGTCCCCTGCCGCCCGGCCCCCTGCGCCAGCAGGCCGTAGTGGGCCGGCAGTGCGATCAGGGTCCGGGCGTCGACCGCCCGCACCGCTGCGGCGCAGGCCGAGGGCAGGCACCTGCTCGGCAGCAGGCGCACGGGGGCACCCGACACGAGCGGTCCGAGGAGGCCGTAGTTGAAGCCGTAGGCGTGGAACGTCGGCGCGACGCAGACCACGGCCGCGTCGGGCCGGTAGCCGAGGAAGTCCGCGACCCGCCGGGCGTCCGCGAGCACGGCGGCGCTCGACCGGACGACCGCCGTCGGCACTCCGGTCGAGCCGGAGGTGAAGAACACCTGCGCGTCGGCCGGCAGGCCGCTCGCCGCCTCCGGGCCGTCGGCAACGCGAACGGACCCCAGGTACGGCGACTCGTCGGCGCCGGGCCGGACCGCGGCGCCGGGCCCGGCCGGGCGCGCCCCGGTCGCCGGGTCGCGGTGCAGCAGCGGGAGGCCGGCCCGGTCCGCGGCGAGGGTCAGCAGGACCGTCGCCACCGGGTCCCGGGTCTCGACGACCACGGCGCCGCCCGCGTGGCGCCGGAGCAGCGCCTCGGAGAGTTCCGCCGCCACGGCCAGCAGCTCGTCACGGCTCCACGAGCGGTCGCCGGTGATCAGCGCGGGATCGGTGGCGCGGCCGGCGGCCGCGGCGACCGCGGCGAAGATTCCCGGCGACATCATGACGGCTCCTGGAGTGCGGTTTCGGCTGGGGGCGGACCGGGTCGGTCAGCCTCGCGCGACGATGTAGTCGGCGATCTTCGCGGGCGTGCTGAAGCTCTCCACCGTGAGTTCCTCGTCGGGGATCGTGAGGGAGAACTCGTTCTCGATCCAGACCAGGAGTTCCAGGACGCCGAGCGAGTCGAACTCGGGGTGGTCGCGCAGGTCCGTGTCGGCTTCCGGGGCGGCGTCGCGCAGCGCGGGAATCACCTCCCGCAGGCGCAGCGAGATCGCGTCAAGGATGTGCTGACGTTCTGCCATTCCTAGTGACCACCTGTCTGGTTGGGTGTGGTGGGGCGGGGGTGGAGCCGGGGCGGGTCCGCGTTCAGGCCGTGGCGGTGAACCCGAGCTCGGCGTCGCGCACGGCCGTCAGCAGCGCGCGGTACGCGTCGGCGGCCGGCCCGTCCGGCAGCAGGTTCTTCCAGGGCTTCGCCGGGCTCGCGAAGTGCAGCACCGCGGCCGTCTCCTCCAGCCGGACGAGGTCCTGCAGGGGCACCAGGTCCTCCGTGGTGTAACGGACCCAGGGGGTCCGGAGCAGCGCCGACAGCGGGAAGGCGTTCCAGCGCGGGTCCAGCCGCTTCCACTGGTCCGCCGCGGCCCAGTTGAGTGCGTCCTGGTCCCAGAGTCGGATGTGCTCCGGGTGGGCGGCGATGAACTCGACCGCCCGGGCGAACAGCCGTTCCTCCCGGCAGCGGGCCGGATCGATCAGCAGCACTCCGGAGTTGAAGTACTCCTGCTCGGGCGGGATGCCGAGCTTGGACCAGCCGGGCAGGGCCCGGCCGCGTCCGACGACCGGGTTGAGCGGGTCCCGCACGGCGGCGATCGGCCGGCCGTCGAGCCCGGTGTCGAACAGCGCACGCAGGTCCCCGCGGACGACCAGGTCCGCGTCGAGGTAGAGGATCCGCTCGCCGTCGAGGTACAGCTCGGGAATGACCAGGCGCAGGTAGTTGGCCTGGGCCCCGCCGAACGCGGTCGGGTAGCGGATCGGCTCCAGCCGGACGGGGCGCAGCCGCACCCGCAGGCCGAGAAGTTCCGCGTGCCACCACAGCCGCTCGATCGTCGGCGGTGAAAGCTCCTCGTAGAGCACGTCGATCGACAGACGATCCGTCAATTCCGAATTCGACACACGGAGCGAGTGCCATGCCACGGTGAGCGGGAGGCTGTAGGACTCGTCGATGGCGAAGACCAGGCGGGTCGCTTCTCCGTCGTTCGAAGGCATTGTTTCGGGCACAGGCGCTCTCCCCCGGATTCACGGCAAAGGATGGGTTCCGCAGCGAACACCGCCGGGCTCCGCCGACCGGCCCCATGACGCGGCTGGTGTCGCAACTACGGCTCCACCTGCGTCGGCTGACTGTTCGGCGAGCCCCGTGAGCGATCACGTGAACCTTCCCGGAAACTATGATCCGGGCCGTCCGCCGCTGTCAACAACCGCTTGTGCAGCATTCGCGGACGGGTTGGTCGTCATCCGAACTGACTGATTGACAGCTCCCGTGGCCTGAGCCATAGTTCCGTGAACGGTCACGTGAACGATCACGGATAGCACTGTCCACGCACTCCGATAGCCCGCTCCGGTGTTCCGCACGGTCCACGCAGTCCGGAAGTACGGGCCGGATCGCGGACCCGCCGGAACACCGAGCCGGATCGCGCCGGCGCAGACCCCGCGACCCGGACCCTGCCATGCGAGGCGCGCCGCACACCGGACCTGCTCACCATCCCTTTCCCGCCGCGGACACCGCTCGCGTTCGGGCACGTCACGAGAATCGAGGGAGTCATGACACGGCCTCGGACGGCACGGGCTGACCGGCCGCTCCCCGCTCCCGATCCCGCCGCCCTGCCCTCGCCGGCGACAGCAACAGCGACGGGTGGGCCGGCCGACCGGCTCGCCGAGGCCGTCGCCCGGGTCCGCCTGGTGCCCGACCGGTACCGCGAGTTCCGCCAGGACGGGCGTCAGGCGGCCCGCGAGCACGGCATCGGCCCGGACCTGATCGAGGAGCTCGGCGAGGCCGGACTGCCCTCCCAAATCCGCTACGGCGTCGACTACTTCGACCGCGTGGACCTGGCCAACATCGCGCTGGCGCTGCGCCTGCCCAACGCGCGCACCCTGGCCATGCGCGGCTGGGCGAAATCGCTGCGCACCGCGTCCGGCGCGGCCGCCGGCACCTTCGAGGTCGAGGTGCGCGCGCACTGCCCGCAGCCGGGGCACCCCGGCGAGTGTGAGTACACCCGCAGCGAAGCCCTGCGCTTCCTCGACGGTTACACCCCGGCGGCCGTCCCCACTCTCGGGCAGCTGCGCCACCGGGCCACCGCAACCGAGTCCACCGGGCGGCTGCCCGAGGCGGTCGCCGGTCTGCTGCGGCCGTTGCACTTCCAGCTGCTTCCGGAGCCGCTCCGCGCCGACCTCGGCTTCCTGGCCGAGACCGGCCTGGCCGACTGCGACCTGGCCGCCCTCTACCTGACCCGCGAGGCCGGCCGGCTCGGGCTGGCCGCCCGCTACGGCTTCGGGTTCTTCCTCGCCGCGCCCTACTCGATCATCCACGCCTGGACGGAGGTGCTCGACGGCGGCGAGTGGCACGCCTTCGACCCGCACCTGCTCAACCTACTCGGCGACTGGTCACTGCTCGACCCCAAGGAATGGCCGTCCCACCGGTCGATCGGGAGCTGCACGGCGCGGGTCAGCAACCACCACCTCTGGTTGACCACCCATCACGGGGCCTGCGCCCCGCTGTCGCTCGCCACCCACTGGGCCGAGGCGGACGCCTCATGAGCGACCGACCGCGGAACGCGGACCGGCCGGTCCGGATCGTCCTGGTGGGCGCCGGTGCGATGGGCCAGGCCTGGGCCCGGGCGCTGCACGGGCACCCCCGGTGCCGGCTCGCGGGGATTGTGGATGCCGATCCGCGCCGGGCGCGCGGGCTGGCGCTGCGCCTGCGGCTGCCGGAGCTTCCGGTCGGCACCGCGCTGGACGCGCTGCCCGCAGTGGCAGCGGACGCCTGCGTCAACGCCACCCCGCCGCAGGTCCACCGCTCGGTGATCACCGAAGCCCTCGGCAGCGGCCTGTCGGTGCTGACCGAGAAGCCCTTCGCCATGGACGCCTACGAGGCGGCCGAGCTGACCAGGGCTGCCGAGCGCCACGACCGACTGCTGATGGTCAGTCAGTCCCGCAGCCTTCAGCCCGGCGTGGGGGGCGGGCGGGGGGGCCGCGCCCCCCGGGGGGGGCGGGGACG
>NZ_JAXCLC010000132.1:0-9448 GCF_034043715.1 Kitasatospora purpeofusca | reverse complement strand
CGGCCGCCAGTTCCGCCGCCGTGCCCGGAGCCGGCTCACCGGCCTCGGCGGCCCGCAGGCGGGCGATCAGTTCCTCACGCGCCCGGGCGACCCGGGAGCGGACGGTGCCGACCGGGCAGCCCGCCACCTCGGCGGCCTCGGCGTAGCTCAGCCCGACCACCTGGGTGAGTACGAAGGCCTCCCGCCGCTGCGCGGGCACCCGGTCCAGCAGGTCGCCGAGCGCCACGCCGTCCTCGAAGCCCGCGGCGGGCACGGAGCCCTGCCGCTCGGCGGCCTCCTGCCAGTCCGGCAGCGCCGCGCAGCGCGGGCGGGCGGCGGCGGTCCGGTAGCGGTCGATGACGGTCCGGCGGGCGATCGACAGCAGCCAGGTGCGGGCCGAGGAGCGTCCGGCGAACCCCGGCAGGCTGCGCAGGGCGCGCAGGAAGGTCTCCTGGGCGAGGTCGTCTGCGGACTGCACGTCGGTGAGGTGGGCGACGAACCGCCACACGTCCCGCTGGGTGGCCCGGACGAAGGCTTCGACGTCGGCGGACCGCCCCTCGCGGGCGGCCAGGGCGAGGGTGGTCAGCTGTTCGTCATCCATGGTGGCCCCCCACCCGGACGGTCCCACCTCGGAGAAGGTACGGGACGATGGTCATATGAGATGTGAGCAACTCCGTACCGCTCTGTCCGCCCGCCTCGACGGTGAGCCGGCCGGTGTGCCGGACCGTCGACTGGACAAGCACGTCGCGCGGTGCGCGGTCTGCCGGGACTGGCTGGAGCGGGCGGAGCGGCTGCGCGGACCGCTGCTCGCGGACCGGACCGGCGGCGACCCGTCGGCGCAGTGGACGGCCCAGTGGACGACGGAGTGGACGGCGGAGTGGACGGCGGGGCTCCTCACCCGTCTCGGCGCGGAGCCGGCGGGCGGAGCGGAGTCCGACGGGGTGGAGCCCGACGGAACGGAGTCCGACGGGGTGGAGTCCGGCAACGGGGCGGCCGGTGAGGTGGAGGGCCGCCCCGGACAGGGGGACGGCGGACGGACGCGGTAGGACGGTGGCGCCGGTGCGGACCGGTGCGCCGTCGAAGTGAGACATGGAGGAGTCCCGGGGGGAAGGCGTTGGTGCGGTCCCGCTGCGGGCGGAACCGTCGGCGTCGGTGGGCGGCCGCGCGTCCGGAGCCCCGGCCGGCGGAGCGGCGGGACGGTCGGCGCGTACGGGCCCGGGCCCCGGTGGCGCGGGCGGCGGCCGTCGGTACCGGCGGCGCACCGTCCCCGGACCGTCCGGACGACAGCGGCCTCCGCCGTCCGTGGCCGCCGGTCCTGCCCCCGGCCCCGG
Source organism: Kitasatospora purpeofusca (assembly GCF_034043715.1). Taxonomy (GTDB): domain Bacteria; phylum Actinomycetota; class Actinomycetes; order Streptomycetales; family Streptomycetaceae; genus Kitasatospora; species Kitasatospora purpeofusca_A. Next base: position 8,138 of record NZ_JAXCLC010000132.1, on the reverse strand, counting down.
CGGGAGGCGCGGGGTGGGGCGGCGCGGCGGCGCGGCGGTGCGGTGGTTCGCGGTCGGTCGGGGTCGTCCGGGACGGGCGGCGGTACCCGGCGGCGCGGCTGCGGCGCGGGGCGACCTGCCCACCGCGCCGGGCACCGGTGGTGACCCGGGGGGCGGAGGGCGCGTCAGCGGGCGAACGCGACGCGGGGCGGCCCACGCCGCACCAGGGCGTGCGAGAGCAGTACCAGCCGCGGCGGCCGGGTCCGGCTGCCGACGGGTCTCGGCGCTCCCGGCGGCAGGTAACCGGCGGGTCGGCCGAACAGGGCCAGCAGCGGTTCCAGCAGCGCCCCGGCCAGGACGGCGCCCAGCGCGCCGAGCAGGTCGAACAGCCGCACCAGCGCCGTCTCGCCGCGCTGGAGCAGCAGCGCGCACGCGAGCGCGGCGAGCACGTGGGCGGCGATCATGCCGGTGGACATGCCGTGCGCGGCCATGTCGTGACCGCCCATGCCGTGGCCGCCCGCACCCTGACCGGCCATGCTCTGACCAGTCATGTTCTGACCGGCCAGGTCCTGACCCGTCATGCTCTGGCCGGTCAGGTTCTGTCCGGTCAGGCCCGTGACCGAGCCCGACGGGAGGTCCGGTGCCGCCGCCACACCGTGCGCGTGGTGCGCGGCGGCCGCGGCCTGCGCACCGGCCGGCGGGACGTTCGGATCGAGCCCGGCCATCACGGCCAGGTCGTCCGGCGTCACCCCGGTGGGTGTCGCGTCCGGATTGCACAGCAGGAGCGAGGCCCAGTCCGTCGGCGGAGTGCCGCTCGTGCCGCCACCGCCGAGCAGCGAGCCCGCCTGTTCGAAGGTCAGATGCAGGGCGGTCTGCGCCGCCACCATCCAGAGGCTGATCACCGTGAGCCCGCGCCGCCGGCCGGCCAGCAGCCAGGTGAGGCCGAGGGTGAGACCGAACGCGCCCGCGAGGACGGGGGCCGAAACCCCGGAACCGGACATGGAGACGTGCGCCGTGGCGGCCAGCGCCACGCAGAGCGCGGCGAAGACCACGGCGCGCAGCGAGCGGATCCGGTCGGTCATCACGATGACACTCATCGTCGCACCCGCCTCCGCAGACCAGTACCGCACCCTCCGCTATTGGCCGGTTCCATCCCTGTGACGGCACGTCCGGGCGCCTCGGGCGAGTTCCGGCGAGCCAGGCCGTTCGGGCACTGACACCTCCGGGGCCGCTGGGAACGGTGGTGCGGGAGGGCTGTCACGCGGTGGCCGGATTCCGACGGTGCGGGAAGGAGCGGAGCACTGACGGGCGCCCGACTGGTCCCAGAAGATGCTATTCATGCCGTCATATCGGTTTGACAGCTTCCTTCCGATACGCACTGAATGTGACATCACGCACACGGGACCGACAGGGACAGGAGGCCCCGGATGGGCACCACCGCATCCGATGCCGGCGCGACCACGACCAGCGACGCGGCGGGCGGAGCGGTCGCGGACGTCCGGCCCGGCGGCGAGGCCCGGACCGGGAGCGCGGACCTCCGGCCCGCGACCGCCGCCGATCGGCCGGAGGGGGTCGACCTCGCGGATCCGGCCTTCTGGCGACTGCCCGCCCCGGCCCGCGCCGCCGCCTTCGCCGAACTGCGCCGCCTCCCCGTCCCGGCCCGCTTCGGTGCCGGCCAGCACCGGGGCGGCCGCGGGGGCTTCCACGCCCTCGTCCGCTACGCCGACGTCGTCGAGGCCAGCCGCACCCCCGGCGTCTTCCTCAGCGGACCGGGCGTCACCACCCCCGAACCCGCCCGGTGGGTCCGCCTCCTGTTCGGCGACTCGATGGTGAACCTGGACGACCCCCGGCACGCCCAGCTGCGCCGGATCGTCTCCCGCGCCTTCACCCCGCGCCTGCTCTCCCGGGTCGAGGACGGCATCCGCCGGGTCGCCACCGAGTTGGTCGACCGGGTCGAGCACGAGCGCCCCCGGGACTTCGTCAACGCGGTGGCCGCCGAACTCCCCTTCCGGGTGATCTGCGACATGATGGGCATTCCGGCCGAAATCCGCCGCGCCATCCTCGACCAGGTCAACCACGCCTCCGAGCACACCGGCGTCGCCCGCCCGCTGCGCGAACGCCTCCGGACGCCCGGTCGCGGACTGCGGGCGCTGGCCCGGATGCAGGGCATGGTCGCCGCCCTCGGCCGGGAGCGCCGTCGCCGCCCCGCCGACGACCTGATCTCCGCCCTGGTCACCGCCGACGTCGACGGCCGCCGCCTCACCGGCCGCGAACTCGGCGCCTTCTTCTCCCTCCTGCTCGTCGCCGGTGTCGAGACCACCCGCAACGCCCTCGCGCACGGCCTCCACCTGCTCACCGTCCACCCCGGCCAGCGCGCCCTGCTCCTCGGCGACCTCGACCGTCACCTCGGCGGCGCGGTCGACGAGATCGTCCGCCACTCCACGCCGATCATCCAGTTCCGCCGCACCCTGGCGGTCGACCACCGGCTCGGCGGTCCGGACGGCCCACTGCTTCGGGCGGGCGAGAAGGTGGTGCTCTACTACGGCTCCGCCAACCACGACGAGACCGTGTTCGCGGACCCGGCGGCCTTCGACATCACCCGGACCCCCAATCCCCACCTCGGCTTCGGCGGGGGCGGGCCGCACTACTGCCTCGGCGCGCACCTCGCCCGACAGGAGATGAAGGTGCTCTACCGGGAGCTGTTCACCCGGCTCCCCGAGGCCCGGTCGGTCGGCGAACCGGAACTCGCGCCGTCCAGCTTCGACCACCGGGTCCGCTCGCTCCCGTTCACCTTCTGACCCGCCGGCCTCCGGCCCGACCCCATCCCACCCTGCCCCACCCCGCCGCGCCGTTCGGACGCGTCGCAAGGTGGCGGACGTCACTGCGACCGCCCGGGCCGCCGAGCAGAATGCCGACATGACCGACCGTTCGCTCCCCGCCCCGGCCCCCGCCCCCGCCCCGGGCCCCGCCGACCCGCTGCCGCCCGGCGTCGACGGGCCCACCGCCGACGCCTGGACGGCGCTCGGCGGACCGGCCGCACTGCTGGACCGGGTCTCCTTCCACGGCCCGGACGCGGTACTGCCCTCCCGGCTGCCCGTGCGGCGGCTGGCCCGGGCCACCGTCGCCGCCTGCTCGCTGGCCGCCGCCGAACTCGCCGCGCTGCGCTCCGGCGGCCCCGTCCCCGAGGTCCGGGTCGACCAGGGCGCGGTCGCCACCGCCTTCGTCAGCGAACGCCACCTGCGGATCGACGGCCGCGCCCCGGTCAGCTTCGCGCCGCTCTCGGGCTTCTGGCAGACCGCCGACGGCTGGCTGCGCACCCACGCCAACTACCCCCACCACCGGGACCGGCTGCTCACCGCCCTCGGCCTGCCCGCCGACACCGGGCCCGAACGGTTCGCCGCCGTGCTGCGCGAACGGCCGGCCGCCGTCGTCCAGGAGCGCGCTTACGCGGCGGGAGCGCTCGCCGTCGCGGTCGCGCCGGCCCGGGAGCTCGTCCTGCCGCTGGCCGAACTGCGGACCGTCGACACGGCCGCACCCCGTCCACTGGCCCCCGCCGACCTGCCCGCCGCCGGGATCCGCGTCCTCGACCTCACCCGGGTGATCGCCGGACCCGTCGCCACCCGCACCCTCGCCCTGCTCGGCGCCGACGTGCTGCGCGTCGATTCACCCCACCTGCCCGAGGCCGAGGACGCCCACGCCGACACCGGCTTCGGCAAGCGCTCCACCCGCCTCGACCTCGCCGCGCCGACCGACCGGGCCGCGTTCGAGGACCTGCTCGCCACCGCCGACGTCGTCGTCAGCGCCTACCGCCCCGGGGCCCTGGACGCGTACGGACTCGCCCCCGGCGAACTGCTCGCCCGCCGGCCGGGCCTGGTGGCCGTCGAGCTGAACGCCTGGGGCTGGACCGGCCCGTGGAGCGGGCGCCGCGGCTTCGACAGCCTGGTCCAGGCGGGCTGCGGCATCGCCGCCGTCGAGGCCGGCGCCGACGGCCGCCCCGGGGTCCTGCCCGCCCAGGCCCTCGACCACGGCACCGGCTACCTGATCACCGCCGGGGTCCTGCGCGCCCTCACCGAGCAGCGCACCGGCCGCCCCGGGAGCCGCCACCTGCGCTACTCCCTGGCCGGTACGGCCTCCTGGCTGCTGCAGGGCATCGCCCCCACCGCCGACCCGCACGTCCTGCCGAACGACGAGCCCTACGACCCCGCCCGGTGGATCACCGACACCGACACCGCGGACTACGGCCGGCTCCACCATGCCCGCCCGCCCCTCGGCTACGCGGGCGCCCCCACGGACTGGTCCCGCCCGCCGGGCCGCTGGGGCACGGACGCCCCGGCCTGGCTCTGACCGGCGGCCGGCCACCGGCCGCCGCTCGGGCGGGACCACCCGTCCAGGTGATCCCGCCCGTTCGGCATTCGGCGGCCGCGGTCAGACGCCGGACGGGATCTGCTTCGCCGAACTGCGCACCTGCAAGGCCGTCACGATCTCGACCAGCCCCAGGAACAGCAGCCAGCACCCGGCCAGGACCGTCAGCGCCTTGATCGAGCCGACCGGCCAGACCATCAGCAGCACCCCGGCCAGGGTGTTCGCCGCCCCGGCGAAGGCCTGCCAGCCGCGGGCCGGCATCGTCTCGTCCGAGATCGCGGCGACCAGCTGGGTGATGCCGCGGAACAGCCAGCCGATGCCGATCCAGATCGCCAGCAGCAGCAGCGACTGCACCGCGCTGCGGAAGCACAGCAGGCCGAGCAGCACACAGAGCGCGCCACTGATGAAGGCCAGCACCCGCATCGCGGTCGCGCCGTGGGTGCCGAACGCGGCGACCAGCTGGACGATGCCGATGACCAGCAGATAGAGGCCGAACAGCACACCGACCACCATCAGCGTCTGCTTCGGCCAGACGAACACGACGATCCCGAGCGCGAGCGAGACCAGCCCGGCGAGCAGCAGCACCTGCCAGGCGGCCTTGGCGAGCGCCCCCAGCGGGCCCCGGACCGGGGCTCCGTCGGGAGTGATGATCGGGGAGACCACGGTGGCATCCTCCTGGAGTGCGGACGGGGGGACGGGGGACGGCTGGAGTTCGGACGGCGGACGGCGTTCCTGACGATCACCTCACGATCACCGCCCGCGCCGGACCGCGCTCGCGGGGCGCACCCGTTCGGGCGGTCGAACGGATTTCCCCCGGGGTTCCCCGAACGTCACCTCACCCTCACTTACCGTCGATAGGATCCGTCGATATGACTTCTGAAGGGTGGGGGACCCCTCCGGTCGAGCCGATCGGTCAGCACTACATCGTCTGCGGCGGCAACGCGCTCGCCCACCGCCTGGTCCTCGAACTCGTCGAGCACTACGAAGTACCGGTCGTCGTCCTCGTCCCGGACCGCACCCGCGACCACGCGCCCCGGATCGAGCAGCTGGACGGCGTCGCCGCGGTCGTCGAGTACGCCGGCGTCACCGAGGAGGCGCTGCGCGCCGTCCGGGTCGAGACCGCGCGCGGCCTCGCCCTCGTCGACGGCAGCGACCAGGAGAACATCCACGCCGCGCTCTCCGCCCAGCGGCACAACCCCGGGATCCGCATCGTGCTGCGGATGTTCAACCAGCGGCTCGGCTCCAACATCGAACGGCTGCTCAGGAACGGCACCGCGCTCTCCGGCTCCGCCACCGCCGCCCCGGCCTTCGCCGACGCCGCACTCTCCCGGCCCAACTCCGTCCAGGTCGGCGACCGCTTCCTGCACATCGCCTACGACGACGACATAGCCGCCGACCGGATCTGCGTCGTCGCCGACCGGATCGACCGCCAGGACCTCGGCCGGATCCGCCTGCTGCCCGACCAGGAGGGCGACTCCGCCTCCTTCGTCCGCCTGGCCGGCGAGTTCGGCGACGGCGGCCCGATCCGCTCCGGCCCCGCGCCCGCCGAACCGTCCCCCGCCACCGGGGGCATCGCCGCACTCCAGACCCTGCCCAGCGAACCCGCCGTCCGGATCCCCTGGTGGCGCCGACTGCGCTGGCGCCTCCTCGACACCCTGCGCTTCTTCACCAGTGCCCGCCTCCGCGTGGTGCTGATCACCGCCCTGGCCGCCGTGCTGTTCGCCTTCGGCCTGCTCTGGTACCTCAACGGGAACTTCGCCTGGTCCCTCTACGCCTCCCTGCTCGACCTCGCCGGCGCCGCCCAGCCGGACCAGCCCGGCACGGGGGACGGCAGCGGCACCGGCGGTACCTGGCAGCGGATCGCCCAGGTGGTGATCACCTTCTGCGGCATCACCTTCGCGCCGGTCGCCACCGCCATCATGGTCGAGGTGCTCGCCTCGGGCCGCCGCGGCCAGCACCGCAACCCGGGCGCGGGCACCCGCGACCACGTCGTCGTGGTCGGCCTCGGCAACGTCGGCACCCGGGTGGTCGCCCAACTGCACGAACTCGGCGTGCCGGTGGTCGGCCTGGAGAGCGACCCCCAGGCCCGCGGCATCTCCGCCGTCCGCGCCCTCGGCGTCCCGGTCGTCGTCGACGACGGCCCGCTCGCCGAGCAGCTGCGCCGCGCCCGCCTCAAGCACAGCCGCGCCGTCGTCGCGGTCAGCGGCGACGACGCCACCAACCTGGAGGCCGCGCTGGAGGCCCGCGCCGTCCGGCCCGACGTCCGGGTGGTGCTGCGCCTCTTCGACGACTCCTTCGCGAGCCATGTCTACGCCACCCTCGACAACGTCGCCTCGCGTTCGACTTCGTATCTTTCGGCCCCGGCCTTCGCCGCCGCCCTGATGGGCCGCGAGGTGCTAGGTACCCTTTCGGTCTTCCGCCACGTCCTGCTGATCGCCGAACTCCCCGCCGAGATCGGCACCGGCCTGATCGGCCTCAACCGCCACGACCTGGAGGACCCGGGCGGAGTGAGGGTCCTGGCGGTGCGTCTGGCCCGCAGCCCCCGCCTCTACCACTGGAATTATGCGGACCGCACCCGGACTCTGGAGCCGGGCGACAGCGTCGTCGTGGCCACCACCCGCAGCGGCCTCGCCCGCCTCAACACGACGCTGACGGAGAACACCTGAGAGCACCTGCGGATCTGCTTCTCGGCGTGGGAAGTCGGCGCGGCCGACTTCCCACTCCACCGCCCCTTCCGACCGATTGGTCACCCCCGCCCCGGTAGCCCCATCGACGCTGGCAGAATTGGCCTGTGATCGACGCGAGACGGCTGCGGACCCTGCGAGCGGTGGCGGACCACCGGACGGTGACCGCCGCGGCGGCCGCGCTCTACCTCACCCCCTCCGCCGTCTCGCAACAGCTGACCGCCCTGGAGCAGGAGACCGGCCACCACCTGCTCGCCCGTGAGGGCCGAGGGGTACGGCTCACGGCGGCCGGGGAGATCCTGCTCGGTCACGCCGACGCCGTCCTCGCCCAGCTCGAACGGGCCGAGGCCGACCTCGCCGCCTACAGCGCCGGTGTCTCCGGCGAGGTCACCGTGGCTTCCTTCGCCACCGGCATCTCCCTCGTCCTCGTGCCCGCCATCGGTGCCCTCGCCACGCGCGCCCCCGGCGTCCGGCTCAAGGTGCTCGACGCCGAGGGCGACGCCAGCCTGCCGATGCTGCTCGACGGCCGTGCCGACCTCGCCGTGGCCGTCGAGTACCGCGGTGCCCCACGTGCCGACGACGCCCGGCTCACTCGCGTCCCGCTCTACGCCGAGCCCTTCGAGGCCGTTCTTCCGCTCGCCCACCCGCTGGCCACCGCCGAGGGCCCGGTCGCGATGGCCGACCTCGGAAACGAACCGTGGATCGGCCCCTACCCGGGCAACCCGTGCCACGACGTGGTGCTGCTGGCCTGCGAGCACGCCGGTTTCCAGCCGCGCCTGGTGCACTCCTCCGACGACTTCCGCGCCGTCGTCGCCCTCGCCTCGGCCGGTGCCGGCGTGGCCCTGGTCCCGCGCTCGGCCCTCCTCGGCGTGGACCTGGCCCGGGTCGCCGTCCGCCCCGTCGACAGTGCCCTCGCCACCCGCCGGGTCTTCGCCGCCGTCCGCGCCGGCGCCGACGGCCACCCACTCATCCGCCCCGTTCTCGACGCCCTCGTCGAAGCCGCTCCGGCCGCTCCCTGACCGGGTCCTCGGCCGCCGCCGGCTGCTTGTCGGTCGCGCGGGTGTGGCCGGGGGGGCGGCCGGGGGGGGGGGGCCCCCCGGGCTGCACACAATT
>NZ_JAXCLC010000131.1:0-9577 GCF_034043715.1 Kitasatospora purpeofusca | reverse complement strand
CAACCGGTCCTGGTGGACGTTCAGTTGGCGATTCCGCAGTACTGCTGCTGCTTGCCGATGGCCCGGTAGACGCAGTCGGCGGTCTCCAGCAGCCGCAGCACCGCCTCCCGGTTGCGGCTGGTCTCGCGCCCGATCACCTCGTCCGGCGGGTAGAAGCCGCTGCTGCCGTTCGGCCCGGGGTACATCTCGAAGGTGTAGGCGAACACCCGCTGGGTGCCCCACAGCCAGTCGTCGATCGAGCCGTCGGTGATGTAGAGGTCGCTCGACTGCTCCGGCGTGTAGCCGTTGGTGGAGGCCATCGAGCGGCCGAGGGTGGCGAAGGTGTTGTACTCGTCGGCGGTCATGCCGGTGGTGGTGTTGGCGGTGGTCCAGCCGAACGGCCAGAGCACCAGCTCGCTGTAGGTGTGGAAGTCGATCGCCGCGGTGATCTGCTGCTTGCCGCCGACCACCCGGGTGCGGACGAAGTCGGCGACCACCTTGGCCTCCTTGGCGGACTCCGGCGCGCTGCCCCGGTAGGTCTCGCTGGAGGTGGAGCCGGAGGAGCCGCCGCAGCAGCCCCACTTGTAGTTCCAGTTGCGGTTGAGGTCGGTGCCGACGTTGCTGCTGCCGGTGTTCGGCTGCCGGTCCTTGCGCCAACTGCGGTAGCGGCCGGTGGCGATGTCGTACTCGCCGCCGTCCGGATTGAGGTCCGGGACCACCCAGGTCTCCCGGTTGTCGACGACGTTGGCGATCCGGCTGTCCGTGGCGTACTTGTCGCCGAGTTCGTGCAGCAGGTAGAGCGACATCTCGACGGTGAGGTGCTCGCGGGCGTGCTGGTGGGCGGTGAAGAGCACCTCGGGCTCGTTCTCGTCGGTGCCGACGTTGTCGCTGATCTTGACGGCGACGATCGGCCGGCCCTCGTACGAGGTGCCGATGACCCGCTTGCTCATGATGTCGGGGTGCGCGGCCACGACGGCGTCGATGTCGGCGGCGGCCTCCGCGTAGTTGTGGTAGCCGGAGTCGGCGGACGGGAAGTCGTACAGCGTGGCGCCGGCCTCGGCCTGTCCGGCGGGCCCGTCGCCGTACCGGGGGCCCGGCAGCGGGACGGGGGACCAGCCGAGCGCTCGCAGCCGGGCGGCCTCGGCGGGGGTGGCGGTGACGGTCACCGAGTCGGCCCTGACGGCGTCGACCGAGGCTCCGGTGGCGGCGACGGCGGTGCGTTCGGCGACGGTGCGCGGGCCGTCGAGGCGGTACTGCCGGGCGGTGTCGGCGTCGCCCGCCGAGGCGACGGAGTCCGGCTGGACGGCGGCGGCCGGGGTGACGGCCTGGATGCTGAGCGGGGTGGCGAGGGCGAGCGCCAGCAGGACGGCGGTGGCCGTGGCGGGCTTCCCTCGGCGGGGCAGTCGCATGACTGTCCTCCTGTGGGGGGTCCGTAGGGACGGAACGTTGGAGGAGATGCGGCGCCGCGAGGTTGATGGTGCGTCAATGTCATGCTTTCGTCAAGGAGTTGGGCAGGCCGAAGGACTGAAAGGGGGGCCGGCGGCCCCGCGAAGACGGAGGGCTCGTGCACACTCGCGATGACGGCGATGACGGCGATGACTGGGATGACGGCGGTGACTGCGGTGAGCGGGGCTCGGCGAGTCGCCGAGTCGGGTGAGTGCGGACGTCCCGCCGGTCCCCGGTTCGCCCCACAGGAGCACCGGCGGGGCGGCGGCCACGGTGAGCGCCAGGGCCGCCCGCGCGGTCCGTCAGGCGACCCGGTGGCCGGTTCGCGGCAGGCGTTCGGTCTCCGCTCCGGCCCGGGTTTCCGTTCCCGGCCCGGCGTCCGGCGCGGCCTCCGGCGGGGCCGCCTCGTCCGGGAGCAGCGGGATCCCGTTGCGCAGGCTCACCGCGCCGGGCAGGTCGTACCGGCGGCTGCGCTGGACGATCTTCTCCCGGTCCACCGTGAGGGTCCCGGTGACGGTGCAACTGCCGGCGCGCAGCGCCACCAGACGGGCCTGTCGGACCACCGCGACGATGCCCGCCAGCTCGATGACGAGCGTCAGCTGCATCCGGACCGAGCCGACCGGAGTGCCGTCGACGAGCAGATCGACACGCGGGCTGTTGGACGAGGTGATGTGGTGGTTGGCGAGCGCCACCACCTCCTCCGACGCGGGGTCGGCCCGGGTGCGCCGGGCGGCCGCCGTCAGGGCGGCGTACCGGGACCACCCTGCAGCGGCGAAACCGAACAGGTCGCGCCCGAGCTGGCGGTCGAGCGCGGTGGCCACCTCGCGTTCGACGGCCTGCCCGGCCGCGCCGGTCAGCCTCGGGACGCCGTGCAGCAGGGTGCCGACGGTGCCCTGCCCGTGCAGGGACTCGGTGAGCGCGTCGACGGCGCTGCCGGGCGCGTCCGCCCCGAACAGCAACGCGCGCGCGGTCGCCGGATCGGTGAGCGTGGCGGTGGTCATGGGTCCTCCTCCGTCGCTTCCCCCTCCTCGGCACGGGTCTCCGCACCAGGGGTCTCGCCGGCGCGGGTCTCACCGGTACCGGTCCCCCTGCCGCCGGTCCCCCCGGTACCGGTCTCCCCACCGGGCGTCCCGTGGCGGGGCGTCTCCTCGACGCGGTGCGTGCCGGGCTCCTCCCGGGACTCCAGCCGGACGGTGCGGCCGGGCCCGGCCGGGTCGTCCGTCTCGGTGACCAGCGGGCGCGGCGGCTCACCGGCCACCGGGGCGACCGCGACGTGCGCCGACGCCCAGTGCGGCCCCCGCCGCCGGCCGAGCACGTAGGTACCGGCGAGGGCGGCGAGCACCACCGCGCCGCCGGCCGTCGAGCCGACCACCAGCGCGGTGGGCGCCGCGTCGCCCCCGCCCGGGGCGGGACCCCCGTCGGCCGTCAGCACCTCGAACTCCGTGGACCCGGCCGTCCCCGGGCGGTCCGGGCAGACGGCACGCAGCCGGTAGTGTCCGGGCCGGGCGTCGTCCGCGATCCGCGTGGTCAGAACGAACCCGCCGGCCGTCCCGGTGCCGACGTGCTCCCACACGACGTCGTTCCAGGTCAGCTCCGCCTCGGCGCCCCGGCAGGCGAAGCCGGTCCCGGTCAGCACGACCTGCTGCCCCGGCCGTGCGCGGCCCGGTTGCACCCGCAGCACGGGCCCGGTGGTGGGCGACGCGTCCGTCGGGTCCGGCGACGTCCCCCCGGTCGGGCTGCCGCTGCCGGACGGGACGACGGTGAACGTGGCCGTGGCCCGGCGCTCCGCCGCCGGTCCGCAGGAGGCCTCCACCGGGTGCGTGCCCGGCGCCGCGCCGGCGGGCACGGTGACGCTCTGCTCGAAGGCGCCGTCGTAGGGCTGGGCCCGGCCCAGTTCACGCTGCTCCCAGCGCAGCACGACGGGTTCGCCGTCCGGGCAGGCGAACCCGGTGCCCCGGGCGGTGAACGGGCGGCCGACCGGCCCGCTCGCCGGGGTGAGGGCGAGGCTCTGCGGCGTGTCCGGGTCGACCACGAAGTCCCTGGAGACGCTCACGACGTCCGCCACCAGACCCGGCGTGGCGGGCGACCGGACGATTCGGCAGGTGGCACGCACCAGGTGCGGGCGCGGTTCGGCGTTCGCCGGGACGTCGACGGACCCCTGGAAGTGTCCGTTCGTGTCGAGCGGCGCCGTCGCCGCAGGAGTGGTGTCCCAGAGCAGTTGGACGGTCGCGGGCAGGGACTTCACCACCGGGAGGCAGCTCGTGAACCCCGTGCCGTCGACCGTCACCCTGCTCCCTCGCGGTCCGTGGTCGGGGGACAGTGTCATCGAGGCCTGTGCCCACGCGGTCGGCGCGAGGAGCGCGCACACCACCGCGACCACGGCGCCCAGCAGCACCGAGGTCAGGACGCGGCCCACCGCCCGTCCGGAACCCGCCGACACGGCCGACCGCCTACCGGCCGGCCTTGCCGGCCCGGGAGCGGTCCGCCAGGGACTCGGCGGAACGGTGGGAATCGTCCTCGGATAAGGAATGGCGCGGCTGTCGGGTCATCGCCGACCGTCCTTCCACGAACCTTCTCCCATCATCGCCCCGCTCCCGCTCCCGCACCATGCCCCGGCGGCAGGGCGGCAGGGCGGCAGGGCGGCAGGGCGGCAGGGCGGCAGGGCGGCAGGGCGGCAGGGCGGCAGGGCGGCGGCGCGGCTCCGGAACGAACCCGCGCCACCGGCGCTACCCGACCTACCTGGCCTACCCGCGCGCGGCGCGGCGGTAGTGGTCCAGGACGTCCTGGCGCAGCAGGCCCCCGAAGCCGGCGCCTTCGAGGCGCAGGCCCAGCTGGGGTTCGGTGAGGCCGAGCGCGGCGGCGGCCGTCGGCAGGTGCCAGTCGTGGGCGGCGAGGCGGTCCAGCAGGTGGCCGCGCCGGACCTGGGCCTCGGAGAGGCGGAAGGTCTTGAGGTAGGCGAGTCGGCCGTGCTCGTCGGTGATCGCCTCGCCGATGTGGTTCTCCTCCTTCGGGCGGAACTCCGGCCGGAACCGGTCGAGGCGGAAACGGCCCAGGCGGCGCGCCGTCCGCGCCCGGTAGTCGGGATCCAGCAGGCCGCCGGCCATCGTGTCGTCGTGGAAGGCCGCCCAGGCGCGCTCCTGGCCGTCGACGGCCGTGCGCAGTTCGGCCGTCGAGTTGATCGGACCGGCCGTGCGCAGATCGGCCCGGAAGTCCGGGACGGGGCCGGACAGCAGGGCGTAGTGGTGGATCAGCTCGCCGAAGAGGTCGAGCAGCAGGGTCCGGTGCAGCGCGCGGTAGTCGTCGGGGTGCGGGGCGACGAAGGCCGCGGCGAGCGCGTCGGCCACGTACACGATCAGGCCGCACTGGCCGGGGTGGATCTCGAAGACCCGCAGGGCGTCGGCGAGGCCGCGGACCCGGTCGCCGGCGTACGCCTCCTCGGCGCGCGGCGAGAGGCCGTGCCGCAGCGCGCGCTCGGAGTACTCCTCCCAGGCGATCGACGGGCCGCCGAAGTGCAGGGCGAGATAGCCCTCCAGGGCGAGGTGCAGTGGCAGGAAGCGCAGCCGGGTGCGGGTCTCGCGCTTGGCGATCCGGCGCGGCACCCGTACCCGGACCCGCTCGGGCGGGGTGCTCGCGGTGATGGCGGAGGGCGTGTCGAGCCGGGTGCCGTAGGCGGCGGCGGGGGTGCCGTCGCGGGTCCAGTCGGCGACGAAGCCGTGCGGGACGAAGGCGAGGTAGTCGGTGCGGCGGCCGACCGGGACGGCGGTGTACTCCGGCTCGTAGAGCTCCTGGTGGAGGCGGAGGTCCTCGATCGGTTCGGCGCGGACCAGGGGCACCAGGCGCACGCCGCCCCACACCTGGGCGGGCCGGGTGTCCAGGCCGGTGAGGTCGAGGCGGAACGCCGGGGCGGCCGGGGTGGTGGTCATCGGACGGTCTCCTCGGCGGTCCCGGCGGTCCCGGCGGTCAAGGTGGTGGTCCCGGCGGTCCCGGCGGTCAAGGTGGTGGTCCCGGCGGTCCCGGCCGCACGGACCGACGGCGAGCGCACCGCGCCGTCCGCCGCCAGGAACCGCTCGGTGCGGGCGGCCAGGTGCGCCGTCAGCTCCGCGAGGTCCGTGCGGCCCTCGGCGAAGCGGGCGAACTCGACCAGGGCGGGCAGGTCCTCGGCGTCGCGCAGCCCGGCCGTCGGCACCGTCGGGGCGAGCCGGCGGACGTCGAAACCCTCCGCGTCGTACACCGGGTTGAGGTGCACGATGCTGGTGCGCCGCTCCGGGTCGAGCCGGGTGCGCCACACCCGCAGCACCTCGGCGGCCAGCCCCGGCGGGGCGTTGTCCCAGCCGTCGGAGACGATCACCAGCCGCTCGGGCGCGGTGTCCAGCGCGTCGAGGATGCGGCGCCCGAGTGGGGTCGGCCCGGACGGGCGGGCCAGCAGCGCGTCGCCGCGCCCGGAGGTCCAGAGCGCCGTGTACTCGCCGGCCAGCGCCGCCAGCAGGAAGTGGCAGGCGAGCGCGGCGGCCAGCGGCCGGCGGCGCTTGACGCCCGAGCCGTACGCGGACCAGCTGTCGTCGAGGACGGCCGTGACCCGGCCCCAGCCGCCCTCCTCCGCTCCGGCCGCGCGCACCGCCCGGCGCGCCGCGCCCCGCAGGGCGTCGGTCAGTTCGACGCGGCGGGCGGCCCGGTCGGCGGGCGGCAGGCCCAGCACGTACGAGGCGAGCCGGGTGAGCGGCATCCGGGCGAGTGCGGCGGCGTCGGCGGTGACGGCGGTGGCGCCGAGCGTGCGGGCGGACTCCTGGAGGCGCAGTCGCTCCAGGCCGGTCAGCCGCGGCTCGATCCGCTGGAGGAAGGCGGCCCGGGGGATGCCGTGGCGGTCGGCGAAGCCCTCCGCGACGGTGTACGGCAGTTCGTAGAGCGCGCCCTTCTCGTGGTGGGCGCGCCGCCAGGCGTCCAGCAGCGGCGCGGCGTACTCGGGGCGCCGGCGCGGCGCGTACAGGAAGTCGCCGGTCTCCTCCGCGACGGGGCGCAGATGGGTGTGGCGCAGCGCGCGCTTGAGCCCGGCGCGGTACTTGACGGCGTCGAGGGCCTGGTCGGGGCGGGCGGCGAGCCAGTCGCGCAGGATCGCCCGGGTGCGGCGGTTGTTGACCTTGGCGCGGCGCAGCTCGCCGATCAGCCGGTAGACCCGCTGCGGCGGCAGCAGCAACAGTCGGCGGGCGATCAGCCGGCCCTCGGTGCGGCGCTGCTCCTCGGTGGCGTCGCGGGAGGTCTCCAGGAGGCGGCGGACGATCAGGGCGGCGTTGTGGTCGTTGATGTCGAGGGCGAGCGCGGCGGCGTACGGGCCGCGGTAGTTGGCGAGCATGTACTCGTGCAGGAAGTCGAGCGAGAGCTGCTGCTCGGCGGCCCCGCTGTGGAACTCGCGCTGGCCGGTGCCGGTGATCGCGGCGTTGACGAACAGCAGCACGTCCTCGGCGGCGACGAGGTCACCGTAGGTCTCCACAACGACCGCCCCCGCGTCTGTCACGCTGCCGAGCAGCACCGGTACGGCGCCGGTCGCCCATCCGGTCCTCGGATGCTATCGGGACGAATTGGATGGGCCAACCTGATTTCGCGGCCCGCGCCGACCGACCGCAGCTCCCACGGCGGACGCGGCATTCCGGCCAACTTGCAGCGCAATGATGACATGCCCTCACCAAGAGTGGCACTGTGTACCGTCCCGCCGCCGCCGAGGCCCTGGCAGTCGCCCGGGCACCGCGCCGCGCGGCGAGTACGTCGAAGGCCGTTCCAGCCAGTCGAACCACCAGCTCTACCGGGCGGTACCCCTCTCGGCCGCCCGGCTGACTCCGGCCGCCTGAACCCGGCCGTCGCAGAAGGAGTTCCGTGTGACTCGATTCCGCAAAAAATCCGTCCCCGTGAGCGCGTTGATCGCCGGCGCCGCGATGATCGTGGCCGCCCTGCCCGCCGGTGTCGCCGCGGCGGACGGCCCGAGCGGGGCGCCCGCAGGGGTGCCGGCCTTCGCCGGCGCGCTGCCGGCCTCCCTGTCGGCCGCGCAGCGCGGCGCCCTGCTGGCCGCCGCCGACGCGAACAGCGCGAGGACGGCCGCCGCGCTGAAGCTGGGTCCGAAGGAGGCCCTGGTCGTCCGGGGCGTCACCCAGGACGCGGACGGCACCGTGCACACCCGCTACGAGCGGACCTTCGACGGACTGCCGGTGCTCGGTGGCGACCTGGTCGTGCACACCGCCCGCGACGGCACGAGCAAGGGTGACACCCGGGCCACCGGTGCGGACATCGCCGTCGACACCAGCCCCGAGGAGAGCGCCGAGGCGGCGAAGGGCCTCGCGCTCGCCGGCGCCGCGGCTGCGAAGGTGGCGGGGGCGGCGGCCGGCGACGCCCGCAAGGTGGTCTGGGCCGGATCGGGCACCCCGCGGCTCGCGTGGGAGACGGTCGTGACGGGCACGCAGGAGGACGGTACACCCTCCGAGTTGCACGTCGTCACGGACGCGAACTCCGGCAAGAAGATCTTCGAGTACCAGGGCATCGAGACCGGCCTCGGCACCAGCAAGTACTCCGGCCAGGTCACCATAGGCACCTCGGCGGCCGACGGCGGCGGTTACGCGATGACCGACCCCACCCGGGGCGGCCACAGCACGTACGACCTGAACGGCACCAGCTCCACCAGGACGCTGTTCACCAACCCGACCGACACCTGGGGCGACGGCACCGTCGCCAACCGGCAGACCGCCGCCGTGGACGCCGCCTACGGTGCCCAACTCACCTGGGACTACTACCAGAACGTCCACGGCCGCGACGGCATCAAGGACGACGGCGTCGGCGCCCACACCCGGGTGCACTACGGCAAGAACTACGTCAACGCGTTCTGGTCCGACACCTGCTTCTGCATGACGTACGGGGACGGCGCGGGCAACGTCAAGCCGCTCACCTCGATCGACGTCGGCGGCCACGAGATGACCCACGGCATCACCTCCGCCACCGCCGGCCTGATCTACCGCGGCGAGTCCGGCGGCCTGAACGAGGCGACCTCCGACATCATGGCCGCCGCCATCGAGTTCTGGGCCGGCAACCCCGAGGACCAGGGTGACTACCTGGTCGGCGAGAAGATCGACATCAGGGGTGACGGCACCCCGCTGCGCTACATGGACAAGCCCTCGAAGGACGGCAGGTCGCGGGACGCCTGGTCGGCCGACCTCGGCACCGTCGACGTGCACTACTCCTCCGGCCCGGCCAACCACTGGTTCTACCTGGCCTCCGAGGGCAGCGGTGCCAAGACCGTCAACGGCGTGGCCTACGACTCCCCGACCTCCGACGGCCTGCCGGTGACCGCCATCGGGCGGGACGCCGCCGCCAGGATCTGGTACCGGGCGCTCACCACCTACATGACCTCGTCCACCGACTACGCCGCGGCCCGCACCGCCACCCTCCGGGCCACCGCAGACCTGTACGGGCAGCTCAGCGCCACGTACATGAACGCCGCCAACGCCTGGGCGGCGGTCAACGTCGGCCCGCGCGTCGTCGACGGCCTGCTCCTCGACCCCGTCACCGACCAGGTCACCGAGGTCGGCGCACCCGCCGAACTCGAGGTCAGGGCCATCAACTTCAACCCCGGCGCCGTCACCTACCACGCGACCGGCCTCCCCGACGGCGTCCGGCTCCACCCGGTCACCGGCCGTATCACCGGCACCCCGGCCACGGCCGGGACCCACACGGTGACCGTCACCGCCAAGGCCTCACACAACAGCCGGATCTCGACCACGTTCGGCTGGAAGGTCTCCCGGGGCATCTTCGCCAACGCCCCCCCCGTGCCGATCCCGGACGGGGGCCCGGCGGTCTTCTCGGACATCTCCGTCGACCGGATCCCGGGCGCGGCGCCGAGCGACCTCAAGGTGGCCGTGGACATCAAGCACACCTGGCGCGGTGACCTGGCCGTCGACCTGATCGGCCCGGACGGAACCGTGTACTCGCTGAAGAAGGCCAGCCTCGGCGACTCGGCCGACAACGTGCTCGAGACCTACACGGTGGACGCCTCCACCCAGCAGGCCGACGGCACCTGGCGGCTCCGGGTGCAGGACATGTACCGCAGCGACTCGGGCCGCATCGACAGCTGGAAGATCATCTTCTGACCGCGTTCCCGCCCGGGTGGTGCGGCCGG
>NZ_JAXCLC010000130.1:0-9589 GCF_034043715.1 Kitasatospora purpeofusca | reverse complement strand
CCGCCCCGCCCCCCCGCCGAGGACGGGCACGGACCCCACCGCGGCGTTCCCGTACCCGCCCAACTGCCGCCCTCGCTCGCCACCTTCACCGGCCGCGACGCGGAACTCGCCGCCCTCGACGCCTTCGCCGCGGCGGCGGCCAGGGTCGGTGACCAGGAACCGGCCGCGGACCCGGCCACGGAACCGGCCGCAGACCCGGCCGCAGACCCGGCCTCGATCCCGGGCAGCGCCTCCGCCGCCCGGATCTGCGCCGTCTCCGGCAGCGCCGGGATCGGCAAGAGCACCCTCGTCGTCCAGTGGGCGCACCAGGTCCGCGGCCGCTTCCCCGGCGGCCAGCTCTACGCCGACCTGCACGGCTTCTCCGCCGAGCCGCCGCTGACCCCGCACGCCGTCCTGGCCCGGTTCCTGCGCGCGCTCGGGGTGCCCGGCGAGCAGGTGCCGAGCGTTCCGGAGGAGGCCGCCGCGCTGTACCGGTCGATGCTCGCGGACCGGCGGGTGCTGGTCGTCCTGGACAACGCGCGCAGCGCGGAACAGGTCCGCCCGCTGCTGCCCGCCGCCCCGGAGTGCCTGACCGTGGTCACCAGCCGTGCCGGCCTGGCCGGGCTCACCGCCCGGGACGGCGCCCGCCCGCTGGCCCTGGACCTGATGCCGGCGCCGGACGCCGTCGCACTGCTGGACCGCGTGATCGGCGCCCGGCGGGCCCGGTCCGAGCCCGCCGCCGTCGCCGAACTCGCGGCCGTCTGCGGCCGGTTGCCGCTCGCCCTGGCGATCGCCGCCGGCCGGCTCGCCGAACGCCCCGGCCGCACCGTCGCCGACCACGTCGCCGAGCTGCGGGACACCGGGAACCGGCTCACCGCGCTGGCGATCGACGACGACGCGGCCTCGGCCGTCCGCGCGACCCTCGACCTCTCCTACCGCACCCTCCCCGCCGCCGCGCGCACCCTCTTCCGGCTGCTGGCCCTCGCCCCGGGCTCCGGTCTCACGGCCGCTGCGGCCGCCGCGCTCTGCGGGGAACGCGTCGCGGTCGTGCGACCCGTCCTGGACCAGCTGGCCACCGCCCACCTGCTCACCCACGAGGGCGGCGACCACTACCGGCTGCACGACCTGCTCCGCCTGTACGCCGCCGAACGCGCGGCCGTCGAGACCGGGCCGGCGGTGAGCGCCGCCGCCCGCGAACGGCTCGGCACCTGGTACCTGCACCACGCCGACGCCGCCGCCGGGCTGCTCACCCCGCACCGCCGGCGGATCCCGCTCGGCGCGCCCGGCCCGTGGTACGAGCCGCCGGCCTTCACCACCGCCGCCAGGGCACAGCGGTGGTGCGAGAGCGAGCACACCCGGCTGCTGGGCATGGTGCGGGCGGCGGCCGAGCACGGTCCGGACGCGCTGGCCTGGCGGCTGCCGGTCGCCCTGTGGAGCTACTACTTCACCAGCCCGCACCTGGACGACCGGGAGGAGGCGGCCCGGCTCGCGGTCGCGGCGGCCGTCCGGGCCGGCGACCGTTACGGCGAGGGCCATGCCCGCAACGACCTGGCGACGGCGCTGGGCGCGCTCCGCCGCCATGACGAGATGCTGGCCGAACTCCGGCTCGCCCGGTCGCTGTTCGCGTCGATCGGCGACCGGGTCGGGGAGGCTCACGCGATCGGCAACCTCGGTGACCACTGCCTCAGCACGGGTGCCTACGGGCAGGCACGGCTGCACTTCCAGGGAGCGCTCACGGTCTTCCGGGCGCAGCCGGAGGAGGGCCGGGACGATTGGGCGATCCGGGTCTGCGAGACCAACATGGGCGTGACCGCGATGCTGGCGGGCCGCGCCCGGGAGGCGGGCGAGTACCTGCACCGGGCCCTGGAGCGGCACCGGTCCACCGGTGATCCGGTCCTGGAGAGCATCACCCTCTACCACCTGGGCGACCACCACCGTCGGCTGGACCGTCCGGAGGAGGCGGCGGCACGGCTCCGGCAGGCCCTCGCGGTACTCGACGGCACGACCCGCAACCCGCGGCTGCGCGCCGACGTGCTGTCCGCCCTGGCCCGGCTCGGCGAGGCCGCCGCCCCTCCGGACGCACCGGCCCAGCCCGGCGGGTAGGTCCCCTTCCCACGGCACGCCGTCGACCGCCGTACCACGCGGCCGTACCACGCGGCCGGGCTTCGCGGGCGTGCCGACGGCGGGTGTCGCCCGGGCGGGTGGTCGTGGCCGTGGGACGGCACGGCGGGTGGCCGGGCGTGGGGTGGTGCGTGGTCGGATGGTCCGTCGGTGGTACGGGCGGGCGGGCGTCGGCCGGGGCGTCGGTGGAGCGGGCGGGCGGGCGTCGGTGGAGCGGGCGGGCGTCGGACGGGGCGGAGAGGCGGGACGGTGCGGCGACTGAGGGTGGCGGCGGCGGTGGCGGCCGTCGCGGTGCTCGCGACGGCGGCGGTGGCGCCCGGGACACCGCCGCACCCGGGCGGCTCGGCGGCCGGGCGACCGGTGGGCGGGCGACCGGTGGGCGGGGAGAGGGACGAGCCGGCAGCGGACGGCGACTTCGGCTCGTTCGGGGGCTTGGGGGGTGACGGGGGCTTCGACGACTTCGGCGCGTTCGGTGGTTACGGGGCCGTCGGTGGACCGGCCGGTCAGGGCGGTCCCGGCGGATTCCCCCGGCCCGGCGAGTCCGGTACGGGCCGGCTGCGGACGCTGGCCGGGGTCCTGCGGCAGGACGGGCCCGGCAGCGGCTGGTACCTGGTCGGCGGGGCGCATCTGGCGCTCGGTCTGGAGGTCGCGTACGCGGACCACCAGCAGATCGTGCTGCGTTTCCCCGCCGCGCGACGGGTGGTGTCCGTGCTGTGCGGAGCCGACGAGACCTACGCGCCCCTCGGTTACTCCTGCGGCGCCTCGGTGTCGTTGGACGAGGTGCGGGTCCGGCTCGGCCGGAACGGGCGCCCCGCCGACCCGACGGCCACGGCCGCCGGGCGGTACGCCAACTTCTGGCTGCTGGGCCTCGTCGAGCAGCGCTGAGCCACGCCGGGCGGCGGCGTCCGGCGGCGTGCGGCAGCGTGCGGAAGCGTGCGGCAGCAGGCCGCGGTGCGGGCCGTCTTGACGGAACGGTCCACGGAAAGGTGTTCTGTACCACGCGGCCGAGCGCCTGCCGGCCGCCCCGGCCCACGCGGCGATAGCACCGGGCGGTACCCCCGGGTGACATCTCCCCCGGCGGCCGACAGGGCTCCTACGGTTTCCGGCGACCCCCACACCTTTCCCGCAGGAGACCCCCATGCTCCGACGACCCGCCAGGGCCGCGTGTGCCGTCCTGGCCACCGCCGCCCTGGGTCTGACCGCCCTCCAGGGCACCGCCGGTGCCGCCTCCCCCACTCCCGGACCCGCCGCGGCCGCCCGGGCCGCCGCCTCGGCCGCGCCGGACACCCTCGGCGTCGCCGCCGCCGCGCCCGAGCTGATCGAGGCGATGCGGCGCGACCTCGGCCTGACGGCCACTCAGGCCCGGGCCCGGATCGCCGCCGAGGCCAGGGCGGGCGCCCTGGCCGGCTCACTCGCCCGGGCGCTCGGCGACGGCTGGGCCGGATCCTGGCTGGAGGGCCCGGACGCCGCACCGGCCGTCGCCACGACCCGGACCGCCGACCTCGCCGCGATCCGCGCGGCGGGTGCCCGGCCGGTGCTCGTGGACCGCCCGCTCGCCGCCCTGGACGGAGCGCTGGCCGCGCTCGACCGGGCCGCCGGAAGCGGCCCCGCCGGCCGGGCGGACGCGCTCGCCGCACCGGTGCGCTTCGTCGATGTGACCGCCAACACCGTCGTGGTGCAGGCCACCGACCGGGTCGCCGCCGAACGCCTGGTCGCCGGGGCCGGGGTGAACCGGGCGGCGGTGCGGGTGGAGACGGTGGCCGAGGCCCCGCGGCCGCTCTACGACCTGCGCGGCGGCGACGCCTACTACATCGACAACAGCAGCCGCTGCTCGATCGGCTTCCCGATCACCCGGGGGACCACCCAGGGCTTCGTCAGCGCGGGCCACTGCGGCCGGGCCGGGTCCGCCACCACCGGCGCCAACCGGGCCGCCCAGGGCAGCTTCCAGGCCTCGGTCTTCCCGGGCAACGACATGTCCTGGGTGGCCGCCAACAGCAGCTGGACCGCGACCCCGTACGTGAACGGCGCGTCCGGCGCGGTGACCGGCTCGGTGCTGCAGCAGGTCGGAGCCTCGGTCTGCCGGTCCGGCTCCACCACCGGCTGGCACTGCGGCACGATCCAGCAGCACAACACCAGCGTCACCTACGCCGAGGGCACCGTCTCGGGCGTCACCCGCACCAGTGTGTGCGCGGAGCCGGGCGACTCGGGGGGCTCCTTCATCTCGGGCACCCAGGCGCAGGGCGTGACCTCGGGCGGCACCGGGAACTGCTCCCAGGGCGGCACCACGTACTACCAGCCGGTCAACCCGATCCTGCAGAACTACGGGCTGACGCTGAGGACGGACGGCCAGGGCCCCGGCCCCGGCCCGGGTCCCGGTCCGGGCCCCGGCGACCCGGGCGGCACCTGGGCCGCCGGCACCGTCTACCAGGCCGGTGCCACCGTCACCTACGGCAGCGCCTCCTACCGCTGCCTCCAGGGCCACCAGGCGCAGGCCGGGTGGGAGCCGCCGAACACCCCGGCCCTCTGGCAGGCGGTCTGACCCATGACCGTCCGCCGCACCGGAGCCCGGGCCGACCGGACCGCCGTGCCCTCGATCGGAGCAACCGGCGGTGCCACGGAGGGCACTCCGTGTGAGACCTTGGACGGGGGGCCAACCCACCAAGGAGGCCCGATGTCCTCGAAGCGTCGCCGTAAGAAGAAGGCCCGTCGCAAGGGCGCCAACCACGGCAAGCGGCCGCAGTGCTGAACCGGCCCTGAGGCCGGCGCCCGACCGGCCCTCACCGAACCGCCGCCCGGCCCCGGACAGGTGTCCGGGGCCGGGCGGCGGTCACTGGGCGGAGCGGCGGTCGATCGTCGGAGCGGCGGTCACACCCCGGCGGACTCCGCCGGCTCCGGGGCGTAGTAGAGGCTCGCCATGGTGGCGCGGAGCGTCCAGCCGAGGGTGCTGTAGAGCGCCCTCCCCTCGGGGGTGGCGACCAGGAACCCGGTCTCGGCGCCACTGCGGTGCCCGGCGTCCTCCAGGGCCCGCATCACCACGGAGCCCAGCCCCCGGCGGCGGTGCGCGGGCGCGGTCTCGATCTGGTCGGCCACGGCGACGGCCCCGGCCAGCCCGAGCTGGCCGCGCGCGGCGAAGTGCCCGTCCCCGGTGCGGACCAGGGCCCGGACCACGCCGCCACGCTGCCAGGTGGTGAGGGTGTAACCGGCCGGCACGGCCGGACCTCCGGCGGCGAGCGGCACCGTCATCAGATACCCGGGGACGTCGAACCGCCAGCCCGGCCCGAGCCAGGGACGGACGGTGTCGTCGTCGGCGAACAACTTCAGCCAGGTACCCGGCGCGGTGGTGGCCGCCACCAGCTTGCGGACATCGGGCTCGGTCGGCTCCGGCAGCACATGCCGGGCCACCTGCGCCGACTGACCGACATCGACCGTCCAGCCCCACGGCTCGTCCACCGGCTCGGCCGCCCCCCGCGACACCACCCAGCCCTCGACCCAGCTCCGCACCAGCCCGCTGATGACGGACTCGCCCATCCTCGACCCCCGTAATAGTCATTAGTTGAGTTCACAGCTTACCGAAAGTCGCCCACCTGCCAACCCCCTGCTCCCGACGAGTGATCAATACAGCAGGCGGTACACAATGCGCCACGCGCAGGCCACGCCTCGCAGGGGGCGCGGCCGGGCCCCCTGCGGAGGGGCTGGGAGCGGGCCGACGGCCGTGGGCTAACGCCGGGCGGGCGGCGAGGCCGCGTCGGCGCCGTACGTCCCGTCGAAGACGACGCGCCCGCGGGGGCGGCGGCCCGGGTGGAGGCGGGTGCCGGCGGCGTGGCCGACCGAGACCAGCAGGGCGATGGCGAGGTCCTCACGGTCCTCGATCCCGATCACCTTCTTGACCTTCTCCTCGTCCCAGCCGTTCATCGGCGAGGTCGCCAGCCCCATCGAGGTGGCCGCGAGCATCACGAAGGAGGCGGCGATCACCGCGTCCTTGACCGCGTACTCGCGGAGCAGGCCGCGCTGTTCGAGGCCCTCCTGGAACTCCTGCGAGGCGGCCGAGAACATTGCGACGAACTCCTCGCTCCACGCCCCGTTCTGCCGCGCCTGCCGGTACACGTCGCCGCGGTCCTCCCGCCATGCCTGCGGCTCGGCGACGAAGACCAGCACCACCGGCGCCTCGGTCGGCTGGGGCTGGCCCCCCGTGGCCCAGGCCAGACCGGCCCGGCCCTCCTCGCTCGACACCACCACGATCGAGCGGTCCTGGAGGTTCCAGCTGGTGGGGGCCTCCACCGCCAGGTCGAGCAGGGTGTCGAGCAGTTGCGGGGAGACCGGCTCGGGCCGGTAGTGGCGGACGGTGCGGCGGGTGCGGATCGCTTCCGCAACGGACATCGTGTCGCTCGCCGTCCGGTTCGTGATGCGGGTCGCCGGGTGGGTCGCCGGGTGGTTCGTCACGCGGTTCGTCGTGTGGTCCGTCGTGTGGTTCGTCATGCCGACAACTCTCGGCGAGTCACTCTCTTTTGGGAAGAAGGCACCTGAAAGTGCGTTACTCTCCCCGCATGAAGACCACCGTGGCATCCTCCGGCCTCCCGGCCGACGTCTACTCCGCGAAGTGCCCGACCCGCCAGGTCCTCGACCACATCGCCGGCAAGTGGACCGTCCTGATCGTGGACAGCCTGCTCGACGGCACCCTGCGCTACACCGACCTGTTCCGGCGGATCGAGGGGGTGTCGCAGAAGATGCTCACCCAGACCCTTCGGCTGCTCGAGGCCGACGGATTCCTCACCCGCACCGTGCACCCGACCGTGCCGCCCCGCGTCGAGTACGGGCTCACCGAACTCGGGCGCAGCCTCGCCGGACCGATCAGCGCCCTCCGCGAGTGGACGGAGGCCCACATCAACGACATCGAGCAGGCCCGGTCCGTCCGCCCGGCCGACCAGGGGGCCACCCCCTGACGGCCGGGCGGGGCGGCGGCGGTCAGGACCGCGCCAGCCACTCCTCCAGCGTCGGTCCGGCGAGCGTGGTGGCGGGGCCGGCGACGAACGCGCCGTTCTCCAGGAGTTCGCGGTCCGGGGTCCCGTCCTCGCTGACCTCGACGACCGTGACGTCCTCGCCGCGGGCCGCGTAGACGAACTCGGCGGCCTTGGCGAGGTTCTCCTCGCGCGGGCCGGCGATCTCGGGGAACGGCGTCGCCGCCGTGCCCGGCTCGGGCGCGGGGCCTTCGGCGAGGTCGACGAGCGCCTCGGCCACCGCCGTGGCCGCGACGAGCTGGGTGCGCATCAGCGGGACATACACGGTGTCGCCCCGGCGGCCCCAGCTGACCAGCGGCTCGACGAACTCGTGGAACTGCGCGGCACGCAGGATCCGGACCGGCAGCGGACCTGCCGTCAGGGCCTTCTCGTGGGCGAGCTTGGCTCGGTAGTAGCCCCCGGTCGACGCGTCGATGCCGAGGATGGACACCGAGACGATCAGCTCCACCCCGGCCCGGGCGCCCGCAGCGTGCAGGTTGGCGGCGGCGGCGGTGAAGAACTCCGTCGCCACCGTCTCGTCCGCCGAGGGTGTGCCGGAGGTGTCGATGACGACGTCGGCCCCGGCCAGCGCCTCGTCGAGGCCCTCGCCCGTGACGATGTCCACGCCCGCCGAGCGCGAGATCGCCACGACCTCGTGGCCGCGTTCCGCCAGCACGCGGACGACGTGCTCGCCCAGACGCCCGGTCGCGCCGACCACCGCGACGGTCCTGCGGTTCGACATGGTTGTTCTCCTTCGTGGTGCTTATCTCGTGGGAAACGGCCGGCCCCGCACCTCCCCCGCGTGCGCGGCGGCCCTGGTGATCTCCGGGCACCAACCCTAGGCCGCGCGGCGTCGAGGGGGCGCGAGGGGTGCACGATCGTTCGGCAACGCGTGCAAGGCGCGTAACCCGCTCAAGGCGCGCAAGAGGCGTGCAAGGCGGACGGGCGGACGGGCGGACGGGGCCCGTTTTGCCCCCCGCGCCGCCGGGTAGACGCGACGCGCCGAGGACGCTGCCGAGTACGACCCGGAAAGGAGGCGCGGCCGTCATGACCGTCCCGCCACCCGTCCATCCGGACACCGAACCGTTCCCCCACCCCGACCCCACGCCCCGGCCGCTGCCGGACCCGGCGCCGCCGCCCATACCGCCCTTCCCGCCGCCCGACCCCGACCCGGGGCCGCCCGCCGAACCCGAGCCGGGCCCGCCGACGGAACCGCGGCTCAGGGACGATGCTCCAGGGCTCAGGGGCGATGCTCCAGGGGGGATGCCACTTCCAGCCAGACCGACTTGCCGCCGTCCTCGGGCCGCGAGCCCCAGGCGCGGGCGAGCCGGTCCACCACGCGCAGGCCGTAGCCGCCCGGCTGCCCCCGGTCGGCGGACGGGCGCAGCGCCGGCGGGACCGGGCTGGCGTCGCTGACCTCGACCCTGAGTCGGACGGTGTCCCAGCGCAGCCGCAGCTCGCGCGGCCCGCCGGGGGCGTGCAGGCAGGCGTTGGTGACCAGCTCGGAGACCATCAGCAGGACGTCCTCGAAGACGGCCACCTGCTCGTCGTCGGGCCGCTCCGTGCTGTCCACGGCCAGCCAGTTCCAGTCGAGCAGGGCCCGGCGGCTGAAGTCCCGGCACTGCTGGACGGCGCCTTCCCGGCCGCCCAGGGGGAGCCGCCGGGTCTGGTCCCGATCCGGCGCGGCAGCGGTTCCCGGGTGGTTCATCACGGTCCCCCGGGTCGTGCCGGTGCTGGGGGCCCCAGTCCTGGTCCGCGGAGACCGGAGCCGGGGACGCCGGGACCGCCGGGACCGCTCGGGCTCTCGCCGACGCCGGAGCGGATCCGCAGGACGGCGGGGCTCCGCAGGACGGAGCCGGCGGAGCCCTCCCCGGTGGCCGTGGACAGCCGGACGACGGGTACCGGCCGGTCGACCGCCCGGCAGGGCGGTCCCGGCAGCGGCCGGGTCGTCACGTCCATGCCCCGCGTCTGCCCGGGCCCGGTGCGGCTACACACGGGTGGACCCGGGAAGAGCGCGACCGGGGGCGACGCACGGGACCGGGGCGGCCGAAGGCCACCGGGGACGAAGGCCGCCGGGAACGACCGGCGACTTCGCGCCGCCACCGCGACCCGCGAGGACGGCGCGCGGGAAGGCGGCGCGGGCCGCGCCCCGCGCCGTGACGGCGGCGACGAGCCGGTACCGGCCCTGCCGACCGCCGCCCGGCCCCCACCTGGACGGTGCATGGACCGGGTCGGAGCGGGCAGACGCCGCTCGGGCGGGCAGCCCGCCCACTTCGCCGAAGGGAGGCAGGACGATGGCCACCGACGACAAGATGCGCAACATGGCCGAGAAGGCCCGTGGCAAGGCCGAGGAGGCCGCCGGACGGGTGACGGGCAACCGTCGGGTGGAAGCCGAGGGGCGCGGCACGCAGGCCAAGAGCGATCTCAAGCAAGCCGCCGAGAAGATCAAGGACGTGGGCAAGGACTGACCGCCGCACCAGCCGGGGGGGGGGGGG
>NZ_JAXCLC010000013.1:0-140177 GCF_034043715.1 Kitasatospora purpeofusca | reverse complement strand
TAAACACCCCCCCCCCGGGGGGGGTTTTTCACACCCGGGCCCTGGGCGCAGCGCCTGGAACGGAACCGCCCGTGCCCCGTACCCGGGGGCACGGGCGGTTCCGTTCGGTCGCCTAGGATGACCGGCCGAGGGGGCGGCACGGCGGACGAGGTACTGGGGTGCGTGGAACGGGCGCGGGGCGCCGGGAGCGGTCAGGGCGGCCGGGCCGGGCCCGGACCGACTACGAGGCGGCCACCGGCCGGATCGCGGGCCTGCCGGTGCGCAGACACCACGTCCTGCTGCTCGCCTGGACGGTTCTCTGGTTCCTGTTGGTCGAGCCGAGCGGCGGCTTCTCCTGGCACTACCTGCGCCAGGGCGAGGAACTGCTCTTCAGCGGCCGGTCGGACGGCGGTCTCGCCCTCTACGCCCATCACCCCGAGTTGCAGATCGGCCCGGTCAGCCTGGCCGTGGCCCGGCTCTTCGCACCGTTCCCGGGGCACGCCGGCGAGGTGCTGGCCGAGGCGGTGATGTCCGGTCTCGGGCTGGCGATGCTGGTGCTGGTGGGCCGCACGGCCGCGCAGCACCACCTGGGCACCGGCACCAACCACCGCCGGCTCCAGCAGCGGCTGCTGGTCGCGGGCCTCGCGTTCATCCCGATGTGGGTCGAGGTGTCGGTCCGCTTCGCGCACCTGGACGACGTGCTGGCGCTGTTCTTCACCACCCTCGCCGCACACGAGGTCAGCCGCGGCCGGGCCACCGCGGTCGGTGTGTACCTGGCGCTGGCGGTGGACTCCAAACCGTGGGCGCTGGCGTTCGCGCCGCTGATCCTCGCCCTGCCCAGGGCCAGGTGGGTGCGGGCGGGGCTCTGGTTCGCCGGACTGGTGGCGGTCGCCTGGCTGCCGTTCTACCTGGGTGACCTGGACACCATGGCGGCCGCGAAGTTCACCATCCCCAACCAGACCGCCTCGGCGCTGCGCTGGTTCGGGGTGAGCGATCCGACGACGCCCTGGTGGGACCGCCCGGCGCAGTTCGCCCTCGGTCTGGGCCTGGGCGGTCTGGCGGTGTGGCGCGGCCGTTGGCCGGCCGTCGTCCTGCTCGCGGCGGACGCCCGGATCCTGCTCGACCCGAGCGTCTACACCTACTACACCGCGTCGATCATGCTCGGCACGCTGCTCTGGGACACGGTGGGGCAGCGGCGGCTGGTGCCGTGGTGGAGCTGGATCGCGCTGGCCGCGCTGTACGGGGGCACGCTGTTCCTGCCGTCCGACCCGGCGCGCGGACTGGTCCGGCTCGCCTTCGTGGTGGTCTCGGCCGGGTGCGTGCTGCTCCTGCCCGCCCAGCGGCGGCGCGGTTCCGGCCGTCGTCCCTCCGGCCGGGGCGGCCCGGGCGGCGGTCCCGGCGGCGGCCTTCCGCAGCAGCGGACGGGACGGCGGCGGACCGGCCGACGGGGGACCGCGCCGCCCCCGGCGCCCAGGCAGCGGGCGAGCGTCCGGTCGGCCTAGGGCGTGTCGGACACCCCCTGGCGGGCGCCGGAGTGCGCGCGTTCCCGGCCGTCGAACAGCAGCGCCGCCAGGCCGAGCCCGGCCGCCGCTCCCGCGCACTGGGCGAGGACGAAGCCGGGGACCGAACCGGGTGCGATCCCGGTCCAGCCGTCGGTGAGCGCCCGGCCCAGCGTCACGGCCGGATTGGCGAAGCCGCCGGAGGAGGTCGCCCAGCAGGCCGCGACCACCCAGAGGCCGACCAGTGCCGGGACCGACCGCCCCCGCCCGGCGGCGGTCGCCCCGGTCACCACCAGCAGCAGCGTCCCGGTGGCCACCGCCTCGCCGAGCCACAGCGCGCCGCTCCCGCGCGGCACCGTCGACAGCCGGAACGCGGGGTGCCCGAACATCGCGTCGGCCAGTCCCGTGCCCGCCACCGCACCGACCGTCTGCGCGGCGGCGTACCCGACCGCTGCGCGCAGCGGCAGCCCGGCGGGGTCGCCCCGGCCGGTCCACCAGGCACCCGCGGTGATCAGCGGGTTGAGGTGCCCGCCGGAGACCGGGCCGAACAGGGTGATCAGCACCGCCAGGGCCGCCGCCGAGGCGCCGACGTCCGCCAGGAAGCGCAGCCCGGCGTCCGCGGTCAGAGCGTCCGCCTGGCGGCCGGAGCCGACCACGACGGCCGCCAGCAGCGCGGTGCCGACCAGCTCCGCGGCCAGCCGGCGGCCCGGTGGCGGCGGCGGTGGCGGCGGCGGTACGGCGGTCGGGCCGGTCGTGGTGGTCGTGACGGTCGGGCCGGTCGGGCCGGTCGTGACGGTCGGCGGGGAGTCGGCCGGAAGGAAGCCGGTCGGAAGGAAGCCGGTCGGCGGTGTCGGCTTCGGCAGCGGTGTTCCGGACGGTACGGGCGTGGTCACGCGCACATGCTGGTGGCCGTCCGCCCGTCCCGGCAATTGGCCGGACCCCACAAACCGGCGTCCGCCCGACCCGGCCGGGTCGGAGGCTTCTCCACCGGACGTCGACACTGGACTTGACCCTCACGCAACGGGAGGAGGCAGGGTCGTGGTCAGCACGAAGGGAGTACCCCGATGAACAGCGGAGACCAGGACGACCGCACCGGCCACACGGTCGGAGCGGTGGCACGGATCGCCAAGGTGACCGTCCGGACCCTGCACCACTACGACGAGATCGGTCTGCTGTCCCCCCGGGGCCGCACGCCGGCCGGCTACCGCCGGTACGACGAGGCCGACCTCGGCCGGCTGCAACGGATCCTGTTCTACCGCGAACTCGGGTTCCCCCTGGAGGAGATCGCGGCCGTTCTGGACGACGACTCGGTGAGCCCGAGCGAGCACCTGCGGCGCCAGCACCAGCTGCTGACCGACCGCATCGCCCACCTCCAGAAACTGGCCGCGGCCGTCGAACACGCCATGGAGGCAGAGAAGATGGGTATTCAGCTGACCCCGGAGGAGAAGTTCGAGCTCTTCGGTGAGCACTACCGCGAGGAGTGGGAGGGCGAGGCCGAGCAGCGCTGGGGCGACACCCCGGCCTGGGCGGAGTCCCAGCGCCGCACCGGCGGCTACGACAAGGGCGACTGGCAGCGGATCAAGGCCGAGGCGGACTCGCTCAACGCCCGCCTGGCCGAACTGTTCACCGCGGGTGAGCCCGCCGACGGCGGTCCGGCGATGGACCTCGCCGAGGCGCACCGGCAGCACATCCGCGACAACTTCTACGACTGCACCTACGAGATCCACCGCGGCATCGCCGGGATGTACCTCGCCGACCCGCGGTTCACCGCGGTCTACGAGCAGCTCGCCCCGGGCCTGGCCCAGTGGCTGCACGACGCCATGCTCGCCAACGCGGCCTTCCGCACGGGCGGGCAGGGCTGACACCGGGCCTCCTCCCGGGGCCCGGGCCTCGGGCTTCGGGCCGCGGGCCTCGGGAGGGGGCCGCGCCGCGGAGTCACGCCGCGCCGCGGCCGAAGGAGCGGCGGTAGGCCGTCGGGGAGGTGCGCATGACGCGCCCGAAGTGGTGCCGGAAGGTTGAGGCGCTCTCGAAGCCCACCGCGCCGGCGATCTCCTCGACGGTGCCGTCGGGTGCCTCCAGCAGCGGCAGGCTGGCCGCCACGCGCTGGCTGATCACCCAGCGCATCGGGCTGGTGCCGTTGCGGGCGGTGAAGTGACGCAGGTAGGAGCGCTCGGACATCCGGGCGGCCCGGGCCAGTCCGGTGACCGTGAGCGGGTCCGCCAGGTGGTCCAGCGCCCACTGCATCGAGCGGGCGACGCCGTCGTCCTCCTCCTCGACCGGCCGGACGGCGGCCTCGATGAACTGGGCCTGGCCGCCGTCCCGGTGCGGCGGCACGACGAAGCGGCGGGCCACGCTGTTGGCGACCTTGGCGCCGTGGTCGCGGCGGACCAGATGCAGGCAGAGGTCGATCCCGGCCGCGCTGCCGGCGCTGGTCAGCACCGATCCGTTGTCCACGTAGAGCACGTCCGGGTTGACCCGGACGGCCGGGTGGCGCTGCCGCAGCAGTTCGGCGTACCGCCAGTGAGTGGTGGCCTCGTGGCCGTCGAGCAGGCCGGCGGCGGCCAGGGCGAAGGCCCCGGAGCAGATCGAGACGATCCGGGCGCCGCGCTGGTGCGCGGTGCGCAACGCCTCGACCAGGGCGGGGGAGACCACCCCACCGAAGGCGTTCGGCACGCCGGGGACCACCACGGTGTCGGCGGCGGCGAGGTCGTCGAGGCCGTGTTCGGCGACGAGGGTGAACCCGCCGACCGAGCGGAGCGGTGTTCCGGGGTGGTCGGCGCACACCCGCAGCCCGTACCAGGGGGCGGCCAGCAGTCCGCTCAGCTCGGGTCGGGCCAGTCCGAACACCTCGACCACGACGCCGAGTTCGAACGGGGTCATGCCGTCGAAGGCATAGACCGCGACCTCGTGCACCGGCTCCGGCCGCCGTCCGATGCTGACGGCCACCGGGCCGGTCGCGGCACCGGCGTCCGTGTTGGTGCCGAAGGTGCCTGAGGAGATGGAGGTATCTGAGGGGATCGAGGTGCCGGCAATGCCGGCGGCGACGGCGGTGACGGCTGCGGTCGCCGGACCGGTCGGGTGCTGCTCGGCCATGGGAACCCCTGCTGGCGGGTGGTGGCGGAATGCCGGTGAGTGTAGCCGTTCCGGCCAGTTCGAAATTTCCTTCGAACCACCCACAACTCCTGGGGAGGATGTGCGTCTGAGAGGGTGAGGGCCGATCCGGCGCGGGCATGACCGCACCGGTGCCGGGTCTCGCCCACTGGCCGAGTCCGACTACCACGGGGAACCCACCATGCGTCCGTCCACTGTCCGGCGTCTCGTCAGGACCGTTCCGCTGGCGGCCGTGGTCGCCGGCGCGGCCGGCTACGCCCTGTTGCCCGCCGAGGCGGGCGCGGGCGTCCGGCCGGTCCGGTCCGCGGCTCCGGCGCCTTCGGGCGTGGCACTCGTCGCACCGGTGGCCAACGCGCGGCCCGCCCCGGAGGAGATGTCGCCCACGGCGACGGCACCGGGTGCGACCACCCCGGCCGGGACGACGGGCCCGGGCCCGTCGGGCACCACGTCGGCCGCACCGACGGGGTCCGCCCCGGGGGCGACCGCCCCGACCGGGAGCGGCCCGGGCAGCGCGAGCGGCCCGGCGTCCACCGCGGCGCAGCCGGCCGGGACCCCCAACGGCGTGCCCGCGCCCACCGGGACCGCCCGCCCCGTGGACCCCGCCCCGGCCACCACCCCGAGCGGCGGCCCGACCCCCGCGACCGGCACCGCCGCCCCGGACTGGCCGGAGGAGATGCCCGTCGCGGTCGCCGAGCGGGTGGACGTCGCGATCCGCTCGCTCAGCGGCGCCTGGGAGATCCGCGGCGGCGGCAGCTACTTCGAGTTCGAGACGACCTGGACCAACGCCACCGACCGGCGCTTCGACGAGATCGTCCCGGTGGTCCGGGTGCTCCCGTTCGACTACCCGGCCGCCGTGGCGCGGCTCGGCGCGACGGCCAAGGGCCTGCTGGACCGCAAGGACATCGACGAGTGGCGGGAGGTCAAGCCGGACCAGAAGGGCGTGGACAACGGGCCCCAGCAGGGGGCGTTCGCGCTCGACCCGGGCGAGAGCCGGACCGTCCGCTACCGCTTGACCCTGGCGGCCGACAGCATGTCGGGCCGGCTGCCGATCCAGGCCGACGGCTATGTCGGGCGCGGTGCCAAGGCCGTGTCGGTCGGCGGCACCCAGGCACGGATGAACGTGACGACGGGGCAGCCGGTCCGGTTCTCGGCGACCAAGGCGACCGACATGACCGCCGGCCGGATCCCCTCCGAGCTGCGGGTGGAACTGGCCAACCTGGACGCCGCCGGCAACCACACCGTGTCCCCGGTGGTCAGGGTGACCGACCCGCTCGGCCGGAACACCGCGCACGGCCTGGTGCCGGGCGACCTCTCCGCCGAGGTGCTGGTGGACGGCGAGTGGCGGCGGCTGTCGGGCGCGCTCGACGCCGACGGCCAGGTCCGGCTGGACACCGCCGGGCTGACCCGGGTGCTGGGTCCGGGCGAGACGGCCGTCTACCCGTTCCGCTTCAACGTGCCGAAGGGCTGGAGGGCCGGCAGCGGGCTGGAGTTCACGGTCGGCGGGACGGCCGACGGCGGCGCCCTCCCGACGCAGAGGGCCCGGCCGCGGATCACCTGGATGGCGGACGACACGCCGAAGGCGTCCTCCTAGGCCGCGCCGCGCCGCGCACCGGCGATCCGGCGCACCACCGGCCGGCCCGCGCCCGGGCCGACTCCTGACGGCACGACACGTGTCCGGTCCGGCATGTGTCCGGTCCGGCACGACCTTCCCGGTGGGCCCGCTCGTTCGGCCGGGCCCGCCACCCGATGACGATGTCCTGACGCACCGGCGGGAGCCGGGCCGCGGTCGGGGGGAAAGCGAAGACGGATGTCCATGGCCATCGGGCGGGCCGCCCAGGCCGCCCAGGGGCGGCGGTTCGGCCTCCGCCGACTGCTGGCGCTGCTGTTCGGCGCCCCGGAGACGCAGGGCGCGGGCGAGATCCTCGACGTCCCGGTCGCCGCGCAGACGGCCGGCCGGCGCCGGGCCGGGTTCCGGCTGCTGGCCGGCGCCGGCCGGGCCCACGAGGCCGGGCCGACGCTGACCGAGCTCTACCTCACGCACCGGCTGAGCCTGGTCCGGCTGGCCGTCCTGCTGGTCGACCATCAGGACCAGGCCGAGGACGTGGTGCAGGAAGCTTTCGCCAAGCTGTACCAACGGCACGGCGACGAACTCGACGACCTCGACAACGCGCTGGCCTACCTCCGCACGGCCGTGGTCAACGGGGCCCGCTCGGTGCTGCGCCGCCGCCGTACGGCCCGCGAGTACGTGCCGCCGCACGAGGCGGACGCGCCCTCGGCGGAGGACCACGCCGTCCTCCACGACGAGCACCGGCGGGTGCTGGTGGCCATGCAGGAGCTGACCGCACGCCAGCGCGAGGTGCTGGTGCTGCGCTACTGGTCCGACCTGTCCGAGTCGGAGATCGCCGAGATCCTCGCGGTGTCGCGCGGCACCGTGAAGTCCACCGCCAGCCGGGCCCTGGACGCCCTGGAGCGGAAGCTGGAGGACGCCCGATGAGCGACGACCGGCGTTCCACGTCCGACCACGAGCCGGACGGCAACGCTTCCGGCCCTCGGCGCCCCGACCTCCGACGCCCCGATCCGCGGCATCCCGACTCCCAGCGCCCCGACTCCCAGCGCCCCGACCGCGAGCGGCCCGACCGCGAGCGGCCCGGGCAGCGGCGCCCCGGCCCCGACGCGGACGGTCCGCGCGGGAACCGCGGTGCGGCGGGCGGCGCCGGTAGCGGCGTCACCGGCCTGCCCGGCGGGGAGTCGCCGATGGAGCGGCTGCTGCGGGAGGCACTGGCGGCCCGCGCCACCCGGATCACCGCCCAGGACCTGCGCCCGGCCGACCCGCCGAAGGGGCCCCGCCACCGCAGGCGGCCCGCCTACCTGGTGGGCCTGCCCCTGTTGGGGCTCGCCGCGGCAATGATCATCGGCGTGCTCACCGTGCCCACCGACCCGCTCGCCGACCAGGGCGACGACGCGCCGGCGGCCACGATGAGCGACGGGCCGGTACCGAGCCGGGGCGTCGACGGGACATCCCCGAGCGGCTTCCCCGCACCACCCGCCGACGGGACCGCGCGCCCGGTCGGGGAAGCGGCCGAGGGGACGGCCGGAGGTCCGTCGACCGCCGCCCAGGGCCCCGGGACCGGGCCGGTCCCGCCCGGCCAGGAGGGTCAGGCCCCCGTGTCACCGGGGGCCGGGACGGGAGCGCCGTCCCCGCCGCCCGGCGGCCCGGCGGCCGAAGCGCAGTCCGCTCCACCGCCCCCGGCGGCGTCCGCGTCCTCCGGCCCGGTCCGCCAGGGCGGCGGCGTCGCGCTGAGCTTCGACGGCCTGACGGGGACGGAGGCGATCGTCGGCGCCGGTCCGACGACCTTCTCGGTGACCTGGTACAACACCACCCAGCGGCTGTACGACGCGGTGGCCCCGGTGGTGTCGGTCCGGACGCTCACCGGCACCGTCCGCTCCGGCCGGTCGGTGCGCGGCCGGCTCCAGCGCGAGGAGGAGGGCGGCGGCTGGACGGACGTCCCGCTGACCGTGGGTTCGGGCGCCTACCGGGCCTCGGGCGACGCGGCCGCGTTCCCGCTCGGCCCCGGGGCCTCCCGGACGGTCCGCTACCGGCTGGACCCCTCGATCGACAGTGCGGAGGGGACGCTGCTGATCGAGGCCCTGGCCGTGCTGTCGACCACGCCGGAGCGGTTCGAGGAGGGTTCGGCGCTGGCACCCCTGCTGCTGACGAGTGCCCCGGCGGCCAGCCGGACGGCGCCCGAGCTGAGGCTCAACTCCACGCCGGGCGACGGCGTGATCGCCGGGCGGCCCAGCTCGTTCTCGATCACCATCAGCAACCCGGGGGCGGCGCCGCTGGCCTCGGTCGTGCCGACCCTGGTGCTCACCGGTGCGGACGCGGCCAAGGCCGTGGTCGAGACCAGGTACGGCGCCGGGAGCGGCGTCCGGCGGCTCCCGGTCGCGCCGGACGGCAACGGGCAGCTGGTGGTCGACACCTCGCTGCTGGAACGGCTGATCCGCCCGCACGACTCGAAGTACCTGGAGTTCCAGGTCAGCGTCCCGGAGGAGTGGAGGCCCAACGCCGACTTCGCGGTGGTGGTGGGGGCCAGGGGCGACGGCCGGGACGCGCCGCCGGTGGTGATCCAGCCGAGGTTCACGGCGGCGGTCGACTCGTGACCGCGCCGGCCCGCCGGTCGGCGTCGGCCGCCCGGTGACGAGGCAGCCTTGTGACGAGGCAGCCCTGTGACGAGGCCGCCGGGGGTCCGTCCCCACTGCTCGGGGCCGGGCCGCCGACGGCCGGGTCGTTCGGGGCGGTTCGCCCCGGGGGCGCGCGTCAGCCCTGGTTGAACGAGGCCATCCACGCCTCGACGTCCTCGGCCCGGCGCGGCAGGCCGGCCGAGAGGTTCTCGTTCCCGTCGGCGGTGACCAGGATGTCGTCCTCGATCCGGACGCCGATGCCGCGGTACTCCTCGGGGACGGTCAGGTCGTCCTGCTGGAAGTAGAGGCCGGGCTCGACGGTGAGCACCATGCCCGGCACCAGCAGCGCGT
The DNA here is from genome assembly GCF_034043715.1 of Kitasatospora purpeofusca. Lineage (GTDB taxonomy): Bacteria > Actinomycetota > Actinomycetes > Streptomycetales > Streptomycetaceae > Kitasatospora > Kitasatospora purpeofusca_A. The sequence continues at coordinate 131,055 of NZ_JAXCLC010000013.1, read as the reverse complement.
CGACGTGCTCCTCGGTGCGCGAGTGGGCGCAGTCGTGGACGTCCAGGCCGAGCATGTGGCCGGTGCCGTGCAGGGTCCAGCGGCGCTGCAGGCCGAGCTCCAGGACCTTCTCGACGTCGTACACGGAGGCGTCCAGCAGGCCCCAGGCGAGCAGCCGCTCGGCGAGCACCCGCTGCGAGGCGTCGTGGAAGTCGCGGAACCGGGCGCCGGGCTTCACGGCCGCGATCCCGGCCTCCTGGGCGTCGTACACCGCGTCGTAGATCTTCCGCTGGAGCTCGTCGAAGCGCCCGTTGATCGGCAGGGTGCGGGTGACGTCGGCGGTGTAGAGGGTCTCCGTCTCCACCCCGGCGTCCAGCAGCAGCAGCTCGCCGGGGCGGACCTCGCCGTCGTTGCGCACCCAGTGCAGGGTGGTGGCGTGCGCGCCGGCGGCGCAGATCGAACCGTAGCCGACGTCGTTGCCCTCGACCCGGGCGCGGCGCCAGAAGGTGCCCTCGATCCAGCGCTCGGAGGTGGCGACGGCCTGGCCCAGCTCGCGCACGCAGTCGGTGAAGCCGTTGACGGTGGCGGCGCAGGCGGCGCGCAGCTCGCCGATCTCCCACTCGTCCTTCACCAGCCGCAGGCCGCTCAGGAACTCCTTGAACTCGGCGTCCTTGTCGGCGTCCAGCACATCGGCGAGCGCGGCCTCCAGGCCGGCGTCGTAGCCGCGCACGATCCGGGTCGGCACGCCGTCGGCGGCGCGGTCGGCCAGCTCGTCGGCGACCTTGCGGACGTCGCGGACCGGCAGGCCGAGCAACTGCTCCTGCTCGCTGAGGCTGTGCCGGCGGCCGACCCACAGCTCGCCGTAGCCGTCGAGCCAGAACTCGCCGTTCTCGCGGTCGGAGCGGGGCAGCAGGTAGAGGCCGAAGTCGTGGCCGGTGGCACCGGTGGGCTCGGCGACCAGCACGGCGTCCTCGGTGCGGTCACCGGTGAGGTGCACGTACTCGCTGGCGGCGCGGAAGCCGTAGTCGGTGTCGTTGGAGCGGAACTTGAGGGTGCCGGCCGGGACGACCAGGCGCACGCCGGGGTGGGCGGCGGAGAGCGCGGCCCGGCGCTCGGCGGCGTAGGCGGCCTGCGGGACCGGGGCCAGGCCGTGCAGCTCGGTGTCGGCCCAGCCGGACTTCATCGACGCGGCGAGTTCGTCGGAGACCTCGGAGTAGAGGCCGTTCTTGCGGCCCTTGAACTGCTGCGGTTCCTCGTCGCCGCCGATGGCCTCGGGGTTCTCGGCCACCGCCGGGGTGCGGTCCTCGGTCACGTACGTCGCCTCCTTGCGCGTGGTGCCGCCCGGGGCGCGTCGGATCACGACACAGGTGGGCGGCCGTGCGTCCATGGTACGGACGCCCGGCCGCTCATCCGTTCGGGCCTTCACCCGGTCGTGTGCGGCACAGCACCGGCTCCGGTACCGGCACCGGGGCGGCGCCGGGCGGTCACTCGAAGCGGGCGGCGAGCAGCATCAGGTCGTCGGTGGCCGGAGCGGGGGCGGTGGAGCGCCGGGGGGCGGCCCCGCCGTCCCGGTCGGCGGGGTCCTGGCCCGCCGCGCGGCGGTCGGCCCGCTGCCGCCGGTCGGCCTCCCTGGCGGCCGCGGCCGCCAGCAGGTGGGCGCAGAGCCGCTCGGGGTCGGTCCGGACGTCCCGGGGGGCGTCGGCGGCGGCCCGGCGCAGATCGGCCTGTCCGGAGTGCAGGGTCTGGCCGAAGCGGCGGGCCAGCCCCTCGGTGTAGAGGACCAGGGTGTCCCCGCGCTCGGCGGTGAACTCGACCCCGGGCGCCTCCCAGCAGGAGAGCATGCCGAGCGGCGCGGAGAGCGAGGTCTCGACGAACTCGGCGCCGTACCTGGTGACCAGCACCGGCGGGCAGTGGCCGGCCCCGGCCAGGGTGACCCGGCGCTCCTCCGGCTCCACCCAGGCGTAGACGGCGGTGGCGCTGCGGGTCGGCTCGGTGGTCTTGAGCAGTAGTTCGAGGTCGCCCAGGACGGACACCGGGTCCTCGCCCTCCAGCACCGCGTACGCCCGCAGCGCGGCCCGGACCCGGCCCATCGCGGCGGCCGCGCCGGGCGCCGAGCCTGGTCCGGCGCCGGGGCCGTCGCCGGAGACCGAGCCGACGGTCAGCCCGACGGTGCCGTCCGGCAGCGGGATCGCGTCGTACCAGTCGCTGCCGCAGGAGCGGTCCAGTCCGGCCGGGACGAACCGGGCGGCCAGCCGGAGCCCGCGGGTCTGCGGGAGGCGGTCGGGCAGCAGGCCGCGGCGCAGCGCCTCGGTGGTGCGCCGGACCTTCTCCGCGTCCAGCTGCTTGGCCAGCAGCGGCGCGGCGACCTCGGAGTAGCGGCGGGCCAGTTCGCGACGGCGGTCGGTGGGGTCGGCGGGGCCGTCGTAGAACCACAGGGCGGCGGCCAGCGGGCCGTCCTCCTCGGTGGCGAGCGGCAGGCCGTAGCAGCCGCCGAGGCCGAGCTGCCCGGCGAGTTCGCGCAGCCGGGCGCCGATCGCCGGGTCCTCGGCGAGGTCGTGCGACCGCACCTCGGCGGGCCGGTCGTGCTCGCGCAGCAGCCGGGCGAGCAGGCTCTGCTCGGGCGGGACGGTCTCCAGCGCGCCGAGGCTGGCGCGGTCCAGGCCGAGCCCTAGGGGCTGGCTCGGGCCGCCGCCGGGCAGCACGGTGACCAGCAGGGCGCGGTCGGCGCCGAGCAGCGCGGTGCCGGAGGCGAGGACGGCGTCCAGGGTGGCGCCGAGGCCGCGGGCGCGGGCGAGCCGCTCGGTGTGCTCGTGCAGGCTGGCGAAATCGGACAGTCGTCCGGCCAAACGGTCCTGCACGCCGGTCGAGGCCGGGGCGGTGCCGTCGGGAGCGTCGGGGGCCGGGGCCGCGCCCTCGGGGGCGCCGGGGGCCGGGGCGGTGCCGTCGGGAGCACCGGAGGTCGGAGCCGGGCCGTCGGGGGCACCGGGGGCCGGGGTCGCGCCCTCGGGAGCGCAGGCGGCCGGGGCCGTGCCCGCGCCGTCCTCCGGGTGGCGGTCCGTGCCCTCGGCCGGCCCTGGGGACGGCTGGCCGGCGGCGGCCGGGGCCGGGGCCGGTCCGTGGAAGCCCGGCGGATCGAGGACGGAGAGCCCGCTGGTGCCGCCGGGCTCGACCGGCTCGGAGGACGCCGACGGTGGGGGGGACTCGGTCATGCCGCCACTCCTGACGCGGTGGTACGTGTCACGCGGATCATGCGGAACCCCCCGGGAAACGGCCGTTTTGGAGCGAGCACGGCCAAAGGGGCGCGTTTCGCCTCGATTCGCTACTACTCGTCATTGATCGACAGCAATGCCACCACTTCTACACAGGCCATTCGGGGCATGTCCAGAGTCATGACAGGGCGGGTGGCCGGTTCCGGGCCTGGTGGGGCCGGTCGGGGGGCGCGTTCTGCTCCGCGCGCGCCGGTCCGTCGCGCCACGGTCCGGCGGGGCGCGACGGCTCCGCCCGGCGGGCATGGAGCGGCCGGTGAACGGGCAGAACCGATGGGACGGTTCCGGCGGCCGTCCGGATCGTATGCCTTTACCGCCGGCCGGCCGGGCCGGCCGGAAGCGACTCACTCGTACGGTGGAACCAACCGCGCCCGGGCGGCGTCCATCCGGTCGCATACGGGATTCTCGTTCCAAGGGCTGTTCTATTCCGCGGCCCTTTCACATCGTGCTCCACCGCGTGCTCCAGGCCCGCGCCAGTTCGCACCGCCGTCCGCACCGCCGCTCGCCCTGCCCGCCGTTCGGCCCCGGCCCGGCTCCCGGTCCGTTCCCTCCGTCCGGCTCGCGGGCTGTCCGGCGTCTCCGGCCGGTCGCGGCGGCCGGCTCGGCGCCCGCGGGTAGGAGCCATCGAGCGGTCACGGAAAGGAACGGGTGCCAATGCGTGACAACCCACTGCGCGACGACCCGAGGAACCGGTCGGCGGCCCGGGCGGCCCGGCTGGCCGGGGCCCTGTCGGCAGCCACCGAACACCGCTGGCCCGTGGTCCCCGGGACCGTCCTGCTCGCCGGCGGAGTCTGCTCCTGCGGCGACCCGGACTGCCCGGTGCCGGGCGCCCACCCGCACGACCCGGCCCTGCTGGCGGCCACCACCGATGCCCGGATGGTGCGTTGGTGGTGGGAACAGCGCTGCCCCGACGCCCCGGTGCTGGTCGCGACCGGCCGGACGGTCTCCGCGGTCAGCCTGCCGGCGGCGGCCGGGGCCCGGGCGCTCGCCTACCTGGCCGCGCTCCGGCTGCGGCTGGGCCCGGTGCTGGCCATGCCGGACCGCTACGCGATGCTGGTCGCTCCCTACTCGCTCGACGCGCTCGGCGAGATGCTCGTCCAACTCCCTTGGGTCCCGGGATCGTTGCGCTACCACGGGAGTGGCGGATTCCTGCCGCTGCCGCCCGGTGGCGGGGCCGTCGACCGGGTGCGCTGGGTGCTGCCGCCCCGTCAGGGTGCCGACGGCGGCGTATGGCTGCCCCAGGTCGGTCCACTGCTGGGCGAGTTGGTCGACGCGGCGGTCCAGCTGGACAGCGGCCGCTCGGCGTACTGACGGCGCGGCCGGGCCGCTGCCCGCGCGGTGCGACCGGGGCTGCCGGCGTATCGATCGGGCACGGCCGACCCGCGTTGGCGTGGGATGTTCGGAAAAACAAAAGATCCGGCCGCTGGCGACGGGGGATGCACCAGCGACCGGACTCTTTAGACAGTAACAAGGATCCGCGCCCGCGCCAATTTCCAAGACGCCCTCGCAGCCCGGAAATTGCGGGTTACGGGCGACAATGTGACGCGTATCACGTCGAACCGGCGGGCGGCCGCCTTCCTTCCGACCCGCCTTTAGTTCAGGGTGACCTGACGGTTCACCAGGTTCGCGCGGGCCCGCCGCTCGTCCGCGGTCAGCGGCGCCGGGTCGGCCAGCGTCGCCGCGAGGAGCTCGGCGAACTCGGCGGCCGGCTTCTCGCAGTCGGCCGCGGTCATGTCGACCGGCAGGTCCCAGACCGGCACGGTCAGGCCGTGCGCCCGGAACGAGCCGACCAGGCGGGTGTCCGGGCCGAGCGAGGACTTCTCGGCGGCGGTCAGCCGGGCCAGCGCGTCCAGCAGCTGCTCCTCCGGCACGGTCATCACCCAGCGCAGGTGGTTCTTGTCCGGGGTGCCGCACCAGTACGCCGCGTCGAGGCCGGCGAGCTTCTCGGTCGGGATCGCCGAGGCGTTGGCGCGCTCCAGCGAGGCGGCCACCTCGCCGGTGGCGGTCTCGGCGTCCTCCAGCCAGAACTCGAAGCCGGTGTGCACGGCCGGCTCGAAGGCGGCGGCGGGGTCCAGCAGGTCCTGCAGGCGGCGACCGCCCGGCACGGTCCGGCGGGCCGGCACCGGCGAGCCCGGCTCGGCGGCCAGGGCCAGCTCCAGGGCGTCCCCGAGGTCGCGGCTCAGGTCGCCGGAGGAGGACTGGGTCTGCAGGCCCAGCAGGATCGAGCCGTCCTGGCGGCGCAGCGCCGGCCAGGCCAGCGGCAGCACGGTGGCCAGGGTGACCGACGGGACCTCGCCGTTGGCGCCCTCGGCGACCCCGGCGGCCAGGGTCAGCGGGACGGTGGCGGCGGGCACCAGCTCGCGCAGAGCCACCCAGTCCGCCTCGCCCGCCAGGCCCTCGAACGGGCGGTGCACGAGCTCCTGGACCGCGTGCGAGGCCTCGCGGCCGTGGCAGGCCTTGTAGCGGCGGCCCGAACCGCAGGGGCAGTCCTCGCGGGCCCCGACCACGGGGATGTCGCCCGTGACGGCGGGGGTGGACTGGCTGCGCTGCGGCGCCTTCTTGGCGGCCTTCTTGCCCATGGTGCGGCTCTCCCGGGAACGGTGGTGTTGTGCTCCGGGCAGCCTACTGACGTTCCTCGCGGGTGTGGCGCACACCGGGGCGCGGGCCCGGCCCGCCGCCGGGCGGCGACGGGCCGCGGTCGGCCGCGCGGCGTGCTCGCGCGCGGCCGACCGACGGGCCCTACGCCTCCTGGTGCGCGCCGGCCGTCCGCCGGGCATGCCGGGCCCGGGCGGGCAGGGCCGCCCACACCGTCACCTCGCCGGGGGCGTCGCGCACGCCCCAGTCGCTCGCCAGCTGGTCCACGATGCTCAGCCCTCGGCCGCCGTGCGAGGTCAGCGACGGGCTGGCCGGCGACGGTTTGGTCGGCGACCCGCCGTCGGTCACCTCCAGGGTGAGCACCCCGTCGGCGTGCATCTGCCAGCGGACCAGTACGCCGCCGGTGTCCTCGCCGGACTCGCCGGGAGCGGCGGACGGAGCCGCCGGACCGGCCGCCCGGGACGGTCCGCCGACCAGCAGCGGTTCCGCCGCCTCGGCGCGGGCGCCCCGGCCGAGGGCCGGCAGCGGCCCGAGCGGCCGGGCGTAGCGACAGGCGTTGCTCAAAAGCTCGGAAAGGATCAGAACAGCATCATCAATGACCGGTTCCGGTATCTCCCGGTCGCCCAGATCTCGACGCAGTCGGCGCCGTGCGACCCCGACACTCGCTGGGCCGTGCGGCACTGCCATGGTCGATGAAGTCGGCACTTCACGCGCCACCATCAACGCCACCCCCGGACCTCCTTCAGCGTATGCCGAGGGATGGATGCCCCTTGGCAATACGTCGGAAACGACCGCGCGGCGATCCCGCGCGGTCATTTCAGGCCGGTGCACCGAGGGTGCGCGACAGGTGATTCCGCGCTCACCCTCCGTGGTGAAACTGTATGAATTACGTCAGAAATCGTTGCTGAAAGGTTTGAGTCCCTACCAAGACGATCAATTTTTCACAGTAGTTGAACGGTTCACCACGACTTCACGGCAGGCACGTGAGACACGGACACGACAGCACGGCGGCACGACAGCACGACAGCACGGCAACGGACGACAACGGACGGCCCGGAACGACACCGCGAGGCACGCCGCGGGACTTCGCGCCGTCACCGGCCGAGCTGGGCCAGGACCTCCGCGGGGCGGTTGGTGATGATCGCCGACACGCCGAGTTCCAGGCACAGCTCGACGTCGGCCGGCTCGTCGACCGTCCACACGTGCACCTGGTGGCCCAGCTCGCGCAGTCTGGTCACCAGCCCCGGCCGGGCCCGCACCAGGTCGATGCCCGGCCCGGCGATCCGCGCCCCGCCCGGCAGCGGCGCGCCGGGGCGCAGCCGCCCGCGCAGCACCAGGCCGCGCTCGAACAGGAACACCCTCGGGTACTGCGGCGCCGCGGCCGCCACCCGGGCCAGCGCGACGGAGGAGAAGCTCATGATCCGGGCGTTGACGCCGTGGCCCGCCCCGGTCCGCGCCGCGTCGGCGCCCCGGCCCCCGGCCGCGCCGCCGATGCCGAACCGGTCCAGGGTCCGCAGCAGCTCGGACTCCACCCGGCCGCGGAACCGCACCGGGTGCTTGGTCTCGATCGCGAGGTCCACCGGCCGCCCGGAGTCCACGACCAGCTCCAGCAGGCTCTCCAGCCGCAGCACACCGCGCAGCTCCGGGTCCTCGCTCGGCCTGCCGGTCTTCCAGGCGCCGAAGTCGTGTGCCTCCAGCTCGGCCAGGGTCATCGCGGAGACCGTGCCCCGGCCGTCCGAGACCCGGCCGATCCGCCGGTCGTGCACGCAGACCAGCTGCCCGTCGGCGGTCACCCGGACGTCGCACTCCAACGCGTCCGCTCCCTCGGACAGCGCCCTGCGATAGGCGGCGAGGGTGTGCTCGGGCAGGGCGTGCGAGGAACCGCGGTGGGCGATCACCTGGACGGGCCGGGTGGTGCGGGCCGTCACGGGCGAGACATCAGGGCTGGTCACGCCCTCCACGATAGGCGGCGGAAGTGACCCGGAGGCGACGTCGGCCCCAACCCGGAGGGCCGACTTCGTCACTCCGTCGCACGGCCGGCGGTCAGCGCGGCTCGGTGGTCAGCGCGGGTCGGCGCCGGCCCGGCCCCGGGTGAGCGGGGTGAGCGCCCAGGTCGCCAGGGCGGGCACCAGGAAGCCGAACAGCGAGGCCGAGGTCCACTCCTGCGGGGTGAAGTGCAGCAGTTCCTGCGCGGACGTCCAGAAGTCCGTCCACCAGCCGGCCACCGCGGTCGGCGCGATCAGCTGGTAGACCGCGAAGCCCAGCGCCCACGGCAGCAGCATCAGCCAGCGGGACGGCGCCTCGTCCGAGAGGTCCCAGCCGCGCCGCCCGGCGCCGAGGAAGTAGTCGACCGCCAGCACCGCGAACATCGGCACGAAGACCGAGCCGATCAGCCCCAGGAAGGCGTAGTACGAGTCGGTGAACGCGGTGATCTGCAGCGCGAGCACGGTGATCAGCACACCGGTGCCGCCCGTGAGCACCCGGCGGTCGACCTTCGGCAGCAGGTTGTGGACGGACATCGCGGTCGAGTAGACGTTCGCGAAGGACTGGTCGGTCTCGCGCAGCACCAGCACCAGCAGGAACAGCCAGCCCGCCCAGACGCCCAGGAAGGAGCCGAAGATCCGCTCGGGGTCGCCGTCCGCCTGCAGCAGCGCCAGCAGGCCGAGCACGTAGCACCAGACCTGCGCCACGGTGTAGCCGGAGAAGCTGCCCCAGAACGCCGAGCGCGGGGTGCGCGAGTGCCGGGTGTAGTCGGCGGCGAGCGGGACGAACGAGATGGACACCGCGATCATCGCGTCCGTCGCCCGCAGGAAGCCGTGCCAGTTGCCCGCGCCCGGGTCGGCGACGCCGTTCCGGCCGAGCTGGACGGTGAAGTACACCATCGCCACCGCCACGGCGACGGCGACGAAGCGGCGCAGCACGGCGATCGCGCCGAGCGGCCAGATGGTCAGCGCGGTGGTGATCGCGCCGGCCAGCACGACGAAGAGCCAGCGGTAGCCCTCGGTGCCGACGACGGTCTGCGCGCCGAGCGCGATCGTCAGCAGCTCGTACACGCCCCAGCCGATGCACTGGACGATGTTGAGCACCGTCGGCACGTAGGACAGCCGGGTGCCGAACAGTCCGCGCAGCGTCGCCATGGCGGGCGCGCCGGTGCGGGCGCCGATCAGCGCGGCGACACCGAGCATCGCGGTGCCGACCACGGTGCCGGCCACGATCGCGGTCACGGCGGCGGCCAGCGACAGCTCGCTGCCCTTGGCGCCGAGCACGGTCGCGGCGGTGGTGAAGCCGATCAGCGAGACGCCGAGGTTCATCCAGAGCGCGAAGTGGTCGCGGAAACGGAGGGTGCGGGGCGGCTCGGTGTCGAGCACCAGCGGCGCCTCCACCCGGGCCGGGGGCTCCAGGACGGCGGTGGCCGAGGACGAGGACGTCGAAGCAGGCGGCATGGCCGATTTCTCCCTACGCCGGCATTACCCGGACAGGTTCCGGCGGTCTGCGCCCCCTCGACGGCGACCACGGATCCCGTGGCGTACGGTCGACCGGCGCACTCTCAGCCTGGTGGGTCCAAGCTCCCGCGTGTCAGTTCGGAGCGACAGGCTAGCGGGCACGGGGGCGAACGCCAAGGCCAGGGGGCCGGGCGGGCGGCGTTCGGGGCCGTCCGTCTGGTCGGGCTAAGGATTCTTATGACTTCTTCAGAAGGCTCCTTACGGCAATCGAATCGAGTGTGCGAAAAACTATGGTTGTTGGTCCTGTCAGCGATGGAGGTCGTCCGTGAGCACCGAGCGCGAGGTTGGGTCCACCGGGCCGCAGGGGGAGCAGCCCTCCGGCGGCCAGGGGGTGGTGGGTTCCCCTGCTGACGCCGGGGCGCAGCACAGTGCGGCCGGGCCGTCCCCCGCGGCGGAGCAGTCGGCTCCGGCTGCCGAGGGGGGCTCCGGCGGGTTCACGCCCACCGTGGCCTTCGGCAAGCTGACCGCCCCCGAGCCGGCGGCCCCGCCGGCCCCGGTGCCGGCACCCGCCGCACCCGCCGCACCCCTGGCCGTCGAGCCCGGCTACCTGGACGCCCCGCCGCCGGTCCTGCCGCCGGCCCCGGCTCCGGCCGCGTCCGCCGCCCCGGCCGGCCCGCAGGGCGGCAACCCGTACGCGACCCCGGCCCCCGGCACCCCGGTGCCCCCGGCCCTCGCCGCGCACGACCCGTACGCGGCGCCGTCCGCCCCGCACGACCCCTACGCGGCGCCCGCCGCCGCCCAGCACGACCCGTACGGAACGCCCGCCGCCCCGCCGGCCCCGGGCGCGACCGGGCAGCACCACCACCCGTTCGGCGCAGGCCAGCCGCTCGGCGGCTGGGGCGCCCACGACGTCACCCCCGGTGCGCCCGGGGGCCCCGGTGGTCCCGGCGGCCCGCTCGGCTACCCGGGCGAGTACCCCGGCGCCCCCGGTCCCGGCGGCCCGCGCAAGAAGCGCGGCGGCCTGATCGCCCTGGTCGCGGCCGTGGCCCTGGTGGCCGGGGTGGCCGGCGGCGCGGTCGGAGTGGCCGTCGCCGACCGCGACGACACCTCCGTCAGCGCCAAGGCCGACCGCAGCTCCACCACGGTCCAGGCGAACAACACCCAGAAGAACGAGCCCGCCCCGGGCTCGGTCGCCGGAATCGCGCAGAAGGCGCTGCCCAGCGTCGTCACCATCAAGGCCCAGGGCAACGGCGAGTCCGGCACCGGTACCGGCTTCGTCTTCGACACCGAGGGCCACATCCTCACCAACAACCACGTGGTGGCGCCCGCGTCCAGCGGCGGCAAACTGACCGTCAAGTTCGCCGACGGCAGCTCCTACAGCGCCTCCGTGCTCGGCCGCGCCGAGGGCTACGACGTCGCGGTGATCAAGCTCGACAACCCGCCCAAGGGCAAGCTGACGCCGCTTCCGCTGGCCGACTCCGACAAGGTCAACGTCGGTGACTCCACCATCGCCATCGGCGCCCCGTACGGCCTGGAGTCCACCGTCACCACCGGCATCATCAGCGCCAAGGACCGCCCGGTCGCCTCCGGCGACGAGACCGGCTCGCAGGCCTCGTACATGAACGCGCTGCAGACCGATGCCTCGATCAACCCGGGCAACTCCGGCGGTCCGCTGCTGGACTCCTCGGGCGCGGTGATCGGCATCAACTCCGCGATCCAGTCCAACGCCTCCAGCAACGGCCGGGCCGGCTCCATCGGCCTGGGCTTCGCCATCCCGGTCAACCAGGCCAAGTGGGTCGCCGACACCCTGATCAAGACCGGCAAGCCGGTCTACGCCAAGCTCGACGTGCTGCGCAACGACGACTACAAGGGCGACGGTGCGCAGATCCAGACCCGCGACATCCAGGGCCAGCCGGCCGTCACCCCCGGCGGCGCCGCCGACCAGGCCGGCCTCAAGCCGGGCGACGTGATCACCAAGCTCGGCGGCAGCCCGATCGAGAACGGCCCCGCCCTGGTCAGCAAGATCTGGACGCACAAGCCGGGCGAGACCGTGGACATCGAGTACACCCGCAACGGCCAGACCGCCACCACCAAGGTCACCCTCGGCACCCGCGTCGGCGACTGACCCGCCCACCCCGGAAACCGGTGCACCGGACCCCACCGGACCCGTTAGGCTGACCTCCGCCTGGAGAGCTGCCCGAGCGGCCTAAGGGAACAGTCTTGAAAACTGTCGTGCGGTGACCCCGTACCGTGGGTTCGAATCCCACGCTCTCCGCCGGTAGGAGAAGAACCACCTGCTCAAGGCGGGTGTCGACCTTCGGGTCGGCGCCCGCCTTTGTGCTTGGCGGGGTGGAGAGGTGCCCCGTTTTCACCTGAACGGGGGGTTTGTGGGGGATGCGTCGTTCCGGGGGAGGCCGGGTCTCGTGTGTTCGGGCGTAAGGGGCAACTGCCCTGGGCCCGGCAAGGAGAGACGGATGGCCTGGTACCCCGGCGCGGAGAAGATGGAGCTCCAGCCAGAGTCGGACGAGCAGGCGGCGATCACGCCGACGCAGGTGATCTTCCACAGTGTGGCGGCGCCGTGGACGCCGCGGCGGATGTACGAGTACTGGCGGGACTCGACCAACCTGGAGTCGCACTTCGGGGTCGGATACGACGGCGGCGTGGGGCAGTTCGTCGGCACCGAGACACGTGCCGACGCCAATCTGGGCGCCAACCGCAGAGCCGACGGCAGCGGCGCGGTCAGCGTGGAGACGGCCAGCGACGACGCGAGCACCGATCCCTGGACGGACGCCCAGGTCGGCGCCCTGATCGCGCTCGGGGTGTGGCTGCACCAGCGGCACGGCATCCCGCTGCGGATCTGCCCGCGGTGGGACGCGTCCGGCTTCGGGGTGCACCGGATGTTCCCGGAGTGGTCGGACGGCGGCACGGCCTGCCCGGGGGACGCCCGGGCCCGGCAGTTCCGCGAGGTGGTGCTGCCCGGCATCGTCGCGGCGGCCGACGGCGCGCCGGTGCCCACGCCGCGCGGGGACTCCGGGCCGGCCCGGTACCGGGTGACGATCAACGGGCTGGAGTACGGCTACGGTGCGCACGGACCGCAGGTCCGGGAGGTCGGCGAGGCACTCGTCCGGCAGGGCTTCGGCCGGCACTACGCGTCCGGCCCGGACGAGGACTGGCGCGACGCCGACACCCTCAACTACCAGGACTTCCAGCACGGTCTGGGGTACTCGGGACCGGACGCCGACGGGGTGCCGGGCGAGGGTTCGCTGCGCCGGCTGCTCGGCCGGCTGCCCTCGCCGCGCCGGGTGTCGCTCGCGCACGTGGTCGCGGCCACCCGCACCGACCCGGGCGCCGAGCAGGGGCACCAGACCTACGGGGGCGAGGCGCGGATCGTCGAACAGGCCCTCGCGGACGAGGGCTTCCTGGAGCAGCGCTGGGTGGACGGCTCGCTCGGCACCCGGACGGTACAGGCGTACGCGGCCTTCCAGCGCAGCCTCGGCTACGCGGGGGAGGACGCCAACGGGATCCCCGGCCAGCGGAGCCTGCGCACGCTGGGTGAGCGACGGGGGTTCGACGTGACCGACTGAGCGCCGCCCGCCGCCCGCCGGGACGGCGGACCGGCGGTGACTCGATCCTCTCCTTGCGGGGCTTGACCATGACACCGTGTGAGGGCCTGCACTGGAGGGACCATGTTGAACATCGGAGACTTCGCCAAGCACGGCCGGGTGTCGGTCCGGATGCTGCGTCACTACGACGCCATCGGGCTGATCCGGCCGGCCCGGGTCGACCCGTCGAGCGGCTACCGCTGCTACGAGGCGTCCCAACTCGCCCGGCTCAACCGGGTCATCGCCCTCAAGGAACTCGGCTTCACGCTGCACCAGGTGCGGGCCGTCCTGGACGAGGAGGTGGACCCGGCGGAGCTGCGCGGGATGCTGCGGCTGCGGCGGGCCGAGCTCGCCGCGGCCATGGCCGCGGACGCCGAACGGCTGGCCCGGGTCGAGGCGAGGCTCCGGACGATCGAGAGTGAGGGGACCATGTCCGCACAGGATGCCGTGGTGAAGCGGTTGCCGTCGGTCCGGGCGGCCGAGCTGGCGGGTGTCGCGGCGAGTTACGAGCCGCAGGACATCGGGCCGGTGATCGGCCCGCTGTTCGAGGAGCTCTGCGGTCGTCTGGCGGCGGCCGGCGTCGCGGCCGCCGGGCCGTCCGTCGCCCGGTACGAGGACACCGGGGACGGCGACGGCTCGGTGCTGATCCGGGTCGCCGTGCCGGTCGCGGCGGGGATCGGCCCGGACACGGGGGAGGAGTACGGCTTCGCGGTGGTCGACCTGCCGGCCGTCGAGGCGGCGGCGACGGTGGTGCACCGGGGCTCGATGGACGAATCGCTGGGCTCGTTCCAGGCGCTGGCGCGGTTCATCGAGGAGAGCGGCTACCGTTCGGCCGGCTACGCCCGGGAGCTCTACCTGGAGTGCCCCGAGGACACGGCGCACTGGGTGACCGAGCTGCAGGAGCCGGTGGTCCGCGCCTGATCCGCGCAGGACCCGCGCTGGACCCGCGTCCGGCAGCCCGGCGTTTGCCCTGAAGCCGGTCGAGGGTCCTAGCGTCGGCGCGCATGACGACCACCGGTTCCCTCGCGCCCGACGCCGACGCCGACGCCTCCGCGGCGGCCCGCCCGGCGCGCCCGGCGCTGCCCGCGCCCTATCTGCGCTGGCTCGCCGGCGCGCAGCTCGGGTACCTGGGCGACGCCGCCCTCGCCTTCGCCCTGGGCTGGGCCGCCGCCGCGCACGGCGGAGCCGCCGCCGGCCTGGTGCTCACCATGATCACGGTGGCCCGGACGGTGCTGGTCCTGGTCGGCGGCGCGGTGGCGGACCGGCTGGGCGCGCGCCGGGTGATGCTCGCCGGGGACGCGGTGATGCTGGCCGCGACGCTCGCACTGGCCGCTGCGGCCGGACTCCGGGGCAGCCCGCTCGGGCTGCTGCTGCTCGCGGCGCTGGTGATCGGCGTGGTGGACGCGTTCTACCTCCCGGCGAGCGGGTCGATGCCTCGTCTGCTGGTGGACGCCGGGGAGCTGCCGCGGGCCCTGGCACTGCGGCAGGCGGGCGCCCAGCTCGCCGCCCTGCTGGGGGCACCCCTCGGCGGCGCGCTGGTCGCGGCGGGCGGGCTGCCCGCGGCGGCGCTGGTGGACGCGGCGAGCTTCGCCGTCCTGCTGCTGGTGCTGCTGTTCCTGCCGGTGTCCGACCCGCGGCGGGCCCCGACGGCCGGCAACGGCACGGACAGGCCGGCCGGGCTGGTGCGGGAGGCGGCCGCCGGGGTGCGGCTGGCGACGGGTGACCGGTTGCTGCGGGCGGCGCTGCTGCTGGCCGGCGCCGCGGCCGGGTCGGTGCTGCCGGTGGTCGCGCTGCTCGGGCCGCTGCTGGCCCGGGCCGCCGGGTGGGGCGTGGGGGCGGCGGGTCTGGTGGCGGGTGCCCAGGGCGCGGGCGTCCTGGCGGTGGCGGTCCTGCTCGCCCGCCGGGGCACGGGGGCCGGTCGCCCCCCGCACGGGGCGGGGACGGGGGCGGCGGCCGGGCTCTGCGCGGCCGCCGCGGGCATCGCGCTGCTGGCGGCGGCGCCGGTCCCGGCGGTGGCCGCGCTCGGCGCGTTGCTGACGGGCGCGGGATCGGGGCTGTTCGCCGGCCGGCTCGGGCCGCTGGTGCTGGGAGCCGCGCCGGACACCCATCTCTCCCGGGTGCAGGCCCTGCTGACCCTGGTGCAGAGCGCCGCGCTGGTGCTCTCGACCGGGGCGCTCGGTTTGCTCGCCGACACGGCCGGACCCCGGGTGCCGATCGCCCTCTGCGCGCTGGCCGCCGGGGCCGCCGGGGCCCTCGCCCTGGCCTCTCCGGTCCTGCGCCGGGCCTGACCGCCCCGACGTACTTGCCGGGCGGACGGGTGGCGGGCAGAGTGCGGGAGCGGAACGGGCAGCGGAGGGCGGAGGCGGCGATGAGCGACCTGATGGACCGGCTGGCGGAGGGCCTCCCGCCCGGAGCGATGGCCGTGGACCCCGAGGTGACGGCCGCCTACCGGTCCGACATGGCGGACTTCTGCCCGGCCGGCACCCCCGCCGTGGTGGTCTTCCCGGAGACGGTCGAGCAGGTGCAGCACGTGCTGCGCACCGCCACCGCGCTGAGCGTCCCGGTGGTCCCGCAGGGGGCCAGGACCGGTCTGTCCGGCGCGGCCAACGCGGTCGACGGCTGCATCGTGCTGTCGATGCTGCGGATGAACCGGATCCTGGAGATCGACCCGGTGAACCGGATCGCGGTGGTCGAGCCGGGGGTGGTCAACGCCGAGCTCTCCCGGGCGGTCGCCGCCTCGGGGCTCGCCTACCCGCCCGACCCGTCGAGCTGGGAGTCCTGCACCATCGGCGGCAACATCGGGACCGGCGCGGGCGGGCTCTGCTGCGTCAAGTACGGCGTGACCAGCGAGTACGTGCTCGGACTCGACGTGGTGCTGGCCGACGGGCGGCTGCTGTCCACCGGCCGCCGGACGGCCAAGGGCGTGGCCGGTTACGACCTGACCCGGCTCCTGGTCGGCTCCGAGGGCACGCTGGGGGTGGTGGTCCGCGCCGTGCTGGCGCTGCGGCCGGCCCCGGCCCCGCAGCTGGCGCTGGCGGCGGAGTTCCCGAGCACGGCCTCGGCGGGCGCGGCGGTCTGCGAGGTGATGGCGCGCGGCTTCACCCCCTCGCTGATGGAGCTGATGGACCAGGTGAGCGTGCGCGCGGTCAACGAGCTGGGGCAGATGGGCCTGCCGGAGTCGACCCGGGCGCTGCTGCTGGTCGCCTTCGACGGCCCGGACCGGGTGGCCGAGCTGGCCGCGGTCGGCGAGCTGTGCCGGGCGGCCGGGGCGACCGAGGTGGTGCCGGCCGAGGACCAGGCCGAGTCCGAGCTGCTGCTGGAGGCGCGCCGGCTGGCGTTGCCCGCGCTGGACCGGCTGGGCACCACGATGATCGACGACGTGGCGGTGCCGCGCTCACGGCTGGCCGAGATGCTGGAGGGGGTCGCGGCGATCGGCGAGCGGCACGGGCTGACCATCGGGGTGGTGAGCCACGCCGGGGACGGCAACACCCATCCGATCGTCATCTTCGACGCGGCGGACCCGGAGCAGTCGGCCCTGGCACAGCGCTCCTTCGACGAGATCATGGCGCTGGGGCTGGCACTGGGCGGGACGATCACCGGGGAGCACGGGGTGGGGCTGCTCAAGCGGGAGTGGCTGGCGCGGGAGCTGGGGCCGGTGGCGACGGAGCTGCAGCGGCAGCTGAAAGCGGTCTTCGATCCGCTGGGGATCCTCAATCCCGGCAAGGCGGTTTGACCGCCACCTCGGGCCGGGCAACGAAGTATCGTTCTCCGGATTTTCAGACCGTCGCAGGATGGCTGGAATTATCGACACGGTAGCGTGACCGCACCGGTGGGGGGCGTGTTTGTTACCGCCGCGCGCCAGGGTGGTGCGCCGGCTTGTCCGTGTGCCCCCTTCACGCCGCCGGCGGAGAGTCGGTCGTATCCGACCGTCCGGGCGACATCGCAGGTCGGCGGCGGTGTGTCGACGTGCTCCCAGGATCGGTCGCAGTTATGCGCGGGGCTGCTGGATATCACGCTAAAGGGCGAAAAGGGCACCGGGAGGTGGTGCTTTATCGATTTGTTGCGGAAGTCTGTGACCCGGCGTCGCAGCCCGCAGGTGTTCGTCTGGCCGGCGAACTCCCGCACCCAATGCACGATTACCGTTTTTTGGAGGCTCCCATGGCTCGCAATCGAATCCGCCGGACCGCCGGTGTGCTGCTCGCGGCCCCGTTCGCCGCGGGACTGCTGCTCGCCGGGGCCGGTGCCGCCGCCGCTGACAACGGCGCGCTCGCCAACGACGGGTCCAACAGCGGCGTGGTGTCCAACGTCGGGACGGGCAACGTCTTCGGCTCGGTCGACGGCAACTACATCTCCACCCAGCAGACGGCGACCGGCTCCGGCGCCTCGAACCAGGCCAACACCCTCGCGGTGAAGGACAACTCGGGCACCATCCTGGCCGGTCAGTCCAACAAGAACTACAGCATCGTCTTCGCGCCGATCTTCCCCTGAGCACCCGGGCGATCGGGCACCGGGGCGTCCCGGGTGCCGGTACTGACCGGGAGCCGTCGACGGCGGGGGCGCCGTCGACGGAGCACCGGGGCCGGCCGGGGCGGACGCGGGTGGGCTGAGCACCCGCGACAAGTCCGGAGCGGACCGCGAAGCGGATCGGAAGAACCGCGATCGCAGAACGGCGATCGAACGGATCGCACAGCGCGCAACCGGGCAGCGGAAAGGGTCACCGCGAACCGGTCCCGTGGGCGGCACCGAGCATCGGTGCCGCCCACGGGCGTGTCCGGGCGTGTCCGGGCGCGTCCGGGCGTGTCGGGGCGTGTCCCGGCGTGTCGGGCTGTACCGCGGCTGTCCCGGCGTCCCCGGGGGCGTCCACGAGCGGGCCGGTGCAGGGCCCGCGCCCTGAGTCGTCACCGTGCGGCGGTACGGTTGCGCTCCGACAGTGCACCCCCGAGCCCGGCGCCCCCCGGCGGCCCTTCCGGCGAGGGGTTGCGGCGGCGGCAACCGGAAGGAAGGGCGCGATGGCAGCCGAGGACGAGGACCTGAGCGGCCCGGGCGGGACCACGCCCGCACCCGGTCCCGGGTCGGGCCCGGAGCCGCGCCCGGAATCGCGGTCCGAGCCCCGCTCCGTGCCGGAGCTGATGCTGGGCCGTCCGCCGATGGCCCGCCCGCTGCCGGGTTTCGACACCGGGGCGGCCCCGGCCGAGCCCGGCCCGCTCTTCGTCGACTGGCTCGCCACCGCCCTCGACGCCGGGGTGCTGGACCCGCAGGTGTTCACCCTCTCCACGGTCGACTCCGACGGCCTGCCGGACGCCCGCGTCCTGGTGCTGCGCGACGTGGACGCGGCCGGCACCGGCTGGGTCTTCTCCGCCGCCGCCGACAGCCCCAAGGGCCGCCAGCTCGCCGACCACCCGGCCGCCGCGCTCACGGTCTACTGGCCCCGGCTCGGCCGCCAGGTGCGGGTCCGCGGCACCGTCGAACGGGCCGCCGACCTGGTCGCGGCGGCCGAGTTCGCCACCCGCTCCCCGGACGCCCGGATCGGCGCGCTGGTCGGGCGGCAGAGCGAACCGCTGGCCTCGCCGGCCGAGTACGAGGAGGCGGTGGCGGTGGCCCGTCGCCGGCTGGAGGCCACCCCGGACGCGGTCGCCGCCGGGCATGCCGTCTACACGCTCTGGGCGCACGAGGTCGAGTTCTGGCAGGGCGAGGCCGAGCGCCACCATGTCCGCCTCCGCTACACCAGAACCGGACCGGTGCTCACCCCGGAGTGGTCGCGCACCCTGCTCTGGCCGTGACGCGCCCGAAGCACTTGAAGTACCCGAAGCCCCCGGAGTACCCGGAGTACCCGAAGCCCCCGGAGTACCTGACGGCCCGGCGCACCTGAAGCACCACGGCGGACGGCCCAGGGCGCGCATCCGTCGATGCGCGCCCTGGGCCGTCCGTCCGCCCGTCCGTCTCAGCGCCGCCCGGTCAGGGTGGCCCCGACGCTCGCCGCCACCACACAGCCGATCCCCGCCAGCTGGGCGGCGCCCAGCAGCTGCCCGAGCACCACCAGCCCGACCAGCGCGCTGACTGCGGGCTCCAGGCTCACCAGCACGCTGAACACCCGCTGGGGCATCCGCCGCAGCGCGGTCATCTCCAGCGCATAGGGGATCACCGGCAGCAGCAGGGACACCCCGGCGACCGCGAGCAGCAGCATCAGCGGCGAGGCGTCCGGCGCGGAGAGCCCGTCCCACACCTCGCCGAACCCGAACGGTGCCACCGCCAGCGCGCCGACCGTCATCGACACGGCCAGCCCCTGGAAGCCCTGGAACGCCGCCCCGACCTTGTCCGTGAACAGGATGTACGCGGCGTAGCAGGCCGCCGCCCCGAAGGCGTAGAGCAGGCCGACCGGGTCGAGTCCGGCGCCGCCCTCCCCGCCCTCGCCGAGCAGCGTCAGCAGTGTCACCCCGCCGGCCGCGAGCAGCGCCCACAGCAGGTGGCTGGCACGGCGGGCGAAGTACAGCGCCACCGCGAGCGGGCCGAGGAACTCGATGGTGGCCGCGGTGCCCATCGGCAGCCGGTCGATCGCCCCGGCGAACAGCAGGGTCATCCCGGCCGAGGCCATGCCGAGCAGGCCCGCGGCGGCCAGGTCGCGCGGCCGGCGCCCGCTCAGCCGGGGCCGGGTGACGGCGAGCAGGATGACCGCCGCGAAGCCCAGCCGGAGGAAGGTGGTGCCGCTGACCCCGAGCGGACCGAACAGCGGCTTGGAGAACGCGATCCCGGTCTGCACCAGGAACATCGCCGTCAGACAGAGCAGCGGCGCCGGGATCCTCTCCGGGCGCCGCAGGAGCTTCGGGAACCGTCGGCCGGACGGCCGGCCGGGTCGCGGCTCCGGTGGCAGCCCCTCGGTGGGTGCCCCGCCTCGTCGCCGGCCGACCCGCTCGCCGACCCGCTCGCCGGCGGGCTCGCCCTTGGGGGCGGGCGGCATGACGAGCGCCTCGGCGACGGCGGCGGCCGTCGTCGGGGCGGAGGTTTCGCTGAGGTGGGGCGTGGGCATAGAGGCGAGTTTGCCGTAAGGAGCCACTGGGCAGCAAGCTCGTTACCAAAATCCGGACGGATGCGGACGGGTGCGTCCGAAAGGGTGGGCTTTCCCGGCCTGCACGGCGTGGTTGCCACGGTTGTCCGACGTCCCGTCAGTATCAAGGCGACGTGCGCTATCTCCGCCCCACGGCACTCGCCGCCGCCTCCTTCGTCCTGCTGCTGGCCGCCGGCGGTCCGGGCGCGAGCGCCGACGAGACCGCACCGGTGGTCGCCGCCGTCCCCCGGATCCGGGCCACCGTCCTCCCCGACCGGGTCGGCCCGCCCGCCGCCCGGGTCCGGGACCTCTTCACCGGCGCGGCCTTCGACGCCTGCACCGCGCCACCGCTGGAGACCATGCGGGCCTGGCGCGACTCCTCGCCGTACGGGGCGGTCGGCATCTACACCAGCGGGAGCCAGCGCGGCTGCGCCCAGCCGAGGCTCGGTGCCGACTGGGTGCGGGAGGCCAGGGCGATGGGGTGGCGCTTCCTCCCCGTCCACGTCGGCCTCCAGGCCCCGTGCAGCGAGCTGAGCCGCAAGCCGAAGCGGATCGACCCCGCGCGGGCCGTCCAGCAGGGCCGCGAGGAGGCGGCCGAGGCGGTCCGCGGCCTCAAGGCGCTGGGGCTCGGCAAGGGCAGCCCGGTCTTCCTGGACATCGAGGCCTACCCGTCGCGCGACCCGGGCTGCGGGCAGGCCGTGGTCGACTTCACCCTCGCCTGGACCCAGGCCCTGCACCTGGCGGGCTACGGTTCCGGCTTCTACTCCAGCCTCGATTCCGGCATCGCCGACCTCGCCGCGGCAGCCCGGGCCGGCAGCGCGCCGCTGCCCGACACCCTCTGGTACGCCCGCTGGGACGACCGGGCCGACACGGCGGGCGGCGGGGCGCTCGGCCCGGACCTCTGGGCCCGGCGCCAGCGCGTCCACCAGTACCGCGGCAACGTCGAGGAGACCTACGGCGGGGCGACGCTCACCGTCGACCGGAACCAGGTCGATGCCCCGCTGGCCGGCTGAGGCGGCGTCACTCCCGCAGGGCGAGCCCCAGGAAGCCCAGGCCCCCGCAGTGGTGGCAGGTCTGCGGGATGAGCCCGGTGCCGGTCCGGCCCGCGTGCAGGCCCATCCGCGCTTCCGTCCGCACGCCCTCCTCGCAGCACGGGCACGGCATCCGGAGCCCGGTCGGCGGTGGACCCGCCCGTCGTTCGTTACGCCCGTCACCCATGCCCCCAGTATCCCGCCCGTCCCGGCGGCCGTGACCGGGGCAACTGCGCCGGAATGCTGACAGCGGGGGTGCGGCGCGGCACAATCGGGCTCTACTGCCCCGTATTACCGCCCAGTAGCCGGTCTCCGGTCGGGCCGGGGGCAGCACCGCCGCAGTGCAGCCCAGGTCGAGGAGGACCCGTGTTCAGCACGATGCAGGACGTACCGCTCACCGTCGCCCGAATCCTCGAGCACGGGTCGACCGTCCACGCCCGCTCGACCGTCACCACCTGGGACGGCACCGGACCCGTGGTCCGGACGTACGCGGAGGTCGGGGCGCGGGCCGCGCGGCTGGCCTGGGCCCTGCGGGACGAGCTCGGCGTCACGGCGGACGACCGGGTCGCCACACTGATGTGGAACAACGCCGAACACCTCGAGGCCTACCTCGCCGTTCCGGCGATGGGCGCGGTGCTGCACACGCTCAACCTGCGGCTCCCCGCGAACCAGCTGTCCTTCATCGTCGACCACGCCGCCGATCGCGTGATCATCGTCAACGGCACCGTGCTCCCCCTGCTGGCCGCCGTCCTGCCGCGGCTCGCCCCGACGCTCAGGCACATCGTGGTCAGCGGCCCCGGCGACCGCTCGCTGCTGGCCGGCTTCGCGGGCGGCGTGCACGACTACGAGGAGCTGATCGCCGACCGGCCGGCCGAGTACCCCTGGCTCACCGACATCGACGAGCGCCGGGCCGCCGTGCTCTGCTACACCTCCGGCACCACCGGCGACCCGAAGGGCGTCCTCTACAGCCACCGCTCGGTCTACCTGCACTGCCTTCAGGTCAACACCGGCGACAACTTCGCCTTCACCCCGCGCGACACCGCGCTGCCGGTGGTGCCGATGTTCCACGTCAACGCCTGGGGCATCCCGCACGCCGCGTTCATGTCCGGCGCCAACCTGCTGATGCCGGACCGCTTCCTCCAGCCCCGGCCGATGGCCGAGATGATCGCCGCCGTGAAGCCCACCGTCAGCGCGGCCGTGCCGACGATCTGGAGCGGGCTGCTGGACGAGCTGGACGCCGGTGACTACGACACCTCCAGCCTGCGGATGGTCGTCATCGGCGGCTCGGCCTGTCCGCCCTCGCTGATGAAGGGGTACGAGGAGCGCCACGGCATCCGGGTCATCCACGCCTGGGGCATGACCGAGACCTCGCCGCTCGGCTCCTTCGCCCAGCCGCCCGGCGGCCTCACCCCGGAGGAGGAGTGGCCCTACCGGGTCAGCCAGGGCATCTTCCCGGCCTCCGTCGAGGCCAGGCTGATCGGCCCGGGCGGAGAGCGGATGCCCCACGACGGGGTGTCGGCGGGCGAGCTGGAGGTGCGCGGCCCGTGGATCGCGGGGGCGTACTACGGCGGCGCCGGACAGGACCCGGAGCGCCCGGACGACAAGTTCTCCGAGGACGGCTGGCTGCGCACCGGCGATGTCGGCACCATCACCGCCGACGGCTATCTGACCCTCACCGACCGGGCCAAGGACGTGATCAAGTCCGGCGGCGAGTGGATCTCCTCGGTGGACCTGGAGAACCACCTGATGGCGCACCCGGAGGTGGCCGAGGCCGCCGTGGTGGCGGTGCCGGACGAGAAGTGGGGCGAGCGTCCGCTGGCGACCGTCGTACTGCGGCCCGGCGCCACCGTCGGGCTGCCGGAACTGCGGGCCTTCCTGGCCGGGCGGATCGCGTCCTGGCAGCTGCCCGAGCGCTGGGCGATCGTCGAGGCGGTGCCGAAGACCTCGGTCGGGAAGTTCGACAAGAAGGTGATCCGCGCCGACTACGCGGACCGGAAGCTGGACGTCACCCTGCTCGGCAAGGAGTGACGACGGGCGGGGCGCTCCCGCCGGAACCACCAGGGCCGGCCGCCCCCGCGGAGGGGGTGGCCGGCCCTGGACGTTCCGTGCCGCGAGCTCAGCCGGCGGCGGCGACGCCCGCCTCGCCCATGGCGCCGATCCGTCCGAGCAGGTCGACGATCCGGGACTGGACGTCCTCGCTGGTCGAGCGCTCGGCGAGGAAGAGGACCGTCTCGCCGGTGCGCAGCCGGGGCAGCTCGCGCGGGTCGAGGTCCACCGAGGTGTAGACGACGAGCGGGGTGCGGTGCAGCCGGTCGTTGGCGCGCAGCCAGTCCAGCAGGCCGACCCGGCGGCGGCGGATCTGGAGCAGGTCCATCACCACCAGGTTGGGCTGCACGCTGCTGGCCCGGGCGACGGCGTCGTTCTCGTCCACCGCGTGCTCGACGTGCATGCCGCGCCGCTCCAGGCTGCCGATCATCGCGACGGCGATGTCCGGATCGCTCTCGACCAGCAGGACGCGCGGGGCGTGGTTCTCGCCGTCGCGCGGGGCGAGGGCGCGCAGCAGCACGGCCGGGTCGGCGCCGTACGCGGCGTCCCGGGTGGCCTGGCCGAGACCGGCGGTGACCACCACCGGGACCCGGCTGTTCAGTGCGGCGGTGCGCAGCGACTGCAGGGCGGTGCGGGTGATCGGGCCGGTCAGCGGGTCGACGAAGAGCGCGGCGGGGAATCCGGAGACCTGCGCGTCCACCTCCTCGCGGGAGCGGACGATCACCGGGTGGTAGCCGCGGTCCTGGAGGGCCCGGCTGGTGGCCGGGTCGGGCTCGGGCCAGACCAGCAGCCGACGCGGTCCGCCGTCGGGGGCGGGCGCGGGCACCGGGCGCTCGCCGGGCTCCGCTCCGCCGCCGTTCGGGGAGATCTGCAGGGCCGCCGGGAGCGCCGGCGTGGGCGCGGCGGGCAGCTCGGCCATCGGTCTCGGCGCGGGCCGGACCTCGGCGGGTGCCGGCGCGGGCACGGTCAGGGCGCCGGCGGCCGGGCCCACCTGGGCCCCCGGCCCGGAACCGCCGGGCACACCGGGCAGGCCGGTGCCGCCGAGCGGCCGCGGCGGGGCCAGCTCGCCCAGGCCGGTGCCGACCGGCTGCGGTCCGCCCTCGCGGCGGTCGCCGCCGGGGTGGTTGCCGGGGCCGGCGCCGTCCGGCACCGCCGGGGCCGCCGACGGCAGCGCGGGCAGTGCGGCGGGGGCACCCGCTCCGGCGCCGTCGGGCGCGGCCGGGCCGCCGCTCTCGCCACCGGGGCCGGGCGGGACGGCCAGCCGGCGGCGGCGGCCGGTCGGCGTGGGACCGGCGGGCTCGGCCGGGGCCGGAACCGGGGCCGGACCGGTCGGCAGGGCGTGTTCCAGCCCGGGGTAGACCGGGGTCTCGGGAACGCCGGGCAGGGCGAAGCCGCCGGAGGAGTCCTCGTTGCCGGGCAGCGCGCGGCGGCGCCGGGACGGCCGGGGTTCGGTGCCGGACTCGTCCGGACCGCCCGCCGCGTCCTGCCCGCCAGGACCGGCCGCCGGGTCCTCCGGGGAGGGGCCGGGGCCGAGCGCGATCGGCGTGCGCGGACCGGCCGCGCCATCGGCGGCCGGGCGCTCGCCGTCCGCGCCGGCGGTCCCGTCGCCGGGGCCCGGAGCGGGACGCCCGGCGTCGACCGGGACGGCGTAGGCGGTGCCGGAGCGGCCGTCGTCCTTGCCCCAGGGGTCGCTCTGCGGGTCGTTCGGGCCGCCGAAGCCCTGCCGCCCGTACGCGGGGTCGTTGCCGGTGCCGTTCCACTGCTCGGGGACGGCCCGTTCGATCCGGGCCGGGGCGTTCGGCCACTGGTCGGCCGGGATGTCCGGGTGGCCGCCGGGGCCGGGGGCGTCCTGGGCGGCGCCGCCGTCGGCGGTCGGGGGTTGTTCGACGGCGGGGCGCCCGCGCCGGCCCCGACGCTGCTCGACGACCGGCGCCGGGGCCGGATCGGTGCCGGGATCGGCGGCCTGGTCGGCCGGCGGAGTGTCGGGGGTGTCGTTCGCGGAGTCACCGCGCCCACGCTCCCGGGCGGTGCCCTCCGCCGGGGTGCCGGAGGAGCCGTGGTCGGCGGCGGTCGCCGTACCGGGACCGGTGGGCGAGGAGCCCTCGGCCGCCGGCTCCTCGGCGCGCGCGGTGGGCAGCTGCGGGATGCCCGGCAGGTCGGGCAGGACGGCGCTGTCGCTCTCCTTGGGCCGGTCCGAGCGGCCCTCGGCGCCCGCGCGCTCGGCGGCGGCCTTCGCGGCGACCGGGTCCAGCGGCAGTTCGACGACATAGGTGGTGCCGGCGCGACCCGGCAGCTCGTGCGGCTGGAGCACCCCGCCGTGGCGCTCGACCACCGCGCGGGCTATCGGCAGGTGGACGGGGCTGCCGCCGCGCCCGGGGCCACGGATCTCCACCCTGGCGACCTCGCCGCGCTGGGCGGCGGCGAGCACCACGGCCGGGGTGTCGCCACCGCCCGGCGGCAGGGCCGGGGTGCCGGGGGCGGCGAGCCCGGGGGAGGGCAGTTCGGGCTCGGCGTCCAGCGACAGGCCGACGCCGCTGACGTCCGCGACCAGGTGGGCCAGCGCCTGGGCGAGCCGCTGCTCGTCGGCGATCACCTCGACGGCGGCCGCGTGCACGGAGAACCGCACCCGCCCGGCGCCGACCAGCTCGCCCGCGTGCTCGACGGCCCGGCGGACCACCTTGTCCAGGGCGACGGGGACCCGCTCGGCGGGCTTCGGTCCGCCCTTGCCGTCCGCGTCCGCGGCGGCGCTCTCGCCGGCCTCGGAGCGCTGGTGGGCCAGCACACCGTCGATCAGCTTGCCGAACCGGCGGCACTCGTCGGCGAGCCGGCGCAGCGTCCAGTTGGCCTCCGGCCAGAGCTGTCCGGCGGGGTCGGCGGCGAGCGTGTCGATCCGCCGGTGCAGCGCGGTCAGCGCGCCGCCGAGCTCGCTCTCCAGGACGGCGGTGAGGTGCTCGTTGCGGGCGACCAGCGCGAGTTCGCGGCTGCGGTCGGTGAAGGTCATGACCGCGCCGACCAGCTGGTCGCCGTCCCGGACCGGGGCGGTGGTGAGGTCGACGGTGACCGGCCGGCCGTCCTTGCGCCACAGCACGGTGCCGCGCACCCGGTGCTTGCGGCCGGAGGTCAGGGTGTCCAGCAGCGCGGACTCCTCCAGCGACAGCGGGGTGCCGTCGGCCCGGGAGTGCTGGATCAGCGGGTGCAGCTCACGGCCGCCCAGCTCGCTGGCCCGGTACTCCAGGATGTGCGCGGCGGCCGGGTTGACCAGCACGCAGCGGCCTTCGAGGTCGACGCCGAGCACGCCCTCGGCGGCGGCCCGCAGGATCATCTCGGTCTGCTTGTGCTGGCGGCGCAGCTCGGCCTCGACGCCGAGCCGGCCGGTCAGGTCGCGGACCAGCAGCAGGAGCAGGTCGGAGGAGCGGGAGCCCTCGCGGTACGGGTCGTAGGGGACCAGCGAGGAGACCGCGTAGCCCCGGCCCTCGCCCGCGCCGGAGCCGTCGTCGTCGAAGTCGTTGCCGGAGACCTCGACCGGGAAGGTGCTGCCGTCGGTGCGCCGGGCCGTCATCCGGACCGGGCGGTCGAGCGCCTCGTCCTCGCGGGTGGCCGGCCGCATCGAACCGGGGATCCGGCTGGGGTCGAACTCCGGTAGGAGGTCGAGCACCCCCATGCCGACCAGCGAGGTGCCGGGCGCCTGGAGCGCCTGTACGGCCGCGGTGTTGGCATCGACGACCGTGCCGTTGCTGTTGACCAGCAACAACGCATCGGGCAGGGCGTCGAGTATGGCGGCGAGGCGAGCAGCGCCTCGGATCGGCCTGCTGCTCACGTCGACAGGTCTCCTCGGCTTCAGGGCAGCTCTCTCCGGAGAGGGCAGTATCTCATTCTTCTTTGCGGCGGGGACGACCCGCCTAGTAACGTTGTCGGCGGTTGGTGCCGGGCCCCCGGGTTGTGGCATCATCACAGGCACAGGGAACGGGTCCGCGCACGCGGGCTTGGGCCATGTGGAGGAGGCTTCGCCTAGTCCGGTCTATGGCGCCGCACTGCTAATGCGGTTTCGGGGTTATTCCTGATCGAGGGTTCAAATCCCTCAGCCTCCGCAGCCGGGAGCCCCGTCGACGATCTTGTCGGCGGGGCTCTTCGTATGTCCGGGACCCGCCCGCCGGCGCGGGGCCGCCCGAGGTGCCCGGATCAATCGATTTCGTCCCGCGCCGCAGGTCATGTAATGTTGTCCCCGCACCGCCCCGCTGGCAACGTTCACCAGGGCGAGCGCTCATAGCTCAACGGATAGAGCACTTGACTACGGATCAAGAGGTTGCAGGTTCGAATCCTGCTGAGCGCACCAAACCCCGCAAGGCCGGATCCGTCCGGCACTTGCGCTCATAGCTCAACGGATAGAGCACTTGACTACGGATCAAGAGGTTGCAGGTTCGAATCCTGCTGAGCGCACCAGAAGAGAACCCCCGGCCCTGGCGGCCGGGGGTTCTTTCGTTTCCGGGGCCCCCCTGCCGCAGGCCGTCGGGCGCGGGCCGTCCGTCCCGCGCGGGGCCCGATGGGTGGAGTGCGTACCTTTCGGGTACATCCCGTCCTGCCGGGGGCCTGAGGCTGCCAATCGGGTGTCACACGGCCAATAGTGCAAGTGTCGCGGTATGACCGGACCAGAATCGTGATTCCGTTTTGTCACATCTTGTGTCCAGACTGCCCGGTCACCCAGGCCGCCCGGCAGCCGATGTGAAGGAGAGCCGGATGAACCGACAGTTCCCGGCTGCGGCCGGTGCCGCCGCGGTCCTGGCGGCCGGGCTGCTGATCGGCTGGAACCCGCCGCCCTCGGCCGCCCAGCAGTCCCCCGGGAGCTGGACCGCCGAACGCGGTGCGGTGCTGCCCTCCGGGCTCTCCGTCCAACTGGAGTTCTCCGCCGACCCCGGGATGACGGTCACCGCCGGTCCAGGGAAATTGGCGGACCGCGCCGGCGGCGGCCGTTCCCGCACGCTCTACGCCGACGGGCTCCGGCCCGGAGATCCCGCGCAGTCCTTCCGGATCTCCGACGACCGTCCGCAGACGGACGGTTCCTGGCGCACCGTCGGAACGCTTCGGCTGACATTCTCCCGGGCCGTCCGCAATCCCCGGCTGCACCTCAGCGGACTCGCCGGAATCACCACCGGGAAATCCGGTTCCACCGGCACCGCGACCAGGCTCACCCTGACCGGCGGCTCACCGGCCGCCCCCACCCTGGTCAACCGCACCGACTGGCCCGGCTGGACGGTCGACGGCAACACGCTCGCCCCCGCCCGGGCCGACGGCGGCGCCGACGGCGACCCCGGGTCCGCCGCCGAGGGCAGCCTGGAGCTGGCCGGCACCTTCCGCACGGCGGTCTTCCGGGTCGAGCGGCGCTCGACCGCCCGGGCCGGCTCCACGACCGCCCCGGCCCCGCTCACCCAGGCCTACACGGTCACCCTCGACGAGGGGGTCGGCACCGCGCCGCAGGGCTACGGCAACGCCTCCCACCTGCTCTCCGACCTCTACCTGGGCGGTGACGCCGCCACCCAGGGCGCCAAGGCCGACGGGCGGCCCGGCTGGCTGTTCCGGCGGCCCGACGCCGGTCGGGCGGACGGCGCGGTGGACGGTGGCACCGGCGGGGAGGGACCCACCGGCGGGGCGGGACCCACCGGCGGCGCGGAGGACGGCGGGGCCAATCCGCCACCGCCGAAGCTCCAGCCGGGCCGGGGCGAGTACCAGGGCGCCGACCCGGCCGTCGGTTACCCCGCCGAGGCGGCGATCGGCCACGCCTACCGGCTCACCCTCCCGGTCGCCGTCGGCGACTCGGCCGCGACCCTGGCCGGCTGGGTCGACTTCGACCGCAACGGCCGCTTCGACGCCACCGAGCGGGTGCAGACCGAGATCGCCCCCGGCGAGCACAGCGCCTCGCTGGAGTGGACCGTCCCCGCCGGCGCGGCCTCCGGCGAGACCTGGGCCCGGCTGCGGATCGGCCGCGACGCCGCCCAACTGGTGCCGCCCGGCGGCTTCGCCGACTCCGGGCAGGTCTCGGACCAGCGGATCCGGCTGACCGTCGGGGCCGCCCGCCCGGAGATCGCCGAACCGGTCGACGGCACCACCCTTGCCGAGGCCCGCCCCCGGATCTCCGGCGAGGGCGCGGTGGCCGGCGCCACGGTCGAGATCCGTGAGGGCGACACCGCGCTCTGCCGGACCCGGGTCGCCCGGGGCGGCGACTGGTCCTGCCGCCCGGACTCGGCGCTGGCCCCGGGCCGGCACAGCCTCACCCCGGTGGAGACCACCGGCGGTGGCGTGGTGCTGCGCGGCGAGCCGGTGCGGATCACCGTCAAGACCGCGCCCCCGGGCACGCCGGTGCTCACCCTGCCCGAGTTCACCAACGACCCGGGGCTGCAACTGGCCGGCACCGGCGAGCCGGGCAGCACCGTGACCGTGGTCGACCGGTCGGCCGGACCGCGAGAGGCGGCCGGCGGGGGCGGCGGCTCCAGCGGTCAGGGGACCGACCTGTGCAGCACGGGTGTCCGGCCCGACGGCGGCTGGTCCTGTCTGCCGGTGGAGAACCTGGCGGACGGTCGGCACCGGCTCACGCCCACCGCCGCCGACCTCGCCGGGAACCGGACTCCGGGTCAGGCGGTCGAGCTGGTCGTCGACACCGTGCCACCGGACCGGCCGGTGCTCACCGCGCCGACCGCCGGGGAGACCCTCCGGGGCGCCCGGCCCCGGCTCGCCGGAAGGGCCGAACCCGGGGCCCAGGTACTCGTCACCGCGCGGCCTGAGCGTGCCGCCGAGACCGCGCGGATCGTCGCGTGCGGGACGACGGCGGCCGTCGACGGCGGCTGGGCGTGCACGGCGAACCGTGATCTGCCGGAGGGGGAGCAGTGGCTGGTCGTCACCGCGACCGATCCGGCGGGGAACGGGACGGCGGCGGAGGCCGTGGCGGTCACTGTCGCCACGGCGGGCGGGGCGGTCACGCCGACGCCGACGGCGGGGGCGGGGGCGACGCCGGACGTCGCTCCCACGGTGGCTCCTTCGGTGACTCCCACGGTGACTCCTTCGGCGACTCCGGCTCCGACGGTGAGCGCTGCACCGACGCCGGTTCCGACGCCCACGGTGGTGCCCACAGGGGCGCCCACGGCGGGGACGGTCGTGCCGTCGTCCTCGTCCTCGCCCTCGGCCGAGCCGACGACATCCGCGCGCCCCACGCCCGCGCTCTCCCCGTCCCCGACGGCCTCGCCCTCGGTACCGGCACCGCCGACCCCGCCGGTGCCGTCCACCCCGTCCCCGTCCGTCCCGTCGACGCCGTCCACCCCGTCGACCCCGTCCAGTCCGTCGGTCCCGTCCCCGACCGTCGTCGAGCCGGTCCTCGATCCCGTCCCGTCGGGGCTGCTGCCGATCGTCGTCCCGCCGGTGGCGGCGGTCCTGCCGTCGCCGACCGCAGCTCCGACGACGGGGGCTCCGGTCACCGGCGGTCCGTCCCCGGCTGTGTCCTCGACCGCTGCCGCCCCGGTTTCGCCCACCCCGGCCCCGACGTCCCCGAGCCCTGCCCACACCATCACATCCGCGCCCATGCCCACTTCCACGCCTGCTTCCACGCCCACTTCCACCGCCACCCCGAGCCCGACTGCGACGGCCGCCGCCGCCCCGACCGAGGCGGATCCGGATCCGGCGGACGTCTCCGCCCCGGACCGCGACCGGTCGGACCGGGGTCGGGGCCCGGCTGCCCCGCCCGAGCGCGGACAGCAGCGGGCGGCCGACCCGGTGGACCTCTCGTCGCCGGTGGCCGCCGACCGGCAGCGGTCGGACGCCTGGCGCGGCGCGATCGCCGGGATCCTGCTGGTGCTCACCGGGGTCGGGCTGATCACCCGTCGGGTGCTTGCCCGGGGACCCGGGGCCCGGCGCCGCTGAACCGCTCCCACCATCCGCTCATGTGCCTGCGCGTCAGCTTCGGCTACGGATGATTCGTCAGTAAATGTCGACACACATAAGCTCAAATGTCGCATTTGATGATGTATGAACTTAGCCTGACTCTGGCACTGCCCGTCAGATCCGGGCCGCCCGTTGCGCGACACACTGAACCTGAGGATCCGTGCATGGACGTCACCCGCGATTCTTCGCAGCGACCCGACCACCTGCCCAAAGCACTTCCCCCCGCACTGCCGGAACGTTCCGCCTCCGGCTCCAGCCCGCTCGCCAAGGTGTTGCGGACGTCCGGGACCGCTGCCGGACCGGCCGACAGCGGTCCGCCGACCACTCCGCTCACGGTCCTCCCCGGGCGCGCCGGCTCCTCCGCCGATCCGCGGGATCCGTTGGAGGCGGGGGAGACGGCCGCCCGGACGGTTCGGGTGGCGCCGCTGCCCCCGTTCCCGGTCGCGGACCCGTTCCCGGTCACGGACCCGGAGGCGGTCCCGGCCGGGATGCCGGCCGCCGCCACCTCGCGCCGGCCGCCGCGCGCCGACCAGGCGCTCCGCGAGCGGAACGCGGCCGGGCTGCCCGGCTGGGTCGCGCTGCTGGCGCTGCTGCTCGGCACTGCCGCCGTCCTGCTGGTGCTGCTGCGCGACGGAGTCGTCCCGCACTGGGACGCGCTGCCCGATCTGCGTGCGGACGCCGCCCGCGCCAGTGGCCGGGCCGAGGTGACCGCCCGTTCGGTGGCCGCCGTGGCCGCCGCCGGGCTGCTCGTCGTGCTCGCGCTCGCCGGACTGCTGGCCAACGCCGGTGGCGAGACCCGGGTGCTCACCCGCTGGGGCCGCTACCGGGGCACCGTCCGCCGCACCGGCCTGGTCTGGGTGAACCCGCTGCTGCGCCGTCGCCGGGTGGACGTCCGGCTGCGGCACTGGCGCAGCGAGCCGGCCAAGGTGGTCGACCGCACCGGCACGCCGATCGTGGTCCGGCTGCTGATCGTGTGGCGGGTCAAGGACACCGCCCGCGCGGTGCTGGCGATCGAGGACCACGAGGGCTATCTGCGGGAGCAGGTCCAGGCGGTGCTCACCCGGACCGCCTCCGTCCTGCCCTGCGACAGCAACGCGGCCCCCGGGCCGGCACTGCGCGACGGCCAGTGGTTCGCCGACGAGCTGACCCGGGCGCTGGCCGCCGAGGTCGCCCCGGCCGGACTGGAGGTCTACTCGGCGCAGCCGCTGGCGCTGGACTACGCGCCGGAGGTGGCCGAGTCGATGCGCCGGCGCCGGATGGCCGATCTGGACGCGGGCCTGCGCACGGTGCTGGTGGACGACGCGGTGGAGGCGGCGGCGCTCGCCGTGCGCCGACTGGAGCGCGCCACCGCGCACGAGCTGGACGAGGCCGCCCGGAGCGCGCTGATGGAGCACCTGCTGGTCGCCTTCGTCGCCCCGGCCGGAGTGGCCGCCTCGGTACCGCCCCCGGCCGCCCGGGTCGGGCGGAAGGAAGGACGACCGGCATGAGGATAGCCAGCGGCACGGACGTCGGCCTCGCGTTCGTTGACGGGACCGCCGACGGACTCGACACGTTCGACACGTTCGACGAGTTCGCCGAGTTCGACGCGCGCCAGGGCTTCGCGGGCCTCGACGCCCCCGACGGTTTCGAGGAACGCCTCGGCGGTGGTCCCGCGGTCGCGGGCTGCGGTTGCCCGCACTGCGCGGCCCGGCCGCGCACCGCCCGCCCGGCGCGGCCGTCCGGGGGCGGCCGAATACACCGGGCGGTGCGCACCGCCTGTCTGGCCACCACCGTGCTGGCCGGCGCCGGGGTGGTCGGGCTGACCACCGGTGCCGGAGCCGCGCAGGCGGCGCCGGGCAAGCAGGGCTGGGACGGGTCCAAGTACTGGTTCAAGAACGCCCGGGGCGAGTGGCGCTGGACCGGCCACTACAGCGTGTACGCGAAGGCCGTGGGCGGCTCCGGCGCCTCCTCCACAACCGGTTCCTCGCCCACAACCGGTGTCCCGCCCACAACCGGCTCCACCGCTTCGACCGTCTCCACCGGCTCCACCGCCTCCACCACGCGGCCGGCCGCTTCCGAAGCAGCAGTCCGGTCCGTCGGACCACGCCAGGGCTGGGACGGTTCCAGGTACTGGTTCAAGAACGCCCGGGGCGAGTGGCGCTGGACCAGCCACTACGACATCTACCTCGACCGCACCGGCCGACCGGACGGCGGGACGCCGGCCCCGGACCGGGGGCCCTCCTCCGACCGGGCGGAGTCGGTGATCGGCTACGCGCTGGCCCAGCTCGGCAAGCCCTATGTGTGGGGCGGCGACGGCCCCTCCGGCTACGACTGCTCGGGGTTGGTGCAGCAGGCCTTCCGGCGGGCGGGCGTCGAGCTGCCGCGGGTGGCCGACGACCAGTACGCGGCGACCACTCCGATCACCCAGGACCGGCTGCGTCGGGGCGACCTGCTGTTCTGGTCGGACAGCGGCCGGGCCTCGGGGATCCACCATGTGGGGATCTACCTGGGTGGCGGGACGTTCGTCGAGGCTCCCCGGCCGGGGAAGACCGTCCGGGTGTCGACGATCAGCAGCGGCTTCCGGCCGACCCACTTCGGCCGGCCGTGCCGGGTGATGCGTCGGGTGACGGGCCGGGGGTCAGGCGGAGGCGTCGTCCAGCAGCGCGGTCTGCGCCGGGGTGAGCTCCAGCGCGGCGGCGGCCAGCAGCGGCGGGAGCTGGTCGACGGTGCGGGCGCTGGCGATCGGGGCGGCGACGGTCGGCCGGGCGGCGAGCCAGGCCAGGGCGACGGTGGCGAGTTCCACCTCCTGCTCGGCGGCCACGGTGTCGAGCGCCTCCAGGACCTTGGGGCCGCGCGGGCCGTCCAGGTAGCGGCCGGCCCCCTCGGCGCGGGCGCTGGTCACCGAGGTGCCGCCCGGGCGGTACTTGCCGGTGAGGAAACCGGAGGCCAGCGCGTAGTAGGGGACGGTGGCGAGGCCGTGCGCGGCGACCACCTCGGCCAGCGGTCCCTCGAAGGTGCCGCGGGAGACCAGGTTGTAGTGCGGCTGGACGGCCACGTACTTGGCCAGGCCCTCGCGCTCGGCGAAGGCCAGGGCCTCGGCGAGCCGGTCGGCGCCGATGTTGGAGGCGGCGACGGCGCGCACCTTGCCCTCGCGCACCAACTCGTCCAGGGCGGTGACGAACTCCTCCACCGGGGTGTCGTCGTCCTGGTGGGTGTAGTAGAGGTCGATGTGGTCGACGCCGAGGCGGCGCAGCGAGCCCTCGGCGGAGGACTTGATGGTGGCCGCGCCCAGCCCGCGCGCCTCGGGATGCAGCCCGACCTTCGTGGCGACCACGACGGAGTCGCGGTTGCCGCGGCTGCGCAGCCACTTCCCGATGATCCTCTCGGACTCGCCGCCGGTATTGCCCGGGACCCAGGAGGAGTAGGTGTCGGCGGTGTCCACGAAGTTGCCGCCGGCCGCCGTGTAGGCGTCGAGGACGGCGAAGGACTCGGCCTCGTCGGCCGTCCAGCCGAAGACGTTGCCGCCAAGGGAGAGCGGGAACACCGAGAGCTCGGAGTCGCCGAGCTGCGCGTAACGGGGGGCGTCGCTGCGGGAATCGGTCATGGTCCGAGTCAACCCGATCGGTGGGGCGGGCATTCCGGGGTCGTCGCGGTCTTCACATGCTTGTCGCACAGTCGCACAGTCGCACAGTCGTAGTGCGGAGACCGGGTGTCGGGGCGGTCCGCGGATTCGTTAGAGTCCCTGCCATGGCTGACAACGACTACGACCCCGCCGGCAGCACCCAGATGTTCCGGGCCTTCGTCGAGGAGACCCCGGCACCCCAGGCGCCGGGCTCCGTCAACACCTACGGCACCGGCGGCAGCCGCACGGGCATGATCGCGGCGATCGCCGTGGCCGTGCTCGTGGCGGTGGGCGCCGTCGTCTGGCTGGCGGTCAAGTAACCCTCCTGGGTGGACGCCTGGCGGGCCGGTGGCCCCGCGGCCCCCGTCCCCGCGTCAGCAGGGCTTCCGCCAGGCGTCCAGTTCGAGCTTCTTCTGCATCGAGCTGAAGCCCAGGGCCTTGGTCTTGGCGCAGAACCGGTCCGTGCCGAGCTTGTACTCGACATGGAACACCGCCTTGCCCGCCTGGACGAAGGGCGAGAGCCGGCCGCACTCGTCGAACTGCGCGCACTCCTCGTTCACCGCGAAGTCGAAGTCGCCCAGCAGGGCGGGGACCTGCTCCAGGTCGTTCTTCAGGCCGATCGCCAGGCCGCGTTCGTGGGCGAGCGTGGCGAGCATGCGGTTGTAGCGGAGCTGGTCGTCCGCGGTCAGCGGGAAGCCGCTCTGCTGGTTGTAGGCCTCGATGGTGTCGGGTTCGACGGCGTCGAAGCCCTTCTGCCGGCACATGTCGAAGCGGGCCGCCATCAGCGGTTTCAGCTGGTCGAGCTTGCGGATGTCGAACCACTTCTCGCCCTTCCAGCCGTTGCCCGCGCCCTGGAGGGCCTGGGTGAAGGCGGCGGCGTCGGG
The DNA here is from genome assembly GCF_034043715.1 of Kitasatospora purpeofusca. Lineage (GTDB taxonomy): Bacteria > Actinomycetota > Actinomycetes > Streptomycetales > Streptomycetaceae > Kitasatospora > Kitasatospora purpeofusca_A. Next base: position 95,643 of record NZ_JAXCLC010000013.1, on the reverse strand, counting down.
GCGGAAGTCCTCCCAGGAACCGGCGTTGATGTAGCAGATCACCTTGCGGCCCTTGGCGTGCAGCGCGGCGACCACCGAGGCGTCCGTCTCGAAGCCGTCGATGTCGTAGACCGGGACGTCGACGGACTGGTCCACGCCGCCGCCGAGTTGCCACTGCCAGGCGAGGCCGGGGGCGGGTTGCCAACGGGCTCCGGCGGGGCCGGCGGGCGTACCGGGAGTGCCCGGGGTGCCCGGGGTGCCGGGTCCGGTCGGGGTGCCGGGCGTGACCGGGCGGCCCGAAGTGCCGGGCGTGCCAGGCGTACCAGGAGCACTGGGAGTACCGGGGGTTCCCGGGACGGAAGGCGTGCCCGGGGTGCCGGGCGGGACCGAGGGCGTGCCGGGGGCCGGGGCCGTCGGCGAGCCCGCGTCGGCGGGGGAGGACGGGGCGTCCGGGGTGCCGGGAGTGCCCGGGACGGGGGCGGCGGTGGCCGCCGGGGGCTGCGCGCCGGTGGCGTCGTCCGAGGGGTCGTCCTCGTCCTCCGAACCCGAGCTGCTGCACGAGGTCGCCAGCAGGGCGACGGCGGTGGCGAGGGCGAGGGCGGCGGCCAGGGGCCGGGTGCGGCGGGTCACGGTGCTCGAACTCCGGTGGGGTCAGGTGGGTTCGGTGACGGGCCGACCGACGGTCAGCTCGTGCGGCAGGGTGCGCCAGGGGTTGTCCCCGGTGCCCGGAACGGCGCAGCCGACGCCGGCCCGGCGGGCGGCGATCAGCGCGGTCGCCTCCCCGGAGCGTTCGACGGGTACGTCGTAGACCAGGTGGCAGAACCGGGCGGCGGCGTGCCGGCCGGTCCACAGCGGCAGGGCCAGCCCCTGGTACGCCGTCCAGTCGCCCTCGAAGGTGACCAGCAGGTCGGCCAGGCCGACCTCGGCGTACCCGGGGTCCGGGTGGTCCCCGTGGCCGAACACGACCGTGGCGCAGCCGGCGGCGCGGGCCGCGGTGGCGAGGCGCCGGTAGTGCGGCAGCGCGCCGGGCGCGGTCGACACCTGGTCGAGGTAGACGCCGGTGATGCCGTGCCGCTGGCGGTAGGTCAGGACATCCTGCACCACGGCGGCGTGCGGCCGTCGGCCGTAGTCGGTGTCGGCGTAGCCGAGCAGTGGCAGGCCGGCCCTGCGGAGCTCCTCCGCGGCCTCGGCGAACACGTGGTCGGGGTCGCCCGGCCCGTCGGCGAGGTTGAGCACGACGGCGGCGATCCGCCCGGGGTCGGCGGCGGCGACCGCCTGCCAGGCCGCCGGGTCCACCGCGGGGTGGACGTACAGCGGCACCAGCAGGCGGCCGTCGTGGTGGCTCCCGCCCGTCATGCGGTGGCCGGCGGTTCGGTGGCCGACGGGTCGGCGGCCTGCGGTTCGGTGGAGAGCCAGAGGTCGCGCAGGGTCTCGTCGAGCCCGGTCTCCGGGTGCCAGCCGAGTGCCCGGGCGGCGGCCGACACGTCGGCCTGCTGCCAGGAGACGGCGGCGGAGCGCTCGGAGCCGGCGCCGCTCTCGTCGATCCGGCCGGTGAAGCCGGCCGCCGTGACCAGGCCGTCGGCGATCGCCCGGACCGGCCGGGCCTGCCCGGAGGCCAGGTTGAGCAGCCGCGGCAGCGGACCCTCGGCGGCCACCGCGAGGGCGACCGCGCGGGCGATGTCCCGGGCGTCGACGAAGTCGCGGTGGGCCGAGAGGTCCCCGACCCGCACCACCCCGCCGGTGCCCTCCGGGGCGGCCCGGCGCAGCTCGGCGGCGAGCCGGCCGGGCAGCGAACCGGCGGGGGCGCCGGGGCCGACCGGGTTGAACACCCGGAGCACCACGGCGTCCAGCGGCGAGCCGGCCACCGCGAGGGAGCCGGCCAGCTTGGTGGCGCCGTAGACGCCGACCGGGCGGGCGTCGGCGTCCTCGGCGAGCGAGCTGCCGGGGGCGCAGACGCCGTACTCGCCGGCCGAGCCGATGTGCACCAGCCGGGCCTTCGGGGCGCCCCGTTCGAGCGCCTCGCAGAGCACGGCCGGGCCGCGGGCGTTGACCTCGGCGAGCTTGACGGCGCTGCCGGCCACCGCACCCGCGAAGTTGACCACCGCGTCCGGTGCGTGCGCGGCCAGCTCCTCGCCGAGCGGTCCGGCCTGGGCGGTGGCCAGGTCGAGCCGCAGGTCGTGGTCGGGCCGCCGCCCGGCGGTCAGCACGGTGGCACCCGGCAGGGACCGCAGGGCGGTGGCGGCGTGGCGGCCGAGGAAGCCGTCGGCGCCGAGCAGCAGGATCCTCACGCGGCCCGCCCGTCGTTCTCGGGGCCGGTCGGCACCACCGCGGCCGGCTGCCCGTCGGCGGCGTCGGTGGCGGTGCGGGCGGCGGGGACGGGCCGGTCCTGGTCGTTCGGCACCGCGTACAGGCCCTCGCCCGCGGCGGGGCCGGGGACGACCGGCCCGTCCGGCAGCAGCAGCGAGCGGTTGAGCGAGAACTCGGCGTTGGCCCGGTCGTAGTCGTCCGGGCGGCCGATGTCGAGCCAGTAGCCGTCGAACTCGTAGGCGGACGGCGGGGTCCTGGCGGCCAGCAGGTCCAGCACCAGCTCGTCGAAGCCCAGCGGCAGACCCGGGGTGTACTTGGCGAGCGCGGCACGGGAGACGCCGTACACGCCCATCGAGACCCGGTAGTCGATGCTCGGCTTCTCCTGGAAGCCGGTGATGGAACCGCCCTCGGAGGTCAGCACGCCGAAGTCGATCTTCACCTGGCGGGCGTAGGTGGCGATGGTGAGCGGGGCCCCGGACGACTCGTGGTGCTTGAGCACCCCGGCGAAGTCCAGGTCGGTGAGGACGTCGCCGTTCATCACCAGGAAGTTGTCCGGCAGCCGGTCCTGCATGGTGAGCAGCGGACCGAGGGTGCCGAGCGGGCTGTCCTCGACCGCGTAGCCGACCCGCAGCCCCCACTGGGAGCCGTTGCCGACGTAGGCGCGGATGATGTGGCCGAGGTGGCCGATGGCCAGGGTGACGGTCTGGAAGCCCGCGGCGGCGAGCTGGCGCATCACGATCTCCAGGATCGCGTGCTGGTCGCCGATCGGGACGAGCGGCTTGGGAAGCGCGGTGGTGTAGGGGCGGAGTCGAACGCCCTTACCGCCGGCCAGGATCACTGCGTGCATGGTGGTTCCCCCACGGAAGTCGATGCGACAATGCGACAAGGGGCCTTCGGCGTTGGAGCGGCCGGAAGGCGGGGCCGGGTCAGACGTTGTAGATGTCGGTCTTGTAGCGGGCCAGGTTCGACGGGTCGCGGAAGAACTCGATGGTCTGCTCCAGGCCCTCCTCCAGGGAGTACTGCGGGGTCCAGCCGGTGGCGGTGCGCAGCCGGGTGGCGTCGGCGACCAGGCGCATGACCTCGGAGTTGGTCGGGCGGATGCGCTGCTCGTCCTCCTTGACCGTGACGTCGACGCCCATCAGCTTGCCGACCAGCGTGACCAGGTCGCCGACCGAGATCTCGCCGCCGGTGCCGGCGTTGAAGGTCCGGCCGACGACGGACTCGGCGGGGGCGGTGCCGACGGTGCGGAAGGCCAGCGCGGTGTCCTTGACGAACATGAAGTCACGGGTCGGGCGCAGGTCGCCGAGGGTGATCTCGGTCTCGCCGGCCGCGAGCTGGGCGATCACGGTCGGGATGACGGCGCGCATCGACTGGCGCGGGCCGAAGGTGTTGAACGGGCGCAGGGTGACGACCGGGGTCTCGAAGCTGGCGTGGTAGCTGTCGGCCAGCCGGTCGCCGCCGGCCTTGGAGGCGGCGTACGGGGACTGGGTGTTGATCGGGTGGTCCTCGGAGATCGGCACGGTCTGGGCGGTGCCGTAGGTCTCGCTGGTCGAGGTGTGCACCAGGCGGGGGATGTCGAGGTGGCGCACGGCCTCCAGGACGTTCAGGGTGCCGGTGACGTTGGTCTCGATGTACGAGTGCGGGGCCTGGTAGGAGTACGGGATCGCGATCAGGGCGGCCAGGTGGTAGACCGCCTCGGTGCCCTTCACCAGGCCGTTCACGGAGCCGGGGTCGCGGACGTCGCCGAGGACGATCTCGACGGAGTCCAGCACCTCCTTGGAGAGGGTCTCCAGCCAGCCGAAGGACGAGAACGAGTTGTACTGGACCATCGCGCGGACATGGTGCCCGTCGGCGACCAGTGCCTCGACGAGGTGGGAGCCGATGAAGCCCTCGGCTCCGGTGACGGCGACGCTGCTCATGGTGATTCGCTTCCTGTGTCTTCGGGGACGTGTACTGCACGGACCGGCCGGGTGCGGTGACGGTGTGGTGACCCGGCCGGAGGTGGTTCGGACGGTGCTGGTTCGGTGAGTGCTGGTGCTGGCGGTGCTGGTTCGGTGAGTGCTGGTGCTGGCGGTGCTGGTTCGGTGAGTGCTGGTGCTGGTGTTGGTGCTGGTGCGGGCGGTGCTGGTTCCGTGGTGCGCTGTTCAGCTGTGCAGCGGTGCCGGTTCAGCGGTGCTTGGTGGTGCGGCCGAGCACGGGCCCGGCGGTGGCGGTGAGGACGGCCGCCGCGGCCCCGCAGCCGATCAGCTGCAGGACGGTCGGGTCCGCACCGGTCAGCAGTCCGGCGCACTCGGCGCCCGCGGCTGCCAGACAGATGAGGGCGGTGCTCCAGCTGAGCCCGAAGGCGTTCAGCAGCAGCGCCAGCCAGAGCGAGCCGCCCAGCAGCAGCAGCGCGCCGAGCTCCGGGACGCCCAGCGCCGGGGCGCCGGGCCAGAGCACGGTGGCGGCGGCGTCGAGGGCGGCCACGGTGGTGAGGTAGATGAAGAGGCAGCCGAGCAGCACACCGCCGGTGCGGCGGGCGAACTCGACCGGGGTGTGACTGGTGCGCAGCGCGGCCACGGCCATCGCCCGGTAGCGGAAGAGCAGCCACTCGGCGAGCCCGAGGCTCAGCGTCAGGGCGATCATGGCCGGCCCCGTCGGGCTGGTCGAGACGCCCTCGGCGCTGCCGGTGCGCACCGCCTGGTGGACGGTGACACCGAGTCCGGCGATCAGGGTCAGGGTGCCGACGGCGAGGCCGAACAGCAGGTGCGGGACCTCCTTGGACAGCGGCAGCCGCAGCGGCACCGGCTCGGCCTCGCCGCGTCGGCAGCGCAGCAGCTCCCGGGTGGCGAGCCAGACCGCCAGCCCGAGCGAGGCCAGCAGCACCGCGGTGCGGACGATCTGCGGCACGTCGACGGCGAGTACCACCCCCGCTCCGACGGCCGACGGTGCCAGCGCCAGCAGCAGGAACTTCTCCCGGCCGAGCACCAGCAGCACGGTGGCCGCCGCGAGGTAGCCGGACTGCCCGGCGGCGAAGCACAGTGAGCCCAGCGGGCCGCCGACCACGTAGCCGGCGACGGCCGCGGTCAGCGCGCCGAGCGGCGCCCCGATCGCCAGACAGGTCGCGGCCGAACGCCGCCGCCCCCGGCCGAGCCAGGCGTAGGAGCGGTGGGCCAGGGCCTGGTTCCAGGACCAGCTGACCAGGGTCGCGACGGACAGCGCGAGCATGCCCGAGGGCAGCCCGAAGCGCATCCGGTCGGCGGCGAAGAGGTTGGCGCCGAGCAGGTAGCCGAGGCCGGGCAGGGCGAACACCAGGCCGCGCACGACGCACCGCCAGGGGTCGGCCCGCCAGGGGTTGGCGAACTCGGCACTCGGTCCGGGGTAGCGGCGCTCGACCCGTTCGAACAGCTCCTCGGCGAGGGTGAACGAATCGGGGCGGCCGTACAGCAGGGCCGCCTGCTCGTCGGAGAGGCCGTCGGACTCGAGGATGGCCGCGATCTCGTAGGGGTGGACCGCGTCCGCGCAGATCTCGCGCAACCGGTCGGCCAGTTCGTCCAGCGGGTCGGCGGAGAGGTCGAGCTGCTCCGGCACCGGCGGGCGCTGGGCCGGCAGGGTCGGGCGGCGCCGCTTGAGCGGCAGTACCCGCAGCTGGACGGTCTCGTCGACCGCCTCGTCGGGAACGAGCCGCAGGGGGCCGCTCATGCGGTCACCTCGCGGTATGCGCGCCCGCCGATGATGATCTCGCCGCGCTCGCTCATGCGGTCACCTCGCTGCGCTCCTGCTCGGCCGCCTGCTCCCAGTCCGGGTCCGGGGCGCCGTCGGTGACGGCGACCACGCCCTCGGGGAGCCAGCGGGCGGTGCCCAGCAGCTCGGTGTAGATGCCGCGGAAGCCGTCGATGTTCTGGCGGAGCGTGAACTGGTCGATCACCCGCAGCCGGGCCTGCTCGCCGAGCCGGGCCCGGCGCTCCGCGTCGCGCAGCAGCTCGATCGCGGCCGCGGCCATCGGCTCGGGCTCGCGCGGGGGGACGACCAGGCCGGTGTCGCCGACCGCCTCGCGCACACCGCCGACATCGGTCGAGACGGTGGCGCGGCCGCAGGACATCGCTTCGATCAGGGTGAACGGGAAGCCCTCGCTGATCGAGGAGAGCATCACCACGTTCCCGGCCGCGTACGCGTCGGTGATGTCCGCGACCCGGCCCTCGAAGACCACGGAGTCCCCGGTGCCGAGTTCGGCGGCCAGCGCCTCGCACTTCTCGCGGTACGCCTCGCCGCCCTTGGGCGTGCCACCGAACAGCCGCAGCCGGGCGTCGGGTATCTCGCGCCGCACGATCGCGAACGCGCGTATCAGCGTCTCGAGGTCCTTGATCGGGTCGACCCGGCCGGCCCAGCTGAGCGTCGGGGTCTCCGGCTCGGGCCCGGCGGGCGGGAAGGCCGCCGGGTCGACGCCGTTGTACACGGTGCGGATGTGCGTGGAGGGCGTGCCGCCGCGCTCCTCCCAGCGCCGGTTGTACCGGTTGCCGGGGGTGACCAGCGCGGCCCGCCGGTAGCTCTCCTCGGCGAGCATCCGGTAGAAGCCGAGCAGCAGCGCCTTGACCGGCCAGCGGTACGGGCCGGTGCGGTAGCCGAGGTAGCGCTCGCGCAGGTAGATGCCGTGCTCGGTCAGCAGAAACGGTACGCCGTACTGCTGCGAGGCGATCAGGCCCGGCAGGGTGGCGAGGCCGCCGCTGGCGGCGTGCGCCACACCGTCGCGCGGCGGCTCGACCGAGAGCGGCCGCAGGGCGTGCTCCAGCAGGTCGGTGGCGTTCAGCGCGTCGTGCATGGTGGGCCGGGAGGCCGCGGTGGAGAGGTAGTCGCGGGTCCACACGTGCTGCAGGGTGCGCAGCGCGCGCTCGCTGCGCAGCGCCGGGCTGAGCAGCCCGCGCCGGGCGAGGTCGGCGAAGCCGTACAGCTCGGTGCCGAAGTGAGTGGTGTAGACCGGGTCCAGGATGGAGTGCAGAAAGCGCTCGTACGCGTTCAGGAAGCGGCGCATCTCCTTGCCGCGCGGTGCCTTGGCCTCCGAGGCCGGGCCCCACAGCGGGGCCATGGTGACCGACCGCACGTTGGCGGGCAGCTCCCAGGCCAGTGGTTCGTGACCGGTACCGGTGACGGCGATGATGTCGAACTCGACGTCCGGCATGCCCTGTACGAGTTGGTCGCACCAGACACTCACGCCGCCGTGCTGGTGCGGGTACGTCCCCTCGGTGAGCAGGGTGACGCGCATCTCTGTCCCCCCTCCTGTTCTGCCTCAAGCGCCCGGCCGAGTCGGCCGGTGGGTGGTGCCGGTGGCGGGCCGGGGGAGCCGACCCGCCACCGGGTTCACCTGTCTAGCGGGTGCCGGACGTACCGGCGGTCTTCTTGACGGGTTCGGCCTTCCCCCCGGAGGCCTTGCCGTGCTGTGCGGTGTCGCCCTTGCCGGCGGCCTTCCCGGTGGTACCGGTCGCCTTACCAGCAGTGGTACCAGCAGCGGCGTTCTTGCCCGCCACCGGGGCCCCACTACCGGGGACGAGGGTCGGCGCGTCGGTGCGGTCGGTGTCGCCCGGACCGGCCGGGACGGCGTCCGCGGTGCCCTGCGGGACGACCTTGGTGTCGGCCGGCGCCGGGGCCGCGACGGACTTGGCCGCGACCGACGGGCTGATGCCGGCCGGGGCGGCCGGGACGGCCGCCGCGGGCAGCTGGAGCTGGACCGCGCTCTGCAGCTGGCCGGGCTTGACCCAGCCGGACAGCGAGCCCGCGTAGGCGGTGCCGAACGCGGCGGTGCCGATGGCGAGCTGCTGGACCGTGCCGGTCGGCATGGTGGCCTGGACCTGGACGCCGGACGGGGCGCTGACCCGGACCGCGTTGCCGACGCGGTAGGCGGTGACCTGGCCGGCGGTGACGGCGCTGTTCCAGGCCGCGCGGCGCTGGAACTCCAGGCCGAGGTCCTTCTGCGCCAGGTTCACGACCGGCGTGTTGTCGGCGTGCAGCGAGCGGTAGGTCGAGAGGACCTTCTCCAGCACCGGGTAGACGATCCGGTCCTCGGACAGGTTCGACTGGTGGATGAAGTGCGGCCGCGGGTCGTTGTTCAGCACGTGGCCGAGGTCGATCCGGGCCTCCAGCGGCACGATGTACGACTGGTAGCCGGTGTTCACGTCGAGCGGGGCCGGCAGGCAGGTGGAGTTGGCGTTGTTCTCGCAGACGCCGCTGCCACCGTTGGCCACGCTGGTGTAGATCCAGTTGTACTCGTCCGTCTCCTCCTTCGCCGTGGCGGCGTTGTAGAAGACGTTCATCGGGTAGCGCGGGACGGTCAGCGCCGCGCCGACGGCCCGCTGGGCGGGCTCGCGGGAGGCGTCGCTGGCGGTCCACTTGACCCCGTTGGCGGCCAGCGACGGCGCCAGGTACGGGTTGTCGCTGGTCTCCTGCGGCGCGGTCAGCAGACCGGAGTGCTCGCCGGTGACGAGCTCGGCCTTGTCCAGGGCCAGACCCCGGGCGGCCGCCCAGTCGAGGTTGTTCTTGATCTGGGAGGTGATGGTGGCCTGGTCGACCCAGACGGTGCTGCCCGCGGCGTTCTTGGTGCACTTCCACGGGACCACCGTGACGTCCTGGAGGCAGCCCAGGTACGGGTGGGTGTAGGTGTGGTTGACCCACCGGTAGCTGCTCTGGTCGGCGACCATCCGGTCGACCACCGGGTCGGTGGTCGTCTCGTGGTCGGCCTTCCAGTCCTCGCTGCCGCCGCCGTTGAACACCATGTCCATGGTGAAGTTGTTGGCGGTCTGCCACTGCTTGGCGAACTCCGCGTCGGCGACCGTCATCCGGATCGGGTTGGCGGTCTCCGGGGTGCCGGGCGGGCAGGTGACGTCACCGGGGGTGCACTTCAGCACGGTGTCCCAGCGGTCGTCGGCCAGGAAGACGTCGTCGACGTGGGCCGCGAAGTAGTTGCGGTCGTAGCCGAGGTGGACGCCCTGGGTGATCCAGTCCACGATGCCGCGGGCCAGCAGCCGGTACTGCTGCTGGTACTGGTTGTAGACGAAGGTGACGACCAGTTCCTTGCGGCCGTCGTGGGCGTACTCGCCGACCAGCGAGCCCTTGGCGGTGCTGCCCGGTATCGGCAGCTCGACCAGCGGGGTGAAGCTGGAGCCGGCGGGCAGGTCGGTCCGCGGGGTGGCCAGGTAGCCGTAGCTCTCGGAGATGGCCGGGTCGTTGTCCTCGAAGGGTATGGTGCCCTTGAGGTACCCGAACGATCCGCCCAGGCCGGAGGCGGTGACCTGGCCCTGGAAGCCGTCCAGGGTACCCATGTAACCCGGGTCGACCGCCCAGTTCAGGCCGACGTCGGGACGGGCGTAGGTGTAGGCGTCGACCTGACGGACACCGAACGCCGCCTCGTACGCGGCGATCGCGGCCATCTCGGCGGAGCCGGCCGTGAACGGGTTGTCGTTGGGCAGGACGATGCCCTGGTACTTGCCGCGCGGCTGGCCGTTCAGCGTGTCGCTGAGGAAGGCCGTGTCGATCACCGGGCGGCCGGCGTCGTTGAGATCGACGAGCTTGTATGGGGTGCCCTGGCTTTTGAGCTCGGCCGCGATCGCGGCCGTGGCCGGACCGCCGTCGCTGATCAGGAGGACGGTGAGGTCGATCCGGGGCGTGGTGGTGGCGGCGTGCGCGAGGGACGACTGCAGGCCACCGGCCAGCAGAACGGCTGCCGCGCAGGCGGCAACTCTTCGGGTCGCTCGACCCATGTTGACTTTCCTCCCCTGGGCAGGGCGCTCCGCTGCTCGCGTTCACCTGCCCTGTAGCTGTTCGAGGGCAGCAGGCTGCCCGCGCCCATCCTGGAGGAACTTGCGTTCCTGGCGGGACCGAATGGGCAGGAGTGCAGCGAATCTGTTACCAACGTTCATGGTCGGGCCATGAGCGCGCTGATTGTGGCCGAAACGGCACCCGCTGCGCAAATAATCAATTAAAAATTAAAATCCGGAACCTAGCGTTACCGCTGCTCACCGATCGTGCGACCCGATGATGAGCCGGACCCTACACTGGCCGCGACGCCCCTGACACTGTTGCACATACTGTCGTTTCAGTGGGCAGGTTCATGCAATATCGCTTCGGTTGTGCCATGTCACAGTACGAATATCCAATGGGGGGCGCAGGGTGACCGATCAGCCGACCGAGGTCGCCGATTTCCCGGCCGCCCGCAGCCTGGGCCTGTTCGGCGCCGTCAACGCCCGCGATCTCGGCGGCTACCGCACGGCCGAGGGGCTGGTGCTCCGGGCCGGTGTCGCGCTGCGCGGTGACGGCCTCAACCGCCTGACCGACGAGGACCTCGGGCGGCTGTCCGGGCTGGGTCTGCGCCGGATCGTCGACCTGCGCAGTCCGGACGAGGTCCACGAGGCCGGTCCGGACCGGACGGCCGACGGCATGACCCTGCATCATCTCCCGGTGTTCGCCGTGGATTTCGACATCCACGCGACGCTGCGCGCGGCGCTGGCCGAACGGGATCCGGCCGGGCAGCACGCCCTGCTCGGGGACGGCCGGGCCGGGGCGATGATGACCGGCCTCTACCGGTGGTTCGTCACCGATTCCATTGCCCGCGAACAATTCGCCCGGGTGCTGAGGCTCTTGGCCGAACCGGGTGCCTCGCCGCTGCTGTTCCACTGCTCGGCCGGAAAGGACCGGACGGGGTGGACGGCGGCGGTGCTGCTGACCGCGCTGGGCGTGGACCGGGAAACGGTGTTCACGGATTACCTGCTCACCAACGAGCGTTCCGCCGCCATGGTCGGGACCGTGCTGGAGACCCTGCGGGACCGCGGTCTGATGAGCGAGCCGGAGCTGCTGCTCCCGGTCCTCCGGGCCGAGCGGCACTACCTGGAGGCGGCCTTCGATGAGGTCGGGGCCGGCTGGCCGGACTTCGGCGCCTTCTGGGCGGACGGCCTCGGCCTGGACGAGGGCGTGCTGGCGGGCCTGCGGGCCAATCTGCTGGAGCCCGGGGGCCCGTCGGACCTCGCGGCTCCGGGGAGCGCGAGCGCCCTGCGGACGGCCGCGGAGCCGCCGCTGGGCGCCGGGTCGCCGGGGGTCTGAGCCGCCCGGCCCACTGCCCGGCCCGCCGTCCGGCGCACTGCCCGGCTCACCCCTCGGCGGTCAGGCCCGCGCGCAGCTGGGTGAGGGTCTTGGTGAGCAGCCGGGAGACGTGCATCTGCGAGATGCCGATCTCCTCGCCGATCTGGGACTGGGTCAGATTGCCGAAGAACCGCAGCATGATGATCCGGCGCTCGCGCGGCGGCAGCTTGGCCAGCAGCGGTTTCAGCGACTCCCGGTACTCCACGCCCTCCAGTGCGAGGTCCTCGTACCCGAGCCGGTCGGCCAGCGGGCCCTCGCCGTCCTCGTCGCTCGGGCTGGAGTCCAGCGAGCTGGCCGTGTAGGCGTTCCCGACCGCCAGGCCCTCCACCACGTCCTCCTCGCTGACGCCGAGGCAGGCGGCCAGCTCGGCGACGGTCGGGGAGCGGTCGAGTCGCTGGGCCAGCTCGTCGCCGGCCTTGGTGAGCGCCAGCCGCAGCTCCTGGAGCCGCCGGGGCACCCGCACCGACCAGCTGGTGTCGCGGAAGAAGCGCTTGATCTCGCCGACCACCGTCGGCATCGCGAAGGTCGGGAACTCGACCCCGCGCTCCGGGTCGAAGCGGTCGATCGCCTTGATCAGGCCGATCGTGCCGACCTGGACGATGTCCTCCATCGGCTCGTTGCGGCTGCGGAACCGCGCCGAGGCGTAGCGGACCAGCGGCAGGTTGAGCTCGATGAGGGTGTCACGGACGTAGGTGTGCTCGGTGCTGCCCGGCTCGAGGGCGCCCAGCCGCAGGAACAGCGAGCGGGAGAGCGTCCGGGTGTCGAGCCCCGAGCCCGGTGCGGCCGCGGCGTCCGGCGCGGCTCCGGGCGCTGTCCCGACGTCCGGCGCTGTCCCGGGGTCCGGCGCGGCCCCGGCCCGCTGGAGCGGGATCTGCGCGGCGGAGGCCGCTTCAGCGTGGATCTCCGCAGTGCCCAGGTCTCCGGACATGCACCCACCCCCTCGTGACTGACGGTCCAACGGGTGCCGCCGGGGGAACGTTCCCGTGCTCCCGGCCGGCCCTCTTGCCCCCTCCATACCGGCTCACGATCCCCGGCAAACCCGAACGTCGCAAGATGTCACACGGTGGTGACGCCGCGTCGTCGGGCCGTGACGCGGCGGCCCGGTCAGTCGTCCCAGGAGTTGCCGGTCCTGAGCCTGGTCAGGATCCGGGACAGCAGCCGCGAGACGTGCATCTGGGACATCCCCAGCTCGGTGCTGATCTGCGACTGCGTCAGGTTGGCGAAGAAGCGCAGCATGACGATCCGTCGCTCCCGTTCGGGCAGCTGCACCAGCAGGTGGCGGACCATGTCCCGGTGCTCGACGTCGGCCAGTGCGGAGTCCTCGTAGCCGAGCCGGTCGAGCAGCGCCAGGCCGCCCTCGTGCTCCTGGGCGGCCTCCAGGGAGGCCGCGTTGTAGGCCCGGCCGGCGTCCAGGCAGGCCCGGACGTCCTCCTCGGGGATGCGCAGGCTGGCGGCGATCTCCGGCACCTTGGGAGTCCGGCCGTGGACCACGGTGAGCTCCTCCATCGCCCCGCTGACCTGCACCCACAGCTCCTGGAGCCGGCGCGGGACGTGCATGGTGCGGACGTTGTCGCGGAAGTAGCGCTTGATCTCGCCGAGGATGGTCGGCAGCGCGTAGGTCGGGAACTGCACGCCGCGGCCGGGGTCGAAGCGGTCGATGGCGTTGATCAGCCCGATGGTGCCGACCTGGACGACGTCCTCCATCGGCTCGCTCCGGCTGCGGAAGCGGGTGGCGGCGTACCGGACCAGCGGGATGTTGACCTCGATCAGCGCGGCCCGGACCCGTTCCCGCTCGGGGGCGTCGGGAGGCAGCTCGGCCAGCCGCTCGAAGAGCACCCGGGTGAGGGTCCGGACGTCGACGGTGGGACGTCCGCCGGGGCCGCGCAGGCCGTCCGGGCGGAGCTCTCCGGCCGGACTGATCACGGTGGCCAGCACCTCGTCGTCCGGTGCGCTCCCTGGTGTCCGCACGGACACGTCACCCCTCCCAATGTTGACAACGGTGGGACCTGCGGACCGGGTGCCCTGTCTTGTTCATCACCTCAGCATGTCCGGCAAAACCGGTCATAGCATCACAAGGCGGGCGCATGTCGGGCAAGTACCGCGTGGAGGTGTGTTGGTGCGGCGCCCGGTGCGGGGCGGTCCCGCCGGAGGGCGGGCCGGAGGGCGGGCCGGAGATCGTTCCGGGACAGAGCAAGGCGCCCCGCCCGGGTTCCGGGCGGGGCGCCGCGGGCCGTCCGGGGGAACCGCCGGCCGGGGCCGGGGCGTCCGGAGGAGGGTCCGCCGGGGTCAGACCTCGATGTCGGCGATCACCCAGGTGGCGAACTCGCGCCACTGGGAGGCCGCGGCCTGATGGGCCGGGTGGGTGAGGTACGCCTGGAGGGCCTCGCGGTCCTCGACCAGGCTGTTGATGGCGTAGTCGTGGGCGATGTCGCGGTCGGTGGTGTTCCAGCCGCACTCCCACTCGCGCAGCTCGGGGACGACCGGGCCGAGCTCGGCGAAGGCCCTGGCGCCGGCGAGCGCGCGCTCGTCGTCCTTGCTGACGCCTTCGTTGAGCTTGAACAGGACCAGGTGGCGGATCACGGTGCCGCTCCTCGCGGACGGGGTCGGATGTCGGGCCCACCGTAGCCGGTGGGTCCCGGACTACTTCACCAGGCCGGTCATGAACGTGCCGACCGCCTTGGCGGCGTTGGAGATGCCTTCGAAGCCCAACTGCACCAGCTCGGCCGCGCGGGCCGGCGAGGTGATGATCGTGTAGAGCACGAAGATGAGCAGGAGGACCATTCCGATCTTCCTCGCCTGCGCCATCCGGTGACCTTCCTCCCAGCTGTGGACCGCCGCCGTTCGGTCCCCGAGCGGCCCGTGCAACGGGCAGCTTATCCACCCGGACGGTCCATCAAGTGTGTGACGCGTTCACCCGGCGGGACGAAGGTCCCCGCGACAGGGGTCTTTCTCCGGGTGCCGGGGTCCGGCGCGGAAGGCAGGATGGTTGATGTACCGAGGATCTGGCAGGACTCACCGGTACATGGATCCGGAGCCCCCGCTGTGGGACCGGGCGCCGCGACTTCCCCCCGACGCGGCTCCCGGTTGTGGGACTCCGCCCGGGGGAGCGGTCAGTCCCCCCGAGCCGCTCCCCCCTTCCAGGCTCCGTACTCGACAGGCGTTGGTGGTCATCGGCCGACGGGTACGGAGCCCTTTTTCATGCCCGGGCGCGGGCCCGGGTTCGCGGCCGGGCGCTCCGGCCCGTCTCCGGTGCGCGGGAACGCCGAGAGCCCGTCCGGATCTCCGGACGGGCTCTCGGTCTGGCTGGCGGTAGCGGTGGGATTCGAACCCACGGTGAAGTTGCCCCCACACACGCTTTCGAGGCGTGCTCCTTTGGCCGCTCGGACACGCTACCGAGGGGAACTCTACCGGACGGGCGGCGCGGGGACGAAATCCGTATCGGGGGCGGTCGCGGGGCGGGTCAGCGCTGGGTGTCGAAGAAGGCGCGGAGCTGCTCGCCGCATTCGTCGGCGAGGACGCCCGGGATCACCTCGGGGCGGTGGTTGAGCCGCCGGTCGCGCATCACGTCGAAGAGCGAGCCGGCCGCGCCGGCCTTCTCGTCGAGGGCGCCGTAGACCACGCGGTCGATCCGGGAGAGCACGATCGCGCCCGCGCACATGGTGCAGGGCTCCAGGGTGACGACGAGGGTGCAGCCGCTCAGCCGCCATTCGCCGACCCTGCGCGCGGCCTCGCGGACCGCGACCACCTCGGCGTGGCCGGTCGGGTCGCCGACGGCCTCGCGCTCGTTGTGGCCCCGGCCGATGATGCCGCCGTCAGGGCCGAGGACGAGCGCCCCGACCGGGACGTCCCCGGTGGCCGGCGCCAGCGCGGCCTCGGCGATGGCGAGGCGCATCGGCGCCGCCCAGCGGTCGCGGACCGGATCGGGGCGGACGGGAGCGGGCAGGGGTGGGATCGGGTGGGCGGACTGCATGGCATCCAGTGTCGGGTACGGCGGGGGCCCGGCGGTCCGGGCGGCGGCCACGGCGCGTTACCGGACGGCCTCCAGGACCTCGCCGCAGCCGAGCGCCTCGGCGATCTCCTGCAGGGCGTCACCGGGCACCGCGCCCTCGCCGCT
Source organism: Kitasatospora purpeofusca (assembly GCF_034043715.1). Lineage (GTDB taxonomy): Bacteria > Actinomycetota > Actinomycetes > Streptomycetales > Streptomycetaceae > Kitasatospora > Kitasatospora purpeofusca_A. The sequence continues at coordinate 80,141 of NZ_JAXCLC010000013.1, read as the reverse complement.
GAGGGAGAGCAGGGCGTCCGTGGCGAGTCCGAACTCGGTCAGCAGGTGGGCGTCGCCGAGCGGGCCGACCGGGACCCCGTTGTGGCCCTCGCCCGCCTCGTCCTGCTCCTCGGCCTCGGCCTCCTCCTCCAGCTCGGCTACCAGGTTGTCGAGGTCGCCGAACTCGCTCTCGCCGGCCTGGTCCACCAGTTCGTCGGTGAGTACCGAGCCGTAGGAGCTGCGGGCGGCGGCGGCGCCGTCCGACACGAAGATGCGCGGGTCCTCCTCGCCGTCCACCCGGACGATGGCGAACCAGGCGTCCTCCTGTTCGATGAAGACCAGGACGCTGTCGTCGTCCTGGGCCGCCCCGCGGGCCAGGTCGGTCAGGTCGGCGAGGGTCTCGACGGAGTCGAGCTCCGTCTCGCTCACATCCCACCCGTCCTCGGAGCGAGCAAGCACTGCAGCGAAGTACGCCACCAGGGACACTCCCAAGATCTCGTCTCGGCTGTCGGCGCGCTCGGGCGACGCGGAACCGGCCGCCCCGCCGCGCCAGAGGCGGCCCGCTGTTCGGACCGTCCCATCGGAATCGTGACAGAAAGCCAGGCTCTGCGGGGCGTGTTCTGCAGCGCGTCTTCGCAGGTCGTGTCGGAAGGGTTGGCCGCCGGACGGTGTAGGGCGACCGGGTGGCAGCGGGACTGTGGAGAACCCGTAAAGAGCCCGTCAGATCCGGAAGGTTCGCATCCGCATCGCCTCGCGCATCCGGCGCTCCTTGGTGCGGCGGGGCTGGACCCGCTCGCGCAGTTCGCGGGCCTCGGTGAGTTCGCGCAGGAACACAGCGCGGCGCCTGCGGCGCTCCGCCTCGGTCTCCGGGCGGTCCGGGGGCGGGCCCGTGAGGCCGCCCGACGAGGTCGCGGCCTCGTCCGCCGAGCCGTTCCCGTGGTTCGGGTTGCTCGTCATAGGACCTGACTTTCCCAGATCGGCCGGGTTGATACCACACGAGACCGTTCCGTCCGGACATTCGCGGTGCGTCACCGCGCGTCACGGCAGAGTGAGCGGCGGCCCGGGCGCCGCGCGGCGCGGCCTGGCACGGCGTGTCGTACGGGCGTCCGGGCGCGGGCTAACCTCGACGCATGCGGATCCACGTCGTCGACCACCCCCTGGTCGCCCACAAGCTCTCCACCCTGCGCGACGAGCGCACCGACTCGCCGACCTTCCGTCGTCTGACCGACGAGCTGGTGACCCTCCTCGCGTACGAGGCCACCCGGGACGTCCGCACCGAGGAGGTGGAGGTCACCACCCCGGTGGCCGTCACCACCGGCACCCGGCTGTCCTACCCGCGCCCGCTGGTGGTGCCGATCCTGCGCGCCGGCCTCGGCATGCTGGACGGCATGACCCGGCTGCTGCCGACCGCCGAGGTCGGCTTCCTGGGCATGGTGCGCAACGAGGAGACCCTCGAGGCCTCCACCTACGCCACCCGGATGCCGGACGACCTGTCCGGCCGCCAGGTGTACGTGCTCGACCCGATGCTGGCCACCGGCGGCACGCTGGTCGCGGCGATCCGGATGCTGATCGAGCGCGGCGCCACCGATGTCACCGCCGTGGTGCTGCTGGCCGCCCCGGAGGGCGTCGCGGTGATGGAGCGCGAGCTGTCCGGCCTGCCGGTCACCGTGGTCACCGCGGCCGTCGACGAGCGGCTGAACGAGAACGGCTACATCGTCCCGGGCCTCGGCGACGCGGGCGACCGGCTGTACGGCACGGCCGGCTGACCCGTCCGGACGCGGTCACGACGGAGCCCCCCGGTGGTGAGCCGGGGGGCTCCGTCGCGTTCCGGTCCGGGGCTCGCGCCCCGGGCGGGTCAGCAGCTGCCGGTGCTGCTCGGGGCGGGGACCGGCCGGGTGGCCAGGGCCAGTGCGGCGGCGGCCTGGGTGTCGTCGAGCAGCGTGTTGTAGCTGTCGCCGATGACGAAGTCCACGGTGCCGTCGGTCCGGGCGTCGGCGGTGCTGGTGGCACCGGCGATCACCGAGCCGACCAGGGTGGACGCCCCGGCGCCGGCCGGGCCGGCGACCACCTGGGCGGTGCCGGGCACCTTCTTGTCCAGCTCCGCCGGGGCGTTGCCGACCTTGCCGATGGTGAAGCCGCGCTTCTTGAGCTCCTCGGCGGTGCGGGCGGCCAGGCCCGCCTTGGCGGTGGCGTTGTAGACGTTCACGGTGACGGCCGCGGGCTGCGGGACCGCCGCGGGGTCGATCGGGGCGGCGGCCGAGCCGGGTACGGTCGGCGCCTCCGGGGTCGGGGCGGCCAGCGGTTTGCCGGAGGGACCGGCGCAGGCCTGGGCGGAGGCGTTCTTGCCCTTGCCGCTGAAGATGTCCCAGAGCTGGACGCCGCCGAGGCCGATCAGCGCCAGCGCCAGCAGCGCGCCGAGCAGCGCGAACACCTTGCGGCTCTTCTTCGGTGGTCGGCCCAGCCGCGGATAGGCGTTGCCGGTGATCCGGTACTGCTTCCCCTTCAGACCTTGGGGAGTCAACATGCTCACGGTTTGTCTCCCCCTCGTACCAGGGCGGGGATCGGGTGAAGGTGGGGCGCGGCGTCGCGGAAAGGCGATTGCGGCCGTAGTCAGCAGATTAGTGCCGTACAGCCGCGAAGGTACTAAACGATCATCATCCGGAGTACTCCGGGACCCGAATGGCGGCACCCGGGGACGAGCGGACCGCCCCCCGGTACTGACCGGAGGGCGGTCCGACACGTACGGCCGGGTGAACCGGCCCGGTGGTCATTCCATTTCGAGGACACGGGCGTGCAGCACCTGGCGCTGCTGGAGCGCGGCGCGGACCGCGCGGTGCAGTCCGTCCTCCAGGTACAGGTCCCCGTGCCACTTCACGACGTGCGCGAAGAGGTCCCCGTAGAAGGTGGAGTCCTCCGCCAGGAGGGTCTCCAGATCCAGTTGTCCCTTGGTGGTCACCAGCTGGTCGAGTCGCACCGGGCGCGGGGCGACGTCCGCCCACTGGCGGGTGCTGGTACGGCCGTGATCCGGGTACGGCCGACCATTGCCGATGCGCTTGAAGATCACACGGAAAGCCTACCGTTTGGGCGGCGGATGGCCCAGCAGCCATGGCGCCGCCACGCGCACCGGTGCGAGCTGCGGGTGGAGGATTGCGGCTGTTTCATGGGAAATGTCGTGTAGATCCCTCGGGATCGATGCCCGTTACTCCGGCCCGCGGGGCCGCCGCACCGCCCGGGAGGGTGCCCGATGTCCGCTCTCGTTCCGACCGCCGTCCGGGAGATCGCCGAGGGGTACGCCTTCACCGGGCCCGCGCTGGACCTCGGCGCGGTGCTGCTGGACGGCACCGCGTACGCCGAGGCCCCGGTGCGGGTGCCGCTCGCGGTGCTCAACCGGCACGGGCTGGTGGCGGGAGCCACCGGCACCGGCAAGACCAAGACCCTCCAGCTGATCGCCGAGCAGCTGTCCGCCCAGGGCGTGCCGGTGTTCCTCGCCGACATCAAGGGCGACGTCTCCGGGGTGGCCGCGCCCGGCGAGCCGGGGGAGCGGACCGCCGCCCGGGCCGCCGAGGTGGGCCAGGACTGGCGGCCGCGCGGCTGCCCGGCCGAGTTCTACGCGCTCGGCGGCCTGGGCAGCGGGATCCCCCTCCGGGCGACCGTGACCAGCTTCGGCCCGCTGCTGCTGGCCAAGGTGCTGGACCTGAACGAGACCCAGGAGTCCTCGCTCGGCCTGGTCTTCCACTACGCCGACCGCAACGGTCTGGAGCTGTACGACCTCAAGGACCTCACGGCGGTCATCACCTTCCTCGACTCGCCCGAGGGCAAGGAGGAGCTGAAGGGCATCGGCGGGATCTCCGCCGCCACCGCCGGGGTGATCCTGCGCTCGCTCACCCTGCTGGAGAACGAGGGGGCGGGGGCGTTCTTCGGCGAGCCGGAGTTCGACACCGCCGAGCTGCTGCGGACGGCCGAGGGGGGTGCGGGCGTGGTCTCGGTGCTGGAGCTGCCGGCGGTGCAGGACCGGCCGCGGCTGTTCTCGACCTTCCTGATGTGGCTGCTCGCCGACCTCTACCAGGAGCTGCCGGAGGTCGGGGACCTCGACCGGCCGAAGCTGGTCTTCTTCTTCGACGAGGCGCACCTGCTGTTCAGGGGCGCCTCCAAGGCCTTCCTGGAGGCGATCACCCAGACCGTCCGGCTGATCCGTTCCAAGGGGGTCGGGATCTTCTTCGTCACCCAGACGCCGAAGGACGTGCCGGCGGACGTGCTGGCGCAGCTGGGCAACCGGGTGCAGCACGCGCTGCGGGCGTTCACCCCGGACGACGCCAAGGCGCTGAAGGCGACCGTCTCGACCTTCCCGAAGTCGCCCGCCTACGACCTGGGGGAGGTGCTGACCTCGCTCGGGACCGGCGAGGCGGTGGTCACGGTGCTGTCCGAGAAGGGCGCGCCGACGCCGGTGGCGGCGACCAGGCTGCGGGCGCCGCAGTCGCTGATGGGGCCGATCGGGCCCGCGGCGCTGCAGGCCGCGGTGGACGGGTCGGCGCTGGCCGGGAAGTACCGGGACGCGATCGACCGGGAGTCGGCGTACGAGAAGCTGGCGGCGCGGGCGGCCCGGCCGGAGGCGGAGCCGGTGCCGGCCCCGGTGCCCGCGGGTGGCGCGGAACCGGCGCGGGGCCGGGAGCGGGCGCCGGAGCGGACCTCGGAGCGGACCTCGGAGCCGGCGCAGGAGCGGGCGCAGGAGGGCGGCGGGCTGCTGGGGTCGCTGATGAGCAACCCGGCGCTCAAGTCCTTCGCCCGGTCCGCCGGGACGCAGCTCGGGCGGGAGATCTCCCGGAGCCTGTTCGGGACCTCCCGGCGGCGCCGGTGAAGGGCCGTCCGGGGCCTCAGCCCAGGGCGGCGCCGATCCGGTCCAGCGAGGACAGCCGCATCAGGCCGTAGTGGTAGAACTCGACCTCCGGCACCCCGAGGTCGCGCAGCACGGCGATCTTGGCGGCGAGGTCGGCCGCGCCGTCGCAGTCCGAGGCCATCGGACGCAGGATCACCGCCATGTCCTGCGGGCGGACCCCGTACAGGGCGAAGGCGGCGACCTTCTCGCGGACCGCCTCGGGCGTGCGGGCGTAGCCGAGGGTCTCGATCTGGTGGGCGGCCTTCGCCAGCCCCGGCAGGTCGATCCCGGACAGCCGGCCGGTGCCGGGGCCGCCGCCGTCCATGAAGCTCAGCCGCATGCCGTGGCGGGCCGCCTCCTCGGCCAGCTCGGCGGCCAGCGAGGTCACCGTCGCGGCCGAGGCGTCCACGTACGCGGCGACCGCGCCGTCCGCCAGCTCGTCCAGCGCGGCCGGCTCGGCCGCCGCCGCCTCGTCGGCCAGCCGGCGGCGGACCTCGGCGCGGACCGCCGCGGCCGCCTCCTCGGCGGGGACGCCCGCCCGGACGGCGGCGGCCCGGCAGTGCGCGCAGAAGCAGAGCCCGAGCAGCGCCTCGGCAGCCGGGCCCAGTTCCTCGAAGTAGCGCTCGTGGTGGTAGCCGTGGCGCAGGCCGTGGAAGTGCAGCGACTCCGCCCGGACCGCGTCCACGCCGTACCTGGCCAGCTCGGTGACCAGGGTGCGGGCGTACTCGCGGACCTCCGGGTGGGCCGGGCACAGCTCGGTGAGGTGGCGGTCGCCGAAGGCGTTGGCGGGGGCGCAGTCCGGGTGTTCGAAGCCGAGCCGGTCGTTGTGGCAGAAGACCGTCCAGGCGTGCAGTTTCAGGCCGCGCCGGCGGGCCTCCGCGGCGGCCTCGGCGAAGGGGTCGCGGTCGCCGATCGCGGTGGACGGCGCGGGCCGCAGCCGGCGGCCGGACCAGCGGGCCGGGTCGGGGCGGAAGTACGCCGCGCCCGGCTCCAGGTAGCGGATCACCCGGCGGGGGTTGTGCGGGAAGACGTCGCGGGCCGCGTGGTAGACCGAGGCGAGGGTGACACCGCCGACCCCGGCCCGGTCGGTGAGGTTGCCGAAGAACGTGTCGGCGCCCTCGTCGAGGAGGTCGGTGGCGAAGGCGAGGACGGACGACTCCACGGTGCGGCTCCGGAGCAGGGGGCGGGTGCCCGCCCACGCTAACCGGCGGGGTGCGCAATGGTCTATACCTGGCTGCCGTGGCGCGCCGGGGCGGGATGCCGGTCGCGGGGGCTCAGATGCCCAGGTCGTCGAGTTCCTTGAGCAGGACGGAGGCCGGGCTGCCGGGCGTGGTCCCGGGGCTGCCGGGGGCCGTGCCCGGGCCGGCCGCGGCGGGGGTGCCGGGTGCCGGCCGGGGCCGGCGGTCCCGCAGCAGCCAGGCGCCGAGGAGCCCGCCGGCCAGTCCGCCCAGGTGGCCCAGCCAGCTGACCCCCTGGGCGCTCGGCAGCACGCCCAGCAGGAGGTAGGAGTAGAGCGCGGCGACGACCACGCCGATCACCGTGTCCAGCGGGTTGCGGTCGAGGATCCCGCGCAGCACCACGTAGCCGAAGTACCCGTAGACCACACCGCTGGCGCCCGCCGTGACGGCCTCGGGGCGCTCGAACCACCAGACCGTCAGACCGCTGGACACCACGATCAGCGCGGTCGCGAGCAGGAAGCGCCGCATGCCCCGGTACGCGGCCAGGAAGCCGAACGCGAACAGCGGCCAGGAGTTGGCCTCGAGGTGGTCCCAACCGAAGTGCAGGAACGGCATGGTGAGCAGGTCGGGCAGTTCGTCGAGCCGGCCGGAGTTCATCCCGTACTCGTAGGAGAGCCGGTAGTCGTCCAGCCAGTTCGCCACCTGGACCGCCCAGATGACGGCAAGCACGCCGAGCATCGTGAAGAGCGCGGCACGGGAGTCACGGAGCAGTCGGGCGAATCGCGGAGCCATGTCCCGACTGTAGGGCCGGGCCGGGTGGTTGGTCATCCCACTAAGGTGAATCCTGTCCGACGGCCCGCGTCCGGGCCCGGGCCTCCCCTTTTTCCCGCCGTGCCGAGAGGTGACCCTCCATGAGTGTGCGTCCGCCGCTGCCGTACGAATTCCTGCCGCAGGTGCCGTCCTTCGAGCTGACCAGCGAGGACATCACCGAAGGCGGCACGCTGGCCCAGGAGTTCGTCCACGCCGGCGGCAACCTGTCGCCGCAGCTGGCCTGGTCGGGCCTGCCGGAGGGCACCCGCTCGATCGCCGTCACCTGCTACGACCCGGACGCGCCGACCGGCTCCGGCTGGTGGCACTGGCTGGCCCTCGGTCTGCCCGCCGACACCACCGGCCTGGCGCGCGGCGCCGGGGCCTCCGACGGCGACCTGCCGGGCGAGCGCTCCTTCCACGGGCGCAACGACTCCCCGGGCAACCGGTACGACGGGGCGGCCCCGCCGCCCGGGCCCGCGCACCGCTACGCCTTCGCCGTGCACGCCCTCGACGTGGACGCGCTGGACGTGACGGCCGACACCCCGGCGGCCCAGATCGGCTTCCACATCACCTTCCACACCCTGGCGCGGGCCGTGCTCACCGCCGAGTACGGGGTCTGAGGACCGGTACCACCACGCCGCCGCCCGTGCGACCTGCGGGCGGCGGCGTCGTCGTCGTCCGGGCCGGGCAGGGCCGGGCAGGGATTGGACCCCGTCTCAGGCCGGGCCGGCGGCGCGGCCGGCGCGATCGGCGAGGCCGCGCAGGAGGGGGAGCAGCTCGGGCGGCGAGTGCACCTCGAAGTCGCAGCCGACCATCAGCAGGCGCATCGCCAGCCATTCCAGGGAGTCGGTGCGCGAGCGCAGCCGGCAGGTGTGCGCGTCGACCGGTTCCACCTCGGTGTCGCCGTAGCCGCCCAGGCGGTGCCGGGCGTCCTCGGCGGAGAGGTGCAGAGTGGCGTCCAGGGTGTGGGCGGAGGAGTACCGGCGGAGCTTGCTCGCGACGTACGCGGCGGCGTCCTCGGCGGGGAGCCGGCGCGGGGTGAAGCGGGCGCCGGTGGCGAAGGGGTCGCTGACCCGGTCCACCCGGAACAGCCGCCAGTCGTCCCGGTCGAGGTCGAAACCGACCAGGTACCAGCGGCGGCCGGCCGAGACCAGGCGTTCCGGCTCGACCTGGCGGCGGGTCTCGGCGCCGTTGCCGGCCCGGTAGCCGAAGCGCAGGCGCTCGTGGTTGGCGACGGCGTTGGCCATCACGGTGAGGTCCTCGGGGTTCACGGTCGGGCCGTCGCCGGCGAGCAGCGGGAGGGTGGCCCGGTCGAGGGTGGAGACCCGGTGGCGCAGCCGGGAGGGCAGCACTTGGAGCAGCTTGCCGAGGGCGCGCACCGAAGCCTCCTCGATACCGACCACGGCGTGTCCGGCGGCGGCGCGCAGGCCGACCGCGATCGCCACCGCCTCCTCGTCGTCCAGCAGCAGCGGCGGCATCGCGGTGCCCGCGACCAGCCGGTAGCCGCCGACCGGGCCCATCGCGGCCTCGACCGGGTAGCCGAGCTCGCGGAGCCGGTCGATGTCGCGGCGGATGGTGCGAGGACTGACCCGGAGCCGTTCGGCGAGCTCGCTGCCGGGCCACTCGCGCGGGGTCTGGAGCAGGGAGAGCAGGCTGAGGAGTCGTGCCGGGGTATCGGTCATGAGGTCCAGCGTGCCGGAAGTCGAGGTCAGGATCTGACCTAGATGCTTCCTAATGTGATCCACGTGCTGATGACGGACGGCGACGAGGAGCATGTGGTGCAGAAGGATTCGGGTTCCGGTTCGGGTGCGGGGGCCGGACCGGTGACGGTGCCGGACCGGCGGAGGTGGATCGCGCTGGCGATCGTGATGACCGCCTCCTTCATGGACCTGGTGGACGTCACGATCGTGAACATCGCGATCCCGAGCATCCAGGAGTCCACGGGGGCGTCGTTCTCCGCCGTGCAGTGGGTGACCGGCGGGTACGCGCTGGCCTTCGCGATCGGACTGATCACCGGTGGCCGGCTGGGCGACATCCACGGCCGGAAGCGGCTCTTCCTGGTCGGCATGGCCGGCTTCACCCTCGCCTCCGCGCTCTGCGGTCTCGCGAGCGGTCCCGAGGTCCTGGTCGCGATGCGCATCCTCCAGGGCGGGACGGCGGCGCTGATGGTGCCGCAGGTGCTGTCCATCGTCCACGCGACCTTCCCGGCGGAGGAGCGCGGCAAGGTGTTCGGCCTGTTCGGTGCGGTGATCGGGCTGGGCGCGGTCAGCGGACCGCTGATCGGCGCGCTGCTGACGCAGTGGGACGTGCTCGGGCTCGGCTGGCGGCCGATCTTCCTGATCAACCTGCCGGTCGGGATCGCCGGTCTGGTGCTCGGCCGGATCTACATCGGTGAGTCGAAGGCGGAGCGGGCGCTCCGGCTGGACCTGCCGGGCGTGCTGCTGGCCAGCACCGGACTGCTGATGCTGATCTATCCGCTGACCCACGGCCGGGAGGCCGGCTGGCCGCTCTGGGGCCACCTGGTGATGGCCGGGAGCCTGCCGGTGTTCGCGCTGTTCGTCGGGTACGAGCGGCTCAAGACCCGGCGGGACGGTTCGCCGCTGGTGGAGCTGTCGCTGTTCCGGGTGAAGTCCTTCGCCGCGGGCATCGGCGTCCAGCTGACCTTCGGTGTCGTGTCCGGCATCTTCTTCCTGGTCTGGACCCTCTACATGCAGCTCGGCCTGGGCTGGAGCCCGCTGAAGGCCGGTGCGACCGGTATCCCGTTCTCGCTCGCGGTGTCGACGGCGGCCGGGATGTCGGTGCAGCAGCTGGTGCCCCGGTTCGGGCGGAAGGTGCTCCAGGCGGGGGCCCTGGTGATGGCCGTCGGCGTGCTCGTCTACATCGCGGAGGCGCACCGGTACGGCACCGGCATCGCGCCCTGGCAGATGGCGCTGCCGCTGGTGGTGATGGGTGCCGGTATGGGCCTGATCGTCGCGCCGATCACCAACTCGGTCCTGGCGGAGGTCCCGCAGGAGCACGCCGGTTCGGCCTCCGGGCTGATCAACACGGTGAACCAGGTGGGCCTGGCGCTCGGCCTGGGGCTGGTGTCGGTGGCCTTCTTCGACGCGGTGCCGGCCGGGGCGGCCGGCGGCCCGGCGTTCGTGGACGCGTTCCAGCACGCGATGTGGTGGGTGCTCGGGGTGCTCGCGGTGGTGTTCCTGCTGATGTTCGCGCTGCCCGGGCAGCAGAAGACGGCGGCCGCTCCGGCCGCCGTCGAGGAGGCCGAGCGGGAACCCGCCCTGGTGTAGCCCTCCGGTCTGCCGGGCCCCGGTCGCGCGACGCGCGCGACCGGGGCCCGCGTGTGCACACTGGGAGGGCCATGGACCGCGTCCCGGTGGACTCCTCGGCGCTGCGCTCGGTCGGGTACGACGCGGCGCGGCGCGTGCTGGAGCTGGAGTTCGTCCGCGGCGGCCGTTACGCCTACCTGGCCGTGCCGCGGCGGGTGCACCGCGAGCTGATGGCGGCGGAGAGCCACGGGCGCTACTTCCTCCGGAAAATCCGCGACCGCTACGACGTCCGGCGGCTGGGGTGAGGCGTGCGCGATGCCGCGCCGGGCGTCGCCCGCGGCTCAGGCGCGGACCTTGGTCCTCGCCCGGGCGTCCTTGGCCGCCTTCTCCTCCTTGGCGGCGAGCTTCAGTTCCTGCTTGGTGGCGCGCACCCGCTCCAGCGACTCGGGGCCGGTGATGTCCGCGACCGAGCGGAACGCCCCGTCCTCGCCGTAAGCCCCGGCCGCCTCGCGCCATCCCTCCGGCCGCACGCCGTACTGCTTGCCGAGCAGCGCGAGGAAGATCTGCGACTTCTGCTTCCCGAACCCCGGAAGGGCGTTGAGCCGGCTGAGGAGTTCCCGCCCGGTCGCCACGTCCTTCCAGAGCGCGGCGGCGTCCCCGTCGTACTGCGCCACCAGGAACTGGCAGAGCTGCTGCACCCGTTTGGCCATCGCCGCCGGGTACCGGTGCACCGCCGGCTTCTCGCAGAGCAGGGCGACGAACTCCTCCGGGTTGTAGGTGGCGATCTCGTGGGCGTCCAGGTCCTTGTGCCCCAGCCGCCCGGCGATCGTGAGCGGGCCGGTGAACGCCCATTCCATGGGCACCTGCTGGTCCAGCAGCATCCCGACGAGCGCGGCGAGCGGGCTCCGCCCGAGCAGTTCGTCGGCCTCGGGCTGCTGCGCGAGCCGCACGGTGACGTTCATGGGCTGACCTCCTCGAAGCGTGGATTCGGGTCGCGCCCAGTCTGCTGGACGGGCGCCGAGGGGGCCGCGTCAACACGCCATGACCAGCCGATTCCTTGGAACGGCCGGTTGGTTCGTCGGCGGACTTCCGGGCCGACGGCGTCGTCGCCCCGGACCAGGGGTCGGACGGGGTCTCCGGGGCGGACCCGGATGCCGGATGCCGGAGGCCGAATCCTCCGGTGCGGGCGGCGTGGTGAGGTGCTCGGCCGGCGCGGTCCGGGCGTAGTGGGCCGGCGGGCGCCGGAAGGGTGGGGTGGAGCCGATCAGTCGCACGGGTGATCCATTCAAGTGGGCCTGAGTGGTCAGGTGTTCGACTGAGCTGGACCGAACTGGGCTATCTCATATGACTGTTCCGGTTCTCCGGCCGAGAACGGCGGCGCCGGGTCATGCTGTGTCGGCCTTGTCGACGCGTCCAGAAAGGCTCGCCCGGTGTCCCAGCCGTTCGAACTGCCCTCCTTCTACGTGCCGCACCCGGCGCGGCTCAATCCGCATCTCGACGAGGCCCGGTCCCATTCCTCGGTGTGGGCCCGGCAGATGGGCATGCTGGAGGGGTCGGGCATCTGGACCACGGCGGACCTGGACGCCCACGACTACGGGCTGCTCTGCGCCTACACCCACCCCGACGCGTCGGCCGAGGTGCTGTCGCTGGTCACCGACTGGTACGTGTGGGTGTTCTTCTTCGACGACCACTTCCTGGACGTCTTCAAGCGGACCAACGACCGGGTGGGCGGCAAGGCGTACCTGGACCGGCTGCCGCTGTTCATGCCGGCCGACCCGGCCGCGGCGGTGCCCGAGCCCACCAACCCGGTCGAGGCCGGGCTGGCGGACCTCTGGCGGCGGACCGTGCCGGCGATGGGCGAGGACTGGCGGGTGCGGTTCGCCGAGAGCACCCGGAACCTGCTCAACGAGTCGCTCTGGGAGCTCGCGAACATCAACGCGGGCCGGGTCGCCAACCCCGTCGAGTACATCGAGATGCGCCGCAAGGTGGGCGGCGCGCCCTGGTCCGCCGGGCTGATCGAGTACGCGGCCGGGGCGGAGGTGCCGGCCGAGGTGTCGGGGGCGCGGCCGCTGCGGGTGCTGATGGACGCCTTCTCGGACGGCGTCCACCTGCGCAACGACCTGTTCTCCTACCAGCGCGAGGTCGAGGACGAGGGCGAGCTCAGCAATGGCGTGCTGGTCCTGGAGAAGTTCCTGGAGTGCACGACGCAGGAGGCGGCGGACGCCGTCAACGGCCTGCTCACCTCGCGCCTCCAGCAGTTCGAGAACACCGTGGCCACCGAACTGCCGCAGCTGTTCGCCGACACCGGGCTCGACCCGGCGGGCTGCGCCAGGGTGCTGGCCTACGTCAAGGGGCTGCAGGACTGGCAGTCCGGCGGGCACGAGTGGCACATGCGGTCCAGCCGGTACATGAACGGCGGCGGCGCGGCCGCGGACGCGGCCACCTGGTGGGACCCGTTCGCGATCGGCGGGGTCGGGACGTCGGCGCTGGACGTCCTGCGGTCCGGCGGGGCGCTGGGTGGTCTGGCCGACGAGCTGGGCTCGTTGAGCCGGACCGGGCCGGTGACGCGGGACTGGGCGCCGACGGTCGGGGAGTCGCCGGTGGCGGCCCTGCTCGGCGCGCTGCGGGGGACCGGCGCCGCACTGGAGTCGCCCGGGACCGGGCTGATCGGCGGCTCGCGCGGGGACGTCGACCCGGGAGTGCGGCGGGCGCGGACGCACGCCCATGTGCCGTTCCAGGCCGTCGGGCCGTCCCGGCTGCCGGAGTTCAGGCTGCCGTTCACGGTCGAGCTGAACCCCTGCCTGGAGGCCTCGCGGCTGCACACGATCGAGTGGGCGGCCCGGATGGGCCTGCTGGAGGCCCGGCCGGGAGACTCGACCGCAGGCGTCTGGAGCGCGGCGGACGCGGCCGACTACGACCTCGCGCTCTGCGCGGCGGGCATCCACCCCGACGCCAGCGCCGACCAACTCGACCTCACCACGGACTGGTTGCTGTGGGGGACCTACGCCGACGACTGGTTCCCCCGGGCGTTCGGCCGGACCGGCGACCTGGCCGGGGCCAAGGCCGCGCGCGAGCGCTACCTGCTGCTCATGCCGGTCGACGGCGAGCCGGGCGCGGAACCGCTGAACGCGCTGGAGCGCGCGCTGGCCGACCTCTGGCGGCGGACCGCCGGTCCGATGGCGGCCGAGGCGCGGGGGAAGTTCCGCGCCGCCGTCGAGACGATGGTGGAGAGCTGGATCTGGGAGCTCAACAACCAGGTCCAGAACCGGATCCCGGACCCGGTCGACTACCTGGAGATGCGCCGCGCCACCTTCGGCTCCGACCTCACCATGGCCCTGTCCCGGCTGGCGCACGGCAAGGTCGTGCCGGACGGCGTCTACGCGAGCGGCCCGATGCGGTCGCTGGAGAACGCGTCCGCCGACTACGCGGCGCTGATGAACGACCTCCACTCGTACCAGAAGGAGGTGGAGTTCGAGGGCGAGGTGCACAACGCCGTCCTGGTGGTGCAGAACTTCTTCGACTGCGACTACCCGGCGGCGGTGCGGATCGTCGACGACCTCATGCACTCGCGGCTCGACCAGTTCCGGCACGTGGCGGTCGAGGAGTTCCCGGTGATGTTCGAGGACTTCGGGCTGGACGGGCCGGCCCGGGCGACGCTCACCGGGTACGTGAAGGAACTGGAGAACTGGCTCGCCGGGATCCTGATCTGGCACCGGGACTGCCGCCGGTACCGGGAGGAGGACCTGCTGCGGCACTTCGGGCAGGAGGCGGTCGGGGCGCCGGTTGCCGCGGCCGGGGCGGTGGCGGAGCCAGTCGGTGCGGTGGCGGAGCCGGTCGGTGCTGCGGCCGGTGGCGCGGTGGGCGCGCTGCCGACGGGGCCGACCGGGCTCGGGACCTCGGCGGCCTCGGTGGCGGGCGGCTTCGGCCGGGTCGCGGTCGGGTCCTGAGGGGCCCGAGGGCCGGTCGTGGTGCGAGCGGACGGCGCTCGGACGTCCGTGGCGGCCCGTCGGGGGTTCGGTTCCCCCGGCGGGCCGCCGGCTCCTGGCGCGCGAGCCGGCAGGGTACTGGCTAGGGTGGCGAATCGGGACAGAACGCCACACGAGAGGCTTTGCCATGCCCGTGCTACCCGAGGGAACGCCCTGCTGGGCCGATGCGATGTTCACCGACCTGGAGGGCGCGAAAGCCTTCTACGGCGACGTACTCGGCTGGACCTTCGGTGAGTCCTCCTCCGAGTACGGCAACTACACCCAGGCCTACTCCGACGGCAAGGCGGTCGCGGCGATCGTCCCGCCGATGCCCGGCCAGGACGGGACTGCGGTGTCCGCCTGGTGCCTCTACCTCGCCTCGCCGGACGCCGCCACCACCGCCGAGAAGATCCGCGGCGCGGGTGGCGAGGTCCTGATGGGTCCGATGGCGGTCGGCGAGTTCGGCTCGATGGTGATCGCCAGGGACCCGGCCGGGGTCGTCTTCGGCGTCTGGCAGGCCGGTACCCACGAGGGCTTCGAGAAGCAGGGTGCCTCGGGCGCGTACACCTGGGCCGAGGTCATCACCCGCGACGAGACCGCCGCCGACCGCTTCTTCCCCGCCGTCTTCCCCTACACCGTGAAGCGGATGGACTCGGAGCAGGTGGACTACAAGATCTTCCACGTCCGGGAGCAGCCGGTGCTCGGCCGGATGCTGGCGGGACCGACCGACCTGCCGCCCGAGGCGCCGAACTACCTCAGCGTGTACTTCGCCGTGGACGACTGCGACGCCACCGTCGCGAAGGTCACCGGCCTGGGCGGGAAGCTGTACTTCGGCCCGATGGACAGCCCGTTCGGCCGGTTCGCGGCGGTCGGAGACCCGCAGGGCGCGGCGTTCGGCGTGATCGACCTCGGCCGGACGGCCGGCGACATGCCGGTCATGGTGGCGGAGTGAGCGCGCCGCAGCCGGCGGGAGCGGCGGGAGCGGCACGAGCGGCGGGAGCGACCGGGCTCGGCGGTGAGCGAGTGGACCTGCTGCAGACCCTCGACAAGCACCGGGGGTTCCTGCGCTTCACGGTCCGCGACCTCACCGACGAGCAGGCGGCCCGGCGCACCACGGCCAGCGAGCTGTGCCTGGGCGGGCTGATCAAGCACGTGGCCGCGACGGAGGCGGGCTGGATGCGGTTCGCGGTCGGCGGCGCGGACGCGATGGCGTCCGAACCGCTCGACTGGGAAGGGCAGTTCAGGATGGCCGAGGGGGAGACCCTGGCCGGACTGCTCGCCGGGTACGAGCAGGTGGCCGCCGCGACGGACGCGCTGGTGGCGAGCCTGCCGGATCTGGACCTGGCGCATCCGCTGCCCTCCGCGCCGTGGTTCGAGCCCGGTGCCGCCTGGTCGGTGCGGCGGGTGCTGCTGCACGTCATCGCCGAGACCGCGCAGCACGCCGGGCATGCCGACATCATCCGGGAGTCGCTGGACGGGGCGAGGACGATGGGCTGAGGGGCGCCGGCCGGGCAGAGGGCCTACCGGCTCAGCGGGGCCGGGTCAGGCGGGCAGGAGTTCCACGCCGAGCAGCTCGCGCAGGGCCCGCTCGCCGTCCGGCGTGACCCGCAGGGCGCGGCCGGAGCCGATCCGCTCCACCCAGCTCCGGTCCAGCGCCGTCCGGCAGAGCAGCGCGCCGAAGGCCCCGCCCAGGTGGTTGCGCCGCTCCGTCCAGTCCAGGCAGGTGCGGACCACCGGGCGGGCGCCGGCGCGTCCGGCCCGGGGTGGCAGCTCCGCGCCCAGGTCGGTCAGCCACGCCCGGCCGCGGGCGGTCAGGGCCGGGCCGTCCTCCTCCGTCACCAGGCCGCGGGCGAGGACGGCGTCGCCGACCGTCACGCCCAGCCGGCCGGCGAGGTGGTCGTAGCAGGTCCGGGCGCGGGCCTCGGCGCTCAGCCGGGTGCTCTCGCGCAGGGAGCGCGGGGCGGGGGAGCCGCCGCCCGGCGGTCCGGCCGGCGGTCCGCCCGGCGTTCCGGTCGGTGGCGTGAAGGAGGACAGGTCCTCGATCAGCGTGGCGACCTCCGGTCCGGCCAGCCGGACGTAGCGGTGCCGGCCCTGCCGCTCCTCGGCCAGCAGGCCGCCGTCGATCAGCCGGGAGAGGTGCTCGCTGGCGGTGGACGGTGCCACTCCCGCGTGGCGGGCGAGTTCGCCGGCGGTCCAGGCGCGGCCGTCGAGCAGGGCCGTGCAGAACCCGGCTCGGGTGGGATCGGCGAGCAGGGCGGCCAGTCGGGCGAGGGACATGGGTCCATGGTGCCCCGGGGACGGTTCGGCGGGCACCGAAACGTTCCGGTCCTAGCGTGGGGCGTGAGCCCGGGGCCACCGCTTCCGACGCCGAGCCGCTGCGGACCCGGTCCGACCCCCGTTCGTACGAGAGGACCCTCCGATGAGCACCGCCCCGTTCGACACCCCGCTCGACACCCCGTTCGCCGCCCTCCACCGCCGCCCGGGTGAGCCGCTGCTGCTCCCCAACGCCTGGGACCACGCCTCCGCCGCCGTCCTCGCGGAGCAGGGCTTCGCCGCGATCGGCACCACCAGCCTCGGCGTCGCGGCGGCGGCCGGGCTGCCCGACGGCGCCGCCGCCACCCGGGGCGAGACGCTCCGGCTGGCCCGGCGCCTCGGCCGGTCCGGGCGCTACCTGCTCTCCGTCGACGTGGAGAACGGGTTCAGCGACGACCCGTCCGAAGTCGCCGCTCTGGCCGTCGAGTTGGCCGAGGCGGGGGTGGCCGGCATCAACCTCGAGGACGGCCGCCCGGACGGCACGCTCACCCCCGTGACCGTGCACACCGCCAAGATCGCGGCGATCAAGGCCGCGGT
The DNA here is from genome assembly GCF_034043715.1 of Kitasatospora purpeofusca. Lineage (GTDB taxonomy): Bacteria > Actinomycetota > Actinomycetes > Streptomycetales > Streptomycetaceae > Kitasatospora > Kitasatospora purpeofusca_A. Next base: position 63,220 of record NZ_JAXCLC010000013.1, on the reverse strand, counting down.
GCCGGCGCTGTTCGTCAACGCCCGCACCGACACCCACTGGCTCGGCGTGCCGGATCCCGCCGGGGAGACCGACCGCCGGCTCGCCGCCTACGAACGGGCGGGCGCGGACGGCCTGTTCGTCCCCGGGCTGACCGACCCGGCCGCCGTCGCGCGGATCTGCGGCACCGTGACCGCCCCACTGAACGTCCTCTACTCGCCGACCGGCCCCGCGCTGGCCGAACTCGCGGCCCTCGGGGTCGCCCGGGTCAGTCTCGGCTCGCTGCTCTACCGGACCGCCCTCGCGGCGGCCGTCTCGACCGCCCTCGCCGTCCGCGACGGTGCCCGGGCCGCCGCCGACTCCGACTCCGGCGGCATCCCCGGGTACGCCGCCGTCCAGTCGCTGTACACCGACGGGCGGTGAGGGCGGGCCCCGGCCTGCGACGGGGCTCCGGGAGCGGGAGGCGGGGGCTGGTCGTCGTCAGTCGTTCGTGAGGTACCGGCGGCCGGGTATCTGCTCGAAGATCAGGTTGGTCCGGGTCTGCGCCACCGCCGGGTGGGTGGTGAGGTGGTCCACGACGAAGTCGCGCAGTTCCTCCGGCCCGGCCACGCCCACGTGCAGCAGGTAGTCGTCGGACCCGGCCATGTGGAACACCGCCAGGACACCGGGCAGTTCGGGCGCGGAGCCGCGGAAGCTCTCGTTCTGCTCGCGGGTGTGGGCCCGCAGCCGGACCGAGATCATCGCCTGCAGCGGCAGTCCGATCGCCGCCGGGTCGATCTCGGTCCGGAAGGCGCGGATGATGCCGCGTTCGCGCAGGGCGCGCACCCGGGCCAGGCAGGTCGAGGGGGCGATGCCCACAGCCTCGGCGAGCGCGTTGTTCGGCGTGCGGGCGTTCTCGGCGAGAACGCGCAGAATCGCGCGGTCGACGTCGTCGACGGGCGCCCGGTGGGCCTGCGGAAAATTCGGCACGTCGCCCAGGGTCGCCGACCCGGCCGCAGATTGGCAAGACAGAACCGGTCAATCTCGAATCTTGTTCGGAAGACTTTCGCCAGGGTGTGAAGAAGTTCCATCCTGACGGGTGAGCGGCTCCGGCCGACCCCCGCCCAGCGAACCCGGAGTGCCGCGTCCATGAGCCCCACGACCGCCCCCGCCCCCGGCCTACCGCTCCCGGCCCAGGCCCTCGCCGCCGCCGGGCCCGTGGACATGGTCATCAACACCGTGGACACCGTCGGCACCGCGGACATCGTCGACCTCGACGCGGAGCCGGAGCGCGGGGACTTCGCGATACCCGCCGAGGGGCTCACCGACGGCGAGCGGCTGCGCGCGCTCGACCGGATGGACGGCTACCTCACCCGGAAGCGCCGGCACCTGGTCGGCTACCAGGCCACCCAGGAGCTCGCGGGCAGCGCGCTCGACCTCGCCCGCTTCATGCTCAGCAACATCAACAACCTCGGCGACCCGTTCCAGAGCGGCGGCTACAAGCCGAACACCAAGGTCGTCGAACGCGCGGTGCTCGACTACTACGCGCGGCTCTGGCACGCCGGACCGTCGTACGACCCGGCCGACCCGGAGTCCTACTGGGGCTACATGCTGTCGATGGGCTCGACCGAGGGCAACATGTACGCGCTCTGGAACGCGCGCGACTACCTGACCCGGCCGGGCGCGCCCCGGCCGGTGGCCTTCTACTCCGAGGACACCCACTACTCCTTCGCCAAGGCCGTCCGGGTACTCGGCGTCGACACCTTCGCCGCCGTGGGCGCGGCGGACTACCCCGGTGAGTGCCCGCTCGGCGGGGACTGGCCCGCCGAGGTGCCCTCGATGCCGGGCCCGTCCGGCCACTCCTGGGACGGCTCCGGGGCCGTCGACGCCGACGCGCTCGCCGTCCTGGTGGAGTTCTTCGCGGCGAAGGGGCACCCGGTCTTCGTCAACTTCAACCTCGGCAGCACCTTCAAGGGCGCCCACGACGACGTCCGGGGCGCGTGCGAGCGGCTGCTGCCGGTCTTCGAGCGGCACGGGCTGCTGCCCCGCGCCGGGGACGACGCCCGCCGGGGCTTCTGGATCCACGTGGACGGCGCGCTCGGCGCCGGCTACGCGCCGTTCCTGCGGATGGCCGCGGCGGACCCGGCGTTCGGCTGGACGCCGGAGGCCGAGCTGCCGGAGTTCGACTTCGGCCTCACCCTGCCCACCCGGCAGGCCGGGGAGGCGGACGAGACGGGCGAGTCGGGGGAGGCCAGGGAGGTCGACATGGTCGCGTCGATCGCGATGAGCGGGCACAAGTGGGCCGGTGTGCCGTGGCCGTGCGGCGTCTTCATGACGAAGACCAAGTACCAGCTCGAACCGCCGACCCAGCCCGAGTACATCGGCGCCCCGGACAGCACCTTCGCCGGCTCCCGCAACGGATTCTCGCCGCTGGTGCTGTGGGACCACCTGTCCCGGCTCTCCTACCGCGACCAGGTCGACCGGATCCGCCGCTCCCAGGAGCTGGCCGGGTACCTGGAACGCCGGCTCCGCGAACTCGAGCAGGAGACCGGCGCCGAACTCTGGCCCGCCCGCACCCCGGGCGCGATCACCGTGCGCTTCCGCAAGCCCAGCCCCGCGCTGGTGGCCAAGTGGTCGCTCTCCTCCGAGAACGTCTCGACCACCCCCGGCGACCCGGCCGGCCTGCGCGGCTATGTGCACGTCTTCCTGATGCCCTCGGTCGACCGCTCCAAGCTGGACGCCCTCCTCGCCGACCTCGCCCGGGACCCGGTGATCCTCGGCGGGGCGACGCGGGGCCGGGCGCTCGGCGTCGAGTGACCGACGGGTCCTAGAGGCTCGCCCCGGCCTGGTCGCCGCCCCCCGTGCGGGCGGTGATCAGGCCGGATTCGTAGGCGGCGATGACCGCCTGGGCGCGGTCGCGGACGTCCAGCTTGCCGAAGATGCTGGTGATGTGGTTCTTCACCGTGGAGTGGCTGATGTCCATGGACCGGGCGATCCCGGTGTTGTCGAGACCGGTGGCCATCAGCCGCCAGACCTCCACCTCGCGCGGGGTGAGCTCGCCCGTCACGGCGGCGGCGGGCGGCGGCGGCGTGTCGAGGGGCGCCCGGACGTAGGTGGAGATCAGCCGGGAGAGCAGGCGCGGCGCGACCACCGCCTCACCGGCGTGGACGGTGCGGATCGCCGCGCCGAGGTCCTCCGGCGAGACGTCCTTGGGGAGGAAGCCGTGGGCGCCGGCCCGCAGCGCGGCCACCACGTACTCGTCCATGTCGAAGGTGCTGAGCGCGAGGACCTTGCAGTCGGGCAGGGTGCGGGACAGTTCCTCGGTGGCGCCGACGCCGTCCAGGACGGGCATCCGGATGTCCATCACCACGACATCGGGGCGCAGCCGGTGGGCGAGCGCGACGGCCCGTTCGCCGTCCTCGGCCTCGCCCACCACCTCGACGGACGGGTCCGGCGAGAGGATCAGTGACAGGCCGCGCCGCACCAGCGGCTGGTCGTCCACGAGGAGGACCCGGATCGGGGGCGTCGTGGTGGTCATCAGGTCACCTTTCCGTGCTGGACGGCCGCCTCTGCGGTCTCGTCGGGGGCCAGCGGCAGTTCGGCCAGGACGGCGAAGCCGCCCTCCGGCCGGGGACCGGTCCGCAGCGTGCCGCCGTGCAGGGCGACCCGTTCGCGCATGCCGATCAGGCCGTACCCGCCCCGCTCCCCGGCGGCCGGCCCGGTGTCCGGTGACGCGAAGCCCGCGCCGTCGTCCCGCACCTCGACGGTGATCCCGTCCGGGCGGTAGCCGAGCCGGACGCAGGCGCGGGCCGGTCCGGCGTACTTGCGGGCGTTGGTGAGGCCCTCCTGGACGATCCGGAACACCGTCAGGCCGACGGTCGGCGGCAGCGGCTGCGGGGCGCCGTGGATGCTGAGCTCGGTGGGCAGTCCGGCCCGGCGGGACTCCTCGACCAGCCGGTCGAGGTCCTCCGTCCCGGGCTGGGGCGAGGGCGGGGCGGCGTCCGGTTCGTCGCCGGCCCGCAGGACGTTCAGCAGCTGGCGCATCTCGCGCAGGGCGAGCCGGCCGGAGGACTCCAGGGTGACCAGGGCCTCCCGGACCACCTCCGGGTGGGCGAGGTTGGCCCGGGCGCCGCCCGCCATCAGCTGCATGGTGGTGATGTGGTGGGCCACGATGTCGTGCAACTCCCGGGCGATGCGGCGGCGTTCCTCGGCCACCGCGCGATCGGCCAGCAGTTGGCGGTTGGCCGCGACCTCGCGCTGCCAGCGCGAGATCGCGAGGCCGCCGGCGGCCACCAGCGCGGTGGAGGCGGTGGCGGCGATGGCCTCCCCCCAGGAGGGGGCGCCGATGCCGCTCTGGCTCAGCATCGTCGCCGCCGCCGTCGCCACGCCGGCGGCGGCCGTGACACGGCCGCTGCAGTGCCGGGCGACCGAGTACACGGTCACCGTGAGGACGGCGCCGAAGTGGCTGCCCATCGGCGCGAGCACGTTGGCCAGGGTCTCCAGCACCAGGACGGCGGCGAGCGCCCGCACCGGGTGGTGGCGCCGGACGAGCAGGGGCAGCCCCGACAGCAGGAGGACGAGGAAGGCCGGCACGCTGATGGTGCGGGTGCCCTCGACCTGGCTGAAGAGCAGGTAGGCCACCAGGTCGAGCAGGCCGGCGCCGACGGCCACCAGCGCGTCGGTGTGGCTCCACGGGGTGCCGTCCGCCCGGCCGCCCGCGAGCCGGAGCCGGGTTCCGGTCCGCGGCCCGGGGGGATCCGCGGGCCTGGGGGGATCCGCGGGGCCGGGCGGGGCTACGGGGGCGGCCGGGCCCGCTCCGGGGCGCTGACGCCCGTCCATCTCGGTCCTCCTGGGCTGGTCAGCCATGACGCCCCCATTCTGGCACCGGCCCGCCGGGCCGGACGTGGTCCCCGCGGCCGAGAGCCGGAGGCCGGGCCCAGGACCACGGTCCCGGGTCCGGACGGGCCGGGGGAGCAGGACCCCCGGCCCGGATCGTCCGTCGCCCCGACGCCGGACACCCCCTCGGCCTGATGGTCTGGGAACAGGCCGGGAACCCCCGGTTCCGAAGCCGACGTTCAGCCACCGGAGGGCAGCGTGATCCGCGCACTGACCCGTTTCTCGACCAGGAACGCGTGGAAGGTCATCGCCCTGTGGGCGGTGCTGGGCATGGGGCTGGCAATGCTGAGCCCGATGCTGATCTCCCGCGTCACCCAGTCGCAGAGCGGCGACTTCCTGCCCGCGAGCTACGACTCGGCGGCGGCCCTGCGGATCGCCGAGAAGAACTTCGGGATCGACCCGGACGCCACCACGGTGACCGTGCTGGTGGCCCGGACCGACGGCAAGGCCCTCACCCCCGCCGACGAGAAGCGGATCGAGGCCGAGGCGGCGAAGCTCGCCCAGCGCCGGGTGGAGATGCCCAGGGAGAAGGACCAGCCGGCCTTCCTGGTGCCCGACCGCTCCCAGACCCCCAAGGTCGCCCCGGCGGTGGTCGCCCCCGACCGGAGCTTCGAGCTGCTGGCCGCCGAACTGACCGGCAACGCCTCGGACGACGGGGTCCAGAAGGTCTTCCGGGCCTTCCGGGACGCGACCCGCGCGCAGTTCACCGAGGCCGGGATGCGTACCGGCTTCACCGGCGGCCTGGCGGAGGCCGCCGACTCGGCCGACGACAACCGGACCGCCACCACGATCGGCGGCGCCCTGGTGATGGGCCTGATCGTGCTGCTCAATGTGCTGGTGTTCCGCAGTGTGCTGGCCGCCCTGCTGCCGCTGCTCGCCGTCGCCGTGATCAGCGGTGCGGCCGGCGGGGCCGTGGCCGGCGCCGCGTCGCTGACCGGGCTCAAGCTGGACGCCTCCACCCCGGGCCTGATCTCCGTGGTGCTGCTGGGCATCGGGATCGACTACCTGCTGTTCCTGCTCTTCCGGTTCCGCGAGCACCTGCGGGCCCGGCCCGAGCAGCCCGCCCGGGAGGCCGCCGCCGAGGTGGCCGGCCGGGTCGGTACGGCGATCACCTCCGCCGCGCTGACCATCGTGGCCGCCTTCGCGACCCTGGGCGTCGCCAGCTTCGGCCAGTTCCGCTCGCTCGGCCCGGCCATCGCGGTCGCCGTCCTGGTGATGCTGCTGGGCAGCCTCACCCTGATGCCGGCCCTGCTCGCCGCCTGCGGCCGCCGGATGTTCTGGCCGTCCCGCAGCCTGCGCCGGCAGCCCCGCGAGGGCGTCGCGGCCCGCTTCGGCGCGCTCGTCGCCCGCCGGCCGGCCGCGATGCTGTTCGCCTCCGTGGCGCTGCTCGGCGCCCTGGCCGCCGGGACGGTCGGGATCCGGATGGACTACGGCCAGGGTGGAAGCTCCGGGACGGCGGCCGCGGCCACCGCCACCGAGATCTCCCGCGCGCTGCCGGCCGGAGTGTCCGACCCGACCGGCGTCTACGTCACCGCCGCCGACGGCGGCGCCGTGGCCCCGGGCAAGCTGGACGGCCTCTCCCGCGCCCTCGGCCGGGTCGAGGGGGTCGGCCAGGTCGGCGGCACCGTGCTGAGCCCGGACGGCCGCGCCGCCCGGATCGACCTCTACCTGACGGCCGACCCGCAGAGCGCGAAGGCCCGCGAGCTGGTCTCCGGCCCGGTCCGCGCCGCCGTCGCCGCGAACACCCCGGCCGGTACGAACGCCCATGTGGGCGGCACGGCGGCGATCTTCGCGGACATCTCGGTCGCCGTCGACCACGACCTGGCCGTGGTCTTCCCGGTCGCGGCTGCCCTGATCGCCCTGATCCTGCTGCTGCTCCTGCGCAGCCTGCTGGCCCCGCTGGTGCTGATGCTCGCGGTCGGGCTCGGCTTCGCCGCCACCCTGGGCGCCGCGACCCTGCTGTTCCAGCACCTGCTGGACAAGCCCGGCGTCAGCTTCACCCTGCCGCTGGTGCTGTTCCTGTTCGTGGTGGCGCTGGGTACGGACTACAACATCCTGATCACCGACCGGATCCGGGAGGAGATGCAGCGGCCCGGTCCGGTCCGCGGCGCCGTGGCCCGCGCCGTCCGCCACACCACGCCCGCCATCGCCACGGCGGGCCTGGTCCTGGCCGGCTCCTTCGCCACCCTCGCCACCACTCCGGGCAGCGAGCAGGTCGCCTTCGCGATGACGCTCGGCATCCTGCTCTCGGCGCTCGTGCTCTCCCTGGTCCTGGTCCCGGCGCTGGCCGCGCTGCTCGGCCGGGGCCTCTGGTGGCCGCTGCGGCCCACCCCGCGCCATGGGTCCGCCGGGGCGGAGGCGGTGGCGCCGGACCGGGAGCCCGTTCCCGAGCGGCTGAACGTCTGAGGGCCTGAACGTCCGAGCGCTCGAACAACTGAGGGCTTGAACGTCCGAGCGCCTCTCACGGCCCCCGGTGCCCGGCCTGCCCCCGCAGGCCGGGCACCGGCTGCTGTCCCGGCACCGGCGGCTACGGTGCGTCCCCCGCCGCCGCCCCCGGCAGCAACCGCCGGTAGGCGACGCCGAGTTCGGCGATCCCGCGGGCCAGTCCCTCGCACCCGACCGTGGCATAACTGAGGACCAGCGCCGGTGGCCGGCCGGTGTCGGTGAGGGTGTGGAAGCGCCCGCCGCGGATCAGCACCGAGCGGCCGCGGGCGGCGCGGATCAGGGCGTCCTCGTCCACGGCGGGCGGCAGTTCGAGGTAGGCCTGAAGGCCGCCGTCCCCGCCGAGTACCCGGGTGCCGGGCAGCTGCCGGGCCGCCTCCCGCCGGACGACCTCCCGGCGGCCGGCGAACTCCGCGCGCAGGCGCCGCTGGTGGCGGTCGAGCCCGCCGGTGTCGATGAAGCGGGCGAAGGCGAGCTGTTCCAGGCCCGAGCAGCCGATGTCCCAGCCCGCGCGCACATGCTCCAGCGAGGCCATCAGCTCGGACGGCGCGGCGAGCCAGCCCAGCCGCAGCGCGGGGGCGAGGACCTTGCTGGCGCTGCCCGCGTAGACGACCCGGTCCGGCGCCAGGCTCTGCAGGGCCGACGGCTGGCCGGAGCGGCTCCGGTAGGCGTTGTCGTAGTCGTCCTCGATGACGTAGCCGTCGACCGCCCGGGCCCAGGAGATCAGCTGTTCCCGGCGGGCCCGGCTCAGGCAGGCGCCGGTGGGGAACTGGTGGCCGGGGGTGGTCAGGACGGCGCGGGCGCCGGACTGTTCGAGCAGGTCGACGCGGATGCCCTCGGCGTCGACCGGGATGCCGACCGGCCGGATCCGGGCGCTCGCGATGAACTCCCGTTCGCCGGGGTGCCCCGGATCCTCCACGGCCAGCGTCCGGTGGCCCCGGTCGCCGAGGACGCGGCAGAGCAGGGCGAGGCCCTGGGCGAAGCCCGAGGTGATCATGAGGTCCTCGGAGCGGGTGCGCACCCCGCGGACCCGGCCGAGGTAGCCCGCCAGGATGTGACGGGTCAACGGGACCCCGGCGGGCGGGGAGTAGCTGAGTTCGCGGTGGCCGGCGGCGCCCAGCGCGGCGGTGACGCAGCGGATCCACTCCTGGCGCGGGAAGGCGAGCAGGTTGGAGGTGCCGGTCCGCAGGTCCCAGGAGGCCTCGCCGCCGTCGCCGTCCACCGGGGCGGAGACGGAGGTGGCGGCAGCGGCGGTGAGGGCGGAGGACACCGGGGCCAGGCCGCCGCCGTCCTCGGCGACCGAGGTGCCCGAGCCGCGCCGGGTCACGAGGTAGCCCTCGGCGGTGAGTTGTTCGTACGCCTCCACCACCACACTGCGCGAGACGCCCAGATCGGCGGCGAGCTGGCGGCTGGAGGGTAATCGCGTTCCGGCGCGGAGGGTCCCGTCCTCGACCAGGCGGCGTACCGAGTCACGCACTTGCAGGGCCAGTGGGACGCGGGAGCCGCGATCGACCTCGAGGGCCAGGTGCCAGGCCAAGTGGCCTCCTGTGCAGAGGGTGAAGTGGTATGGACCGAGCATTGTCACATTTGATGGACTCCTTCCGCACAGGCAACCGCCGCGCGGGAACGCGTGAGGGGCCCGGGACCCGTCGCGGGAGCGGCAGGGCCGTCGACCGGGCGCCGTCGGGTGGCCGAGTGGACGGAAGTGGCACCAACAGATGTCCGGGAATTGGCCGCAGTCGGACGCGGCCCGGCTCCCTATCGTCGGTCAGGTCATCAACCCAGCTCGGACGCGAAGGACTCACCTCATGGACCGGACCAGCGCCCTGAAGGTCATCGTCGACGAAAGCCTTCTGGCGCGGGTGCCCGGCTACGTCCTCGGACTGATCGCCGTCCCGGTGGTCGACGTCGCGGCGGCCGCGGCGGAGGCCGACGACCTCCTCACCGCCGCCGAGGACGCCGTCCACGGGCTCTCCCTGGGCAAGGCGGAGGTCTCCGCCCTGCCCTCGATCGCCGCCTGGCGGGACGCGTACCGCAGCGTCGACGTCAACCCCAATCGCTTCCCCTGCGCGGCGGAGTCGGTGCTGCGTCGGGTGGCCAAGGGCGACCGGCTGCCGCGGATCAACGCCCTGGTCAACCTCTGCAACGCCGTCTCGCTCGACAGCCGGCTGCCGGTCGCCTCCTGCGACGTCGGCGACATCACCGGGGAGCTGGCCGTCCGGCTGGCCCACGGCGGCGAGACCTACCTGCCGCTGGGCGCGCCGGACGCACCGGAGCACCCGGAGCCGGGCGAGGTCGTCTACGCGGACGCCCAGGACCGCGCGCACTCGCGGCGGTGGAACTGGCGGCAGAGCGAGGTGATCAGGACCGACGTCGGCCGACGCCGACTGCTGCTCACCGTCGAGGCGGTGCACGAGGGCGGTCGCGCCGACGTGGAGCGGGCGCTCGACCGCCTCGCCGCCGCGCTCGACGCGCTCGGGGCGGTGCGTCAGCGGCCCGTCGTGCTCGACGCCGCCGGGCCCTGGGCCGAGCTGTTCGCGCCGGAGCGGGACGCGCCGGAGTCGGACGGGCCGAAGCAGGACGCGCCGGAGCAGGACGCGTCGGAGCGGTCCGTGCCGGAGCAGTCGGCAGCGGAGCCGACGGCCGGACCGTCCGTCGTCGCGGGTTGATCGTCGTGGGAGCCGGCCCCGGTGCCGGACCGACCGCTACCTCCAGGAGAACCCGATGAACCCCGCGATTCTGATCGTCTACCGCCCCGCCGCCGGCCGCTACCTCGCGCAGTTCCGCAGCGTGGTCGAGGTCGCCACCGAACTCGGCCACCACCCCGTCGTCCTGGTACCCACCGGGGAGCCGGCGCCCGAGACCGAGGGTCTGACGGTGCGGGAGGCCGAGCTGGACTCCACCGCGGCCTTCCGCGCCGCCGTGGACGAGATCGCCGCCGAGTACCGGCTGGTCCGGATCTTCCCGCTGTTCGAGGGCGACGTCCTGCCCGCCGCCCGGGCCCGCCGGGACCACGGCATCCCCGGACTGACGCCCGACCAGGCGCTCAACTTCCGCGACAAGAACGTGATGCACCGCCGCGCCGAGGAGCTGGGCGTCAGGGTCGCCCGCTCCTGCCGCCCCGACACCCTGGGCGCCGTCGAGGAGTTCGCCGCGCAGGCCGGCTACCCGCTGGTGATCAAGCCGTACGCGGGCTGGGCCTGCGGCAGCACCTACCGGGTCGACGGTCCTGAGCGGCTGGCCGAGGTGTGGGAGGAGATGGGCGACGACCGGCACGAGTACCGGGTCGAGGAGTTCGTCCACGGCACCGAGTTCCATGTGGACGCGCTGCTCCAGGACGGCGAGGTCGTCTTCGAACAGCTGTCCCGCTACACCTACTCGGTGCTGGAGTACCGGGACGAGCCGGGCGGCACCATCTCCCGCAAGCACGACCTCAGCAAGCACGAGCAGCGGATCCTGGAGCTCAACGCCACGGTGCTGCGCGGTTTCGGGATGCGCACCGGCGTCGCGCACGTCGAGTTCTTCCTGGACGACGACGGCGAGGCGGTGTTCGGCGAGGCGGGCGCCCGGGCCGGCGGCGGCTCGATCGTCCCGGCGATCCAGGCCGGGCGCGGCATCAACCTGGCCGGCGAGTGGGCCCGGCTCGAACTCGACCCGGACCACCGCACCGAGGCCCGGCTCGGCCCGGAGATCGGCACCGAGTACCTGTCCTCGGGCAAGTACGGCCGGATCACCGGGATCAGCTCGCCCGCGGACCTCAACGCGCTGGACGGCGTCCTGGACGCGGACGTCTGGAAGGGTGTCGGCGACGTGCTGGCCCCGCCGGTCGCCTCCAACGACGTGCTCGGCTGGTACGTCTGCGAGGGCCGCGACTACGACGACGTGCTGGCGCGGTTCGGCACCGTCCGCAGGGCCTTCCTGGTCGAGACCGAGCCGGCGGTCTGAGCGGGATGGCCACAAGTACCGGAGAAGGGGCCGCCGCCCCGAAAGCCTGGTCGGCCAGGTTCAGGGAGCTGCCGCTCCCGCTGCGGGTGCTGTTCGTGACGTCCTTCGTCAACCGCGCGGGCATGTTCGTCTTCCCGCTGCTCGCCGTCTACCTGGTGCGCAGCAAGGGCCTCGGCACGGCCGAGGCGGGGCTGCTGATCTCGGTCGGCTCGACCGGCCTGCTGGTGGGCTCGCTGCTGAGCGGGCCGGTGTGCGACCTGCGCGGTCGCCGGGACGCCCTGGTCGCGGCCCTGGTGCTCAACGCGGTCGGCTACCTCGGCCTGGGCACCCTGGACGGCCCGCCGTGGACGTACGCCCTGCTGCTGTTCGTCGCCCTGGTGGGGATGGGCATGTTCGGCCCGGCGGCCAACACCCTGATCGCCGACCTGGCGACCCCCGAGCAGCGGCCGTTCTCGTACACGGTCAGCTACATCGGCAACAACCTGGGCATGGGCATCGGCCCGCTGCTGGGCGGGGTCGCGGCCGCGTACTCGTACCACGTGATGTTCGCGGGCAACATCGTCGTCGGGCTGCTGTGCGCGGTCGTGATCCGGATCTGGGTGCCCCGGGACACGCGTACCGGCACCGCCGCGCCCAAGGCGGCCGGCGGCGGGTTCCGGCTCGGCGGCGTCCACGGCCATGTGCTGTGGATGGTGCTCGCCTCGTTCTTCTACGTGGCGCCGCTGATCGGGCTGGAGTACGCGCTGCCGCTGGCCGTGACCACCGAGCTGAACGCCTCGGCCGGGCTGGTCGGCGTGGTGTACACGGTGAACAGCATCGTGGTGGTGAGCCTCGGGCTCCAGTTGGAGAAGCGGATCGCCAGCTACCCGATCCGCACCCTGCTGCTGGTGGCCGGGGTGCTGTGGGCGCTGGGCCTGGCCGTACTGGACTTCGGCTTCTCGCTCGCGGCGGTGCTCGCGTCCACCGTGGTGTGGACGCTCGGGGAGATCATCGCCTCCGTGGTGGTGCCGACCTACATCGCCGACCACGTCGACGAGCACCGGGTCGGCCGCTTCATGGCGCTCAACGGCTTCGTCCTGGGCCTGGCCCGGCTGGTGGTGCCGTTCGGCCTCGGGCTGATCTGGCAGAACCACGGCGCGCGCCCGGTGCTGCACACCATGCTGGTCACGCCGCTGGTCGGCATCGCGGTGTTCGCGGTGCTGCGCATCCGGTCCTCGGCCGCTGCGCCCACCTCCGCCTCGGCCCCCGCTTCCGTCGAAGCCTCCGCCTCCGCCTCAGCCTCCGCTTCCGTCGAAGCCGGACCCGGACCGGCCGATGCCGTCCGCTCCGGCGCCTGAACCGTGTGACCGTCCGATCGACCGCCGTATCCACGCATTCCGGGAGGGCCCGATGATCACCAAGTTCTTGCTGCCCGAGGACCGAATCCCCACCACCTGGTACAACGTGCTGGCGGACCTGCCGAAGCCGGTGCCGCCGATGCTGCACCCCGGGACGAGGGAGCCGCTCACCCCGGCCGACCTGGCCCCGCTGTTCCCGGAGTCGCTGATCGCCCAGGAGTTCAGCACCGAGGCCGAGATCGACATCCCCGGCGCGGTGATCGACGTCTACCGCCAGTGGCGGCCCAGCCCGCTGGTCCGGGCCCACCGGCTGGAGCGCTCGCTCGACACCCCGGCGCGGATCTACTTCAAGTACGAGGGCGTCAGCCCGGCCGGCAGCCACAAGCCCAACACGGCCGTGCCGCAGGCGTACTACAACAAGCAGGCCGGTGTGCAGAAGCTCACCACCGAGACCGGCGCCGGCCAGTGGGGCAGCTCGCTCGCGATGGCCTCCGCCTACTTCGGCCTCGAGTGCGAGGTCTTCATGGTCAAGGTGAGCCACCAGCAGAAGCCTTACCGCCGGGCGCTGATGGAGACCTTCGGGGCGACGGTGCACGCCAGCCCCAGCGAGCTCACCGACGCCGGCCGGGCCGCGCTCGCCGCGGACCCCGACGCCAGCGGCAGCCTCGGCCTGGCCATCTCCGAGGCCGTGGAGGCCGCGGTCAAGAGCGGCGGCCGGGCCAAGTACGCGCTCGGCTCGGTGCTCAACCACGTGCTGATGCACCAGACCGTCATCGGCCAGGAGGCGCTGCTCCAGATGGAGTTGGCGGAGGACTACCCGGACGTCGTGATCGGCGCGGCGGGCGGCGGCTCCAACTTCGGCGGACTGGTCCTGCCGTTCCTGCGCGAGCAGCTGCGCGGCGGGCGCTCGGTGCGGGCGCTCGCCGTCGAGCCGGCCTCGTGTCCGACCCTCACCCAGGGCCGCTACGAGTACGACTTCGGCGACACCGCGGGCCTCACCCCGCTCACCATGATGCACACCCTCGGCCACGACTTCGTGCCGCCGAGCATCCACGCGGGCGGGCTGCGCTACCACGGCATGGCGCCCATCATCAGCGCGCTGAAGGACCTCGACCTGCTCGAGGCCCGGGCCGTCCCGCAGACCGCCTGCTTCGAGGCCGGCGTCCTGTTCGCCCGCAACGAGGGCATCGTCCCGGCGCCGGAGTCCACCCACGCGGTGCGGGCGGCCATCGACGAGGCGTTGGCCTGCAAGGAGAGCGGCGAGGCCCGCACCATCCTGTTCACGCTGTCCGGCCACGGGCACTTCGACATGCAGGCCTACACGGACTACTTCGCCGGCAAGCTCAAGGACTGACGAGGGCGCCCACAGGGGCCGACGAGGGCGCCGCACCGCTGACACGGGCGCCCCTCGAAGGCCGATAAAGGCGCTCGAGGGCTGACGAGATAGCTCAAGGACTGACGAGTACTGAGCAGTGACAGGCGGGCGAACAGCCGGACGGGCCCTCGCACCACGGGCCCGTCCGGCCGCCCGCCCCCGTAGGGCAGACTACGAGGGGGAAACCACGTGCAAGGAACAACTCCGACTCCGATCGTGCTCGGGATCTGCGGCTCCGAGCGGCCGGGCGGCAACACCGACCTCGCGTTGGAGTACGCCGGCCGCCTGGTCCGGGAACGGGGCGCCGAGTTCCGGACCGTTCACCTGCGCGAGCACCGGATCTCGCCGTGCAGCCCGTGCGGCGACTGCAACCAGCGGACCACGCCCTGCGAACTCCGCGACGACATGCCCGCGATCGTCGAGCAGATGAAGCAGGCGGACGCCATCGTCTACGCGACCCCGGTGCACGGCTTCGGTCCCGCCCATCTGATGCAGATATTCATCGAACGGGCCGGCGTCGGCTTCCTGCGCTTCGACCGCCCCCTGGCCAACAAGGTGGGCGGCATCATCGTCGTCTCGCGCCGGTACAGCGACGCCGCGGTGCACAGCCAACTGGTCGACAACCTGCTGCTCAACCGCATGATCCTGGTCGGCAGCGGCTTTCCGGCGCTGCTGCGCAACACCTCGCCGCAGCCGCAGCTCCAGGACGCCGAGGGCCTGGAGGCACTGGAGCGGATGCTCCACCGCATGATCGACATGTCCTTGCTGCTCCGCCGCCACCAGACGGCCGACGGCCGGCCCGTCCTGCCGCTCGAGGACCGCAACGAGCGGGTGTCCCGCGCCCCGCGCGTCGTCCTGCCGGGGCAGCGGACCTCCTCGGAGAAGCAGGCCAGCTGAACCGCCGCCGATCCACCGATACCCCGTTTACGACGTGTTGTTGAGGAGTGCCATGTCCACCGAGAACGAGACCGACACCGGGACCGACACCGGGACCGAGACCGGCGACCAGCACGGCAGCCGGGCCGGGGACCCCGTCCTGGTCGGTGTCGACTTCGACCTGATCCCCTGGGAGAAGTGGCAGAAGCCGGGCGCCGAGGGCCGGGTGAAGCTCGCCTACACCCAGGGCCTGCGGGTCCGTCTGATGGAGCTGCCCGCCGGCTTCGACGAGCACGAGTGGTGCCTCCGCGGCCACCAGGGCTACGTGCTGCAGGGCGAGTTCACCATCCACTTCGAGGACCGTTCGGTGCCGTGCCGCCCCGGCATGGGCTTCGTGATCCCGGACGGCGAGAAGCACCGTTCGCAGGGCGCGGAGGGCGAGCCGACCGTCGTGTACGTCGTCGACAAGGTGGTGCCGGCCGCATGAGCGCCGACCGTACCGACCGTGTGAGCGCCGACCGTACGGGAACCGGCCCCTCGTCGCCCGCGGTCGATCCCCGGATCGACGAACTGCGGGTCTCCGTCGACGCGCTGGACCGGCGGATCGTCGCGCTGCTGGCGGAGCGCACCGCCGTGGTGCGGGAGCTGACCGAGTTCAAGCGGGACGAGGAGACGGTCCGCTCCCCGGGCCGGGTCGAGCAGGTCGTCGCCAAGGTCCGGGGCCTGGCGGACGAGCACGGCATGCCGCCGGGGATCGCCGAGGCCACCTACCGCACGCTGATCGACGAGCTGACCCGGATGCAGATGGAGCTCCTGGACGGGCGCCGGGCCGCCGCGGCCGCCGCAGCCGCAGCCGCCGCCGGGGCAGCCGCCGCCGGGGAAGGGCCATGAGCCGTCGGCACCCGGCCGACCTGCGGGCGGCGCTGGCCGCGCTGGACCTCATGCCAGGAGAACTGGTCCGGGTCCAGGAGGAGGTCCCGGCCCGGTTCGGGGTCTCCTCCCGCTACGCCCGGTGGGCCGGCGCCCCGGCGGCGCCGCCCACCGGCCCCGGCCCGGCGGTCCTGTTCGAGCAGGTGACGCCGTCCGGCGGCGGCCCCCGGGACGGCGGGCGCGGCGCGGCCGAGGACGGCGCGGAACCCGAGGCCAGTGCCGTGCTGATGGGCCTGTACGGGACCAGGCGCCGGGCGGCCGCCCTGCTCGGCGCCACCCCCGCCGAGCTGGCCCACCGGCTGCTGGACGCGGTGGCCGCGCCGCTGCCGCCGGTGCCCGCAACCGACCCCGACCGGTGGGCCCGCAGCGACCGGAAGCCGGACCTGACCACCCTGCCCGTCCCGGTGCTCACCGACGAGGACGCCGGCCCGTACCTCACCCTCGGCGCCGTCCTGGCCACCGATCCGGCCACCGGCGTGCGCAACCTGTCGATCCACCGGATGTGCGTCCAGGGCCCCGACCTGCTCACCATCTGGATGGTGCCGGGGCGGGACCTCGAGCAGGCCCACCGCAACTCGCTCGCCGCCGGACGGCCGCTGCCGGTGGCGATCCACCTCGGCCTCGGCCCGGCCGTGCTGCTCGCCTCCTGCTGCCCCACCTCGCTCGTCCCGACCGGGACGGACGAACTCGCGGTCGCCGGGGCGCTCGCGGGAGCGCCGGTGGAACTGCTGCGCTGCCGCACGGTCGACGCCGAGTACATCGCCCACGCCGAGTACGTGCTGGAGGGCGAACTGCTGCCGGACACCATGCCGGAGAACCCCAGGGGCACCGCCGCCACCCCGGAGTTCCTCGGCTACCAGGGCACCGCGCACCCGGCCCTGCCGACCGTCCGGATCACCGGGATCACCGCCCGGCGCGGCCCGATCCTCCAGGCGGTCTCCGGCCCGGGCCACGAACAGTCCGTCCTGCTCGGCTTCGGGATGGAGGCGGCCGTGCTGGCCGTGCTGCGCCGCCGCGGCGCCCCCGTCCGGGCGGTGCACTGCCACACCGCCGGCGGGGGGCAGTTGATGGTCGTGCTCCAGTGGGCGGCCAAGCGCTCGGCCGAGGACGACGCGCTGGTGCGGGAGGCCTCCCGGGCCGTCCTGGAGGAGTTCCGGATGGCCAAGCTGGTGCTGTCCGTGGACGAGGACGTGGACCTGGAGTCGGACCAGGACCTGTGGTGGGCGATGGTCACCCGGTGGCAGGCGGACCGGGACCTGCTGGTCCTGCCGGACCGGGAGGGCTTCCCGCTCGACCCGACCCAGTCGGTCGCCTACTCGCCCGCGCTGTCGGCGGACGGCCGTACCGCGAAGGCGGTGTTCGACTGCACCGTGCCGTACGCGCAGCGGCGCCGCTTCCGCCGGGCCCGGTTCACCGGCGCCCCCGGCTCCGGCTAGCGGCCGTGGCCTCCCGGGCCGCCGAGGCCTCACGGACCGCTGCGGCCAGCAGCGCCGTGCCCTCGGCGATCCGGGCACCGGGGAGGGCGGCGTAGCCCATCAGGAAGGTCGGCTCGACCGGCGGCTCCCGCACGAAGTACCCGGAGGCCGGGTACACCCGCACACCGAGCGCCGCGGCCCGGCGGACGATCTCGTCCTCGCCGACGCCGCGTGCCCCGCTGAGGGCGACCAGGACGTGCAGGCCGGCCGCCGCCCCGGAGATCCGCACCTCGGCGCCGAAGTGTGTGTAGAGGCCGTCCAGCAGCGAGCGGCGGCGCTCCCGGTACAGCCGGGTCATCCGGCTGACGTGACGGGCGTAGGCGCCGGTGGCGACGAAGTGCGCCAGCGCCTCCTGGGTGACCGTCGGGGTCAGCCGGTCGGTGATCCACTTGATGCCGAGGAACGGCCGTACCAGGCGCTGGGGCACGATCGCGTAGCCGATCCGCAGCGCCGGGAAGAGCGTCTTGCTGAAGCTGCCGACGTACACCACCGTGCCCTGGTGCCGGGCGGCGGCCAGGGCCGGCAGCCGCTCGGCGGCGAAGGTGAACTCGTTGTGGTAGTCGTCCTCCAGCACGGTCGCGCCGCGCCGCCCGGCCCAGGCCAGCAGGGCCCGCCGCCGGGCCTCGGACATGATGAACCCGGTCGGGAACTGGTGCGAGGGCGTCACATAGACCAGCCGCACCCGGTCCGGGTCCTGGCCGTGCGCCCGGACGTGGGCGTCGATGTCCGCGACCCGCAGCCCCTCCTCGTCCACCGGCACCGGCACCACGGTGCCGGAGGTGGAGCCGAAGACCTGGCGCAGCACGGTGTGGCTCGGGTCCTCGATCACCACCACGTCGCCCGGTCCGACCAGCAGCCGGGCCAGGATGTCCAGTGCCTGGGTGGCCCCGCTGGTCACCAGGATGCTGTCGGGCGAGGCGTCCAGCGCCCGGCTCTGCCGGACCAGCGTGGCGATCTGCGCCCGCAGCGCGGCGGAACCCTCGGCCGGCCCGTACCCGAGCGCGGCGACGTCCGCCCGTGCGTACGCCTCGTGCACGGACTGCCGCCAGCGCGACACCGGGAAGTCGGCCAGCGCCGGGGTCCCGTGCCGGAAGTCCAGCGCCGCACCGGCCTGTCGCATCGGCGGCGGCTCCCACGGCTGCCACAGCGCGTCCCCGCCGTCGGTGGCGAGCGGCGGCTGCGGCGCGAGCGCCGTCCGTGCCGCACTCGGCTCGGCCCCCTCCCCGGGGGCCCGCTCCGCCACCCGGGTCCCCGATCCCCGGCGGGCCGTCAACAGCCCGTTGGCGGTGAGGAGTTCGTACGCCCGCAGGATCACCGTGCGCGACACCCCGAGTTGCGCCGCCAGCTCCCGGGACGCCGGCACCGCCTCGCCGGCCCGCAACCGCCCCGACCTGACCAGCCCGGCGATCCCGTCGCACACCTGCTGCTGCAAGGGCGTCGCACTGCCCCGGTCCAGCACGATCAGCAGCTCCGACGATCCCACGCCTCTCCCTCCGGCCCCGGCCTCTCCCTCCGGCCCCGTTTTCCCGAAGTGTCGCATGCACGACACCCCGTGGGGCCGCGCGACCGCCGGCCGACCGCCGCCCGACCGTCGGCCGGGGGAGTCCGCGTGGGCACACGCCCGGCCCGCCTTCCGCCCGCTCGACGGAGCAGGAGCCTCAATCGAGCAGGAGCTCCGCCGCCGGGCTGTGGTTCCCGGTCGCGGCGGCGCCGGCCATCGCGGCGGAGGCCGTCGACGGACTGGTGCCGGGCGGTACCACCAGAAGGAGGAAGTGGTCCTGGAAGCCGCGGGTGACGCTGATCGTCGCGTCGCTGCCGGTGAACCAGTTGATCCTGACCGTCAGGCCGTTCGCGGCGACGGAGCGGGGCACGCCGTCCCAGGCCGAGAAGTCGAGGCCGACCCGGACGATGCGTCCGAAGTGGACCCCGAGCGCGGTGATCAGGTCCGGCAGTTCGGCGGCGAGGTGGTTCGAACGGGGCCACCAGGCGCCGTCGAACACCCCTTCCCGGGACATCGTCGGTTCCAGCAGCAGACGGGGCAGCAGCGGCACACCGGGCACCGACCACGGCCCGACGGAGGCGGGGAGAGGGATCGGCATCATCGGAGGCCGCCCGTCCGGTCCACGAGGGACCCGTCATGACCCAGGGCGACGTCGACGCTGGTGCCGGTGTGCGGAGTGTCCTCGGTTGCCTCCACGGTACTCCGGTGGTTCCCGTGCTCCGGTGCCTCCGTGCCTCCGGTGCTTCCGTGCCTCCGGGGCTTCCGTGCCTCCGGCGCTTCTCCGCTCCGGGCCGTTCGCCGTCGGAGTAGCCTCGGAGACATCCAGGGCAACCCGTATCCCGGTACCCGTTCCGGCTTCGTTCTGGGTGAAGGGCGATCCGGCGGCCCCGGTGGGCGACCGGAGACGGGACCGGTGAACACCGTGACCACCTACTCCCCGCAGTCGGTACGGCCCGGCCACGGCCTCACGGTCGCGGACGCCATGGAGCCCTGCGAGTACCAGATAGCCGACGACAGCACCGTCGACCAGGCCGACGACATCCTCCACGGCGCCGACATCGAGTACCTGCTGGTCCGCGACCACGACGGCCGGTGCGAGGGGCTGGTCACCCGCACCGGACTCCACCCCTTCCTGGACCGCGCCCGGTCCACCGAGCGCACCGCGATCAGCGCGACCGCACACCAGCGGGGCCCGTTCACCTGGCCGACGATGGGCCTGGCCCTGGCCGCGATCGCGATGCGGATCAAGCACCTGGCGGTCTGGCCCGTCGTCGACGAGGACGGCTACATCCTCGGCGTCCTCACCGCGGACCGCGCCACCGGCCTCCTCACCACCGGCCTTCTCACCACCGGCCTCCTCGCCACCACTCCGACTCCGTGAGCGGCCTGGTGGCAGCGAAAATCGCTGTCCGATCACCGGAGCGCGGTGATAGACATCCGGCGTGGAAGAGAATCTCGAGTTTCCTGACCTGTTGCGACTGATCGACGAACGGTCGACCGCCTTCCGCGCCGTGGTCGCCGCCGCGCCCGGTCTCGACGCACAGGTGCCGACCTGCCCCGGGTGGACGCTGTCCGACCTGGTGAAGCACCTGGGCGGGGGAGACCGGTTCTGGGCCGCCATCGTCGGCGCCGGGCCCGCCGACGGTCCCCCGGCCGAGGCCGTCGCCGCGCGCGCCGCTCTGGAGCTGCCGCAGGAGCGTGAGGCCCTGCTGGCCTGGCTGGCCGAGTCGACGCAGCTCCTGCTGAACGCCCTGCGCGAGGCAGGACCGGAGGGCGGTTGCTGGACGTGGTGGTCCGCGTTGCAGTCACCGCGGACCTCCGGCGGTGTCGCCCGGCACCGTGTCCAGGAAACGGCGGTGCACACGTACGACGCCCAGCTCGCCGGCGGCGCCCCGCAGCCGCTGCCGGTCGAGCTGGCGCTCGACGGTGTGGAGGAGTTCCTGTTCACCGTCTGTGCGACGACGAGTGCCTGGCCGCACAAGCCCACGGCCTTCGACTTCCACGCCGCCGAGGGCCCCTCCTGGCGTCTCACGGTCGACGGCGACGGCGCCCGCACCACCCGCACGACCGGCGAGGACCCGGACGCCGCCGGCGCCGCCGTCCACGGCACGGCCGGCGAGTTGGTCCTCTACCTGTACGACCGTATCCAGGCCGAGTCCTTGCACGTCGACGGAGACGCGGGCCTGCTCGACCTGCTCCGCGCCTGGGAGCCGGAGGGATAGGCCGCCGCAGGAGCGGACCGCCCCACGTCGTTCCGCGGCGTGGGTGCGGAGGGTGGTCGGAGTCGGGGCCGGGTGGACAGAAGCCTCGAAGCTCACATGTACATCCGCTACATTTGTGACATGAGTGAACCGGTGATCGCATCCATGGCCGAGGTCCGCAGTCACTTGGCGGACGTCCTCGACCGGGCCCGTCGGGACGAGACCCCGACGATCATCACTCGGCGCGGCAAGCAGGAAGCCGTCGTGATCGACATCCTCGAGTACCGGCGTCTGAGCCGGCTGGCCGAGCAGGTCGAGGAGTCCTGGCTGAACCAGTTGGCCGACGAGGCGGAATCCGAAGGCACCGAAGGCTCGGTCTCGCTCGAAGAGATGGCCGCCCTGCTCCGCGCCCACCACGCCTGATCTCCATGGGTTACGTGACGCGGTTCACCCCGCACGCGCAACGGGACCTGCTCAAGATCCCGCGCCCCGACGCTCTGCGGATCCTTCACCGCCTGGCCGAACTCCAGAAGGGGCTGGACGCGGGCGACACAACGGCCTTCGACCTCAAGGCTCTTCAGGGGCACAGCTCGCGGTGGCGTCTCAGGGTCGGCGACTACCGCGTCGTGTACACGATCGAGGACGGCCGGCTGGTCGTGTGGGTGATGGCTGCCGGAAGCCGCCGCGACGTGTACCGCGGCCTGTAGGTGCTGTGGCGCCGATCATCCACGGTGCTCGGGCCGGCGGTCGGGACCGCGCGTTCTGCTGATTCGTGCTCGGTCAACGCTGACGGGCTACCGACGGGGGTTGGCGGTGTCAGCGGACTCGCCCGGTGAGACGAGTCCTGTCTCGTAGGCGAGGACGACGGCCTGGGCTCGATCGCGCAGGGTCAGTTTGGCGAAGATCCGGGCCACGTGGGTCTTCACGGTCGCCTCGCTCAGCGTCAGTTCCTGCGCCAGTTCGGCGTTGGACAGGCCCCGGCCCATGAGCGTCAGTACCTCGTGCTCGCGCGGCGTCAGTGCGGCCAGGTCCCGGTGGACGGCCGGGGTCGCGAGGCCCGAACCGGTTCCGGGCGGGCTGGGGGCGAAGCGCTCCACCAGGCGGCGGGTGATCGAGGGTGCGAGCAGGGCGTCACCGGTGCCGACCAGGCGTACGGCGGCGGCCAGATGTGCGGGGGTGACGTCCTTGAGCAGGAATCCGCTGGCGCCGGCGGCGAGGGCCGCGTAGACGTACTGGTCGAGGTCGAAGGTGGTCAGCATGATCACCCGGCAGTCCGGGGCCTGCGCGAGGATACGGCGGGCGGCCTCCAGGCCGTCCATGACGGGCATCCGGATGTCCATCAGGGCGACGTCGGGCCGCAGCCTCCGCACGGCGGCCACGGCCTCGGCTCCGTCACCGGCCTCGCCCACCACGTCGAGGCCGCGGGCGGTCAGGATCAGACGGAAGCCGGTGCGGACCAGCTCCTGGTCGTCGGCTATCACGACGCGAGGGGCGGGCTCGGTGCGCGTCGTCATGGCCGGTCCAGCGGGATCCGGGCGCGGACGCGGTAGCCGCCGCCGAGGCGGCGGCGGGCGTCCAGATCGCCGCCGTAGACGGCGACCCGCTCCCGCAGGCCGAGCAGCCCGCGGCCCGTTCCGTCCGCCTTGCCGGGGGCCGTCGCGGGCCGGTCGCCCGACAGGGCGCTCGGTCCGCTGTTCAGCACCTCGACCCGCAGGTGGTTGTCCGCGTATCGCACCGTCACCTCGGCTTTCGCTCCGTCCCCGTGTTTGAGGGCATTGGTCAGGGCCTCCTGGATGATCCGGTAGGCGGTGACGTCGATCCCGGTCGGCAGCGGGCGCGGCTCACCGGAGACGCGCATTTCCACGGGCAGGCCGGCGAAGGCGATCCGGTCGATCAGCGGGCTGAGCCGGCTCAGGCTCGGCTGCGGTGACAGATCGACGTCGTAGGGCTCGTCGTCGCCGTTCTGCGCCGGTGCGAGCAGGCCGAGCAGGTGCCGCAGCTCGGTCATGGTGTTCCGTCCGGCGGTCTCGACGGCGCTCATCGCCGCCGCCGCCTCCTCGGGCATCGTGGCCAGGACCTCGCGGGCGGCCCCGGCCTGGACCACCATGAGGCTCACGTTGTGGCTGACGATGTCGTGGAGCTCGGCGGCGATCCTGGCGCGTTCGGCGTCGACCGCGGTCCGGGACGCGCTCTCGCGCTCCCGTTCCAGCAGCCAGCCGCGCTCCTCGATGGCCGCCCGGTGCAGCCGTCGCGCGCGCACCGCCGCCGCGTACTGCCAACCGGCGGCGCCGACGGCCGCCGCGAGGGCGATGACCAGCCGGATCGTCCAGGAGTCCCCCATGTGATCATCTTCGCAGCCGCACGCCCGCCGCACACCCCCTCCCCGGGGTGCGGCTCCGTACATCCGTGGGATGACCGGCCCGGACGGGTACATCCGGGGGGTGACGCCCCGTCCACCGGCCCCGCCATAGATTTCGGGCCATGACGACTGATCATGGAAACGGCCGGCCGGTGGTGGTGCGGTTGGACGGCGTGCACAAGGAGTACGGCGACGCGAAGGCCCTGGACGGCCTGTCGCTGGAGATCCGGGCGGGTGACGCGGTCGCCGTGATGGGTCCCTCCGGCTGCGGCAAGTCCACCCTTCTCAACATGGTGGCCGGCCTGGACCGGCCGACCTCGGGCACGGTCGAGGTGCAGGGCCACGACCTCGGGAAGCTGAACGAGGCCGGCCTGGCGCTGTTCCGGCGCCGCAATGTCGGCATGATCTTCCAGTTCTTCAACCTCATCGACGATCTGCCCGTTCTGGATAACGTGGCGCTGGCCGCGCAGCTGACCGGCACGGCGGCCCGGCCGGCGCGTCGCCGCGCGCTGGAACTCCTCGACGAACTCGGGGTCGCCGACCGCCGGAACAACTATCCGGCGACGCTGAGCGGTGGGGAGCGGCAACGGGTGGCCGTCGCCAGGGCCCTGATGAACCGTCCCGCGCTACTGCTGGCGGACGAGCCGACCGGCGCCCTGGACAGTCGGTCGGGCGAGCAGGTGATGGACCTGCTGATCGACCTGAACCAGATCGGCCAGACCCTGTTGATCGTCACCCACGACCCGCGGCTGGCCACCCGCTGCGCCAGCCGGCTGATCGAAGTGGCCGACGGCCGGGTCGGTCGGGAGAGCGTGCTGGAGGCGACCGCGTGAGCGCCGTGTGGACGGCCTCGCGGGCGGCCGTGAAACGCCGCAGGCTCCAGACCTTCGTCATCGGGCTGGTGGTGCTCTGCTCGACCACGACCGTGCTGCTCGCGCTGACCCTGCTCGGCGCCGCTTCCGGCCCGTTCGAGAAGGCCTACGCCGAACAGCGCGGCGCCCACGCGGTGGTCACCTTCGACACCACGAAGGTCTCCCCGGAGCAACTGGCGCGCACCGCCCGACAGCCCGGGGTGGAGGCCGCGGCCGGTCCCTTCGGACAGGCGGTGGTCGACATCCCCAAGGACTGGCTCTGGATGGCGGGCGGAACCCTCACCGTGGTGGGCCGGGCCGATCCGGCGGGCCCCGTGGACCGGATCGAGCTGCTGGAGGGCCACTGGGCCACCGCCCCCGGCGAGATCGTCGTCAACTGGTCCGTCCAGGGCTCCCCTGGCACGGCGTTGCTCGGCACCAGGCTGGAGACCCCGGGCGGACCGGCGCTGACCGTGGTCGGCTTCGCCACCAGCATGAGCAAGTCGGCGAGCGGCTGGGTCTCGCCCGAGCAGATGGCCGCACTGCACCCCACCTCGGCCCAGATGCTCTACCGCTTCACCGAGTCCTCGACCGAGGCCCGGCTGAGCGCCGCCGTGGCCGGGGCGACCGCGGGGCTGCCCGCGGAGTCGTCGACCGGTGTGCAGACCTGGCTCACCCTCAAGCAGGCCTACTCGGCGCTGGTCGACTCCTACCTCCCGTTCATGACGCTCTTCGGCGTCCTCGGGCTGCTGGTCTCCACCCTGATCGTCGGCAACGTGGTCAGCGGGGCGGTCGTCTCCGGGTACCGCCACATCGGGGTGCTCAAGGCCCTGGGCTTCACCCCGAACCAGGTCGTCGCCGTCTACCTGATGATGCTCTCCGTGCCGGCCGTGGTGGGCTGCGTGCTGGGAACGCTGGCCGGCAACGTGCTGGCCGGGCCGATCCTGAAGGTCGCGTTCACCGGTATCGACGTGGGTCGGGCCTCGGTCGGGGACACCGGCCCGTGGGTGTCCGTGGCCTGCCTCGTGGGCATGCCCGCCCTCGTCCTGCTGACCGCGCTGGTCCCCGCCCTGCGGGCGCACCGGCTGCCCGCCGCCCAGGTGATCAGCGCGGGCGCCGCGCCGCGGACCGGGCGCGGGCTGCGCGTCCAGCGGATGCTCGGCGCCACCCGGCTGCCCCGCGCGGTCAGCCTGGGGCTGGGCCAGCCCTTCGCCCGCCCCGCCCGCACGCTGCTGACCCTGGCGGCCATCGCCCTCGGGGTCACCACGGTGACCCTGTCGACCGGGCTCACCAGCACCATGGCGGCCTTCGGCAACGTCGGGAAGGAGGACGGCGGCGCCAGGATCCAGGTGGAGACCGGGTCGCCGGGCAACAGCCGGCCGACCCCCCTGCTGGGCGACCAGCAGGTCGAGGACCGGCTGCGCTCCCTCCCGGGGGCGGTGGGAGTGCGGGCCCGGGCGCTGTCCCAGGCGAGCATGGCCGGGCAGAGTCAGCCCGTCTTCGCCGACTTCTACCGCGGGGACGACTCCTCCTACGACCACGTCATCGTCAAGGGCCGGGCGCCGGCCGCGGCGGGCGAGATCGTGGCCGGGCCGGCCTTCCTGACCCAGCGCGGACTGAAGCTCGGCGACCGGGTAGCTCTGGAGCTGAACGGCAGGACGGTCTCCGTGACCGTCGTGGGTCAGCTCATCGAGGGCAACGCCCGGGCGCTGGAGGCCGGTTGGGACACCCTCGCCCGACTCGCGCCGGACGCCCGGGCCACCGAGTACACGGTGCGGCTCGCCCCCGGCGCCGACGCCCGTGCCTACGCCGAGGCGGTCGAAGCGGCCGACCCGGGCCTGCACGCGTCGGTGATGGACTACAGCAACGCCGGCACCGCCACCGTGATCACCTTCTCGACGGTGTTCACCGTGCTGCTGACCCTCGTCGCGTCGCTCGGTGTGTTCAACACCGTCCTGCTGAACACCCGTGAGCGGCGCCGGGACCTGGGCATGCTCAAGTCGATCGGCATGACCCCCCGGCAGGTGGTGGTGATGACGGTGACCTCGGTCGCCGGGCTGGGCGCGGTCGGCGGCCTGCTCGGCATCCCACTCGGGATCGCGGCCCACCGCCTCGTCGTGGACCATGTCGGCGTAGTCGACTTCCCGGAGTACATGAAGGACGTGTGGCACGCGCCGCAACTGGCCGCGATGCTCCTGGCGGGCGTGGCGATCGCGGTCCTCGGCGCCCTGCTCCCGGCCCGGACGGCGGCCCGGACGACCATCGCGTCGGTGCTGCACACCGAGTAGGTCACCCCTCGGCACCACCCTCCGGACCGAGCCCGAGGCAGCGGGCCCCCGACGTCACGCCGGGGGCCCGCTCCGCTGCGTCCGGCCGGACAGAGGCGGGTCTCGGCAACTGCGACCAGAACTGCGACCGCGGAACGCCGAAGGGCCCGACCGCTGGGCGGTCGGGGGTGAACGCGACTGAAACTGCGATCACGCCGACTGGCAGCCCCGAGCAGGGTCACTTTCCTACTTCTTTGATAATCTGGCTCCATGACTGAGATGCCCTACAGCATCGGCGAGGGGCCGGCCACCAGGGTCAGCCTCTCCCTGCCCGAAGGTACGGCCGAGGCGATCCGCCGGCGAGTGGGCAAGCGCGAGTTCTCGGCGTTCATCACTGCTGCCGTGGAGCGCGAGCTGCGTGGTCAGATCCTCGACGAGTACCTGGCCGACTATGAGCGCCGGAAGGGACCGATCTCGTCTGCTGAGCAGGAGCGGGCCCGGCAGGTCTTCGACGAGGTGTTCGCAGAGGAGGGCGGATGGCCCGTCGCAAGCTGAGCCACGAGGGCACCCTGGTGCTCGACTCCGAGGGTCTCTCCAAACTGCTCAGCGACCACGAGTCTGTCGTCGCGCTGGTCGCGGAGGCGCGGAAGCGGGGCATGGAGGTGGTGATCAGCGCGCTGACGATCATCGAAGCCGTGCACACCCGTACCGACCAGGGCCGGCTGCGGTGGATTCTGTCCGGGCTGCGGATCGTGCAGGTGGGTGACGAGGAGGCCCGAGCGGCTTCCGCGATGCTGATTGCTGCAGGTCTCCACGGTCACAAGTACGCGATCGACGCGGCAGTTGCCGAGATGGCACTGCGACAGCAACGACCGGTCGTTCTGTTGACCTCGGACATCGACGACATGACCAAGCTCCGCGGTGATCGCGTGCGGCTCGTGGCTGTCTGACAGTTGCTGTTGAGGGCGGCCGCGGTCGAAGCCGCCAGGGGCTTCACGGCCCCTCGGAGGGGCGGTCGAGGTCCTGCGAACGCCGGCGAACGAGGCCGGAGCGGAGACCGTGATCGGTGTTCCCCGGCAGGTGGGGCGGTGCTGAACGGGTCCCTGGTCGCTGCTCGCGGGGCTGGCGATTAGGTGCGGCGTGCTACACCTGAAGTAATCAAAGGGGCGCTTTTGCACCATCTCAAGCTCGGAATCATGGCGCAGTCACGCAAGGAGAACGAGCACCGACTGCCGATCCATCCCGCGCATTTCGAGCGGATCGACATCGACCTCCGTGGACGTATCCACCTTGAGCAGGGCTACGGAGAGCACTTCGGGGTCTCCGACGAACAACTCGCCCCCCTGGTCGCCGGGTTGCTCCCACGGGCGGAACTGATCGCACAGTGCGACGTCGTCCTGATGGCCAAGCCGATGCCGGAGGACTTCGCCGAGCTGCGTGAGGGGCAGGTCCTGTGGGGCTGGCCGCACTGCGTCCAGGACGAGACGGTCACCCAGACGGCCATCGACCGTCGGCTGACGCTCATCGCTTTCGAGGCGATGAACCACTGGACCAGTGACGGTGCGTTCAATCTGCACGTCTTCCACAAGAACAACGAGCTGGCCGGGTACTCCTCGGTGCTGCACGCCCTGCAGTTGCGGGGTTCGACCGGCGACTACGGCCGTCGGCTGCGCGCGGTCGTGATCGGCTTCGGCGCGACGGCCCGCGGGGCCGTGACAGCACTGAACTCCCTGGGCGTGCACAACGTCGACGTACTCACCGCGCGTGGCGTCACCGCGGTCAGCTCGCCGATCCACTCCGCGCGTATCGTCCAGTTCGACCACGACGAGGCGGACGAGACGGCCGACCCGCGCCGCAGCCACGCCCTCACCGAGGACGGTCGGGTACCGCTGGCGGAGTTCCTCGCCGAACACGACATCATCGTCAACTGCGTCCTGCAGGACACCGGAGCGCCGCTGACGTTCCTGATCGACGAGGACCTTGCCACGCTGGCGCCCGGCACCCTCGTCATCGACGTCTCCTGCGATGAAGGTATGGGATTCAGTTGGGCGCGGCCGACCACCTTCACTGAGCCGATGTTCACCGTCGGCGACAACGTGCACTACTACGGCGTCGACCACAGCCCCTCCTACCTGTGGAACTCCGCCACCTGGGAGAACAGTGAGGCGCTGATCCCGTACCTGCGCCCGGTCCTCGAGGGTCCCAGCAGTTGGGAGGCCAACAAGACCATCAGCCGCGCCATCGAGATCCGCGAAGGCGTCGTCCGGAACCCGGCCGTGCTGGCTTTCCAGCACCGGTCCCCGGACTACCCGCACGCCAAGGTGCAGCCGCTCCTGGCCGGGTAACGGCAACTGCGACCAGAACCGCGACCACGGAACGCCGAAGGCCCCGACCGCTGGGCGGTCGGGGCCTTCGTGCTGCCATGCCTGGCAGAGGCGGAGGCTACCGGATTCGAACTCGTGAGGGGTTGCCCCCCACACGCTTTCCCATCCTGTGCTCAGCCGCCGCCGTAGGTGGCCTGGGTGACCGCGAAGACGTTGCGTCCGCCCGTGGTCTCCTGCAGCGACCACAGCAGGTCGGGGTTGGTGGTGTCCTCCCAGTAGGAGAGGCTCTCGCCGCCGCCCACCCAGGCGAAGGTGGAGGGGCCCGCGGTCGGGGTCCAGTAGTAGAGCTTCTTCTGCCCCGAGGAGTTGAACCACCATCGGCCGTTGTGGGAAGCCACGCCGTTGAGGTTGTACCAGGGCAGTTGGAGGGCCTGACTGGCGGTCGTCGTCGCGGCGAACGTCGTCGCCCCGGACGCGAACGGGAAGCGGACGGCCCTGGGCGGGCGGTTGGGGTAGTCGGTGCAGCCCGACTGGCAGGTGTACTCCGTCATCACGATCGACCTGCTGACCCGGTCGAGGGAGACCGACGACCACACCAGGTTGTTGCCGGAGGTCGTCTGCGACGTGACCGTGCCGACCTGGGGCAGCACGTAGGCGTAGTTGTGGGCGTAGTAGACGGTCCCGGACTGGCGGCCGATCTGGTCGGCGGTGCCGCCGGAGTCGGTGTTGAGGATCTTGCGCATGTCGAAGACGCGCATGCCGTGACCGGTGTCGGCGACGTAGAGGTAGTCGCCGTTCCACGAGACGCCGCCGGCGTGGATCGGGATGTCCTTGAAGTCCGGCGCCGCCGCGGTTCCGGTCGGCTCGACCAGGAGGATCTTGCGGTAGGTGTTGGGGTAGGTGGCGTCCCAGTCGACCAGGGTGATCCGACTGCGCTGCTGGGCGCCATCGCAGCCGTCCTTGGTGTACCAGCTCACCAGCACGAGCTGATGGCCGTCGTAGTTGCCGCTGTCCGCGGTCCCCACGGCGTCCCGGCTCGTCGTGATGCCCTGCGGGAAGCTCTGGCAGTCGGAGTTGTCGCCGTCGTCGAACCGGAAGCCGGTGGACAGGCCGCCGACGGAGAAGGACGCGGGGAGCGCCTGCCGGTCGTGGTTCGCGTTCTCCATCACCGTGTGCACGGCAGAGGTACCCAGTGCCGTGACGAGGGCCGAGTTGAGCGTGTCGAACCGGTGGTAGTCCGCGCTGATGGTGTACTCGGACGCGCTCAGGGTCGTCGGTGCCGCAGCGGCCGCCGCCGGCGATGCCCCGACGAGCGCGCCGGTGACGAGCAGGCCGGCTGCGACTATCGCTCGCGCCGCAGTTCTGACATGACGGATCATCAAGTCGAACCTCTCCATGTGAATGGATCAACGGTCACTCACGTTATGGGCGTGTTGAGCATGTCCGCAACACCCGGAGGAGGCCGGACCGGGTTCCGGAGCCGCCACCGCCGCGCGGCAGGCGCGGGTTCGAAGACGGGCCCCAGGCCTGCCGTCACTGAGGTCCGGCATGATGGACCGGTGGACTTCGAGCCGTACCGGGGTGAGCTGACGGCGTACTGCTACCGGATGCTGGGCTCCTACGAGGACGCCGAGGACCAGGTGCAGGAGTCGCTGCTGCGCGCCTGGAAGGCGCGGGACCGGTACGACCCGGTCCGGGCGTCGGTGCGGACCTGGCTGTACCGGATCGCGACCAACGTGTGCCTGACCGCGCTGGACGGCCGCGCGCGGCGTCCGCTGCCGTCCGGTCTCGGCGCGCCCGGTGAGGACCCGAGGGTGCCACTCGTGCCGGCTCCGGACATTCCCTGGCTGGAGCCGTTCCCCGACGCCCGCTTCGATCTGGAGGCGCGCGCCGACCTGCGACTCGCCTGGGTGGCGGCGGTCCAACTGCTGCCGCCGCGACAGCGGGCCGTACTCGTGCTGCGTGAGGTGCTCGGGTTCACCGCCGCGGAGGTCGCCGGCCAGTTGGAGACCACGGTCGCGGCGGTCAACAGCACACTGCAGCGCGCCCGCGCCACCCTCGCCATCGCCGGCGGGCGCACCGAGCTGAGCGAACTCACCGAGCCGGACGACCCCGAGGCGCGCGAGGTGGTCCAGCGCTACGCCCGCGCCTTCGAGGCGGCCGATGTCCCCGCCCTGGTGCGGCTGTTGGCCGAGGACGCAATCCTCGAGATGCCGCCCGTCCCGCTGTGGTACCTCGGCCGTCAGGACTACGGCCGGTTCATGGACCGGGTGTTCGAGATGCGCGGCCGAGGCTGGGCCACCCGGCGGCTCACCGCCAACGGCCAGCCCGCGCTCGCCATGTACCTGCCTGAGGCAGAGTCGGAGGACGCCTTCCGACTCCACAGTCTGCAGGTCTTCACCGTCCACGGTGGCCGAATCACACACAACGTGGTCTTTGCCGATCCACGGCTGCTGAAGGTCTTCGGCCTCCCCCTGCGGACTTCTTCCGAAAAGCTGCGCCGGGAGCGATGAGTCCGGTCGGTGTCGCCGGTACGTACTGGTGAACACCACACCGAAGGAGACTCGTCATGAGCGTCATCGTCATCGCGTTCACCACCTTGGACG
This sequence comes from Kitasatospora purpeofusca, assembly GCF_034043715.1. Classification (GTDB taxonomy): domain Bacteria; phylum Actinomycetota; class Actinomycetes; order Streptomycetales; family Streptomycetaceae; genus Kitasatospora; species Kitasatospora purpeofusca_A. The sequence continues at coordinate 31,879 of NZ_JAXCLC010000013.1, read as the reverse complement.
GGGTCGTGTCCGACCCCGACGGCTCTGCGGGCACGCCGGAGGGCGGCTGGATGTTCCGGTTCGGCCGTGAGGAGATCGACGGCGACAAGTTCCGGATCGGGAGCACGCTGGAGAAGGGGGTCCTGCTGCAGGGGCGGGGGACCTGGCAGCAGTTCTCGAACCTCTGGCCGCACCGCGAGGGCCCGTTCGCCGCGCAGATGAACGCCGTCCCGAAGCTGGTCGCCACCCGTACCCTGACCGACACCTCGGCCTGGGCGAACTCCCGGCCCCTTGACGGCGATCTCGTCGCCGCAGTCAGGCGCGAGGACCGCGACGTGGTCGTCATGGGCAGCCTCGGCATCGTGCGCCAGCTGATGGCCGAGGACCTGGTCGACGAGTACCGGCTGATGACCTTCCCCACCGTCCTCGGCGCCGGCCGGAGGATCTTCCCGGCCGACGGCCCGCAGACGAACCTGGAGTGCCTGTCGGCGGAGCAGGTCGGCGCCCTCGTCCTCACCCGCTACCGCAGAGCCGCCGTCCAGTGACGGCCTTCCACCCCTGCTCCGTGACTACTTCGGGCCCGAAGCCGGGGAGTGGCGGCGGCTGGCAGCAGTCCGGGCCTGAGCGGGGTGAAGCCCCGGCCGACCGGTCACCGAAGCCGAAACGGACCGCCGGGATCTCCGCAGATGGTCGTTGGGACCACCGATGAGACTGGGGAACGACGAAGGCCCCGGCCGCTGGGCGGTCGGGGCCTTCGAGCTGCCATGGCTGGCAGAGGCGGAGGATACGAGATTCGAACTCGTGAGGGGTTGCCCCCAACACGCTTTCCAAATGTTCGTCCGGTCGTCCGGCGGCGGCCGTAAACGTCCTGACTTGCGTCGGAGTGTCCTGCTTTGCGGGCCCTGGACGGCGCTGAACGGGGGTGAATGCAACCAGAACTGCAACCAGGGCGGGGTGCCACTGTGGCCGCTCGCCCGCTCCCGAGCCACGTCCCGGTGGCACGCGGCAGACCAACAGCGCGCGCCTCCAGCACGGTCAGTGGGCGCGGACCTGTTTGGCCACTCCGGTGGTGTTGTACCGGTAGCGGGCCATCTCCTCGGTCACCCCGTAGTGCTCGGCGATCTGCGCCGGCCCCCACTGACGGCGGACCGCGCTGAGCAGCAGCGGCCGGGGCAGCATCAGGGTTCCACCGAAGGCGGTCGCCTGCTCCTCCTCGTCTGGGCGGCAGGTCCTGAAGGGCATGCCGCTGACTTCGCGGATCTCGGTGAGATCGTGCTTGAGGACGAGGTGGGAGAGCTCGTGGGCCACGTCACTGGCCCTGCGGCCCGGGGTCCGGAGCGGGTTGGTGACGACGATGTTCCTGTCGGCGATCTGGAAGGTCGCGGCGGAGAAGGCGTAGGCCTGGACGCGTTCCAGGTCTTCGAGGCGGTCGCGGGTGACGAGCTTCTCGGCACTGATGATCTTGACCTGGAGGTGTTCGGCGAGGGCGTCGACGTCCAGGGCGTCGGTGTCGCCGAGGTGGAGTTCGCGGCGCAGCCGGAGGGCTTCTCGTTCGGCGTTGGCCTTGAAGCCTCGGGGGAGGGTCACAGTTCTCCCGCTTCGACGAGTCGTTCGAGTTCGGTGTTCATGTCGGTGAGCAGGTCGGCGAGCCGCTGGGGGACGCCGGGGCGCAATACCGAGGCGGCGCGGAGGTGGCAGGCGAGGGCGGGGACGGCGGGGACCGCTTCCTTGGCGAGGGCGTCGTAGAGGTCTCGCAGAACGGAGCTGATCTTGTTCGCCGCGTTGCCGGTGAGCCGGGGGTCGGCATGGAGGTGGGTGATGGCCTGGTCGAGAGGTGAGATCTGGCGGGTCGCGGTCGGGGTGAAGAAGCGGCTCGGGGGGACGCCGAGCCAGGCGCAGAGGCGGGTAAAGGTGGCGAGGTCGGGCTGGGCGCCGGCTTCGACTCGGGTGAGGGTGCTGAAGCTGACGCCTGCCTCGGCGGCGGCCTGCCGAAGGGACAGGGGGCCGCGGCGCTCCTTGAGGAGACGCCCGAGCTCGGCGATGTCGAACTGTTCGACAGCATCCGGCCCGGTCGTTTCGAGGTCTGGGAGGGAGAGCTGGCTCCGGTCGGGGCTCATACGGGCAGCGTAGCGCTCACCAATATGGCGATGAAGCTTGACTGCATCGCTCCGAGGTGATCACACTGAGTCCAGCCACTGGCGACCCAGTGACGCTTTGCTGAATCAGTGGAGCTTTCCTTCAACACTCCGAACGACCAAGGAGATCAACATGCCTCAGCCCAACACCGTCAAGACCACGGTGACCTCCTCCCTCGCCGGGCACCCGTACCAGCACGACTACGCCCCGCAGGTGACCGGCGCGGCCGTTCTGTCCGACGCCATGGCCGACTTCGGCTTCACCAGCGACGGCACCACCAGCTACTACCTGTTCCACGACGGGCACGAGGTCCCGCCCGAGGCGACGGTGGGCGAGCTGGCCGGGCACGCCAAGGCCCTGCACCTGGGCCTGCGCACCAAGACCACCAACGGCTGAGGCCCGGGAGTCAGTCGTGGATCTCGAGAGCCGTCTGCGGCTGGCGGGCGACGTCCCGGCGGTCGAGGAGTTCCTCGCCTTGACCGCTGGCCGTCTCCACCGCCGCGACCAGGACCCCGACGGCCTGTTCTGGGCCGAGGTTCAGCCGAGCAACGGCGAGCGCGCGGCGTTCGTCGCCCGGATCGAGTGGACGGTCTACCCGCACCGGCCGCCCTCCCTCGTCTTCGTCGAGTCGGTCGGCACCCCCACGACCGGGGAGCCCCGCCTCTGGCCGGTAGCGGAGGGCTACCGCTGCGGCCCCAACGACGTCTGCAAGCCGTTCACCGCCGAGGGCCAGCAGCTCCACCCCGAGTGGGGCACCGGACCGCACGCCTGGCGCAGCACCGGCAACCCCTTCCTGTACGTGGTGGAGAACATTCAGGGCGACATCGACCGCGTTGACGGGAGGCGTGCCGGATGAGCGCCGACACGAGGAGCCTGGTCCTGCCGGCTGGTGCGGTCGACCCGGTGCTCCGAGAGATCCGACGCCACGGGCTGACCGACCAGGAGACCGGCGCGCTGCTGCTGACCGGGCCGTCGGAGATGGACGTCCTAGTCGTGGCCATGGCCGGGACGGCGGGGATCGTGCGGGGCCCGGGGCTGTTCACGGTCAGCGCCGTCGCGTACGACCGGCTGTTCACCTTCGCCGAGGAGCGGTCCTACCGGACGCGGGCGATGATCCACTCGCACCCGGAGGGGGCTTTCCTGTCGCGGACCGACCGCCTGTACTCGCTGCGGGTGCCGGGGTTCGTCAGCGCCGTCGTCCCGAACTACGCGGCGCTGCCCGCCGACCCGGCGTCGTGGGGGTGGTGGCGCTTCGACCGGGACTGGCTGCCCTGCGCCGCCCCGGTCGTCGATGAGGCACTGCCCCCGGTGCTGACGGTGCTGTTCGACGAGGAGGGTATCCGTGCGTACTGACTACAGCCGCAGCGTGCGCCTGGGCTGCCTGGCCGCTGGCGTGGACGAAACCACCCTGCGAGAGCGGATGGAGGGCAGCCCCATCCACTTGACCGCGGACGGGCGCCTGCCCGCAGTCGCCGAGACCCTTGGAGTGCTGGTGGCCGATTTGCGCCGGTGGCCGGTCCCGCTGAGCCTGGAACCCGGCCGCGAGCCGGGGCGGCTCGACGACGCCCTCGTCCGCCACCTGGTGGAGACGGCAGCCGGGATCGACCCGGACCGGCCGCTTCGCATCGGCGAGCCCCCGGGCGAAGCGCCGCTGCGTTTGCACGTGGGTACCGAACCGCCGCCGGACGTCGCGGTGGCCGGTGTACCGGACGGGAACGGGGCCCGACTTCGGCACGCCGGCCATGCCTTCCCCCGGCTCAACGCGCCCGGCACCGGGCTGGGCGCGGTCCTCACCGCGGCGATGCTGGCCGGCGAGGCGTTCAAGGTCGTCGCCGGGCTGCCAGAGGGGAAGTTCCACGCCACCCCGGTGGTGGACTTCTGTCCCGTCCTGCCCGGTGAGCAGCCCGGGACCGCCGTCGCCCCGCCGCCCGCCCTGGAGCGGGTGCTGCTGGGCGGTGGCGGCGCGATCGGCACCGGCATCGCCCTGGTCCTGGACCTGCTGCGGGTCTCCGGCGAGCTGACGGTGGTGGACAGGGAGGTCTTCGAGAAGCCGAACGTCACCTCCTACAGCATCGGCACCCTGGCCGACGCGGCCGCGCTCCTGCCGAAGGTGCGGCTGATCGCCGCGCGCCTGCGGCGGATCGAGGTGAACCCGTTCCACGGGACGATCCAGGACTCCATCGAGGCCGTCGACACCGGCACCCTGCCCTGGCCCCGAACCGTCCTCGGCGGACTGGACAGCATCGACGCCCGGCACGACCTGCAACGCCTGCACGCCGACCTCACTCTGGACGGCAGCACCGGCGGCCCGATCGGCACCACCGTCGCCCTGCACGAAGCGCTGCCCACCGGCCCCTGCCTGCGCTGCTACTACAAGGCCGACCACTCCGGGAGGAGCGCTGAACAGCGCCTTCACGAACTGACCGGGCTCCCGCTCGCACGGATCGCCCGCGGACAGGAACCGCTGACCGAACAGGACTTGCAAGGACTGGACGACCAACAGCAGGAACTCGTGCGACAGTTCCTCGGCCGGCCGGTATGCGGGCTGATCAACTCGGCAGAACTGGGCGGCGGAACCGACGACGCTTTCCGGCCCTCGGCCGCGTTCGTGGCCCAGCAGGCCGCATGCCTGGTCGTCGGCGCCTGGATCGCACGCAGCACGGGCCTGATCACCGGACCCGCGCGGCGCATCGAGTACGACACCCGCTTCGGCCCCCGACCCGACCAGATGACCGACCACTGGACCCCCGCCCCCGAATGTGCGTGCCAGAAGGACGCCGACCTCATCAGCCACGTCCGAGAAACCTGGCGCACGCGCGGTTGACGCCGAGCTCAAGGGCTGTCGGCTGCTGTCCAATCAGTAGCAATCACTGCGTGTCAAAATGCCGCCCGGTTCCTATTTCGGGCGGCATTTTGATGGATCATCCACGAGTGCTGACAGCCTGCAGTGGGACTGGGAGCGCCGTAGCCCTTACCGAGCTTGTGGCGGTGCCTACCAAAGTGGCATGCGGAGATCGCCGACGCATCTGATTCGAACCTGCGGGTTATCCAGGATTTGTCGTCGGCCGTGCGGGCCCTGCCGCAGTACGCGAGCGGCTCGGCCGTCCGTCGGCGGGCCCGGAAGGACGTCGAGGTCGGGCGACGGATGCCGGGGTCGGGCGATTCGCCCCGGAGATGGGCGGGTCTGAGGGCGCCGGCCGTGCGGGCGCGGCCGACGCGGTGGCGGCCAGGTCGTTGAGAGTCGCGTTGACGATCGGCCAGCACATGTCGACTGTGTCGCGATTGGGGCCGTGTCCTGTTCGCCGCTCCGCTGCTGGGTGTACCAGGTTGCGGTAGTGCCGCACGAGGTCCGACGCGAGCTTGGCGTCGTGCTCGATCCAGCCGTTGTCGTGCGCGAGATCGACGAGATCCTTCAGCCCCAGTTCCTCCGGCCGCTTTCTCGGTGCGCGAGCGGCTGCGCGCACCTGGGCGACGTGCACGAGAACCCCCTCCAGGAGACTGCCCAGCATGATCACGGCTGCCGTGTATGCACCGTGCTCGTAACACGTGTGCGCCTCGTCGAGCCTGGTCTGGACCGCCGCTGCCAACGCCGGGTCGCTGATCACCTGCGAGACGGAGACCTGCAGTTCGACCCTGGGCATCCGCACCGACTCATCAGCGCCAGCCTCGACCGGTACGAGGATCGGCTGTCCCTCCGCGTAGCCGATTCGCCATCCTTCCAGGGCCAGAACCTCGTCGAGCCGGGCGACAGTGGCCTTGTACTCGCGCGGCTGGCCAACGTACTCACGTTGGTCGGCGAGTCGCAGCACTGCCTTCAGGGCATCGCCCTCGTCCTCCTCCTGGCGTTCGCGAAGCAGCCCGAGCGTCCACTGGTGCCGCGGTGTGCCGTCGGGGTCGGGGACGTCCTCCCACTTCGCGCGGCGCAGGAACTCGGCGATCTCGTAGCCCTTGCGGTACAGCAGCGGTGAATCGTCGCCGCAAATCAAGTAGGCGATCTCGATGAGGACGCTCTCGTCGAACGACTGGCTCATGTCAGGTCTCCTCGGGCGTCATCGGCGGACAGATCCTCGTCATCGGTCGTTTCGTCATCAACGTCCGCGTCCTGCGCCACGTCGTACAAGGCGACTGGGTTCCAGGTGCTCGCCCCATCAGAGGCAAACTGTTCGAATCCGGCCGCGCCCGGCTGGATATCGAGCGCTGCGAGCTTGCGCCACAGGGGTGCGAGAGCCTGGTCGGGTGCCAGCGCGAACTCGCTGCTGCGCACTCGCCAGAACGTCCATCCCGCACGCCGCAGGTCCCGCTCACGCTCGTAGTCTTCCTGGCGCTTCTTGCTGGTGGCGTGGTGAGGGCTGCCGTCACACTCCACGGCCAGCCGCGCGTTCTCCCCGACCACGACCAGGTCGATGAACTTGCCGGCGACCTCCCACTGGGGAAGGACGTGGTACCCGCGCCGCCTGATCTCCAAGAAGACCCTCTGCTCGAACAGTGAGTCGAACGGGTCGCACCTCTCATCGGGAGTGACCGTAGCCAAGGTCGGCGGTGCGGGGTGCAAGGCTGGCGGGTTCTGCATGTAGGTGAGCAGGGAGTGCCGCAGATCCTTGCTACTCAGCTGATCCGGGGTCACGGAGGTGAAGAGCCACATCTGATCACGGCCGCGGCTCGCCGCGACATTGAAGCGCCTGCCGTCGTTCAAGCCGGTCAGCGCCCGGACGTGGTCACCGTCCACCACCATGGAGAGCAGGATCACGTCCCGCTCGTCCCCCTGGAACTGTTCGGCGGTCCCGACTCGGATGTTGTGCCGCTCACTTGCCTCAGGACCGATCTCCGTGTCGATCAGGTCCTCCAGCAACCGCGTCTGCGCACCGGACCGCAGGACGATGACGCCGATACTCCGGCCCGCGTACGCAGGGTCGCTGATCAGCTCCCGCAGCTTGCCGACCAGGCGTTCCGCCTCGGGCCGGTTGACGAGGCGCTCACGCGTCCCCTCGCAGTAGCCCTCGCGCACATGGACGACTTCCAGGGGCCTCAGCCGGTCAGCGCCGTACTGGCGCAAGGGGACCAACTCGTTGTCCGGGTAGAACTGCCGCGAGGACCATTTGATGATCTCCGGCATGCAACGGAAGTGCTCAGTCAACCGGATGACCTCGGGGAAGCGAGCGGACAGCAGCTCGTAGAGATTCGATTTCGGGTTGAAGCCGTCCCGCTGCCAGTCGGTGAAGCCGGCCAGTCGTTCATCGACCTTCTGGTTGATCTTGTCGTGCTTGTTGCCGGTGTAGAACGGTGCGCACTGCTTGTCATCGCCAACGACGATTACCCGAGGCGCCAACCACAGCAACAGCAGCCCGGACAAGCCGACCTGGCTGGCCTCATCGACGATGACGACGTCGAACGCGTCGGGTTCCGGATCCAGCATCTCGACCACCTGACGCAGCGGCATGACCCACGCGGGCACCGCTCCCCGCGCATCACGCATCGCGGACCGGGCCGCGGCCAGATGCCGCTTCCCCTGGGCCGTGGCACCCCGGCCGGCATGCGACATCGCAGTGGCGTAGGCGCTCAGCGCCTGCTTCTGCCTGGTGGTCATCCGACTGAGGCAGTGCAGCAGCGCTCGGTCCGCAGCGAGCTGTTCCTTGACACCCTTGAGCTGTGCCTCGACCTCTGCGAGCTCGCGCTCGAGTTGCGGCTCTCGCCCCGGAGACAGCATGCGGTCCATGAAGCGCTTTGCCAGCTGCCAGGACCACGCCCGGTCAAGCGCGGCGAACCGGTCTTGCCACTGCGGGTCCGTGGGGGACGCGGCGAACGCGCGCCCGAGTTCGGGCAGCCCCTCCTGCAACTGTGTGAGCAGCTCGTATACCTGCCTGCGGTCGGCTTCCCGCAGGTAGGCAGCTCCCACGGCGTCGATCGCCCGGGCATACGCGGTTGCGTCACGGTTCGACGCCGCGCGGTGGACCTCGGCCAACTCGGGTACATCGGCGCCGCTCGGATTGGGAAGCGACTCGACCAGGGAAGCCAGTTCACGTTCCGCCAGCCTGGCCGACAGCACCAGCCGCGCGCGCCCAGCCGTCTGGCGTACCTCGTTCCACTGCTCCGGGGATCGCACCATGAGCCCCTTCACCCCGGCCTTCACCAGAGCATCGTGCACGGCACGCGCCGCCCCGGTGAACGAGTCCACCGCCTGCAACAACGTGTAGCGGTCCAACAACTCTGACAGCACCGCCTCGGAGTCGCCCTCTACCTTTGGAGCGGGGAACGCCTTCCAGCGCTCTTGGAGCTGGCGCGCGCACTCCCGCAGTTCGAGGTGCACGACCACGGCCTCCACCTCTTCGGCCGTCCGCGGGACCCGGCCGTCGACCCGGCAGTTTTCCAGCAGAGGACGAGCCTGCTTGTGGAAGGGCTTCTTCAGCGCCCACCTGCTCGGTTCGCCGTTCTTCCTCAGGTACTGCGCGAACTCGCGGGCAGCCGCCCGCTGGTGCGGCTCTTCGGTCTGCGACACCTGCGGGAGCACGACCTCCATCAGAGGCATGCCGAGCAGTTGGTCACGTACCTCCGTGGCACGGGCGGAGTGGCGGCGCACTCCTTCCCACAGCTGCTGACGCTTGTCAGTCATGCCGTCGACCAGCGCGGTGGTCTGCCAGTGGTCCTGCGGCCACGTTGCCGGATCGGCCGGCAGGCCCTCCTGCTGGAGCGCCCGCTCAGCGGTGTCGAGGAGCCTGATGACGGTGTCGATCAGTTCCTCTCCTCGGTCCGCCATCGTCAGCGACGCTTCCGAGGGCGCGCTGCCTGACACCTCCAGAGCGGCCTGCAGACTTCGCACGAGTTCCTCGAACCGAGCCGGAGCAGGCAGGGATTCGGGGGCAGGGCACAGGAAGGCACGCGAAGTGAGCACCTCGAACCCGTGACGCTCCACAAGCCCGAGGAGGCGCTGGGCTTCTTCGGCCGTGATCGGCGGACGGGCGGACGCAGCTGCTGGCAGCTCGGGAAGCCACTCGTAGGACGCTGCTCGCCCGGAGACCAGTTCGACGATCTCTGCGAGCCGTCCGGAGTACCCCGGTGCCACTGTGGACTCGAGGTGCTTAACCCACTCGGCCTCCCGCAGATCACGCAGGTCCTCGCGTAGTTCGGCCTGCAGCTTCTCCAGGTCCGACCGCTCCTCCTGGTTACCCTCGATGCGTTCGGCGAGCTGATCGGTTGTCACCGAGGCACTGAGATAGGACAGGGAGCGAACAGACTGTCCGAGTTCGTCTCCGCCCTCGTACCTGAAGTCTCCCTGCAGGACGCAGAGTTGGCGCAGCTTCTGCGGGATCTTGTCACGCAGGACCTTCAGTGCCTGTGCCTTCTCGCTGGTCACCAGAACCCGCTTGCCGTCGGCCAGAAGTGCCGCGATCAGGTTGGCGATGGTGTGGGTCTTGCCGGTTCCGGGCGGTCCTTGGACCACGACACCGGTGTCCTTCTGCAATCGGCGCAGCACTTCGCTCTGTGCTCGGTTGACCGGGAGCGGGAACAACGGATCCGGTCCGAGCGCGGGCTCGAAACCTCCCGTCCCTCCAACCGCCCAGCTCGTCCGGTCCTCAGACTCGATTTGGAACAGCAGTTGCGCCAGCCCGAGTGGGCTCACGGCACCCGGCTGGGCCAAGCGACGGGCGATGCCGTCGTAGAACGTGACCAGCGCCCCCTGGCCACGCTCGCGCAGAACGATCGCTGGCGTGAACGAGACGCTGGGCTCGGCGGGGAAAGTCTCGTCCGGGCGGCTCCAGGAATCGTCGAAGCGGGCCGCGTGCTCCATGCCGAAAGCCCGCTCGCACCAGGAACGCAGCACCTCCAGGGCATCCGTGGACAGAGGGTGGAAGGTGTCGTCCTCGATCCGGGACCGCAGCGCGTTCAGCAACTGCGCGGTGTGGCCGTGGGTCTCGTCCAGGAAGTCCCCGTCCTCCAGCCTCGGGCTGTCACCATCCGAAAGCGAGACGGTGATGTGAACCGTCGCCGGGTCCACAGCCAGCACCAGGGGGACCGTCAGAACATGCCGGTGCACTCGCTCTCTCTTACTCCCGCGGTCCAAGGACAACAGTCCGGTACTCAGGACTGCCTCGAAGACCTCTCCCTCCCGCTGGATCTGGGTCGCCATGCGGTAGAGGCGGCGGTGTAGCTGCCGGTACGGCTCTTCCGCCTGCTCGCGCTGTGCCCAGCGCCTCCACTCGGGAAGCCAGCGGCTGTAGGCGTTCAGCACGTCCAGGGCGTCTTCCCTGGCGATCTCGTCGGTCTCGTAGGTGTTGCCGTCCTCGTCCTCCGCATAGCCGCGGCCGGGTCCGACCTCAGCCAGAAGCGGGTCCCCGGTTGTTGCGGAGGCCACGTCTTGCGGCTCGATCCAGCCTTGCAGCACGTCGGGAACCGTCGGCGCGGGTCGTACCGGATAGTGCTTGACCTTGAACAGCACCCCGCTGGTTGCGAGCTTCGCGGGAACGAGCTCGTCGGGGCATTCGGCAAGCCAGAGCACCTGCTTGTACTTCGAACAGTCGCGCACCGGCTTGTAGGAACTGCGCACGAACTCCCGTAGGAACTCGACCAGGTCACGCGTGTGCCTGACAACCTGCGGATCATCTGCGCGCAGCATTGGCTGCTTCAAGGCTTACCCCTCCAACTGTCACCTATAGAAAGCCTTTCAGGATCTGTGGAAGTCGGTCACAGGGCAAACGTCGCAAGTTGTCGGCGGATGGATCCGGTCATGATCGCCAGGATGGTCCCATCGGGTACCAGGCCGTGATCACCTTTGGTAGCTTCCTGACTACGCCGAGGCGTCGAGGAAACGCTGGCCAGTTCAAGCATCGATCCGCTGGTTCGAGCGGCGTCCAGCTTGTTCTTGTTGTCTGAATATCGCCCGAGGGGGGCTCCTGCCGCCGGAACACAGCATGACAACGTTCGACTCGAAATCCATGAGATGTAACAGTTGCCTGCTGCCACACCGATGTCTGCCAGGCTCGGATAGCCTGCATCAGGTGACAGAAGCGATCGACGACGGCTCGCGCAGCTCGCGCTACAGCATCATCGAGGAGGACCTGGTGGTCCTCGGCAAGACCTTCGGGCTCGGTGAGGTTCAGGCGTGCCGCTTCCTGCCCAACGGCCTGATGAACGGCAACTGGCGGCTGGAGACGGCCGACGGCGCGTTCGCGCTGAAGCGGATCATGGACGTGCCGCTGCCGCTCGCCCGCCGAAACCTCGCCGTCCTGTCCGAGCTGGCCGACACCGGAATCCCGGTCGGGCGGCCGATGGCCACCCCCTCTGGGGAGACCGTGGCAGAGGTCGCGGACCGTGGCTACTGCCTGATCCCCTGGTTGGAAGGCGGCCACCGGCCAGGGACGGAACTCACCCTGGGCCAGGCCGGGGACCTCGGTGTACTGCTCGGCCAGATCCACCGGAGCCTGAACGACGAGCGGACCGCCCGCGTGCTGCCGCCAGCATCGGAGCTGTTGGCTGCCCCGGTGACCACCCCGAATGCGGCGCACGCCGACGCGGACCGCTTCCTGGCGCTGATTGCCGCTCTGGACAGCCCTACGGCTTTCGACGCCGGGGCGGCCCGGGCGCTGGGCGAGCGCAAGGTACTGCTCGACAAGCACGCCCACTTTCACCCCGGCACCGAGGTGGCGGCCGGTCCGGTGGGCTGGACGCACGGTGATGTGCAGCACCGCAACGTGCTGTGGCGGGACGGCAAGATCGCCGGAGTGATCGACTGGGACCGCATCCGCGTGCGCCCGTTCGGCGAGGAGGTCGCCCGCACCGCCAGCGTGCAGTTCGGCGGTGAGGACGGCTTCCTCGACCTGGAGCGGACCTCCGCGTTCGTGGCTGGCTACCGGTCGGTGGTGCCGATCCTGGTGCCGGCGCTGGCGGACGCGGTCGAGCGGCTGTGGTGGAAGCGCATGTCCGACTACTGGCAGCTGGTCTTCCACTACGACCGCGACGACCACTCGTGCGACCACCTGTTCCTGCCCGCCGAGCGACTGCTGGCCTGGTGGACCGCGCGGCGCGAGGACGTGCAGGCGGCGTTCGCGGCTATGCCGTGACCACTGTGCGGAACAGCACGGTGGCGAGGGCCTCGGCGACCTGCTCCATGTAGTCCGGCGCGAGGATCTGCGGCACCTTGAGGACGATCATCTGCTGCATCGCCTTGTGGAAGTTGGGCAGCGCGTCGGCGGTCGGCGGTCGGTAGGGACTGTTGGCCAGGTGCGGCCAGAAGCGGGCGGCCAGGTCGGGGCGCTGGAAGAGCGGGGCCTGGGTCCAATCCTCGTACAGGGAGCGGACGGGGACGCCTGCGGCCTTGAACCGCTTGCTCAGCTCGGCCGGGTCCGGCACCGGGACGCCGATCGTCAGTGGGGTGCCGTACCAGCCGCGCACCGACAGTTCGCCGATCGCGGGCCAGGAGAGGGGCACGTCGTACGCCTGCAGCACCTTGCGGAGGGTGGCGAGGTTCTGCTCGGCGGCCAGCATCCGGTCGGGCAGGGATCGCAGCTGCTGGCGGGCGATGACGGCGGACAGGGCGGGCATCCGGTACTTGTACGCGGCGCCGGTGGTGGCGAACGGCTGCAGGTCGGGCAGGGTGAGTTCGGCGGCCAGGCGGGCGGGGTGGTGGCCGAGGGTGAGCGCCCGCTCGTAGACCTGGCGGTCCGTGGTGGTCAGGATGCCGCCCTCGCCGCCGGAGACGGCCTTGGACTCCTGGAGGCTGAAGCACCCGGCCGCACCCCAGGAGCCGACCGCGCGGCCCTGGTAGAGGGCTCCGTGGGCGTGCGAGCAGTCCTCGACGATCGGCAGCCCGGTGGCGGTGGCCAGCTGGTCCATGCGGGCGGGGATGCCCCAGGTGTGGGTGGCCAGGACCGCTGAGCAGGACCCGGTGGCCTCGGTGACGGCGGTGGCGGCGATGTTCGGGCTGTCGGGCTCGATGTCGCAGAAGACGGGGTAGCTGCCGGCCTGGAAGACGGCGGTGATGGCGGAGACCCAGGTCATCGGGGAGACGGCGACGCCAGCCTCGGGGCTCGCGCCGACCGCGTGGAGGGCGGCGTGGAGGGAGGCGGTGCCGGAGTTGAACGACAGCGCGTGGCGGGTGCCGGTGAGGCGGGCGAAGGCTGCTTCGAGGGCGTTGGTGGCCGGGCCGAGGTTGATCTCGGAGAGGTGGCCGTCGTCGAGGAGCTTGAGGACGGCGTCCTTCTCGGCCTGCCCGTACTTGGGCTCGCGGGGGAACGGGAGGGTGACGGCGGGGTCGTTCACGGATGTCCTTCCGGGCTGGGTTACGGGCGGCGGCGCGCGTCGGAGTCGGCGTCGGGGGTGATACGGGGGATGGCGGCGAGGTGGCCGTGGTCGAGGTCGTCGAGGTCGGCCTGGAGCTGGGCGGCCCGCAGCCGGACCATGTCCTGCTCGTCGCAGGAGGCGTGGACGTGCAGCAGCGAGTAGGCGATGCGCAGGCGGAACAGGACCAGCGGCAGCAGGCGGTCGGCCGGGATCGGGCCGTCGAAGTAGCCGTCGAGTAGGGCCTCGGTCATCGGGGCCGGTTCGCGCAGGGACCAACCGGCGAGTTCGGCCAGGGGGTCGCCGCCGCGCACGCTCTCCAGGTCGACGACGCCGGTGATCTGCCGGTCGTCGGTGAACAGGTGCTGGCCGACCCAGTCGCCGTGCAGGAGCCGGGGTGTGCTGCGGGGCAGGCGGCCCGAACCGACGTCGAGGATGAAGCGGGTCCGGTGCAGCAGTCCGGGCAGGTCGAGGCCGTCGATGTCCGGGATGCCGCGGGACGCGAGGCTGAGGAACCAGCCCTGGATGGTGGCGTGCTGGCCGATGCCGTGGCCATCGAGCTGGCCGAAGCTGCTGACCTCGATGGTGTGCAGGCGCCGGAGCACCTCGCCCGCGCACCTCGCCGTGTCCAGGTCCTGCGGCGTGGGCGGTTCGGCTTCGAGGGGGCGGCCGGAGCAGCGGGTCTCCACGCACGCTTCCCGGCTGTGCCAGAGGATCTCGGCGGCTGGAACACCAGCTTCGCGCATGCGCGCCGAGGCCCAGGCGGCAGTCGGGTAGCGGGAGCGGCTGCCCGCGCGGCGGACCTTGACGACCAGCTGGTGGCCGTCGTGGGTGGTGGCCGCGAAGGGGAGGCTGTCGGTGCCGGACTTGAGCGGGGCGAAGCGCGCGTCCGAGGGGTCGAAGCCCGCTGCGGAGAGCGCGTCGACCAGCAGCGGGTGCGGGCGGCTGATCACAGTGTCAGAGGCGGGCATCGGGCACCTCCGGCACGGGGACAGGGTGGCGGCTGGTGGCGGAGGCCAGAGCGGCGTCCAGCAGGGCGATGGAGGCGAGGTTGCCGGCGGCGGGCACCGGCAGGCGGCCGTCCAGATGGAGGGCGTCGACCATCGCGGTGATGCACCGCTGGTAGGCCGGAGGCCCGGCCTCAGGCGCGTTCCGTCGGCGGTTGGGGTCCTGGGCCCACCGGGCGGCGAAGCCCCGGCCCTCGACGCGCCAGTCGCCGTTCGCGTCGGTCCGCAGGGTCGTGTCGACGATGTACCCGCCTCGGTAGGTGAACAGGGATCCGTCGGCGAAGTGGACGGTGATCGCGGCGATCGAGCTGTGGGTCGCGAGGAAGCCGGTCAGGGTCTCGGTGCAGGTCACTTCGGTGGGCGGTGCGGTGATCAGCGCGCGGATCTGGTCGAAGGCGTGGACGGCGAGGTCCGTGGTGACGGGCAGGTGCTGGCCGGCGCGGAAGCCTGGGCCAGGCAGGGTGACCAGGGTGTCGGCGGTGATGGCGAACGGTGGCCGGCCGCCGGAGCGGACCGTGTCGGCGAATGCGAGGAAGTCCGGGTCGGCGCCCCGGTTGTGCATGACGGACAGCAGCAGGCCGCGTTCACGGGCGAGGTGGACGAGGTCGAGGGCGTCGGGCAGGTTCAGGGCCAGCGGCTTCTCGGTCAGGACGTGCAGGCCCTGGGTGAGCGCCGAGCGGCTGACGGGGTAGTGGAGTTCGGGCGGGGTGAGGTTGACGACGACGTCGGCCTCGGCCTGGGCGAGCGCCTCGGGAAGCGTGGTGGCGACGGCCGGGCTCAGCCCGTAGCGGGCGGCGAGCACCTGTGCCGCCTGCTGGTCGGGGTCGACGAGGGCGGTGATCTCGATGCGGCCGTCGGCGAGCAGGGAGCGGACCCAGCGGCTGGCGATGGCGCCGCAGCCGATGATCGCGGCCTTCACGACGCCTCCTTGAGCGGGTGCGGCCCCAGGGCCGGGTTGGGGCGGTGCTGGGCGGCTTGGTGGCGGTGGACGTGGTCGAGGGCACGGGCGGTGAGGTCGTCGAGCGAGCCGGCGGCGTCGAGCAGGGCGACGGCCGGGGCAAGCGGGTGGGCGAGGTAGGCGTTGAAGTGGTCGCTGAAGTGGCGGTCGTAGAAGATCGTCGGCATGCCCTTGCGCAGGCGGGCCCGGCGGGCGAGCACGTCCGGGTCGGCGGTGAGCACGATCGTCAGGTCGGGCATCGCCACCGGGCGGCTGGTGACCAGGCGCCGGGCTTGGTCGTCGCAGTCGAAGCCGTTCATCCGGCCGACAGCGTGGGCGTGGGCGAGGAGGGTGTCCACGGTGCGGTCGAGGATGACGTCCCGGCCCTCGGCGAGGGCTTGCCTGGCCCGGGCGAGCCGCAGGTCCTCGACGTCCAGGAACTGGGCGATGTTGGCAAGTTGGTGCTCGGCCGTGAACGGCTCGGGGGCCGGCAGCAGGGTGGGGTCGGGGCTGGCGTGGTAGTAGCAGGGGATGACGGCGGGCCGGTTCAGGTGGGTGGAGAGTTGGGCGGCCAGCGTGGTCTTGCCGACGCAGCTGACGCCCTCGATGCCGAGGATCACGTGAACTCCCTGTCCGTGGTGGTGGATGGGGCGGTGCGGCGGTTGCTCTTGGGGGCGAGCGTGGTACGCCGGGTGCCGGTGACCGCCCAGCGGCCGAGCGCGGTCAGCGGGCCGACGCTCTTGAGCAGGAGCCCGGCCAGCGTCTCTGCGCTCCGCACCGCGGTCTCCCGCCCCATCGGGGGGCGACCTTCGGCCGCGGCGAGTGCGCGGACCGGTGCGACGGTGGCCGCCCAGAGCGCCGTCGCGGCCATCGCCCGGACGGGCAGGCGCGTGCGCGGCCCCAGCACGAGGGTCAGGCAGAACGCGGTGGCGGGCGAGACCAGCAGCCACGCCATGCCCCGGTAGGCGCCGATGGTCAGGGCCGCTGCGTGGTCGCGGCGGCGGCCGTGGCCTTCGGCGTGCCAGCGGGTGGCGCACTTCTGGTAGTCGAGGTAGCTCTGGAACCAGCGCTCGCTCTGGGCCAGCAGTTCGCGCACATACTCGGCCGCCGGCACGGTGGTGGTGAAGGGCAGGCTGTCCACCGGGACCCGATCCAGGGTGAGCCGGTAGCCGAAGGCGACGTCGTCAAGGACGGTGAAGGTCGGCAGGCCGCCGACCTGCCGGAAGATGTCCGTACTCACGAGCAGGCCGTGGCCGACGGTCTGGGCCAGCCCCGGCAGACCGGGGGTGGTGTGCGGGCGGCGGGCGGCGTCGGCGTACCGGCGGAGGTTGGGGATCTCGCGGCGAAGGGTCCAAAGGGTCTGGGCGTGGGCGGCGCCCCGGCACAGGCTCCGCTCCCACCAGGTGCCGGCCGCACCCTGGGTGGCGAAGCGGGCCGACTGCTGGACGACGCATGGGAGTTCTCCGTCGTCGGCCCGGCGGTGGGCCAGGAACTCGGCGGTCCGCGCCAGCAGCTCGCGGCTCGGGCGGGAGTCCACGTCGTAGACGGCGACGTACTCCTGGTCCGCGTCGGCAGTGGCGAGTTGTTCGACGGCGGCATTCACCTGCGCGGCCTTGCGCCCGTCGCCCCGGTAGTGGACGTGCCGGACCACCGGGTCGGGCTCCGGCATGCGTGCGAGTTCCGCCGTGACGACGTCCGCCGTGGTGGGGAAGCCGGACAGCACCTCAGCCGCCACGGCAGCGTCCAACGAGCCCTTGCCGCTGCCGGTCAGGGTCTTGCCGAGGGCGGCCAGCTCATCGCCGGTCAGCTGCGGGAAGCGCTCCACCGTGAGGTCGGCCGCCGTCGCCCCCGCCAGCCGGGCGGCCAGGTGCTGCCGCTCGGCGTCCTCTCGGGCTGTGGTCACCAGTGTCAGCGTCGAGCCGGGGAGGTCGCGCAGGAGAGGGACGAACCAGGCCAGTGCGGCGGTGATCTGCTGTTGCTCCCGCAGCACCGGGACGATGACGTGCAGCACCATCGGCTCCACCGCCCGCCGGTTCCCACCTGACACGGGCTGGTCGGCCCAGTCCAGCGTCCGGCGGATGTGCCGAAGTCCGTTGACGTTGCGCGCGGCCACGGCGGCGGCGATCCACCAGGCCGTGCTTCGCCACAACGACTTGCGCCGTTTTGTGTTCACTAGCTGCTGCCAGCGACGTAGTCGCGGAACAGGCGGTAGGTGTCCCGGAGTTGGCCCGCCGGGTAGGTGTCCTGCCAGGGCTTGTCGGGGCCGGCGAAGTGCACGAGGGCGGCGGTCCTCTCGTCCTTCAGGAGCTGGGCGAGCGGGCTGTCCGCCTCGGCGTAGTGGATGAAGCCGGGCTGGGCGGCCTGCGGCGACATGGCGAAGGTGTTCCACCGCCGGTCCAGCCGCTGCCAGTTGTCGTCGACGGCCCAGTTCAGGGCGTCCTGGTCCCAGAACCGGACCTTGTCGGGGTGCTCGGACAGGAACTGCCGGGAGCGGTCGAAGACGCCGAGCCGCTGGCAGCGCTCGAGGTCGATGAGCATGACGCCGCTGTTGAAGTAGTCCCGGCCGTACGGGACGCCGAGCTGGTCCCAGCCGGGCAGTTGGATGCCGCGGCCGACGACCGGGTTCTGCGGGTCGCGCACCGCGCCGATCGGGCGCCCGTTGAGGGACTGACGCAGTAGCGGCCGGAGGTCGCCGAGCACCATGGTGTCGGCGTCCAGGTACAGCACCTGGTGCTCGTCGGGGATGACCTCCGGGATGGCCAGACGCACGTACACGGCGCCGCTGACCCAGTCGGAGACCGGATAGCGCGGGTCGGTCACCGGCGCCGGCCGCAGCTCGGTACGCAGGCCGGTGCGGGCGGCGTCCCGCAGGATCGCCTTCCGGTTGGTCTCGCTGATCTGCTGGTCGAGGACGATCAGCCGGAGCTCACCGACGGCGGTGGGGTGGGCTGCGGCGATCGAGTGCATCAGCGTCCGCAGCGGGCGGGCGTATCCGTCGTCGACTCCGCAGACGATCGCGGGCAGCGGTCGCGGGGAGGCGTTCACGAGGTGCTCCTTCCAGTGGTAGCGGTGGTCTGGCGGGGAAAGTGCTGCTGGGCCCAGTCGAGGGTCTGGCGCAGGCCGTCGCGCAGGTGGGTGGTGGGCTCCCAGCCGAGGTGGGCGCGGGCAGCGGTGATGTCGGGGCAGCGGCGCTTGGGGTCGTCGGCGGGCAGCGGGACGAAGGTGATCGCGGAGTCGGAGCCGGTCATGGCCCGGATCTCCTCGGCGAGCTGCAGCATGGTGATCTCGTGCGGGTTTCCCAGGTTCACCGGGCCGGGGTAGTCCGCGGTGGCGGCGGCGAGCAGACCGGCGACGGTGTCGGCCACGAAGCACAGCGAGCGGGTCTGGCTGCCGTCACCGGCAACCGTGATCGGCTCGCCCGCCAGTGCCTGCTGGATGAAGGCCGGCACCGCCCTGCCGTCGTCGGCCCGCATCCTCGGGCCGTAGGTGTTGAAGATCCGCACGATGTGGGTGCGGGTGCCTCCAGAGCGCTGGAAGCAGGAGGTCAGCGCCTCGGCGTACCGCTTGGCCTCGTCGTAGACGCTGCGGGGCCCGACCGGGTTGACGTTGCCCCAGTACTGCTCAGGCTGCGGGTGCACGAGCGGGTCGCCGTACACCTCGGAGGTCGAGGCCAGCAGGAACCGGGCGTGCTTGGCCCCGGCCAGCTCCAGGGCGTTGAGCGTGCCCATCGCGCCGACCTTCAGAGTGGCCAGCGGATGGCGGGCATAGTCGAGCGGCGAGGCAGGCGACGCGAGGTGGAAGACGAAGTCCACCGGGCCGGCCACCGTGAACGGCCGAGTCACGTCGTCGGTCTGGAAACGGAAGCCGCTGGCCGAGCGCAGGCCCGCCAGGTTGTCGAGGCGGCCGGTCAGCAGGTTGTCGACGCCGACCACTTCCGCCCCCAGGCTCAGCAGTCGCTCGCACAGGTGTGAGCCAATGAACCCGGCGGCACCGGTGACTACCGCGGTACGGCGGGCGAAGGCTGTGGGTACTGCCGTGGCTGCGGGGTCTTTCGGGTGGGGCAGTGGTGCTTGCAGGCGTGGCACGGTGCGTGTCCTCCAAGTCCTAGGGCGGGTGTCGGCTTCGCTGCGGGCCGTCGTGGCAGCGCGGGCCCGGGGTTCAGACGGCCGGATCGTGATCGGGAAGGGATCGTGGGGGCGGTGCCGCGACCGGGTGGTCAGTGCTGAGCTGGTGATCGGTGGCGACCCCGAGCAGCGCGAGCGTGACGACGTGGCCCAGGCCCCACAGCGCGGTGAGCGCTGTCCCGACCGGGTCGCGGTGTGCGCCGCGGTGCCTGCCTTGACGGCTCTGATGCGGCCTCTCAGCTGCCTCCATGGCTCCTCCCCTCGTTGGACTTCGGGGCCGGGCGGCCGGTACAGGTTCGCCGTGCCGCAGCGCAACTCGGAACGTTTCTGGGGGGTTTCTGGTCGATGCGGCCCGCGCCACAGCGGGTAGCAGTACGCTCACCAACAGGTCATGAATCGTCGGGGGGTTGAGATGAGCTCAGACGTTCTGGCAGTCCACCCGCTCACCCACCTGATGCGGTTACGCGGCTGGGGAAAGATCCAGTTCGCGCGCATGATGCGCGATCACGGCGCCGCGCTGAAGATCAACCTCGCGACCAACCGGACGCTGGTGTGGAAGTGGGAGCAGGGCCAGGAACCCGAGCCGGACGCCCAGTTCTTTCTGGCTGACCTTCTCGGCGTCAACCCCGGTACTCTGGCTGCCAATCCGTGGCCGAGGTGGCTCCCGGTGTGGGAGGTGACCGGCGTCACGGCGCCGTGGACGAAGGCCGGTACCGTGGATGTACTGGTGGAACTGGTCAGGAGTGGTCGTATGGATCGGCGTGGCTTTCTCACCATCACCGGGGCCGCCATGGCCACCGTCGCCGCGAGCTGGGCCTCGGCCTCGCCCGCCTTCGCCTCTGCCCTGAACGGCGACCAGGTGACCGACTCCATGGTCGACACCCTCGAAGCCCGTGTCGCCACCCTCCAGACCCTGGACGCCCAGATGGGCGGCGCCCGCCTCATCGAACAGGCCCGCGGCGACCTTGCGATCATCACCACCTTGCTGAAGCAGGGCCGCCACACCGAAGCCGTCGAAGCCCGCCTCTACGGGCTGGCCGCCCAGGTCAACTACATCGCGGGCTGGATGGCCTACGACAGCGGCCTGCGCTCAGTCGGCCAGCAGTACTACCTCGGCGCCCTCCGCGCCGCGAAGACCGTCGGCGACGACGCCCTCGGCGCCTTCCTCCTCGCCGAGATGGGCGTCCACCTCTCCGACGCCGACAACCCCGCCGAGCGCGTCGCCCAGGTCGAAACCGCGCTCGCCAACACCCCCTCGACGATGCAGCCCGGCGTCCGCAGCTACCTCGAACTCCACCACGCCGAGAGCCTCTCCCGCGACGGCCAGCACCAGAAGGCCGGCTCCGCCCTCAACCGCGCCCACGACCTCTGGTCCAGGAACGGCGGCGACCAGCTCCCGACCTGGCTCTCCTGGTACGGGAGCGCCCAGCTCAGCTCCACCGAGGGCAAGATCATGCTCCGCGCCGGCCAGGTCGACCGGGCCACCAGCGCACTCGCCTCCTCCATCGACCACGCCGTCCCCCGTGACCAGGCCGTCCGCTCCGGCCGCCTCGCCACCGCCCGCCTCGCCGGCAAGGACCTCGACGGCGCCCTCGACGCCGCCAACCGCGGCCTCGGCCTCCTCGAAACCCAGGTCCACTCCGTGCGCGCCGTCAGCCGCCTCACCAAGTTCGAGGGCTACCTCAAGCCGTACGGCGCCGAGCCTGCGGTCGCCGAGTTCCGCGAGCGCCTGCAGGCTTTGCCCGCCATGGCTGCCTGAGCTTGACCGGGCAGCGACCTCCTGAATGAGTTAGTGGGGCCAACGTTGTCCAAGCGTTGGCCCCACCACGCACCCGCGACTAATCCCACGTAGTGCCCGCGAGCAGGCCGTCGAACGCGAGCGCCCTCATGGCGGTGTGGAAGTCGCCCCACTCGTCCTCGGGGGTTGTGAAGTGCTCCTCGAAGAAGGCGCGGGTGAGGTCGGGCTCATGCCACTCGTGCGCGCACCGGCAGCGGACGAAGACGTGCTCACGGACGTTGAGGAGTAGCCAGTCACGGCGGGCCCGGCAGCGGGGGCATGTGATCGGGATGCTGCGGGCGTCGAGCTCGTCGGGGTGGGGGACGACGCGGATGGTGGTGGGGCGGTGGGCGTTCTCGTCGTGGCGGCGGTTGATCAGCGTGGTGCCCTTCGTCCGGTGACGGTTCCAGCGACACGACAAGACGTGCGGCGGCCGGGATGTTCCCGACCGCCGAAGACGACATCAGATCGACACCTGAGGGTGTCAGCGTGTTCGGTGCGGCGGGGTGCCGACGGCCGCAGTGGGGGGGACGGTCTGGTCGGTGGGGGTGACGCGCACACCGAGGACGATCGCGGCGGGTGAGCGGCGGCGGGCGGCTTCGGCGGCCAGGTTGCGCTCGGGGTTGCGGCTGGTGTGCTGGATACGGCCGAGGAGGACCTTGGCGGGCAGGCGGGCGGTAGTGAGCTCGCGGCGGGCGACGGCCTCCTGGAGGAGCTGTCGGGGCTCGTGGCCGAGGGCCTGGGCGTCGGCGAGGACGGTGGCCAGGGCTGGCCAGTTGGGGTCGGCAAGGATGCGCTGGGCGTGGTCGGGGACGGCGGAGCGGACGTCGCCGGCGAGGATGTTGGTGATCTCCGGCTTGGGCTGACGGTGTGTGAGGGCGGCGAGTTGGTCGGCGGCGGCTTGGTCGTAGGCGGTCTGGAGGTGCTGGACGGCCTGCTGGGCGGCGTGGGCCTGTTGGGCGTGGCCGCGGGTCTGATGCCAGCGGCCGGTGAGTATCGCTGCCCACACCAGGGCGGCGATCATCACGGTGAGGGCGTTGCCGTCGGGGCCGTCGCTCGCGTGGATGATGTCGCGGGCGGCTCGGCGCAGGTCTGCGGCGGCCTGGTGGTCGGCGCGGAGCTGGGAGCGCTGGGCGCGGGCGAACGTCCTTGTGGCGGCTCGCAGTTCAGCCCGGAGTTCGGCGGGGGCCTGCTGGCTGGTGGCGTTGATGATGTCGCCCAGCGCGGTGATCTGCGCCTGCGCCAACGCGCCGTCCCCGTCATTTCCGCCGACGGCGGTCTCGTTGGTGAGGTGTTGGTGGAGGCTGTCGAGGGCGTCCGTGGTGCGCTGCCAGCTCGTGGTGGGCCGGTTGCGCTGGGCGGTGGGGTGCTCTTCCGGGGTGCCGGCCGCGAGGCGGGCCTGGAGCTTGGGCAGGGAGAGGTCGGGGGCGAGCTTCCCGCCAGGGATGTAGATCTGCTCGCCCTTGGCGTTGAGGTCACCAGGCCGGCCGACGGCGTAGCCCTGGAGGTCGCCGGACGGGAAACGGCGGATCTTGACCTCGACCCCGTCGGCCTGGAGGTAGGCGAGGAGCTCCTCCACGTCGGCGGAGTGGGGGATGGCGTCGCGGATGCGGTCCCGGAGCCAGTCGCGGCCGGTCTGTTGCCAGCCGAGGCGGTCGGCCTTGTGCATCTCGGCCTGCGTGGGTCGGCGGTCGCCGGTGCGGTCGCCGGGCTGGACCTGGTGGAGGCCGAGTTCTTTCTCGATCTTGCGGGCTTCGGCCTGGGCGAGCTTGCCGCTGTTGTGGAGTTTGGGGCGGCGGCCGTCCTCTCGGACGGTGGTGGCGAGGATGTGGATGTGGTCGGTGGCGTGGCGTACGGCGATCCAGCGGCAGCCGTGCGGGTCGCGGTCGGGGGCGATGCCGGCGGCGTTGACGATGCGGCGGGCGATCTCACCCCATTCGGCGTCGGAGAGGTAGCGGTCGCCGGGGGCGGCGCGGACGGGGCAGTGCCAGACGTGGTCGGTGACCTTCTTGCCGAAGCCGCTGTTGCACAGGTTGACCGGCTCGTCGAGGATCCGGGCGAGCTGGGTGAGGGTGGCGCTCTGATCGCGGCCGGGATCACGGAGGCCGAGCGGGCTGAAGGAGGCGACGATGTGCGGGTCGAGGTGCTCGTCGTGGCGGCCGGGTCCGTAGAGGTAGGCGAGCAGTCCGCGGGTGTTGCCGCCGGGGGCCTTGATGGAGGGGATCACGCGCGCTGGCCTCCTTCGGGGCTGCTGGTGGGGATGAGCAGGGCTTCGGCGATGTCGCGGAGCAGGTTCTCCAGCCGGATCAGGCGCTCGCGGCTGTCGGGAACGAGACGGTCGTCCCGGTGGAGCACGTGGACCATCTGGTTGATGTTGTTGCCGATGGCGTTGATCTCCTGACGGACCTCGGCCCGGAACTCCTGCAGAGCGAGGCGGTCGGTGTGCAGGGGTAGGTCGACGGTGAACTCGCCCCGGATGAACGCCAGCGAGATGTCGCCGACGTATCCGGAGATCGTGTCCCCGTATCCGTGACGGTCGGCGGCATCAAGCAGTTCGGCGTGCTGCAGCGGGGTATAGCTGACAGGTCCGACCCGCTCCGTGCGGCGGGTTCCGATGTGCTTCCGGTGCTTGCCCTGGGGCATCGGCTGGGCGCCTTCGGGGGCGTTCAGTTTCGGGACGTCGAGGGCTGCGGTGTTCTCGTGCAGGAACGCGGCACGGGCGGCGCTGACGCTCTCGCCATCGACGGCGGAGGGTGGCTCGGCGCTCGGCTGATCGGTGCGGACGCGGGCGAGGATGTCGAGCTGCAGCGTGTTGAGCTCGTCCGGGCCGAGGGCCTTTGGCTGGCCCGGCGCGCCCTCGCGCCGGGCCTCCTCCGCCACCCCTGGGGCGGAGGACCCCAGACCCGCGCGAAGTGTCGGAGACTGGGTACAACTGGCTCCGCCAGGAGCTGAGTTGCCGAACGCGCGGAGCAGACGGCCGATCAGCCTACCGCCCTTGATGCCCTGCTCGGGCACGGTACGGGCGGGATCGTGGCGGGGCTGCTGGGCGGGCAAGGAGTCCTCCGGATTTCCTGTCGGGGCGGGCGGGTGCAGGCACAGGGTGTGTGCGGCGTGCGGGGTGATGGTCGGGTTGGGGATCCGGTTTGGCGGTGCCGGATATCCGGTGTAGGAGGCGGGGCATCCGGATTTCCGGTGTGCCCGCCGACGACACGCGGGGTGCCGGTGATCACCAGCGCGGAAGAGAGGGCGGCTCGCTCGCCCGGTCCGGCAGCGACCAGTCCTTGGGCGAGCAGCGATGACGCGGCGGGGCGTCAGGCGACCGACAGGCTGGTCTGCCCATCGGCTTGCTGGGCGGCCCGCTCGTCCTTGAAGCGCTGGGTCAGCTTCCCGAGGCGGTCACTGGCGATCGGCATGCCGGCTTCGCGCAGGGCCGTCTTGATCACGGCCTGGATGGGTCCGTGCTCCTCGACGGCCGGTCGGACGATCTCGGCCAGCTCGTCCATCGAGGCGGCGGGCCTGCGTCCCGTGCGCCTGGTACCCACCACCGGTTCCCGGTCGCCGGACGGCCCTTCGTCGTCGGGGGCGACCTCGCGCCCGGCGTCGAGCGGGTCGCTCTGGTCCGTTTCCGTCTCCGGAAGGGGCTCGGCTGCCGGGGGAACCACGGTGGGCTCAAGACGGTCGCGGAGCGTGGCCTCGGCCTCGGCGGACTGCGGCTTGGTGACGACCGCAGTAGCCGTGGTGCCGTGCGCGAGGAGGGTGCCGCCGAAGAAGGCGAGGGCGGGCCATCCGGCGACCAGGACCCGCAGCCAGCCGGGGACGTGGGTGAGGTTGAGGAGTCCAGCGGTGGCGACGTTCGCGCCGAGGGAGGCGGCCAGGGCGGTGGCGAACCAGGTCCAGGCGGTGCCGACCGGCTGGCCGCTGGTGCGCAGGGTCCGCATGCGGTGCCAGGCGGCGACGAGCAGCAGGTCGACCGAGATCGGGTAGGCCCAGGCTTTCCAGCCGTGCTGTCCGGCGGCTTCGGCGATGTCGTGGAGGTGGGCGAAGGACAGGGCACCCGCGATGGCGGCCTGGACAAGGACGGCGTCCAGGCGGGGCATACGGCGTGGGTTGGTGACGGTCATGCGGAAGGTGATCCTCGTGGGTCGAGCGGCGATGGGTAGCGCGATTACCGGGGGCGTTTACGCGAACCCCCTTCTAAAGGGGGTCCGCGCGAAAACGCTCGGGCGCGACAACGGCGTAAACGGTCGCGAAAACGCCTCTACCTGCGGTTTTTCCTCGGAGCGTCCGGTGCAACAACGGGTTGTACAACGGTTGTGGCGGTGGAGATGCGTGAACGCTCGCGAAAACGCCCTGTTCCCCGTGACGTGGCCGTCGCGGCGGCGACCCGGTGGCTCTCGGCGTCGGTGAGGGCAGGTTCGACGGGCGCTTGCGTGGTGTTCTGCGGTGCGGCCGGTACGACGGCCAGCGGGATGGCGGGCTGCTCGACCAGGGTCGGCGGGACGCTGGTGTTGATGTGGCGGGCGGAGGTGAAGTAGCGGTCTTCCTTGCCGCCGCCGATGCCACCTGCGGAGCCCTTCTCCACCTCGGCGAGCCCGGACTTGACCTGGGTGTTCAGGCGCCGGCGGGCCCGCCCGATGGATGCGGCGTCGGGCTTCTTGTCCCCCGTCATAGCGGTGGCCAGCTGCTTGGCGGTCACACCGTCCTGTGCCGCGCGCAGGAGTTCGGCGATGTCGATGGTCTCCTCGACGGTGCTCGTGCCCGCCTCGTGGTCGTGGACGATGGTGAGCGGGCCGATCTCGCCCGTGACGGTCTTGAGGTGGTGGAGGTTGACCACAGGGTCGCCAGCCTCGCCGGCGATGAACAGCACGCTGCCCGCGCCAGAGGTCAGCCAGGTGGAGCCGTACACGCGGTCGAGGGTGGGGCGCTGTCCGCGGGGGGCGTCTGCGGTGGCCTTGCGCTGGTGGTGCAGCTCCAGGACCTGGATGCCCTCGCGCAGGGCCCGGTTGCGGGCGCTGTTGTAGGCGATGGCGAGGCTGTCGTCGACGAGGGTGCTGACGGCGTCCTTGAGGCTGTCGATGACGATGGTGTCGGCGCCGTGCGCGGTGGCCAACTCGGCGAGGAGGCCGGGCTCCTTGTCGAGGCTGGTCGGCAGCGGGCCCTCCCAGATGAGGAGTCGCTCTCGGACCAGCTTCTCGTGTTCGGGCCGGACCAGCCGGGCCATGGCCCGAGCGATCTGCTGTGGCCGGTCCATGGCCAGGTACAGGACGCGCTTGCTCTCGGCGACGGGCATGCCGAGCGCCGAGTCGCCCAAGCCGATCCGGGCGAAGATCACCTGGTGGGCGATGGTGGTCTTACCAACGCCGGGGGCACCGACGATCATCAGGCTCTCGCCGGCGGCCCACGCGGTCTCCCCACGCGTGCCCCACAGAGGCTCCTTGTCCGCCCCGGTCTTGGTGACGAAGTCCCAGCCGTCCACCATGAAGCGCGACAGACGACTGTTCCCGGAGGCCAGCGCGCGCTCACGTCCCTCACGGACCTCGGCATCGAGCGCGCTGCGGATCTCGTCAGGCTGGGCGCCGGGCAGCAGGGCCTGCTGGACGGTCCGGATGCCCGTGGCGTGCAGCTTCCGCAGCTCCGACTCGCGTCGCACGATGGCCGCGTAGTAGTCGGCATTGTCCGCCGAGGGTGGCGCCTCGGCGGCGAGCCGGACCAGGTAGTTCACGCCGCCCACACGCTCCAGGGCACCGTCGCCTCGAAGCCGGTCGGCGACGGCCACGGCAGCTGTTGGGGCCCCCTCGAAGGTGAGGTCGAGGATCGCGCGCCAGATGGTCTCGTGGGCAGGCCGGTAGAAGTCGCCGGCGTCGAGGACGGCGCGCGCCGCGTCGATGGCTGGCCTGCCCAGCGCCATGCAGATGCCGACGACCGCCCTCTCAGCGTCCAGGTCGTTCGGCGGTGTCCCGTTCGGGGACACCGCGTGGTCGTCGTCGAAGCTGGCACCGGAACTCGACGGCCCGTATACCGGGCCCGTAGGCTGGGACATGGATTCCCTCCCGCCGTGTATCAGGCCCTGGCAGGCCGCACAGCGGTTGATCGTCTTGATGGGTGGTCAGATAGGGAGCCTTCACGGCCCTCGGTGCGCTAACACCGGGGGCCGCCCTCGTTTCCAGGCTCGCGCGACCGATCGTGCTGGCCTGAGTCCGTCAACGTACGCAGAGTAAACACACACCAATTGCGCCACGTCAAGGCAGATGTTGTGTCGTCGTGACACGATGAATGTGCTGGATGTTGACTCGGCCTGTGTCGGATCGGTATCTTGATGCCATGACGAACCCCAAGGACTGGCAGGCCGGTGTGACCGGTCGCGTCGCCGAGGCGGTCCGGCGCTTCCGTGAGGAACGGGGGATGAGCGCGCAGGACGTCGCCGCGGCCTGCGCGAAGCTGGGCTACCCGATCGCGCGGAACGTCATCGCCAACCTCGAGAACGGCCGACGCTCCAGCATCGATGTGGCCGAGGTGCTGGTCCTCGCGGAAGTGCTCGGCGTCCCCCCGGTCGTCTTCCTCGTCCCCCTGGGTGAGGTCGGGGAGATCGAGCTTCTCCCGGGTTCGATGTACTCCACCGGCGATGCGCTCCGGTGGGTCTGCGGGGAGCAGATGCCCGACCACGAGCCCACCAACGATCTGGAGCTGCGGTTCCAGGAGATCCGCTTCTACAACGAGACGCTCCACGGCCTGCAGAGGACGATCAGCGACTCGGAGGAGTACCGCCGCAAGGTCGCCACGGCCCGTGATGCGGCGACCCGCGAGGTCAACGTCAAACTGGTCAACCAGTTCGACGAGATCATCGGCGACTACTCGCAGGAAATCCAGGACCGAAGATCGCTGATGCGCCAGAAGGGCATCACCCCGCCGACCCTGCCGTCAGCGCTCGCCCACCTTGACCTCAGCCAATACGACGACTGGGGGAACACCCCCGCCGAGACTCCCGAGGAGTCCGGCAGCGGGTCTGCCGCGGGCGAGGAAAGCTAGAGCCCGAGGACGCGCTCGCATGACCGGCCAGTAAGCACGCGGGAGTACCCGTCTGACCTGACTCCCCGAACAACGCGGCACGCATGACGGATTGCCAGATCCGTCCGCGTCTCGCTCCAGGTGTTAGCGCGCCTGGGCGAGGGATCACGCCGCCATGACCACCCATCACACGATCAGCCCGCTCGGGGTGCCAGCCCCGCGCGGTCGACGAGGAGTCCCATGCCTCAGTCCGCCCTTTCCCTTGCCCGCCTCTCGGAGGCGCTGGGCCTTCCCGAGCAGAGCCTGCTCGCCCTCGTCGCGAGCTGCGACGACGTCCCGGACCCCACACTTGTCGCGCTCACCGTGGAAGAGGCGGCCCGCCGTCTCGGCGTCGGGCGGACCACCATGTACGCCCTCGTGGCGTCGGGCGAAGTGCCGTCCGTGACGATCGGCCGTCTTCGCCGGATCCCCGCCCAAGCGCTGAACGACTACGTCTCCGACCGGGCCGGTGCTACTGCCGCTGCCCTCGCGGCCTGAGGGGGACTTCATGACCAGGTCCCGCAAGCCCAACGGCGACTCGACCATCTACCAGGCCCAGAACGGCCGTTGGCACGGCTACGTCACCGTCGGTGTGAAGGACGACGGCAGCTCCGACCGCCGTCACGTCAGCCGCAAGACCCGCCCGGAGATCACCAAGGCGGTCCGCGAGCTGGAGGCCAAACGCGACAAGGGCAAGGTGCCGAAGGCCGGCCAGCGCTGGACCGTCGCGACCTGGCTCACCCACTGGGTCGAGAACATCGCGGCACCCAGCGTGGGTGAGAACACGATCGACGGCTACCGCGTTGCCGTCTACCACCACCTCATACCCGGCCTCGGCGCGCACCGCCTGGAGAAGCTTGAACCCGATCATCTCGAACGCCTCTACCGGAAGATGCAGGACACCGGCAGCTCGGCGGGCACCGCCCACCAGGCCCACCGGACGATCCGCACTTCCCTGAACGAGGCGGTCCGCCGCAAGGCGATCACCGAGAACCCGGCAACGATCGCCAAGGCCCCGGTGCTGGACGAGGAGGAGGTCGAGCCGTACTCGGTCGAGGAGGTCCAGCGGCTCCTGCTCGAAGCGTCCAAGATCCGCAACACCGCCCGCTGGGTCATCGCCCTCGCACTCGGCCTCCGGCAGGGCGAAGTCCTCGGACTGCAGTGGGAGGACGTCGACTTCGACGCCGGCGTCATCAGGGTGCGGCGTGGTCGACTGCGGCCCCGCTACAAGCACGGCTGCGGGGACCGCTGCGGGCGCAAGCCCGGTTACTGCCCGAAGAAGATCAACATTCGGCGGGAGACCAAGTCCACCAAGTCCAGGGCCGGTAAGCGGCCGATCGGCGTGCCCGAGGAGCTGATGAAGCTCCTGGTGCTGCACAAGGAGACGCAGGAGCGCGAGCGCCTGCGCGCCCGTGACCTCTGGACCGAGAAGGGGTACGTCTTCACCTCCGAGGTTGGCGAACCGCTCAACCCCAATACCGACTATCACCGCTGGAAGGACCTGCTGAAGGCGGCCGGGGTCCGCGATGGCCGTCTCCACGATGCCCGGCACACCGCTGCCACTGTGCTGCTGATCCTCGGCGTCCCCGACGCTGTGGTCGACGCCATCATGGGCTGGGAGCCGGGGAAGTCCGCCCGGATGCGCCGGCGGTACCAGCACCTGACCAGCCCCGTCCTCCAGCAGACCGCAGCGAAGGTCGGCGGGCTGCTCTGGCCTACCAAGGCGGCCGTGGATCAGGACGATGCCGCTCCGGCGCCAGCCGTGGTGCCGGTCGGCGCCCGAGTGGAGCTTGTCTCCACGGAGCCGGACGTCGAGCACAGCCCAGACCCGTCACTGTTGTTCGTCGCACACCTGGAGGGGTGCCGCATCCCATTCCTGCACCATGACCACGCGAGGTCGGTGGTCGAGCAGTGGTCCGCCGAGCAGCCGGGCCGCACGGCGGAGGTGGAGGAGTGGCAGCGAGAGAAGTGGGAGCGCGAGGGGCCGGGCGGCTTGAACGCTGTCCGTGACCGAATCCCCGACCGCCGGGTCGTCTTTCACGCCTTCGCGGCGTACCGCCCCGGCGGCGAGCGCCTCGACCTCGCCATGCCCGAGCAGTGGGCCGTCACCGTCTGGGACTTCGAGCCCGACCTCTACACAGACCGTCCGGTCTCCTGGCGTACCACCCGTCGGCCGGGAACCGACCAGCTGGTGGAGGCCCAGGTGCGCGGCACGGAC
Organism: Kitasatospora purpeofusca; assembly: GCF_034043715.1. Lineage (GTDB taxonomy): Bacteria > Actinomycetota > Actinomycetes > Streptomycetales > Streptomycetaceae > Kitasatospora > Kitasatospora purpeofusca_A. The sequence goes on along the minus strand of NZ_JAXCLC010000013.1, from coordinate 1,389 downwards.
AGGGATGCAGTTGCCGGGGCGTACGTCCAGGCGAAGGACCAAGCCGTCGACCGGGCCCAGAATCCCGGCAAGTACGGCGACAATAACGACTGGTGAACTGAAAAGTGGCCCGAGCTGGTTGGACGGCTCGGGCCACACGCTTCCATCAGGCTGGTCGGGCTCAGGGCTCGTACCTGATCAACTACCGCAAGCCGTGAGCGGTAACGAGTTGGGGCCTCTGGGCAAGGAGCGCTTCGAGCTTGCTGTCGGGCCAGAGCTCAACGAATGGGGCAGCGCCGCTGTTGTTGTGCTTCTCCACCCACATGATGGCGTCGCTTGAGAAGCGCCCGCTTGTTGCGATGATCAGGGTGCGGACCACTGGTGGTTCCCAAAGCTTCATGGCTGCCACGGTCCCCGAGACGGCCGGGACGTCTACGGTCTTTGCCAGCCAATGCTTGGCCTGGACGATGACTCGTTCTGTGCGGACACTGCCGGTGCTGTCGTAAAGCACTCGGTCCATCGAAAGGTCCCGCCCGCGGTCTGCCGCTCGCGTATGAGACAGCCACTGGACGTTGTGATGCTCTGGGAAGGCGCGGAGCAGGTCGAACAGAAGTCGTTCAAATCCATCGGCATCCAGGCGGCGCCAACGCAACGGCGCGGCGGCTGAACCTGGGTGATGCCTGGCCGCTCCAGGGGTTCCTCGGTCACTCCTCCGGTTCAGGGGGGCGGATCCGACAGAGGTGCTGATGGGTGGCGCAGAGTTAGCGGCATGGTCTTGTGACGCCGCGGACGGTGTCTTCCACTGCAGCCTTGGTTGGGCCGGGCTCACAGGGTTGGCTGGTGGAGGCTGAGACGTAGGTCGCCGCTGTTCACGCCATCGTCGTACGAGCAAACGAAGCCACGTGGGTAGGACCCCGAAGAGGACGGTGAATGTGATCGTTGCCAGCGAGGTGTCCAGCCATCTAGGCAACGGGGACGGCTTATCGCTCGTCCCAATGGAGAGTGCCGTCACTACCGCGAAGCCGAGGGTCATCCAGAACGCCCAGTCGCGGTACAGCGGCTGGTCGTAGAGATGTAGTACCGCGTTGCGGTGCACAGTCCGGCGCTGCCGCCTGGGTGGGAGCCCGGCGTCTCTGCTCATATGTCCATGGTGCGTGCCGTGCGGAGTACCTGCAGCGTTCCATGGGCCGGATGGGATGGCCTTAGCTGCTGGAGTGCAGGGCTGCGAACACCGCTAGCTTCGAGTCAACTGCAACCAAAACTGCAACCACGGAACGACGAAGGACCCGGCCGCAGTGCGGTCGGGTCCTTCGTTTGCCCTGGCGGGCGGGTGCGGAGGATACGAGATTCGAACTCGTGAGGGGTTGCCCCCAACACGCTTTCCAAGCGTGCGCCCTAGGCCACTAGGCG